>NZ_BAWH01000058.1 GCF_000586435.1 Psychrobacter sp. JCM 18901
AAACAAAAACCTAGATCTAGGAGCTAGTGGCAGCGTAACGACTGGTGCCACAACCGTTAATGATAATGGCATCACCATCACCAAAGCAGCAGGGGCTCCTGCTGGCATCACTAATGTCAGCTTGACCAATGCAGGGCTTGATAATGGTGGCAACAAGATTGTCAACGTTGATAACGGTCTTATTGCAACGGGCAGTCAAGACGCCGTTAATGGCGGACAGATCCAAGCAGCTGGCGATAGCTAGCGACTAACGTATTAGGCGGTAATGCCAAATATGAAAACAACGACTTCACCATGAGCAATGTTGGCGGTACCGGTGAGAACAATATCAACGACGCCATTGCCTCAGCCAACACTGCTGCAAATGCAGGTTGGAATGTGAGCGGCTCTGGTGCCGATAAAGTAAACATCGGCCCGAATGGCAAAGTTGACTTTATTGGTGACAGTAACATCACTGTGGCGCAAACGGGCGTGGATGATGACGGTAAGATTGGCATTACCTT
>NZ_BAWH01000057.1 GCF_000586435.1 Psychrobacter sp. JCM 18901
CCTTAACAGGCACTCTGTCATCCGTATTACCCGCAGTGACTTTAACAGATACAAGCTCGCCCTTATGATTGATAATGGCGTGCAGCTTAAAGCCATAGAACCAGCATGCTGCTTTTGCCTTCGGGTTCGCAAGTCCCTTAACGACTTTATGACGGTAGATACGCTTGTTATGACAAACTGCTATCTTGGTTGAATCAATATAGCTGATGCCCGTACAGTCGCCCATCATGCTTTGCAAGTAGCTGCACAGTGGCATGATACTGCGCGGCACAAGCTCTATAAATCGCGAGTACTCGGCAGATTTGGAAACGCCCGTTTCATCATGCCAAGCATGTGATGGTAGTAAAACGCCTTAAACTGTCGATACCGCAGTTGATGAAACAGTACCAAGACAGTCATAATCTCTGCTACACTTATCTGGCATGCTCTTAACCTTTGGTGTCCCGTTGCGATTAAATGAGCGTCAAACTCAGGTTTGAATTGCTGATAAAGTCGTCAATATGGCAGTAGAGTTCG
>NZ_BAWH01000056.1 GCF_000586435.1 Psychrobacter sp. JCM 18901
AGGCTAACTTGTACGCCATCAGTGGTCGTGGTACTGGTTAGGTTGCTGTCGCCTTTAACATTAATGGTGTCGCCTAAGGCAAATTGGTTGTTGGTTGTACCATTACCAAATTTGATGCCTTTGTTAATCTCGGTAGTGTTGCTGGTCGTGCGACCATCTAAGTTACCTAATGCGGCGCCGACGTTGTTAACGGTTACCTTAGTACCGGTGTTACTGCCATTATCAAGCTCATAACTTGGGGCGTTAACTGTGCCATCCGCATTCACTGTTGAGTTACCACCTAAGCTGGTAGCAACAGACTGTGCAGTACCGAATAGCTGACCGCCATTAACCGCGTCAGTTGAGCCTGTGCCGATAGTGCCCGCTGCAACGTTGACAATCTTGTTGCCACCGTTATCAAGGCCGTTGTTGCCTAAGACCACATCGCTATTGGTACCACCTGTTAAGGTGATACTGCCAGCACCAACAGTGGTGGTTTCTGGGTTGATAGGATCACCGTTAGTGACGAATAAGCCATTGTCATC
>NZ_BAWH01000055.1 GCF_000586435.1 Psychrobacter sp. JCM 18901
TCTCCAATAAAGTTTAAATCTTAGTTAATTCTGCTTTTATATCGTAGCTGTTGTAGCTACTTTTATTATCGCCGCTTACTTTTCATTAAGCTTTACTCACTTCATTAAATATAGTTATGCTGCATGATCAATGCATCGACTGCTGGTTTATGTGGCATTCTATAATAGCCTTTGCGTCTATGAATGATGCTAAACGCTTGTTGCTCGTATAACGCTATCGCCGCCGTATTGTCTGCACGTACTTCCAACAAAAGACTCTCTACTTGATTAAGCTGTAACATCTCATGCAGCCTATTCAATACCTGCGAAGCAATACCTTGTCGTTGGTGCTCTGGATCAGTTCCGATACGCAACACCTCTGCTTGCTCAAAAGTCGTTTGATATAAGCAATAGCCAACTATCTCACGGTAAGAAGTACTCTCTTCTTTGGCTTGATCGTAAGCAATCAGCAGACGAATACTGTCTTGTTCAAGCAATTCAGCCAATGTTTTCTGATTCCAAGCATCATCTGGTTGCACCATCGCTTCTATACTAGCGACAGTTTGAATGACGTGTTCGAATTCTACTGCATTCGTTGGTAATACTTCTATCGCAAACATGACGTTCCTTTTACGCTTCTTATTAGGCTGTTTTTATTATTATATTATGCTTAGATGATATATGTAGAGCTTGCCATACATTCATGTAGACTCGTAACTATACAATCAATATTTA
>NZ_BAWH01000054.1 GCF_000586435.1 Psychrobacter sp. JCM 18901
TAGGGCGTGTCTTCAATTCATCTTACAATGAACGATAGTACACGCCAGATAAAGCATTGACTTAAAATTACGCGCTAACTTCTCATAGCGAGTAGCGATACTACGAAAATGCTTAAGCCTTGCAAACATATTTTCAACAAGATGACGCAGTTTGTACAAATAGCTATCAAACTCTGGATTAGGCTGTTTGGCATTTTTCCTTTTAGGGATGACAGGTATCATATTATGGCTTCGAGCTTTGTCTCTGATACACTCTGAGTCATAGCCTTTATCAGCGATAAAGTAATCTGCCTGTCCAATCATCTCAATCAATTCACCTGCAATTTGACTGTCGTGGACGTCACCCCCAGTGATTTTAAATTGGAGCGGATATCCATCGGCATCACAGGATAGGTGTATCTTTGTAGTTGCTCCGCCACGGCTTTGTCCAATTGCTCGCTCTTCACCACGCCGAGCTCCACTTGCATGCTGATGACAGCGAACATAGCTTCCGTCTGTGAATACCCATTCCGTATCAACTTCTGCTCAAAAGCCAAAAAAAATCCGCCCATAAGCCAGTTTTCGACCAGCGGTTGAAACGACTATAGGCTGTTTTCCACGAACATAATTCTTCAGGTATGTCACGCCAAGGCGCCCCTGTGCGTAGTTTCCACAGTATGGCTTCCATGATCTCTCGGCTGTTTTGAGTTTGATAGCAGCCGTACTTTATCATCGTCGATTGCAATTGATCCCAAAGCGTATCTGTTAATGCTTTTCTTGCCATAACTTGTATTTCTCGCATCGACTCAATAGATGCGGTATTGTAACTATTATTTAGGGCTTATCCAATTGAAGACACGCCCTA
>NZ_BAWH01000053.1 GCF_000586435.1 Psychrobacter sp. JCM 18901
ATAGACCTCTTGCAAAAGTCATAGACCAAGCTCGAAATTAACAACACCGGCGAATAGCTTCATTCTAAGATCATAGCGCTGACGACGGTTGCGATATTTATGAGCCACGATTTTGAATAATTTGATTAAGCCTATTTTGTGTTCAACCATAATGCGAAACTTAGACAGATAGTGATTGGCTTGTTTGCAAAGGTCTAACAGATGACCCCCACGTGGCTTTTTAAAGGGGGTGAAGGTTTGTTTATGTAGCTTTGCAATACCCTGATAGCCACTATCTGCTAGTAATTTAGCATTGTCAGGAAGCCAGTCAGGACAAGTATCTTTATACAGCTTAAAATCGTGAACTGAACCTTTAGACGTTTGAATATCTAATATTAAACCGGTTTGCCAATGAACGATAACCTGAGTTTTTAAGGTGTGTTGTTTTTTCTTACCGCTGTAGTAGTCTCTTTGGTTTTTTTTGGACGCTCAATTGGGGTTTCGGTGGCATCGACGATGACGACTGACCAATTAATATCGTCATCAACTCTACTAGGAAGCTTTTTAGGCAACTCAAACCTACCTGAATCAATCAATATGTCTTCAACTTTACGAATGATGCGGCTGGCAGAAGACTCATGAATCCCGAAGTCCATACTGATGTGGTACAGCGTCCGGTATTCACGCCAATAAGTAAGGGCCAGTAATATCTGTTCCTTAAGACTAAGCGCACTTGGCCTACCTGATTTAGTCTTTTGTGCTTCATGCTGTTGCATAGCATCTAGCATTTCATGAAAGGTCGCTTTATGAATACCTGTGTAGCGTTTAAAGCCTGCATCATTTTGTTTGAGTAGCTTATCTATATTTGGCATGGTTCCTAGCCAGTTATGAATGTGTTTCTTATTTTAAATCCCTCTGCTACTTTTGCAAGAGGTCT
>NZ_BAWH01000052.1 GCF_000586435.1 Psychrobacter sp. JCM 18901
CCCCACTCTCAACTTGAAATAAGAAAATCAAACTGAAGAGGCGGATTACCAAGTTTTTTTGTTGAGTACAAAGCACAGATTGTGTGAAAGAATCTTACGAATCAATCGATGAGACAAATGCCATAAATCTCTTGCTCGCACTCTTTGTATATTAAATCGTTCTGATAGCTGACCAATGACTGTTTCAACGATACGGCGGGCTTTCATTAGCCGTCTTACCACAGGTTTGGGTCTATCCTCTTTCATGTTGGCTCTGAGTGGCGTTTGTAAATCTACTCCTTGAGCGTCGTAGTACGATGTCAGACTAGGGCTGATATACCCTTTATCAGCGCCGAGCAAACCATGGATATGGTCAGTAATATCAGGCGCAACCGCTCTTTCATCAACATTGGCAGGAGCAAAGGTAAAGCCTTTAATCATGCCCGATAAGTTAACAAGCAAATGTCCCTCAAAGCCATAGTATCTCTCTTGCTTAGCGGCGCAGTAGCTAAAAGCCGCTAAGTCTTGATAGTTTTTATGCCGATAAGCGCGTCCATAATGACAGACGGGTATCGGAAAGCCATCCATAAAATGAATGTTGTCACGGCCTTCAATTTGACTGACTTTATCTTGTATCTGCTGTTTGACTTGCCACAGATTGGCGCAGTGCTTTGCGAAGTTAGGGTATGAGCCGATGGCTGGAAACCAGTCTTGCCAATGCTGGGTAAAGTATTGCCAAATTTGTTTGTCTTGATCAAGGTGTAAAAATTCACCGACCATCTCCATGCAAATAACCTCAGGATCACTTAGCTTTGGCGCGTAACCTGCACTTCGCAAGGGTTTGGTGACGACTATTTTGTAATATTGCTCTACCATTAAATAGATATTGATGATAAATTCGTCTATGGGCATCTCACAACTCCATTGTATTCTTGGTCGAAAACAATAGATTAGTGAGGTGCTCTTCTTTTTTTCAATCACTTTCGAAGTTGAGAGTGGGG
>NZ_BAWH01000051.1 GCF_000586435.1 Psychrobacter sp. JCM 18901
GGAACACCGTTAAGCCCTCCCAGTTATTGCGCCAAGACTTGACCACGTGCGGGTAATCTTTGCCCCAAGTCTCATCAAAGTACTCAAGATTGGCCTCTGCCATCTCAAGCGTATCAGCGCCGTAGATGGCCTTTAAATCAGCCGCTACGGCCTTCTTATCTGTCCAAGGTACAAACTTCATTGAGTAACGTACCATATGCACGATACACAGCTGAACCTTGGCTTTGGGATAAACCGTGTTGATGGCATCGGGGAAGCCCTTTAAGCCATCGACACAAGCGATTAAGATGTCTTGTACGCCACGGTTTTGAAGCTCGGTAAGAACGCCCAGCCAGAACTTAGCGCCTTCATTCTCTGAGAGCCACATACCAAGCAGCTCTTTTTTACCGTTAAGGTTAACGCCTAGGGCTAAGTAAATGGCTTTGTTGATGATCTGCTTGTCTTGACGTATCTTCACGACGATGCAGTCTAGATAGACGATAGGATAAACACTGCTCAGCGGCCGGTTCTGCCAAGCAGTGATGTCCTCTAATATGTTATCGGTGACTCTTGAGACAAGAGAGCTTGAGATGTCGACATCGTAGAGCTCTTTAATGCTCTCTACGATCTCAGTGGTGGTTTGACCCTTGGCGTATGAGCGAGGATAAGCAAGTGTGTGGGGCACACTTGCCCGAAGCGCAAGACGGAAGGCTATGCCTGTAGTGACGATATGATTTTATCATCGAGACCTGAGATACGGGTTTGATGCTTACTAACGAGTACAGGCTCAAAGCTGCTATCACGGTCTCTTGGGGTAGAGATTTCAAGATCGCCTGTATCACTGCGGACTCTCTTTTTAGTGTGTCCGTTGCGCTTGTTTGGTTTATCTGCTTTCTCATGCTTGGGGTAGCCGAGATGCTCTTCCATCTCAGCCTCTAAGGCAGTATCGATAAAGGATTGCATGAGCTGCTTTTGGAAGTCTTTGATGTTATCAAAGCTTTTCATGCTACCAGCCATTTGCTCGGCCAGTTTTTTAATGTC
>NZ_BAWH01000050.1 GCF_000586435.1 Psychrobacter sp. JCM 18901
GCCTTTCCCAAACTTTGTGTAACTGCTTATAATCCAATAACAGGAGAATAAGCAATGACTACTCAATCTGACATTAAAAAGCTGTCTGAGCAAATGGCTGGTAGCATGAACAGCTTCGATGACATCAAAGACTTTCAGAAGCAGCTCATGCAGTCGTTTATCGATACTGCCTTAGAGGCTGAGATGGAAGACCATCTCGGCTACCCCAAGCATGAGAAAGCAGACAAGCCTAATAAGCGTAATGGGCACACTAAAAAGACCGTCCGCAGTGACACAGGCGATCTTGAGATATCCACCCCAAGAGACCGTGATGGTGACTTTGAACCTGCACTCGTGCGCAAGCATCAAAGTCGTATTAGTGGCCTTGATGACAAGATCATATTCCTTTATGCCAAAGGTCAAACCACCACCGAGATTGTAGAGAGCATTAAAGAGCTCTATGACGTCGACATCTCAAGCTCTCTTGTCTCAAGAGTCACCGATAACATATTAGAGGACATCACCGTTTGGCAGAACCGGCCGCTGAGCAGTGTTTATCCTATCGTCTATTTAGACTGCATTGTTGTTAAGGTACGTCAAGATAAGCAGATTATCAACAAGGCTATCTATCTGGCGCTAGGCGTGGGACTTGATGGTAAAAAAAGAGCTGCTTGGCATGTGGCTATCAGAGAATGAGGGCGCTAAGTTCTGGCTAGGTGTTCTCACTGAACTACAAAACCGCGGGGTACAAGATATCCTCATTGCCTGTGTCGATGGTTTAAAGGGCTTCCCTGATGCCATTAACACGGTTTATCCCAATGCTCAGGTTCAGCTGTGTATCGTGCATATGCTGCGTTACTCCATGAAGTTTGTGCCGTGGACAGATAAGAAGGCAATAGCGGCTGATTTAAAGGCCATCTACGGCGCTGATACCCTTGAGATGGCAGAGGCCAATCTTGAGCACTTTGATGAGACTTGGGGCAAAGATTACCCGCACGTGTCAAGTCTTGGCGCAATAACTGGGAGGCTTAACGGTGTTCT
>NZ_BAWH01000049.1 GCF_000586435.1 Psychrobacter sp. JCM 18901
TTGTTATTAATTCACGTGATTGAACAATGTATCTATTATAATTGTTGACTATATAGAGATAAACAGACATAAATGCAAATAACTATTCTTTTTATTAGAACAATAATGAGGCATCGATAATGGGTCAATTAGAAGACATGGCGATGTTTGTACGCATTGTTGAGGCAGGTAGTATTACTAAAGCTGCTGAGCAGTTAAATATTGCAAAATCAGCCGTCAGTCGCCGACTTAAAGAATTGGAAGAGCGTTTAGGCAGTCAATTAATTAGCCGTACTACCCGCCAATCTAAATTGACGCAGGCTGGTGAGCAATATTATCAGCAAGTGAACAATATCTTGCGTGCGGTTGACGCTGTCAATGAGCATGCTACTGACGCTCCCATGCGTATTGAAGGTACGCTAAAAATGACAGCGCCGTTGTCCTTTGGACTCATGCATCTGAACGATGTGATTGATAAATACGCCAATAAACATCCCAATCTGAGATTCGATCTGGATTTTTCTGACCGACGTATCGATTTGATTGAAGAAGGCTATGAGTTGGCTATTCGAATCGGCGAGCTACAAGATTCTAGCTATCAAGCAAAAAAATTGGCATTGATTCGTTGTGTGATTTGCGCCAGTCCCGATTATTTGGCAAGAATGGGCATGCCTGAGACGCTAGACGATTTAGACAACCATGCGCTTTTGCAATACAGTCTCGGTCAAACCAATAGTATAAACTTGGTGGATACTGAAGGCAGAAGTCATCATCGTACGATAGATGCCAAAATCAAAGCCACCAATGGTGAGTTCTTAGTGGATTTGGCAGTCAAAGGGCATGGGATTACCTTTGTGCCGACTTTTATTGCTTATAAACAACTGGCGCTGGGCGAGCTGGTACCTGTCTTCCAACACTATCAATTGCCAACCCTAACCGCTTATGCTGTTTATCCAAAGAATCGTTTTTTTGTCGCAGCGTTGTCGTTACTTGATTGATTTTATTGCCGAGCAATTCGGTGATAATCCGTACTGGGATCAGTATTAATCAACACTCTTATTATCCTTAACGATATCAATTGCTATTGATTTTGGGGCGCCG
>NZ_BAWH01000048.1 GCF_000586435.1 Psychrobacter sp. JCM 18901
GACCCCTGCCGTCAAATCCGTACAGTTAAGCTTGGGAGATTTTAGTTACGCAGCCTGACGATAAAAGTCAAACCACACCTGTCTTGGCGACTTATAGCCAGGCCCTTTTGAGTCCTCGTTTGGTTGTAGTACAGCTCAATATAGCTAATGATCTCGTTTATGGCTGTAAACCTTGTTTTATAGTCGTGATGATATATCAGCTCATTCTTTAATGTGCCCCAGAAACTCTCTATTGGCGCATTATCATAACAATTTCCCTTACCGCTCATTGAGCCTATGAACTGATGCTGTTTGATGATCTTGTGATACGCAAGGCTACAGTACTGACTGCCTCTGTCTGAATGAACAATCAATCCTGGGTTTGGTCGTTTGTTTTTGACTGCCATATTGAGTGCTTTGCCAACTAAGTCAGCAGTCATGCGCTTATTGATAGCATAGCCGACCAGCTCTTTAGTGTAGAGGTCTTTCACTCCTGCCAAATACAACCAGCCTTCATCGGTCCAGATATAAGTAATATCGCTGACCCAAGACTCATTAGGACGCCTAGCACCAAACTTCTGATCCAGAACGTTTGGATAGACCAGCTTATTGTGATTGGAGTTGGTGGTGACTTTAAAGCGTTTATGACGACGGCATTTGATACCATGTTCTTCTTTAATACTTCTGACCATATATAAGCTAATATCGTGCCCTTGCTCTATCAGCTTTGCGTGTAGTCGCTCACAGCCGTAGCGCTCACGAGTTTCATTGTGAGCAGCTTTCACCAGTAGCTCGCAATGATTACGGTGTATCTGCTGTTCGCTGATATCGCGACTCAGCCAGTCGTAGTAGCTTGAATGCTTAACCTTTAGTACACGGCACATAGTGGTGATGCTAAAGACCTGTTGGTTGTCTTGGATAAAGGCATACTTCACTAACTGTGCTTGGCAAAGTACGCGGTGGCCTTTTTTTAGAATTTCGCGCTCCTCTTCGGCTACTTTAAGCTGCTGCTTGAGCTGCTTTATTTCTTGAAGAGCACTCATAAGATCAGGATCATATTGTTCTGTGCCAATAAGCTTGCCTTGATTGGCTTTGTTCTGCCAGTTAGATAAGGTTTGCATCGCTATGCCAAGTTGCTTGGCTGTGGCTGAAACATTACCGTTATTGTCTGCTATCTTCTTAACGGCTTCTGCTTTAAATTCGTCACTGTAGGTTCTTACTTTCTTGGTCATGGTAAACTCCGGTTGATACTCTTAGTTTACCAAGTTTACCTCTACGGTTTCTTCAGCATAGCTC
>NZ_BAWH01000047.1 GCF_000586435.1 Psychrobacter sp. JCM 18901
TCAATAAAAAAGGCCACCCTAGATAGGATGGCCTTTTTTATGACTAATTCATAAGCTCATTGCTGAGACTTAAGTCTTAGTTCAATACGTTAGCAACAACACCAGCGCCTACAGTACGGCCGCCTTCACGAATTGCGAAGCGAAGACCTTTGTCCATAGCGATTGGGTGGATAAGCTCTACGCCCATCTCAACGTTATCACCAGGCATTACCATTTCAGTACCGTCTTGTAATTGGATTGCACCAGTTACGTCAGTAGTACGGAAGTAGAACTGTGGACGATAGCCGTTTAGGAATGGTGTGTGACGACCACCCTCTTCTTTTGACAATACATATACTTCAGCGTCAAACTTGGTGTGAGGAGTGATTGAACCTGGCTTAGCTAGTACTTGGCCACGTTGTACGTCTTCACGCTTAGTACCACGTAGTAGTACGCCACAGTTTTCGCCTGCACGACCTTCGTCAAGCAGTTTACGGAACATCTCTACACCAGTACAGGTGGTTTTTTGAGTGTCACGGATACCAACGATTTCGATCTCGTCGCCAACTTTAACGATACCAGATTCAACACGGCCTGTTACTACGGTACCACGACCTGAGATTGAGAATACGTCTTCGATTGGCATTAGGAATGCTTTGTCGATGTCACGCTCTGGCTCTGGGATGTAGGTGTCTAGTACGTTTAGTAGTTCTACAACAGCTGGTTGGCCGTATTTTTCTTGTGAGCCTTTTAGGGCTTCAGTAGCAGAACCTTTAACGATAGGAGTGTCATCGCCTGGGAAGTCATAGTCGTTCAATAATTCACGAACTTCCATTTCTACTAGCTCTAACAATTCTTCGTCATCAACCATGTCACATTTGTTCATGAATACGATGATGTACGGTACGCCAACCTGACGTGAAAGCAAGATGTGCTCACGAGTCTGTGGCATAGGGCCGTCAGTTGCAGATACTACTAGGATTGCGCCGTCCATCTGGGCAGCACCAGTGATCATGTTTTTAACATAATCGGCGTGACCTGGGCAATCTACGTGTGCGTAGTGACGGCTGTCTGTGTCATATTCTACGTGTGAGGTGTTGATGGTGATACCACGTGCTTTTTCTTCTGGTGCTGAGTCAATAGACGCGTAGTCTTTGGCTTCGCCACCAGAGGTGATTGCAGCTACGGTTGCGATTGCAGCGGTAAGGGTGGTTTTACCATGATCAACGTGTCCGATTGTACCGACGTTGACGTGTGGCTTGTTACGTTCAAACTTGGCCTTTGCCATGGGTATTTCCTCTTTTTTT
>NZ_BAWH01000046.1 GCF_000586435.1 Psychrobacter sp. JCM 18901
GAACCGCCCCGATATTGTCGGAGACTCAACATTCTGAGAGAATACGACAATGAAAAGACAAACTTATACTCCTGAGATCAAAGAACGCGCCGTTCGGATGCTGATTGAAGTGGCAGGTGACTATCCCTCTATGTGGTCAGCTATTCAAGCCATCGCCCCTAAGATTGGCTGTACGCCTGAAACCCTACGATCGTGGCATAAAAAGCACATTGATCAAACCATTCCTGCCTCAGTGCAAGCTCAAAGTGACAAAGAGCGCATCAAAGAGCTTGAACGCGAATGTCGCGAGCTTAAGCAAGCCAATGAGATTATACGTAAGGCTGCTGCTTTTTTTCGCCCAGGCGGAGCTCGGCCGCCCACCGAAATAATGACTCAGTTTATTGATGATTACAAACACCTCTATGGGGTCGAGCCAATTTGTCGAGTATTACCGATTGCCCAATCAACGTATTATCGCGCTAAAGACTTAAGCAACAACCCACACAAGCGCTCATTGCGTTGCCACCATGATGACTTCTACATCAGCGAGATCAGGCGCATCTGGCAGGATAGCAAGTGCCGCTATGGCGCTCGTAAAGTCTGGCAGCAGATGAAAGCAGACGGCATTCATGTCGCTCGTTGTACTATTGAGCGACTAATGAAGCAGCACGGTATGCAAGGGGTTTGGCGCGGTAAGAGTAAGATTACTACCAATAGTCGTGATGATCAGCTGCGGGCGAATGATTTAGTCAATCGTAACTTTAGCGCCCACCGCCCTAACCAGCTATGGGTTGCGGACTTCACTTATATCAAGACAACTAGCGGCTGGGTATACACGGCTTTTATTATTGATGTGTTTGCTCGCGCTATTGTGGGCTGGAAGGTGTCTAATCGCATGAACACCGATATGGTGATGGCAGCGCTCAATCAGGCCATTGCATACAGGAATAATCCTAAAGATGTGATTCATCATAGTGATCGCGGGGTTCAGTATTTATCCATTCGCTATACAGATAAGATGACGGACTCTGGTGTTATTGCCTCTGTTGGCACAACAGGGGATTCTTATGACAATGCCTTGGCCGAGACAGTCAATGGCCTTTACAAGTCTGAGGTGATTCATTATTTAAAGCAGAGCTGGAACGGTGTAAATGATGTTGAACTGGCAACGCTTGAATGGGTGGACTGGTTCAATAAAACACGACTGCATAGCACGATTGGTTATGTGTCGCCTTTTGAGTTTGAAAAGCGGTATTATGACAATTTAACCCTGTCAGGCATTGCTGCCTGACTCAAGTAAAACACTCTCCGATATAGTCGGGGCGGTTCA
>NZ_BAWH01000045.1 GCF_000586435.1 Psychrobacter sp. JCM 18901
TCCCCTCTTTAACCCGACTAATCGTCAGCCCCGTGAACCCGAATAGCAGTGTCAGCAGTAATGACAAATAACAGAAAAACGCATAAGGCAAATACTCTAATACTGGCACCCCTAGCGCCTGACTAATAAATACCCCGCACACACTCCAAGGCACTAATGATTAATCACCGTTCCTGCATCCTCAATCGTCCGCGACAGATTCTTCGGATGTAGATGTAAGCGCTCAAATGTCGAACGAAAGGCCGTACCAGACAATAAGATGCTCAAGTACTGCTCACCGATCAGCACGTTAATGCTTAGTGCCGACATCGCTGCCGCAAAGATAGCTCGTCCTGATGTCGTCAATGTATCCTTAATACCAGATAGCAGTGCTGGCAGAATACCTAGTGCCGTTAATAGACCACCTAAGCTTAATGCCAGTATCACAATCGCCTGGGTAAAGAACATACTCTGTACACCACCACGCGACAGCATTCCACCTACTTCCCCTAACTCTAATGACTCAGCAGGGGCATAGCCTGCAAATAGATAACCGCCCAGTTGGCCAAAGCTTGGTGAGCTGTGTACATAAGTAATGATGAGTGCCGCGGCAATGGTACAGATAATCGTATAAATCGCATTAACCCGAAACAGTGCCAACCCGACTAATACCACAAATGGCAGTACCGAATATCCATGTATCAAACCACTGTCTATCAGCTGACCTTGTAGTATGGTCACTTGACTCAGATCAGCACTGGTCGTCTGTCCTGAGAACAGCCAAAACAAAATAACCGTCAGTACCCACGCAGGTACTGTCGTATACATCATATTGCGAATATGCTCAAACAGATCAATACCGACAACAGAGGATGCAATCGTACAAGTATCAGACAAAGGCGACATCTTATCGCCAAAGAACGCGCCTGATACTACTGCCCCTGCCGCTATCGCCACATTGGCATCAAACGCATTACTCATACCAATAAACGCCACGCCCAAGGTAGCGGCAGTCGTCAAACTACTACCTAGAGCAATACCGATAATAGAGGTCAAGATAAAGGCAGAGATATAGTAGTACTCAGGTGAGATCAGCTGAAAGCCTACATACATTAAAGTAGGAATAGCACCTGACATCATCAGAGCCGCAACCATCAGTCCGATAAAGAAGAACAAATAGATGGCACCAATACCGCGCATGACACCTGAGGCCATTTGCGCTTGCATGTCATCAAAGCTGAGCCCTTTATACATACCGATAGCCAGTAGTACACAGATAGCCAAGATAAGAGACAGGTGCGGCACCCAACTAAAACCAATCATGGTGATACCCATGATACCGATAACAATGGCGGATATGATAAAGGCGAGCTTGGCACTGATTAATGTGAGGGGTTTTGGTGGCAT
>NZ_BAWH01000044.1 GCF_000586435.1 Psychrobacter sp. JCM 18901
TTATTTCTTACGTAAGCTACATTTCCCTCTATCAGCCCTTATTCTAGGTTATGTACTGGGAGAGCTAATGGAGTCTAACCTCAGACGTGCCTTGTCTATTTCTCAAGGTGAGATGTCTATTCTATGGAGTAGCCCAATCACTGTGTCACTATGGGGCCTGGTAGTTGTCATGATATTCATGCCAATCATTCGTAAAATGTATCGTAAGCGCTTTAAGAAGACTGCTGCATAAGTTCTTGCTAGTTTGTCTCTAAATGTCTCTCCGGCGGTGGTTATACTCTATGTATGGCCACCGTTTTTTTAGAGATAATTTCACCCTACTTGCAATAGTTGTTTAATACTCCTAGCTCTTTTTGTCAGCTGTCCAAAATTAGCAAAACATCACTACTTGATGTCACTTATGAAATAGGATTTTATAGTGCTCTTTGTTTTAGATTTATTGCAAACCATTCCAACTTGGCACTTAGTAGGTTTGTTCATCGCTGGCATGGTTGCTTTTATTATCTCCACTATATCCGGCGGTGGCGGCGCTATGTTGCTGATACCAGTTACCTCTTCGATGGTAGGGACAGCGATTGCACCACCTGTGATCAACGTGGCTACCTTTCTGAGTAATGCCTCACGACTTTATCTATTTTGGCATGATATTGATTGGTCATTGACCAAGTATTATGTCCCAAGCGCTATCGTAGGTGCATGGCTAGCCGCATTGGTGTTTAGTCGTTTGGACGCAGGCTGGATTCAGTTATTGGTTGGCGCATTTTTAGTCTCGACTATTTTCCAATACAAGTTTGGTAAGGTAAGCAAGACATTTGATATGCCAAAAGTAGGTTTTGTACCTGTGGGCTTTGCCATTGCTTTTATGAGCACCTTGGTAGGTGGCCTCGGCCCTATTCTTAACCCTTTTTATATGAATGCTGGACTGGAAAAAGAAAGTCTTATTGCGACCAAAACAGCTAATTCTTTCTTTGTAGGTATTGTACAAATCATCAGCTACACCTTTTTTTGGGATACTCACCGTCAAGATATGGGCGTATGGTCTTGTATTAGGACTGGGCGCCGTGATTGGCAATATCATTGGCAAACGCTTTTTAGCAGGCATTAGTATTAGCCAGTTTAGAATCATGCTACTGATACTAATGGTTATCAGTGGCCTAATAATGATAATAAGAAATATTGATGTGCTGTTCTAGAGAACCTTCCATTCTATGCCATAACTATTCATAGTACATTTGCACAAACAATGACAGTACTTTCACCGCATATATTTTTACCGATTGAATATCTGCGTACAGTATTTTGATTAATTGCATTACAACTTACATTGTTATTGTTCAATCATATAATACCTATAATTCGATAGAATCAATACATGTAAGATATTGTCACTCCATAGCATTTAGTTGATCTACTTTAAAATAGTAGAGGTTGTTCCAAAGTAAAGAAGTTCTGTATGTTGCTGTTTTAGAAAAGGTGCTGAGTAAGTGGTTATCGCCTTTGAGTAAGATTAACGCCAACCAAGATCCAAGGGTTACCCTTAAGACCTATATTGAAGAAAAGTATAAAATCTCAAAAAAATCACCGGCAGCATCAAGACTGTATGCGTTAGAGATTATACAAGGGGCACCTCATTTGATGGCCGTATTAAAAGGCCCTTTGAAGTTTTTGGTTCGTGAAAAGGTGGCAGTGATTGATGGCTGGATTGCAGATAACAAGACTAAGTCCGTGTCTGCCATCCATTTGATTTTCCATATTTGGGCAGTCACTCAGCACTATTCTGATTTTTCTATTCAAACTGAAGCGGTGTGTAATCATAGTTTGAGAAATAAGAAGTTCGCTAATGAGGCATTAAATACTAGCATTCAACTTCTGGTAGAGAGTTTGATTCCGTGATTT
>NZ_BAWH01000043.1 GCF_000586435.1 Psychrobacter sp. JCM 18901
ATACTAAATAAAATATTGAGTGATAAGTAATGAAAATAAAAATCATTTCTTAGTACATAGCATTATTTAATGTGTTAGAAAGTATTCTGTATTGTAGTTCTTATATTAAGGATGTTGAAAAGTTGAAAATATTTACGGCGATATACTCTAAGAATATTAGTGCTTTTGAAGATGAAGTATTGGTTGAAAATATTCAAAAGTTACTTTTTGATGCTAATAAGCGTTTCTTCCCAGTAAGAAACTTTGATCAGGAGGTTACGAGTAATAACCAAGGTAACAACTCGAGTTGTGTTTGGATGAACTGCTCTAATGAGCCACTAAGTCGAACGTTTCAACAAGTTAATGAGAAGATTCACTTCCTTGATGTTATTGGAACAATAAATTTGCCTAATCAAGATTTAACAGTAGAGAATCATTTTAATTTTCAGAAAGTAACTTCAGCTTCAGGCAGATTTTCGTTAGTTAAAGTTGATTTAAATAGTATTGAATTCATTACTGATGCAGTTGGGACCTGCCCATTATTTTATATCGAAATTTATAACTATTTTGTTGTCTCTACGTCTTCAAGAATAGCTCACTTTATTGAACAGAGTTTGAACAGTCCATTTGGAAAGTTTTTGCCTTCATATAACATTGAGTCACTTAGAGATTTTAGTATTCATGGACATTTTAATCATTCAGATTCTGCTTTCAGCAATGTTAAATGTTTACAATTAAATTCACGAATCCGAATAGATGCAAGCGGAATTTTTATAAATGATTTTAACCAAAATATCTATGAAATGGGTATTTCTGAAGGCAAATATTATGAAGATTTAATAGAAGATTTGGCAAGCTCTATTAAAAAAAGCATGTCTCCCACTATTAGAGCTATCGTCTATTACTTTTCCAATATCCGGAGGTAGAGATAGTCGTTTAGTAGCAGCAGCAATGTATGCGGTAGGACTTAGAGATGTTAAATGTGCTACAAGTGGTTATGAAAAACACCCAGATGTTATACTTGGAAAAAAAATTGCAACAACATTAGGATGGGCTCATAAAGTCAATACACCAGGAGCAACTCCTAGTATTTTATCTTATGAAGACCCGTTATCAAGAGTATCTAGGGTCCTAGATGTTCATGACCTTCAAACTTCAGCTTGGGATGATATTGAAGACTATGGGCCTTTTATAAACAATCCAGTACTGTCTGGCGTTGGGGGTGAGCTTTTGAGAGGCGGATATATGGCAACAAAAAGTTCATCAATAAATGCTTCTCAAGCAACTACAATGATTAAAAGTTTTTTTGAATGGAAATATTTTTTTCGAATCTGCAGTAGAAAGTTCTAGGTTATCAGGTTTTTACAGCAAATCTCTTATTGAAATGGCTAATATAGATCCTATGTTAGCTCTAGATTATTTATATTATTCTAACAGAAACTTTAGATGGGTAGGTGCTAGAAGAAGAGGGTTAAGCTTCAGAAGGATTGGAGTAGAACCTCTACTTGATAATCGTGTTGTAGAATTAAGCCGAAAAATAGATATCAACACAAAATGGGAAGAACGACTATTTTTTTGATGTTATTTCCTTCTTAAATCCAAGCTTGCGAGACATACCAATTGAAGGTAGTCGATGGAGGTTTGAAAAAAACAACCCTTTCAAGAATTATGAGAGTGGTTGGGATAAAAGAGTAGCTATGGAAGCAGAATCTAGAAGCAAGAACTTTGATTTTCGTAGTTTATTTGATATTGAGTTTAGAAAAGAAGTATACAGTATGATCTTAGATTCTAATAGTGAGCTGAATAAAATTGGAATTGATAAGAGTAGATTGGAAAAGTATCTTGGTGATGGACAACCAAAATATCCGACAGTTATCTGGCATTTGCTAACAGCAATTAATATCTTGAATAATTCTTGGATTGAACCTATGAGAAATACTAAGAGTCTTTCCAGAGAAATGAATGTACCTATCTAGTTTATT
>NZ_BAWH01000042.1 GCF_000586435.1 Psychrobacter sp. JCM 18901
TTGAACTTAAAAATAGAAAACATAAGCTTTGGCATCTTGTTTATCTAAACGAAGATAATGACGTACCAAGTGAGTATAGCGTTGATACTAAAACTTTAGAAGGTTGGATAACCAGCAATCAATATAGTCATCTTAGATTTAGCGGTCTGATTAGTTGGCTCAAAGCGTGTCAAGTAGAATGCCAAAATCATAGTGTCAGTGAATTTATTGCACAGCTAACTAAGTTTGTTCAGAAACAGTTTATGGGGATAGAAGATATGAACGAAGATAATGCAGTTTTAGATATTATTAAAAAAAATGCGGCTACTATTGATGCCAGTATCAAGGTATCTAACACTGTAGATCGAATGAAGAAAGAGCTGATAGCTAAGTTAAAAATAGATTTGTTAGCAAAATATAAAAAAAACTGATTATGAATTAGATATTAGTTATATCGGCGAGGGCAGAAGATACGAACAAATTAGATTCATAATTCCTGGCTATAATAAGGCATGGGTTTGCTTCGAGTTTGATAATGCAGGGTTTGATCGTCCAATTCTAGGAATTAAGTTCACTTCTGTAGAAGCCGCGAAAGCGTGTCCACATACAGAAACTATGAAAACTGTACTGAATACGATGCTAACTGATAAAAAAAGTGAGCTCCTCTGCTCAGTGGCCTGCTTACTACTACTTTGATCCGCAGGACTGGAAAGGTTCGAGTGAGGCATGGTTAATGATAAATGAAGGCACGATGGCAGATAAAATCTTGGAAGAAATAGATAAGGTTTTTCGACTGCTAAGTGAAAAAGGTTGTTTTAGTGACTGAGCTAGGCTTCTCACCTCATACTAAAAAAACTATTTTTATGAGCTAAGCTACAACGCTGGTTATAACTCTATAGAAATATGGACAATATCATTATGAGAAGCAAGGTTCGCGAAGATCATCCGCCACTACACTTATCAGGTGTCCTAGTTTAGTTGACCACTACAGTTCAGCCTAAACTTGTTAAACCGCCTTAACTATAAAGTAGGGCGGTTTATTTTTTTGTAGGATTTGCAATCTTATGAATAGTTTTATTTCAACACTCAGTCTTATCTGATGAATAAAATCATAAAATAAATATTAGTGATGATTTTATTCATCATAATTAATAGGCTTTGTAATCGTTTTAATTAATTTAATCTTTTTTTATCAATTGCTTATATTTTTTTTAATAAGTTTGGTACGTAGATTGCATCAATGTTACTAGAGTTTAACTTACAAATACTCGAGGTAAATTGATGAATACTGATAACGTTCAAATCTTTAAAACTGCTCGTCGATTGTTGACAGGTGAGAACTCTAGTTATCTGCTACCTGAAGAGATGGCTAGCTTAAATGTAAAAAGACCGTTAATTGTAACGGATAAAGGTGTCAAAGACGCCGGTATTATTCAACCAGTAATTGATAATCTCAAATCAAACGGTGTTGAAAATATATTTATTTACAGTGATATTTCAGCAGAGCCAGAAACCCACATTGTTGAGGCTTGCTGTGGGACTTTCGAAGAAAACCAGTGTGATGGGGTTATTGCTATAGGAGGTGGTAGCGCAATGGACACGGCAAAAGCCGTTGCGATTTATAGTGGTGAAACAAGATCGTTAAACGAGTTATTCGGTGAGGATAAAGTAGTGCCTCGGAAAATCCCTTTAATTTGTATGCCAACAACAGCAGGAACAGGCTCTGAAGTTACTAACATATCAATATTGTTGGATGTTCAAGCACAGATTAAAAAAGGCATAGTAAGTAATGAGCTACTACCAGATGTTGCTATTGTCGCTCCTGAGCTAACACTAAGCTGCCCAGAATTTGTTACTGCTGCAAGTGGCGTTGATGCGCTAGTACACGCAGTAGAGAGTTACTTATCTAATTTTGCTTCCGAAATCACTAAATCTTTATCCATTGCTGCAATCCGAATGATCGTTGATGCATTGCCCATTGCTTATCAAGAGCCTACCAATATAGCCGCACGTGAAAAAAATGGCTACAGCTAGTTTAATGGCGGGGTTAGCTTTTGGTAATGCTGGCGTTGGAGCTGTACACGCGCTTGCGTATCCGCTTGGTGGTAGATTCCATTTATCTCACGGTGTTAGTAATGCAGTTATGTTTTCTCATGTGATGAGGTGGAATAGTACTAGTTGCCCAGACAAGTTTATCGATATTGCGATTGCTATGGGTGCAGACCATTCTATTAGTGAATCTGAGGCGGGGGACTATGTAGTCGCTAAAATTGAAGCATTATGTGTGTCTGTATCTATCCCTAAACAACTTAGAG
>NZ_BAWH01000041.1 GCF_000586435.1 Psychrobacter sp. JCM 18901
ATTATAAGCGCTTATTTTAACGGAGTTGTATCAGAACCATGAGCCAACAGACCTTCTTCAGTCACATCTAACTCTTCATGCTTGAGCTCTACTTGAATGCTATCAGTATGCACATGGGTGCTTTTGTTAATTTCGATATCTTGAATAGCGTAGGTGTCTTTGGTAATAGTAGCCACTTGGCGAGATAGCACAATATCAATCGGTTCATCGCCAATCTCTATTTGTTTACCATTAATGGTCACTACAGCTTTGCTATCCAAAGAAGGCTCGACGTGGCGCAATATATCTTTTTCATCGTAGTTACCAGAGAGTAAATCTTGGCTTTCTGCGTCATGATAATCAGTACGAATGGTGATATATTCTTCTACCAACTCAATTGGCACTTCAACAGTCTTAGTACGTGAATGCTTGGTGACGGTTACTTTACCCACATCTAAGCGTTCTTTGTTAATTACAGGACGCTCTTCTAATAGCTCTAAGTGTCCAACATTGACGGTATTATTCGTCTGCTTCGTTGAGATATTTTGTTCTTTATCCAAGTTATCTTGGTAAAGGCTGTTTCCATTTTCAGTAGTCATTATTATTCCTTTATAATTATAAAATGATGAGTTTCTAATAATTTAAAACGCTATATGTTAACCGACCACATATATTAACTAGCTACATCCAATACTATAAACCATTCGCTCATGTTATGAATACAAAAAAGACCAGAGACATGCTCTGATCTTAATGGCTAAACAGATGAGCTTAGCTACTTGTTACTATCATAGTTTAATGACGATATAGGAAACTTACGTCGTTAAACTATGACGTATTAGCATCTTACATGCCACGAGCATGGCGTACATCTTCTGCTGTGATACCATCACGGTCTACTAAGTTACCTTCACGGTCAACCACGTTGCCGTCGCCATCAACATCTAGCTCTTCACGTTGAATGGTCTCAACCACAGTTTCAGTGTGATGATCGGTCGTCTTACCTACGTTTACTTCTTCAGAAACATAGGTGTCTTTGCTGACGCGAGCACGTTCGGCCTGTAGCTCAACTTCAACTGTTTCAGTAGCATCGAGATCACCAATACGACGATCTGTTGGGCGATCTACGCTAGTACGTTGGATATTGGCATGTTCTTCTTCTAGATCTACATCGACATTGCGCTCTTCAGTAACGACATGCTTACCTACTTTTACTAGACCAGCAACGATACGGTCTTTGTTTACCGTTAAACGCTCTTCTAATAACTCTAATGTATTTGGTGCATCATAAGAGTGGTCTGCAATATCGACGCGATCTTCTACAGGGAGTGTATCAGCAGTAAATGCTTGACGATCTCTTTCGTACTGCTCTTTATAGCTGTATTGATAATCGTGATCGTATACTTCCATGGCTTCTACTTGTGTTTTGGTCAAGCTATCAAAGAAGACATCATCACCAACGATACGGGCTAAACCTGCTGGTACCAGTACTTCTTTTGAACTAAACCAGCCGCCTGCATCTACGATTAAGTAACGAATACGACCAGTAGTGTCTTCTACTAAGGCACCTTCGATTTTACCGATTTTTTTCTTCATTGATACCGTAAGCAGTTTTGTGCGTTGGGTCATAATAGTCATCACCAATTAAGTCTTGATGAGTAGCTTGGATATCTTTTAAACGGATTAGTTGACTCATTGTTATATTCCTTTTTTTGCGAGTTTATTTTTTTATAATGTAATGGTTGATGTTGTTATTAATTTTTAGTAGAACCGTATTTATTACAGTTAATGGTAAGCCAAATGAATAGCTTCCCTATCAACTTGAAGCTATCCTAACACCGTGATTTTTGATGAGATATATAAGCAAGGTAGCAAAGTGTGCACTTGCAGTAATTGCGTGTAATAGGCTGTAAGTGGCATAACATAGGAGGGGGTAGAAGTTAACGAGTCTTTACACAGAGTAATATTCGACATTCATCGAAAGAAAGCAGACACAAAAAAACCGCATTACCATTAGCAATGCGGTTTCTCAATAAACAATAATTATCTAAGTATTATTCAGCTAACTTACTTTAAGTCAGTTAGACCTGCTTTATTTAAGCAAGTTCAATAGCAACAGCTACCGCTTCACCACCACCGATACATAGCGTTGCGATACCTTTTTTGCCACCAGTACGTTTTAGAGAGTTGATAAGCGTAATTAGAATACGAGCACCTGAACAGCCTACTGGATGACCAAGGGCACATGCACCGCCTTCGATATTTACTTTAGCATGGTCAAGTTTTAGCTCGTCCATTGCAGCCATAGTAACCATCGCAAAGGCTTCGTTAATTTCCCACAGATCTACATCATCTACTGACCAGCCAGCACCTGTTAATACTTTTTCAATGGCGCCGATTGGCGCAATGGTGAACTCGCTTGGGTGACGTGAGTTTGAGGCAGTAGCAACAATGCGAGCTTGATAATCAAGACCTTCAGCATTCGCTTGAGATTCTTTCATAACGACGACAGCTGCAGCACCGTCTGAGATTGAGCTAGCGTTTGCAGCAGTAATTGTACCGTCTTTAGCAAATGCTGGACGCAAAGTAGGAATGCGATCAGCGTTGGCAAGGGCAGGTTGCTCATCGGTATCAACAGTTTGCTCGCCTTTACGCGTTGCAAACGTAACAGGCTCGATCTCATTTTTAAAATGGTTGTCTTTGATAGCAGTCAGCGCACGGTTCAATGATTCAATAGCAAACTCATCCATTTGCTCACGTGTATAGCCTTTCTCATCAGCCATTTCCTGAGCAAACATACCCATTAGCTTACCAGTATCAGCATCTTCTAGGCCATCTAAGAACATATGGTCTTTGACTTCTTTGTGACCCATACGATAGCCGCCACGTGAACCTGGCATGATATATGGTGCATTGGTCATTGATTCCATGCCGCCTGCAACAGCGACGTTGAAGCTGCCCGCTTTGATACCATCATGCGCTTGCATGACTGCTTTTAGGCCTGAACCACAAAGTTTATTGATTGTGACAGCACCAGTTGCATCCGGTAGACCTGCTTTACGCATGGCTTGACGAGCAGGGCCTTGACCCAGACCTGCCGTCAAGATACAACCCATAATGACTTCATCAACACTGTCAGCGCTAACACCTGAGCGTTCGACGGCAGCTTTGATAGCGGCGGCGCCCAGCTCGGTAGCACTCATGTCTTTTAGTGCGCCTTGAAAGCCACCCATTGGTGTACGTGCGCCGTTTAGGATTACAATTGCATCATTTGACATCGTTATTATTCCTTGTTGTGCGTTTTGATTAAGTATCTACCAAGAAATCAGATGCCGATTGGCTAGCTTTTGCTTATATTATAAGCATCTGTCTTCTTCAGTATGTGGTTTATGCTAGCTCATCTAATCGTATGCGTACCACTTTATCAGTAATGGTCTCTAACTTTTCAATTTTTTTCGATAGCAAGATTCATCTGACCCTCGACCACAGGTAGCGTCAGAATAATCACCGGCACTTGACCTACTTTATGCGCAGGCTTTTGCAAGATTGCATCGATGTTGATACCAGCATCACTTAGGATGCGCGTGATATCTGCCAATACACCTGGCTATCATAGGCATGCACACGCAAATAGTATCCAGTTACCATCTGATCAGCACGCAATATAGGCGTGTCTGATAGCTGGTCAGGGATAAATGCTAAATGCGGGACATGATGTCCAGTGTTGCTCTGATCGTCGCGGTCTTTGCTACCCAGTACACGAACCAAATCCATGACGTCGGCCATCACTGCAGAAGCGGTTGCACCAGCACCAGCACCATCGCCGCAATAGAGCGTCTGGCCTAGCGGATGTGAGTTGACCAGTACTGCGTTTTTCACACCATTGACGTTCGCCAATAGCGCATCTTGTGGAATAAGTGTTGGATGTACGCGTAATTCAACCCCTGCATCACCATCGTTTTCGCTATCGCGGCGTACTGCAAACCCTAAATGCTTGATACGGTAGCCAAGTTCTTCGGCATAGTTCACGTCTTGCAGGGTAATACCAGTAATACCTTCACAGTAGACTTTATCAAACTGTAGCGGGATACCAAATGCGATTGAGGCAAGTAGCGCCAATTTATGAGCAGCATCAATACCTTCGACATCGAAAGTAGGGTCAGCCTCTGCATAACCTAACTCTTGTGCTTCGCTTAATACGTCGGCAAATGGGCGACCCTTATCACGCATTTCGGTCATGATAAAGTTACCAGTACCGTTGATGATACCCGCGAGCCAGTCAATTTTGTTGGCAGCCAGTGCTTCACGCATTACCTTGATAATAGGAATACCGCCTGCTACCGCTGCTTCATAAGCAACATGTACATTGTTTTCTTCAGCGAAGGCAAAAATCTCATTACCGTGTTCAGCGAGTAGAGCCTTGTTTGCCGTAACACATGTTTGCCGTTTTTAATGGCTTGCATAATGACGTCTTTGGCTAAGGTGGTACCACCAATCACTTCGATAACAATATCGACATTATCGCTTGCGGCAATTGCCATCAGATCGCTGTTTTGCATGATATTGGCATCAATATCATCACGCTGACGACGCGTACCGACTTCGGTAATAATAATGTCGCGTCCGCTACGGCGTTTTAGCTCATTTAAATTGTCATTGATCAGATTGATCACGCCCGTTCCGACGGTGCCCAGACCAAGTATCGCTAGTTTGATGGAATTACTCACAGTATCCTCAAGAGGTTAAATATAATGAAGTCAGTATAAGCGGTGACAGTGTCAGATGAGTCTGCGATATTAAACGTAACGTCTGTGCGCATTGTCTAGTGCTGCCTGCCTATCTACTTCATCAT
>NZ_BAWH01000040.1 GCF_000586435.1 Psychrobacter sp. JCM 18901
GAACAATGACGGTCTCACTATTGTAGGCGGTCCAAGCGTTACCCAAAGTGGTATTGATGCTGGTGGTAAAGTCATCACAGGCGTTGCTAGTGGAGTGGGTAGTGACACTAACGCGGCGAACATTGGCGATCTAAAGGATGCAGTGACTGGCGTCACAAATGCTGGTTTAAGCTTCAAAGGCGATCGCGGCATTGCTATCAATCGCAAACTTGGTGAGACTCTCAATATCACAGGCGGTGCAGCAACAGGAGCAGCACTAACGACAGGTAATATCGGCATTCGTAACGATGGTAGTGATGGTTTGATTGTAGAGCTTGCCGAAAAAGTCGACTTAGGTACTGATGGTAGTGTTAAGGCTGGTGTTACTATTATAGATAATACTGGTCTGACTATTGTAGGCGGTCCAAGCGTTACTCAAAGTGGTATTGATGCTGGCGGCAAAGTTATTATAGGAGTTGCTGATGGTCTAGTGGCTACTGGTAGCAAAGAGGCAATCAATGGCGGTCAGTTGTTCGGTACTGCAAACTCCGTTGCCAACAACTTCGGTGGTGGTTCTAAAGTGAATGATAATGGAACCATCAGCGCTCCAAAGTATGAGCTAAATGATGGAGTAGATATATACGATAATGTAGGCGATGCACTTGGCGGCCTAGATGATCGTGTTTCTGCTAATGCCGATAACATTACTAATATAACTAATGGTACGGCAGGTATTGTCCGCCAAGATCCTACTACTGAAGAGATTACTGTAGGTAGTCAGACAGGCGGAAATAGCGTTGACTTTTCTGGGACAGATGGTAATCGAGTGTTAACTGGCGTTGCTGATGGTAAAGTTGAGTTAGGAAGTAAAGACGCGGTCAACGGCGGTCAGCTACATAATCTTGGTAGTGATGTTGCTGGTATTATCGGTGGTGAAGCTACCTATGATGCGAATGGCAATCTCACCGCTAATAACATCGGTGGTACAGGTAAAGGAAACATTAACGACGCTATTGCTTCTATCAACCAAGGTAACGCACAGGCCAACGAAGACATCAAAGTCAATGCCGATAATATCCAAGCCAATATTGATAGACTCGATTCGGGTCTTAGCTTTGGAGCAGATACTGGTGACAATATTAATAAGCCTATTGGTGACAGTAGTGCGCTTAAGTTTGAGGGCAGTAATAATATCACCACCTCTGCTACTGGCAACAGTATCAAGTTTGACCTAAACGGTAATATCAGTGTGGATAGTGTCACGGCTGATAGTGTGACTACAGGTAACACGACAGTCAACACCAATGGCATCACCATCAAAGATGGTCCAAGCATGACCACTGACGGCATCAATGCCGGTGATAAAACGATCACCGGTGTCGCTGATGGTATCGAAGTCAATGATGCTGTCAACTTTGGTCAGCTCAATGCGCTTGATGGGAAGCTCAGTAACAGCGTTAACGAGCTCGGTTACAAGATTAATGAAGTAGAAGACGATGCCAACGCTGGTATTTCAGCAGCAATGGCAATGTCTTCACTGCCACAAGCTTATATCCCTGGTAAGTCAATGGTTGGTGGCGGTATCGCTACTTATAATGGTCAAAGTGCCGTGGCAATTGGTGTGTCTAAAGTGTCTGATAATGGCCGCTGGGTCATTAAAGTAAATGGTACCGCAGATACCCAAGGCAATGCTGGTGGCGCAGTGGGTGCAGGCTTCCATTTCTAATCTACCACGCGATGTAGTGACAGCGTCTATTCATGAATAGACGCTGTCAACTCACTTATAAAACATATTTAGGGATGTATAATGAAAAAAATCTGTATATCATTATTGCTTACTAGCAACAACGGCGTTACTCTTCACGATGACGGGTTGTAGCCAAAAGAACATTTTACCAACTTGGCACTTAACACCTGGGGCGCAGCATGCTCTGTAGATGCCGATAGCTTGGTATTCCCTGATCCAAACAAAGCTTGGCAAAAAGGCGGTACTATCGTCAATCATGATGATGTCGCCAAGATTAGTGTAGGAACTACTAAAGATGAGATTTATAAACTCATCGGGACCCCTCATTTTAGTGAAGGCTTCAATGCTCGTGAATGGGATTATATTCTCAAATTTTATAATACCGATAATGAAGTAGAGGTTTGCCAGTATAAAATTATTTTTGATGACAGTTATGAAGGGAGAATGCGTGACGACGAATTCTTTGCAACTGAATTCTATTGGCTACCTGCATCCTGCGAGAAGTATTCGGAGCTTGCGCGTTAACTAGAAAATCTAACGTCAGAACATCGACCAAGATAAGGTTCGTTATTGTCATTGTTAATCCTGCCTTTCAAGCTATAAATATAGCTTGAAAGGCTTTTTTTTATGGTTTTTGGGTTGCTCTAATAACATTTAGCTAATTCATTTAAAAAACTAGATCCATAACCTTTAAAGTTTATTTGTATACGGTGTGTCTTAGTCTTATCCACTAATCAGTTATACTTAAAATCAAAGCCATGAGAAATATGAGTCTGAGACTGAATCAGCAGTTGAGATACTGGCTATTTGATTGTTTTGGACATTTATGAAGCTTAGTAGCCTATCCGATTAAACGCCATCCACAGAATACTGTTCTTATTTATAAATAATATGACTTTCTAATCAAAGGCGCTATTTTTTATTCTATTTAATAAGCAAAACTCATGATAGATTTCTGGCAAAAGCTATGTTGTACCAAATATAAACCCTCAGTAATATATAGATATTTTAGTAGGAAGCGGGTCGTAGTTAATGTGACGAGTTATCCTATCGTTATTTAAAGGTAATACGCATAATTTGTTTAGTAAAAAAACTCAATATGGCTTAAAATTTCTCTAAAGTAAAAATTGATATTATCTTTTTAATATAGTAGACCTATTATTTTGTCACTATAATTTTTGAGTGAGTAACGATAAACAGTTATGACATTTAGACAGGTGCATACGTATACAGCCTGAATATGACTAACTTTCAAATATCAATCCAAATGAGAGCGTGTTATAACCCTTATAAAAACGGTTCGAGCTTTCAGCTTGCTGGCTATTATCACTGCCATACAAGTTTCATCACTGACTTCTGACTACGCCCATGACCCTAGTGCACATACCCTGCCTGCCAAAGAGTGGCAGATCACCGGCCAGCCTAGTGTCGCTGCTGACTTTATCAAATTAGAAGACGACATAGTTTATCTGACCGACAGTCATCATCAGCTACTCTCTTTTAACTTGTCAGAATTTTTAGCCAATGATCAAACCTATATTTTGGAAAAAACGCCCATATTCAAAAACGTCAGTACCCATCATGATGATAAATATCTGTATGTCGAATCAAACGGTATCCCAAGCCATGAAATGATGACAGGTATCACCAGTTGGCAACAGCAGGTACCTATCGACCAGGATTATACCAATGAGAATAGTTGGGTCATTCCCTTACAGCCTGAGCTTGCCGATGAGCCTTTAATGGGCAAAGACAATTTTATGAAAGGGGCCATCGCTATTGCAGCTAATGGCATTCCTATATTCAACCCATTAAACAATCGGGGTGAGGACACCGAAGCATTCGGAGAGTTAGACAATCTGGACGCGCTGATGATTACCACTATCATCTTGCACCAACCCATCTACAGTCACAAGTTGGTGAAGATAAGCCCATTGCTTATGCGCTAGATGGTTTTCCTGTCTATGGTGAAACGGATGATGAGCTGGATGAATATTTAGGAAAACACAATGAAGACGGTAGCTATGGATACCATGCTACTTCAGAGTTTCCGTATTTAATTGCAGGTTTGCGCGGTAAGGTCACTATAAACCCAGATACGAAAGCGCCGGAAAATGAAATTTCACCGCAAGCACATACTTATGGCGTTCGCCCAGCGCTAACGCCTTTGCGCGGAGCCGAGATCACAGATTATAAGCCCGACTAAATATAGTCTAACGTATACCCATGACGGTCAAGAGCATAAGCTGAATTACAGTTGGGGCGCTACTGAAGCGACTAAAGATACTTATACTTTTGAGTTTATTGATCCAGAAGGTACGACCGTACAGACTTATAAACGCTCTGATGATACACAGAAAAAAATAATGTGCATCTAATGGTAATGATCAGTTATAGAGACAAATAAGCTGAGTTTTAGACCATCTTATATAATGCTAAGGAATCCTAATGAAACCTATTTTAATACCTGCTTTGCTAACCACGACGATATCTGCTGTATTTCTAGCGGCGTGTAGCCAAACTCAAATAGACTCAGTAGCTACCGATGCCAATGAGCAAACGACAGCATCAATAAGTAGTGCAGATGCCAGCAGCTATACTGGTACCGCTAGCTTAACTCAAGGTCTTGCCCAGACTGATGTGACAAATACCTATGAATGTGACCGCGGTTGTCAAACCAACATCGGTAGTATCTAGTCAACTGACGGTAAATCGTGGACAGTACCAGCAGCGACCAATTTGCTCAATACAGATTTCCAAGTGGCGTCCGACTTAAACAATCCTTGTACGGGCAACGACTATCGCACCGCCAGTGAAGCTTTAGCTCAGACATCATTGAAATAGACGCAAATGGTGAGGTGTATACCGCTTACGTCTTTGCAGATAATTATTTTGAGATGTATGTAAATGGTATAGCAGTTGGACGTGATAATGTACCATTTACTCAGTTCAATTCAAACATAGTGCGTTTTAAGGCAAAAGCACCGTTTACTGTTGCTATGCATCTGGTAGATTGGGAAGAAAACTTAGGTATTGGTTCAGAGAGTAATAACGGCTCAGAGTTTCATGCAGGAGACGGTGGTCTAGTCGCTGTGATCAAAGATAAAGATAACAACATCATTGCTAAGACCGATGAAACCTGGAAAGCACAAACCTTTTATACCGCGCCGATTAGAGACTTGTCCTGTGTTAGTGAGTCAGGTAGCGAGCGCCTATCTAGTAATTGTGTTACCACAGCTAATGTACAAGACGGTTCGGCAGATTATGGCCTGCATTGGGAATTGCCTGCCAACTGGCAACAAGCAGACTTTGATGACTCTAGTTGGCCGAACGCTACTACCTATAGTAACCAAACCATTGGGGTAGACAACAAATCAGCTTATACCAATTTCATAGATATTTTTGATAATGGAAAAGCAGATTCTGAATTCATTTGGTCAACCAATGTCGTACTCGACAATGAGAGACCATCCCGAATTCTGTGTAACTGCCATTTAGATTAAATGCCTGCTTATACGATCATCAAACATAATCATAAAGCGATTCAAAGCAGACGTCCAGTTACGAATGGGCATCGACCACTTTTTGGAT
>NZ_BAWH01000039.1 GCF_000586435.1 Psychrobacter sp. JCM 18901
CCATTAGCTCTCCAGTACATAACCTAGAATAAGCTGATAGAGGGAAATGTAGCTTACGTAAGAAATAACCAAATATCCCAAGTCCTACCATGAATACCATATCAAAGGTCGTGCTGTTGATAGAGTAAACACCAACGAAACTAATAGCAGCAATGGATGGTATCAAGATATAGTTTGGTACATTAAGTAGCTTAGAGAACACACCAACCAAAGGAATATTCATTACTAACAAGATGACGTTACAGATGAATAATGAAGCGATAAGACCCCAAACGATGTCTGGCTGTTCGGTAAATAGCTGTGGACCTGGCGTGATGTTATACAAAGTCAACGCACCCATCATGACCGCTGTAGTACCAGAGCCAGGAACACCCAAAGTCAACATCGGTACAAATGAACCACATGCTGATGCGTTGTTAGCCGCCTCTGGAGATGCTAAGCCACGAAGATCGCCTTCACCAAATTTGCCACTGTCGCCAGCAATTTTGCGTTCACTAGCATAGGTCATTGCACTCGCGATAGTCGCACCTGCACCAGGCAAAATACCAACGAAAAAGCCCATTATGCCACTACGAACCATAGCGCCAATGGTAAAGAGAAACTCTTTTAGGTTGAACAAGCTACGCTTACCTTGCGCGATTACTTTCCCACCAGTACTGGTTCTTTCGAGCAAAATCAAGATTTCACTGACACTGAAAAAGCCAATAACGATCGTTGTGAACTGAATACCATCAGACAAATTGACTGAATCAAAGGTATAGCGATAAATACCTGTGACTGCATCGACACCAACAGTAGCCAGACCCAAACCGATCAATGCTGACACTGCTGTCTTGATAGGTTGATCACCAACCAAACCACTCAAGCAGCAAATCGCGAATACCATCAATACGAAGTATTCAGCAGGTCCAAAAGACACCGCCCATTTAGCCAATAGAGGCGCGAATAAGACCACACCAATAGTCGCAATCGTAGAACCAACAAACGAGGCGACCGCAGAGATGGATAAGGCGATGCCGGCTTTGCCTGAACCGCTAGCGGGTTGCCATCTAATGAGGTCATAACCGCTGCCGCAGACCCCGGCACATTAAGTAAAATGGCAGAAATACGACCGCCATATTCGCAACCAAGATAAACAGCTGCTAGTAAGATAAGCGCACTCTCTGGTGGCAGACCAAGGGCAAAGGCAAAAGGTAATAGAATTGCCACACCATTAATAGGGCCAAGGCCAGGCAACATACCCACAACAGTACCAATAAAAGCACCGATAAGCGCAATAAGTAAGTTTTTGGGCAACATCGCTACGCCAAAACCTTGCATTAAAAAGTCAAAAGTTTCCATAATAGCTATCCCATAATTCCTGATAATATTCCAAGTGGCAGAATCACATCCAAAGCTATGTCAAATAAGACATACAGGGCGATACTGATCACAACTGAAAAGATAAGGCTTTTAATAGGATTGCCGGCAAATAATAAACCAACCGCAAAACACATCAGTGTGGTAGCAACCACAAAACCTAAAGGCTCGAAAATTAAGCTATAAATTAATAATGCGCTGACACACAGCACAAGATTTCTAAGCACGACGTTGTTATAGCCTAAATCGATGACTTTCGTAAATCGTGCTGGACGAAAGGCAATAACCAAGGTCAAAAGCGCCGTAAATGAGAAAATCAAAATAGGATAGGGTCTAGGGCCGATAGGATCATAGGCAATAGGAGCAACGTAACCAATAGCTAAATAGACCAAAAATAAGCTAAACAGCCCCATTAATCCAGAAAATGCACGTTCCATTGTCATAGAAGTATTCCTTAAATTCCAAAATAAGAAGGTTGATAGATATCTCATCTGTCAACCTTCGATAAATACTATAAAAATCAGTATTCAATCATTAAGGGGATATGATCTGAGTAATGCTACTTAGCTGCAGCATCAACAAGGCCGTACTCAGCAGACAATTCACGTAGCTCATCTGTACGTTTATAAACGTATGCTTCTAGCTCATCACCAGTCATAGAGAATGGTAGTAGCTCTTGCTGCTCGCGTAATTCAGCGAATTTTGGATCCGCAAGCATGTTATCAAAGCTTGCTTTCCACCAGTCATAAGCGGCAGGACTGACATCTGGACCCATGTAATAACCACGCATGACAGGCCAAGTAACGTCATAGCCTTGCTCTACAGCAGTAGGAATATCGGCCATAGTGCCGCCCAGTCTTTCATCTGCGAATACAGCCAATACACGTAATTTGCCAGCAGTAGCTTGTGGCATGATCTCAGCGATACCAGCACTTACGACAGTCACATGGTTACCCATTACAGCTGTAATAGCCTCGCCGCCACCTTCCATCGCAACATAAGTCATATCGCTAGGGTTGACACCAACCGCTTTGGCTAAAATAGCTGTCTGCATCCAGTCCTGACCGCCAACACTACCACCAGCGGCGAAACTGATTGCTTTTGGATTTGACTTAAGCTCAGCGACCAATCCTGCTAGATCTTTGATAGGTGAGTCTGCATTGACAGCGATAGCACCATAATCAGTACCAACGGCTGCTAGCCATTTCACGTCTTTTTCGGTGAATTTACCAAATTTACCTTGCGACAGATTTAGGATAGAACCAGTAGAGAAAGCAATGATTGCATCGTTATTAGCACGATCATTGGCAACGATTTTGTTATAAGCAACAGCACCTACGCCGCCTGGCATATAAGTGACTCGCATTGGATCTTCTAATAGGCCAGTATCTCTTAAGCCAGCTTGAGCAAGTTTACAAGTCAAGTCAAAGCCACCGCCTGGTTTTGCTGGGGCGATACATTCTGGACGTGAAGGGGCGTCATAACTGGCATCAGATGCTGCCGTATCAGATTTATTACATGCGGTAAGGGTAAGTGCAGAAAGGCCAAGAGCCAAATAGGATAGTTTGTTCACACGACACTCCTTGTGTATATTTTTAATGAATAGCTCAATAGAATTCTGAGCAAAATAATAAAGTGATGACAGATGAAGTTCAGATCATCCTGACAATAACTACTAAACTTCATAAAAGTAGAGTTTTTAGCGTTTTGCAAAAGTAACAGAATATTATAAAAATAACAAGAAACATATGTATGTATACATGAATTTTATTTTAAGGTACTATCACAATGACTGATACAAAATTACTTATTGTCTTAACATCAAGGGAAAGAAAAGACAGAAAAACCTTCCGAATACAAGATGATAATGTCAATAAAAAATAATGAATACAATGATTTACAGGTATTGATAACTATGAGAGCGATGTTAAAAATGTGCTAGGGCATGTTTTTTGGATAAGGAAAAGAGCTAACTTGGTAGATGAATTCAGTGAGATGAGACTAAGCGCCAGAACGGGCAATGTATTAGGCATTTAAGAAGTTTGGTTGTATATATCAGTCAAAAGACAGCTGCATCAAAACTGTCTTTTGGAAGGGATTTGTTTAAGGGCATGCTCCCATTCTCAACATAAGAACACATAATAGCTAAAACAGCAGCTGGATAATGAAAATGGCTAATATACCAATACCAATATCTAAGGGTACCGCTTTGAATAATAGCGCATTAAATAGCTTGTTTTTTTCTATAACTACTTGAGAAGCGCCCAACATTAGACTGCTCCTGATGAAAAAGGAGAGAGGGATGAACTTTGTGCTCCCACCACAATACAGGTAAATAACAATAGAGGGTTAAGTCCAGAGGCGACGGCTAAAGGCAGCACCATAGGAAATAGAGTAGGAGCGACCACGCCAAGTGTACTAGCAAAGATTGACATGATTGCGCTAATAACGAAGACCAAAATTGGTATCATCCAGATAGGAACGTTGGTACTTAGCCATTCTGTTAGCTCGTAAATAACACCGATCTCAACGCCAAGACCGATCAGCATACCGACCCCACAAATCATAATAAGTGTATTCCAAGGAATTAAAGCAATTACTTTTTTTTCGTCACCTAATTTTAATAATAAACTGATTAAGGCGAAAATAATGGCGATAAAACCAATGTCAATCCGAGCGTTTAAAAACTGAATCGCTTCTATGTTAGGCATTAGTAGATTTAAGATGGGTACAATAAGCACGATAGCCATCATGATAAAAATCAGCATAATAGATTGTTTTTGCTTATTATCGAAAGGCTCTGGTACTATCGTTTGAATCGCAATTTTGCTATTTTTGGCATTAAAAAAAGCAATAGATACCTAGGACGATCACTGGCATGAGAAAGGTAACTGCGAAGACACCTAAAACATAAGTAAAGGTATTATCATTTGCAACGCCGGCCCCGCGCATCAGCTCTCGAAAGATAACCCCGCTTTGTGAGGTGATAAAGTTAGCACCAGCTAATGCACCATAGTTAACAGATAAAGTAGCAATGACAAGATTCAAGTTAGTACGTTTAGACAATAATAGAATCATAGGTGCCATCGTGGCTAAGACGGTGTAATAACCAGCTCCTAAGCCAGCAACGATGGTAGCAGCAAAGAAAATAACCAAGGGTAAAAACTCGGGAAAATGACGGCATCTATAGATCAGATGATTCGATAGTTTTTCTAAAGCGCCATTCGCTAAAGGAAAATTATAGAAAAGAGTGACGGCAAAAATAACAAAGAAAATTTTGAGAGGCCACAGCTCAACAATTTCATAAGCGCTCATTCCCATCCCGAAACAGCCAATGAGGTATGAGAATGCAATAGCAAATAGACCAATATTGATCTTGGTGGTATAGCCCAAAATAATACATATTACTATTGCGGCTAGAATATAAAGAGTCATTACTGTCCCTTGAGCTTAACTACATGAATTCTATAGAGAACTGTATCGACTTCTATAGGTAAAGAGCATTACGAGAATATTGACAAACAACTTTCTAGATTACAGAATCGTATAAGCCTGAAATGCACGTATAAATAAGTGGAATAATAGCAAAAAAAGTAATATGAATTAGATAAGATTGCCCACAAAGTGCCAGACAGTCGTTAGTATTGCAATGATATATAAGGTTTTCTTAGCGCTTAAGATAGAGTACTCCGTTATAACCCAATCTCTAAAATGATAACAATGCTTAAAAACAGTAAAACAATTCATAACCCCCTTAAATTGTGGTGAAATAATGCTAAAAAACTTAGAAAAATTTAAAATACCACGGTATGAGCAAGTGCGATGGCACATTTTGACTTTATTGACAGAAAGTAAATGGGACGAAAACACACCTTTACCGACTGAGCAAGAGTTTGCAGACAAGTATCAAGTATCAGTCGGAACCGTTCGAAAAGCGGTTGAAAAGCTGGTCGACGATGGCGTATTAACCAAGTATCAAGGCAGAGGTACCTTTCTAAAGCGTCCAGATTTTGAAAGCTCATTATTACGGTTTTTTTAAATTTCGTGATAAAGATGCTTGCTATGCGACACCGACAGGCGTGGTCAAAAAGGTCATGGTAATAGAGGGTATTGAAGAGATTAACAAAAAGC
>NZ_BAWH01000038.1 GCF_000586435.1 Psychrobacter sp. JCM 18901
TCTATAATACGCACCTCATCAAGACGAGCTGGAAGTAGCTAGTGTGTAGATTACACATTAATAACCCAGTTAACTTGTTGAAACAAATTAAAAAAAGAAGTTGACAGACTATTAAAACATGATATGATGGTCAGCTCGCTAAATAGGATAAGCCACATTGGCTGACTTATTTAGTTTGAAATACTAGCACTGGACGACAGTGTCAGACATTATTTAAAAGCATAACTAAAGAACAACTTGTGTGGATTTTTGCTGATTCAGAATGCTAAAAAATAAAGTTGACTATCTTTTCTTTTCGGAAAGATTATTAACTATAAAAATTATCATTTAAGACAGCAGAAAAACTCAAAGTTAATTCATTACGAACATAATTTTTAGCGATTTTGCCAGATTAAATGAGCCAAGTTTAGAAGCTTCTTTAAAGAGCTTCATAGCAAGATTAAACTGAAGAGTTTGATCATGGCTCAGATTGAACGCTGGCGGCAGGCTTAACACATGCAAGTCGAGCGGAAACGATGGTAGCTTGCTACCAGGCGTCGAGCGGCGGACGGGTGAGTAATACTTAGGAATCTACCTAGTAGTGGGGGATAGCACGGGGAAACTCGTATTAATACCGCATACGACCTACGGGAGAAAGGGGGCAGTTTACTGCTCTCGCTATTAGATGAGCCTAAGTCGGATTAGCTAGATGGTGGGGTAAAGGCCTACCATGGCGACGATCTGTAGCTGGTCTGAGAGGATGATCAGCCACACCGGGACTGAGACACGGCCCGGACTCCTACGGGAGGCAGCAGTGGGGAATATTGGACAATGGGGGAAACCCTGATCCAGCCATGCCGCGTGTGTGAAGAAGGCCTTTTGGTTGTAAAGCACTTTAAGCAGTGAAGAAGACTCTTCGGTTAATACCCGGAGACGATGACATTAGCTGCAGAATAAGCACCGGCTAACTCTGTGCCAGCAGCCGCGGTAATACAGAGGGTGCAAGCGTTAATCGGAATTACTGGGCGTAAAGCGAGCGTAGGTGGCTTGATAAGTCAGATGTGAAATCCCCGGGCTTAACCTGGGAACTGCATCTGAAACTGTTAGGCTAGAGTAGGTGAGAGGGAAGTAGAATTTCAGGTGTAGCGGTGAAATGCGTAGAGATCTGAAGGAATACCGATGGCGAAGGCAGCTTCCTGGCATCATACTGACACTGAGGCTCGAAAGCGTGGGTAGCAAACAGGATTAGATACCCTGGTAGTCCACGCCGTAAACGATGTCTACTAGTCGTTGGGTCCCTTGAGGACTTAGTGACGCAGCTAACGCAATAAGTAGACCGCCTGGGGAGTACGGCCGCAAGGTTAAAACTCAAATGAATTGACGGGGGCCCGCACAAGCGGTGGAGCATGTGGTTTAATTCGATGCAACGCGAAGAACCTTACCTGGTCTTGACATATCTAGAATCCTGCAGAGATGCGGGAGTGCCTTCGGGAATTAGAATACAGGTGCTGCATGGCTGTCGTCAGCTCGTGTCGTGAGATGTTGGGTTAAGTCCCGCAACGAGCGCAACCCTTGTCCTTAGTTACCAGCGGGTTAAGCCGGGAACTCTAAGGATACTGCCAGTGACAAACTGGAGGAAGGCGGGGACGACGTCAAGTCATCATGGCCCTTACGACCAGGGCTACACACGTGCTACAATGGTAGGTACAGAGGGCAGCTACACAGCGATGTGATGCGAATCTCAAAAAGCCTATCGTAGTCCAGATTGGAGTCTGCAACTCGACTCCATGAAGTAGGAATCGCTAGTAATCGCGGATCAGAATGCCGCGGTGAATACGTTCCCGGGCCTTGTACACACCGCCCGTCACACCATGGGAGTTGATTGCACCAGAAGTGGATAGCTTAACCTTCGGGGAGGCGTTCACCACGGTGTGGTTGATGACTGGGGTGAAGTCGTAACAAGGTAGCCGTAGGGGAACCTGCGGCTGGATCACCTCCTTATAGACGCATTCGGTCAGCAAGAATTCACAACAAGTTGTTCTTTAGTTTAAGCTTACGTTTTTAACAAACGTATTAGGGTCTGTAGCTCAGCTGGTTAGAGCACCGTGTTGATAACGCGGGGGTCGGTGGTTCAAGTCCACCTAGACCCACCATTTTACAATGGGGCCATAGCTCAGTTGGTAGAGCGCCTGCCTTGCACGCAGGAGGTCAACGGTTCGACTCCGTTTGGCTCCACCACTACTAAGACGGTTAAGTAAGCTTTAGATGCTAATAAATAAATAGGTATTAAATAGAAACAAGTGATTGTTAATGATTACTTCTTTCTGTTTTATACAGAATCTGTGACTCGACGAGAGCATAGAGACTATTTAAAAACATAGATATGAGTCTGGGTTAGGAAGAGCGTGTTCACGCGCACTTCTTAACCTTAATAACTCACCTCTTAACGACATCAGTTGTTATCCCAGGGGTGAGTTATTAAAAAAAGTAAAGAGAACTGAATCAAGCGTATAAACATAGGTGATATCGTTATCATAATTAGATTGTATGACACTTAGAAGTCGAAAGACTACTTGGGGTTGTATGGTCAAGTAATGAAGCGCACATGGTGGATGCTTGGCAGTCAGAGGCGATGAAAGACGTGACAGCCTGCGATAAGCTTCGGGGAGGCGGCAATATCCTGTGATCCGGAGATTTCTGAATGGGGAAACCCACTTACCATAAGGTAGGTATCCTAATTTATTAGGAAGCGAACGAGGGGAAGTGAAACATCTCAGTACCCTTAGGAATAGACATCAATTGAGATTCCCCTAGTAGCGGCGAGCGAACGGGGAGAAGCCGATTAATTCTAATGTAGAAGAACAGCGTGGGAAAGCTGACCGTAGTAGGTGATAGTCCTGTATTCGAAACATTAGAGTTAACATATTAAGTAGAGCGGGGCACGAGAAATCCTGTTTGAAGATGGGGGGACCATCCTCCAAGGCTAAATACTCCTGACTGACCGATAGTGAACCAGTACCGTGAGGGAAAGGCGAAAAGAACCCCTGTGAGGGGAGTGAAATAGAACCTGAAACCGTGTGCGTACAAGCAGTGGGAGCCCACTTGTTGGGTGACCGCGTACCTTTTGTATAATGGGTCAGCGACTTATATTCTGTAGCAAGGTTAACCGTTTAGGGGAGCCGTAGGGAAACCGAGTCTTAATAGGGCGTTTAGTTGCAGGGTATAGACCCGAAACCGAGTGATCTATCCATGAGCAGGTTGAAAGTGCCGTAACAGGCACCGGAGGACCGAACCCACTGTCGTTGAAAAGCCAGGGGATGACTTGTGGATAGGGGTGAAAGGCTAATCAAACTCGGTGATAGCTGGTTCTCCCCGAAAGCTATTTAGGTAGCGCCTCGGACGAACACCATTGGGGGTAGAGCACTGTTTCGGCTAGGGGGTCATACCGACTTACCAAACCGATGCAAACTCCGAATACCGATGAGTGATATCCGGGAGACACACGGTGGGTGCTAACGTCCATCGTGGAGAGGGAAACAACCCAGACCGCCAGCTAAGGCCCCAAATTCCTAGTTAAGTGGGAAACGAGGTGGGAAGGCATAGACAGCTAGGAGGTTGGCTTAGAAGCAGCCATCCTTTAAAGAAAGCGTAATAGCTCACTAGTCGAGTCGGCCCGCGCGGAAGATGTAACGGGGCTCAAACTAGGAGCCGAAGCTGCGGATTTGAATTTGTTTTCAAGTGGTAGGGGAGCGTTGTGTAAGCCTGTGAAGGTGTGTTGTAAAGCATGCTGGAGGTATCACAAGAGCGAATGCTGACGTGAGTAACGATAATGCGAGTGAAAAGCTCGCACGCCGGAAGATCAAGGGTTCCAGTCCAACGTTAATCGGGGCTGGGTGAGTCGACCCCTAAGGCGAGGCCGAAAGGCGTAGTCGATGGGAAATCGGTTAATATTCCGATACTTGTTTATAATGCGATGGAGGGACGGAGAAGGTTATGTCAGCCTGGCGTTGGTTGTCCAGGTGAAAGGATGTAGGTTTATAGCTTAGGTAAATCCGGGCTATTCTATACCGAGATCTGATAGCAAGCTGTACTTGTACAGCGAAGTGGCAAATACCATGCTTCCAGGAAAAGCTTCTAAGCAATAGTTATAAACGAATCGTACCCTAAACCGACACAGGTGATCAGGTAGAGAATACCAAGGCGCTTGAGAGAACTCTGCTGAAGGAACTAGGCAAAATGGTACCGTAACTTCGGGAGAAGGTACGCTGTTGATGGTGATAGGACTTGCTCCTTGAGCTGTTGGCAGTCGCAGATACCAGGCTGCTGCAACTGTTTATTAAAAACACAGCACTCTGCAAACACGAAAGTGGACGTATAGGGTGTGATGTCTGCCCGGTGCTGGAAGGTTAATTGATGGGGTTAGCGTAAGCGAAGCTCTTGATCGAAGCCCCAGTAAACGGCGGCCGTAACTATAACGGTCCTAAGGTAGCGAAATTCCTTGTCGGGTAAGTTCCGACCTGCACGAATGACATAATGATGGCAGCGCTGTCTCCAGCAGAGACTCAGTGAAATCGAAATCGCAGTGAAGATGCTGTGTACCCGCGGCTAGACGGAAAGACCCCGTGAACCTTTACTACAGCTTTACATTGAACTTTGACCTGACTTGTGCAGGATAGGTGGGAGGCTTTGAAGCCGAGACGCTAGTCTCGGTGGAGCCAATCTTGAAATACCACCCTGGTCATGTTGGGGTTCTAACTCAGGTATAACAATACCGAGGACAATGTATGGTGGGTAGTTTGACTGGGGCGGTCTCCTCCTAAAGAGTAACGGAGGAGTACGAAGGTGCGCTCAGACCGGTCGGAAATCGGTCGTAGAGTATAAAGGCAAAAGCGCGCTTAACTGCGAGACCCACAAGTCGAGCAGGTACGAAAGTAGGTCTTAGTGATCCGGTGGTTCTGTATGGAAGGGCCATCGCTCAACGGATAAAAGGTACTCTGGGGATAACAGGCTGATACCGCCCAAGAGTTCATATCGACGGCGGTGTTTGGCACCTCGATGTCGGCTCATCTCATCCTAGGGCTGAAGCAGGTCCTAAGGGTATGGCTGTTCGCCATTTAAAGAGGTACGCGAGCTGGGTTTAGAACGTCGTGAGACAGTTCGGTCCCTATCTACCGTGGGCGTTGGAAATTTGAGAGGATCTGCTCCTAGTACGAGAGGACCAGAGTGGACGAACCTCTGGTGTTCGGGTTGTCACGCCAGTGGCATTGCCCGGTAGCTACGTTCGGATGGGATAACCGCTGAAAGCATCTAAGCGGGAAGCCCACCTCAAGATTAGATTTCCCTAAAGAGCCGTTCAAGACTAGGACGTTGATAGGCAGGGTGTGGAAGCGCAGCGATGTGTGTAGCTAACCTGTACTAATTGCTCGTTTGGCTTGACCATACAACACCCAAGTGGTTTGTAACCAAGTCTAATTAATCTATCTTGTATAGCTCAGGCTATAGAATAAGAAAGAACATTTCGATATCACCTTTAACCTTGATTCAGTTAGGTTACAAGTTGATCGACCATAAACTAAACATTTATAGTCAAACAATAAAAACAACAGACTCATATCTAACCCCCTTTGCTGACGACAATAGCGCGATGGCCCCACCTGATCCCTTCCCGAACTCAGAAGTGAAACATCGTAGCGCCAATGGTAGTGTGGTTCGCCCATGTGAGAGTAGGTCATCGTCAGCTCTCTATTCTGAAATATCCCCCGACATTAGCTTGTCGGGGGATTTTCTTTG
>NZ_BAWH01000037.1 GCF_000586435.1 Psychrobacter sp. JCM 18901
GGTACATCCTTTCAAAGGATTCTAGAAGAAACCAGAAGACAACTGGCTGAGCTGTACTTAACAGAGAAACAACTATCTACAACTGATGTTGCTTATTTATTAGGCTACAAGTCCCATAGTCAATTCTTTAAAGCGTTCAAAGCTTGTTTTGGGATAACACCGAAAGCCTATCAAACCAACATTATTAATCGTACATGAGTTAATAGTGATTAATATCATGCCCATATAGATGATATCTCAGCATTATCATATTCAAACTAACTTACCTTTTAACAGGTCAGATCTGAGTATATAAAAAAGCTATTTATCTTTAAGTGGCTTTTTTAATGGGTAACTTATGCCAGCAAAACTTACTAGTATAAAAACGACCATCATTATTAATCGCATTGTGGAACGTTTATTGCACAAAATTACTTGGTCAGTATGTTGCATTTCGAGTCAATGCTATTGCGCTTTGTTCGTTTATGAGTGACATTTGTTTAAAAACTATCAAGTAACAACTTAATCTATATAGTACAATCTTTATTTTATATTACATCGTAAGTGTTAATTTTTAGTAACAATTGTACGTAGAAATTACATGGGCTTCATATTCTCTAGTGCCACCGAGAAAAGCTCATATCAAATTTTGTTCTGTATTTTCACTGCTCTTAGAGTAGTTAACACGTTTGGTATACCAGTAGTGTTATATAAAAACTAATGTAGACACTGTCTCGTTTAAGACTAATGGCTACAGGTTTTATTCATATTTTCTCACTTTCAATATATATAGGATGTATAAGTTATGAATCGTAGCTATAAAGTCATCTGGAACGAATCATTAAACTGCTTTATGGCTGTTGCAGAATATGCAAAAGCCCGTGGAAAATCTTCTCATAGCTCAGTCAGTTCAAACTCTGTAGAATCAGAAGCGACCAACTCAGGCGCGAAGTTATTGCGGTTGACGGCGATATGTGCAGGAATTGCGGCATCTGGGTTTAGTATGCAGCGATAGCGATGATGGTAATTTTGATAACGTTACAGCTAATGGAGATGTTACGGCTACTGGCAACGTTACCGGAGCGAGTATCACAGCTAGTGGTATGCTAAACGCGAATGGTGGCTTGACCGTTGCTGGTGGTCAGATGGTAAATATGGGCGGCAATAAGGTAACCAATGTCGCTAATGGTACCGCTACCACAGATGCGGTGAACTTTGGTCAGTTAGATGCGGTTAAGACAACTGCTAGTAAAGGCTTTAATATTAAAGCAACAATGGCGTTGAAGAACAGATAGGTCCAGGAGAGACGGTTACTTTTCAAGATGGTGATAGTAATATTAAGATCACACGCACGGGCAACACGATTTCTATTGCCACCTCGCAAGACCCAAATTTCGCTACAGTCACGACTACGGGCAATGCCAACGTAGGTGGTACGCTTAACGCTAATGGCGGCCTGACAGTTGCCAGTAACCAAACAGTAAGCATGGGCAATAACCAAGTGACCAATGTCGCTGATGGTACAGCTACAAAAGATGCGGTTAACTTCGGTCAGTTGGATGCGGTTAAAACAACCGCGACAAACGCGAACCAAGGCTGGAATATTCAAGCAAATGGTGGTACCAAACAGACGATTGCTCCTGGAGCTACGGTAAATTTCACCAACGCCGATAATATCGCAATCACCCGTAATGGTAATACGATTTCTGTTGCCACCTCTTTGAACCCAAGCTTCACTACAGTCACGACTACAGGCAATTTAACGGTTGGTAGTAATCAGACAGTTGGTGGCAATCAGACGGTAACAGGTAATTCTAGTATTACTGGCACACAAACTATCGGCGGTATGCTCACCGCGAATGGCGGTATAACCGTTGCTAGTGGCAAGACAGTAAGCATGGGCGGCAATAAAATTACTAACGTCGGTAATGGTACTGTCTCAACAGATGCGGTTAACCTCGGTCAGTTGAATACTGTTCAGACGCAAGTCAATCGAGGCTTTAACATCAAAGCTAATACTGGTGCTTCACAAAAGATTTCATCAGGCGACACAGTTACTTTTGAAAATGATAATAATATTCAGATCACTCGCGATGGCACTAAAATTAAAGTTGCCACCTCATCAACTCCAAGTTTCACTACAGTCACCACTACAGGTAACTCAACGGTTGGTGGCAATCAGACGGTAGCAGGTAATTCTAGTATCACTGGCACACAAACTATCGGCGGTATGCTCACCGCGAATGGCGGTATAACCGTTGCTAGTAACAAAACAGCAAGCATGGGCGGCAATACGGTTACTAACGTCGGTGATGGTGATATCACTGAGACTAGTACGGATGCATTAATGGTGGCAATCTTTATAACCAGCTGTTTACAACGTCAGACGGTATACGTTATTTTCACGCTAATTCTACAAAAGCCGATTCACAGGCTATTGGCGATGATTCGATAGCTATTGGCCCGACGTCTATAGCTAGTGGTATTGGTAGCTTTGCAGCCGGGTTTGGCGCCACCACTAGCGCTACAGCAGATAACAGTATTGCCTTAGGTAGTAGCGCTAGTGCCGATTTAGACTCTGGAACTGCTATAGGTAATCAGGCGCAATCTAAAGCTGAGAACGCTATTGCTATTGGTAAGCAAACCTTAGCTATAGGTAAAAACTCAACCTCGATTGGGGCAACTGGTGACCCCATTACGACTTTGAGCCTAACTGATAACGATACAGACTTGACAGCAATCAATGGCATTTCAGTAACAGCGACTGGGACACCATTGAGTGCTGATGGTACCTATAACCCTACAGCTACAAGTAAAATTACCGAAATTGCTGGAGTTGCTGTTGATGCTGCTGGCGTCAATCAGTTCATTACAGCACTAAAGGCTGGTGCCAACTTTGCCTCAGGTGATAACAGCTTATCACTAGGCGTGGGTACCATCGCCGCTGGCAACTCTAGCGTTGCTATTGGTGATAGAGCCAGTGCTGCAGTCGATGCGGTAAGTATTGGACGTAATACCGTTGCTACAGGTAGCGCCGTTGGTATTGGTCCTGGCGCGACTGCAGCTGGTGCGAACAGTTTTGCTGGTGGCAAAAATGCTCAGGTAACGGCTGCTGGTAGTAATGCAGTAGCCATTGGTAACAATAGCCAAGCTGGACGCGGTGAAGCTCTGAATCCAGGTACAAATCAGATGCTTGCTCCCAGTGGCAAGAGTGCGGTAGCTATCGGCAATGGTGCTCAAGCCCAGATGGACTACGATGTGGCTATGGGTAAGGGCGCTGGCGCTGGATCGTTTGGGCTACCATCTGCTGATATCAGCAACGTTTATATCGGTGAAGAGGCTGGCTCGGGTGTGTTTGGCGGTGGACGTAATGTGGCTATCGGTGCTAGAGCTGGTAAAGATCGTGCCGACGATAGTGATGAAAATGTCGCTATCGGTAACGAAGCTGGTCTTGAACGTGGAGGAAGTTTCAATATTGCTCTTGGTAACCAAGCAGGTAGCAGTAGTTCAATAGGTGCAACGGGAGCACTGTCGACTGATGATAGTATCTCTATAGGTAGAGCATCTAATGCGTCGGCTAATGGTGCATTAGCTATGGGTGCCAGAGCCGCTGCATCCGGAGAGAATAGTCTAGCACTGGGGATAAATGCCTCAACCAAAGGTTCAGGTTCTATAGCGCTCGGTGGCGGTTCGACTGCTAATACAGCGACTAACGTACCCTCAGCTACTGCTTATCTGACTGGTCAGACAGCCAGCTCTATCTTCTCCATCGGTAGCGAGACTACTGGTACGTTTCGCCGCATCATTAATGTTGCAGGTGGCGTAAAGAATACAGATGCTGCCAACGTTGGACAATTAAAGGGATTAGGCAATGAAGTACAAGGGTTGTTTGGTGATGATGTTACTGTAAACTCAGATGGCAGCTTGTCATTCAGCCGAGATGGTGAAAACACGCTATCTGCTTATTTGACTAAAAACGGCTTGCCTATTAGTGGTATCCCAGGAAGCAGTGAACCTAACGCTGTCGTATATGATGGAGCTAGTCAAGAAAGCATTACTTTAAAAGGCACACAAATACGCAGAGTCGCTGATGGTACAAGTGATACTGATGCCGTCAACGTCCGACAGCTAAAAGAAGCTGGTCCACATTTTATTAGCGTCAATACAACAAAAGATGATACTAACTACACTAATAACGGTGCCAGCGGTACAGATGCTATTGCTATTGGTCCAACGCAAGGAGCGATTGGTGATTATAGTCTAGCCATTGGTCGACTATCCGTTGCAGAAGGGAACGATAGCTTAGCGATAGGTAGACAGTCTAGAAGTCTGAGTGAAGGCGCAACTGCCATCGGTCTAGAAGCACAAGCTGATGCTAAGCAATCTATTGCTATTGGTCAGGACTCAAGAGTTGAGAATCAAGCAGGTAACCCTGAAGCTGATAGCGGTATTGCTATCGGCTACGAAGCTCGAGTAACTAGAGAGCATGCCACTGCTATCGGGGAGAATGCACTAAGTGAATCTGCGCAAGGACAGGCGTTTGGTTACGAATCCCACGTGCATCAAAATTCTAAGAACTCTAATGCTATTGGTAACTTTGCCGAAGTTGAAGAAGGTTCAGAAAGTGCCAATGCCATCGGTGATAATGCCACGGTCGATAAAAACGCACAAAGTGCCAACGCTTTTGGTGATCGTGCGACAGTCAATGCTGGCGCTACCAGCTCTACGGCGATCGGTACTGGGGCAACGACTAGCGCTTCCAATGCCTATGCATTAGGTACAAACGCCCAGTCTAGTGGCACTAACGCTTATGCTCAAGGTAATCAAGCAAAAGCCTCTGCAATCAGAGCCTATGCTATAGGTGATAGCGCGGAGTCTAGCGCAAACAGAGCCTATGCTATTGGCTCTGGTGCTAGAGCGACTCAAGCGACCGCTGTTAGCGGTAAAGATGCTTTTGCTATTGGTACACAGGCTTCTGTCAATGAAGACAGTGCCTATGCTATAGGTAAAAAAAGCGACCTCTACCGCTGATAGCGGTTATGCTATTGGTAACACAGCGACCTCTAGAAAAGCGAATTCATTCGCTATAGCTCAAATGCCAATACGGACGGGGTTAATGCGTATGCGCTAGGGAATAGTGCAAGTGCTACTGATACAAGCGCAGTTGCTATAGGAACCAGTGCTGCCGCTAGTAAGCAAGATACCACCGCTATTGGTAGTAACGCTGCTGCTAGTGCACAATATGCTACAGCAATTGGTAGTAATGCCGCTGCCAGTGCACAAGATACCATAGCCTTTGGCCGTGGGGCACAAGCCAGAGAACAAGGCGCCATGGCGCTTGGCCAAGGTGCCAAAGCAAATACCAATGCTAACGATATAGCCCTCGGTGCAGGCTCAATCACAGGTGCGGTCGTCAATACTGCAAATGCTACGGTCGATAAGAATACTTATACTTATGCAGGTACTAATGCAACCAGTACGGTTAGCGTAGGTACAGTAGGTAATGAGCGTACGATTACGAATGTCGCTGCAGGGCGTGTATCGGCAACCAGCACCGATGCTATCAACGGCTCGCAGCTTCATCGCACTAATCAAGCAGTAACTGCATTGGGGAGTAATCTAGATACCGCAGGTCAAAGTGTTGCTACCGCTCTTGGTGGTAGTTCAGCCTATAACTCAACGACTCATCAAGTCAACGCAAGCCTAAACGTCAATGGCAATACATATACTACCGTCGAAAGTGCCATCAAGTACGCAGCACAAGGTTGGAACGTCCAAACCAACAGTGATACGGCGAGCAACGTTGCTCCTGGTAGCACTGTACAGTTCAAAGATGGTAAAAATATAAAGATTACGCGTAACGGCAAAGACATTACAGTTGCTACTGCTGACGATGTAACATTTACTAAAGTTACATCAGGCAGTATGACGGTTAACAACACTGATAGCATCGTCAATGGTGGTACTAAAAATTATGTCACCCAAGGAAGCGCTTCTGTGGTTAATGGTGGAGACGTCTATACCGCCATCAATACCACTAATCAGCAATACCAAGGTGATAACGGCGCAGTCGTCACTCGTAATCCGAACCAAATATTGAAGGTGAAAGGCGGCTCTACGACGGGTACAGAAAACAATATTCAAACCGTATCTAACGCTACAGATGGCAGTATCAGCGTTAAACTGGCTGAAAAAAATCGATCTAGGCACTGATGGCCGTGTAAAAATAGGCAGCACGACTGTCAATGATACTGGCGTGACCATTGTAGGTGGTCCAAGCGTTACCTCGACAGGTATTAATGCTGGTGATAAAGTCATTACAGATGTCGCTAATGGCTCAGTAACTGCTGGTAGCAAAGAGGCGGTTAATGGCTCTCAATTGCATGCTACTAACCAAAATGTAACTAAGAATGCAGGTGATATTACAACTCTTCAAGGTGGTTTCACACTAAATAGTAATGGTGCTAATGGCGCAGCTATCAAAGCTGGTGACACTATCGATATCGGTACTGCAAATGGTGAGACCAACCTTACAGTCAATAAGTCAGGCAACACCATTGACTTTGCTTTG
>NZ_BAWH01000036.1 GCF_000586435.1 Psychrobacter sp. JCM 18901
CGCGCGGTTTGGTGACGGATCTACTGATTTCAGTCTAATTTATTCTAGCAAGCGTATTGCAGTATTGATTATAGAAAAACTTGAAGGTATGCTATTTTCTATTAGAAGCGCTTATAACTTGTAGAAAGCACTATATTAAAGACAAAGCCGTCATTAGACTAATAAGGAAGTATGCGTGTCGATTTGGTTGCTAGTTCTAATATCATTTTTGCATATTACTATTGGCGGGGCTTTTGCTTTTGGGTTTCTTTTTTATATATGTGCAGAGGGAAGCCCAAGCTTAACCAAAATTGAGAATAATATTCTCTTTACCTTGTTGATTGGATATGCAGCTTCACTTGTAATCAGTGTTGGAATGGCTGTTTATTTTTACGTATTTACTACTAGCGATTTATATTATTGGTGTTTCGCCATACCGTGGGGACTACTGATTCTACTGTTAGGTTATTGGGCATATATTTTAGCGAAATTTAACGCATTTTGAGGGTACTATTAGCATGTCTGGCGTGATTAATTACTTCTTAAAATAACTCACCTATCTCAGGTATCTCCTCAAAATCAAATCCTAACTGTTCATATTTACGCTGTCTCATTTGTTCTATACGCAGCTTACGTCCTGCGATAAGCCTTAGCACCTCGCGTTGCTGCTCTGTCGTCATGTCATGCCATCGCTGGCGCTCAGTTCGACTACGCAGGCAACCAAAGCAATAACCCTTCTTATTGCTTTGACAAAGACCAATACATGGATTGGCAATCTCGAACAGTTCAAACTGTTGATTCATGACTCCTCCATAATGACTACCGTCATTCCTTTGACCTGCATAAAATCACTGTACAATTTTATTATGTCGCAAATACTGACTAATAGTGTGCCATTTTATTGTTATTATTTCCGTCTAGCGGGTGCTATGCTTAGCTTTGATAGCCTTTATAAGATAATCATAACAAAATTAATAAGTGAGATGATACGTGAACTTGATTTATATCCATGGATTGGACAGTGATGCCAACTCGACCAAAGGGATGTTGTTAGAAAAATATTGCCAGCTTCATTATCCTGATATTGATGTGCTGCGTCCTGATTTAAATAAAACCCCTGCGCAAGTGTGTGAGCAACTACTGTCTTTAATCAAAGCGCTAAATGATACTGAAGATGGAAAATCAGCAGATAAGCAGACTGAGTTATCAAATACGGTATTAATCGGCAGCTCATTGGGTGGCTATTTTTCTACTTTGATAAGCAATCAGATAGGTTGCCCAGTTTTATTGCTTAACCCCAGTATCCAGCCCCATATCACTTTACAGCGTTTCTCTAATAAACCTGTATCAAGTCAAGATAACTTAAATGAGTCATCTACTAGCAAAGTCCTGCATACGACAGCGGGTGGCTGGAGTATTACGCCTGCAGATTTACAGTGGCTTGCAGATAATCAGCTGTTATCAGTAAATTATCCTAATAAAGTTGCTGTACTGCTAAAAGAAGGCGACGAGCTATTAAATTCTGAATTGTCTAAAAATTTTTATCAAAGTCATGGCGCATCGGTAACGGTGCAAGTAGGTGGCGATCATCGCTTCAGTGATTTTAATGATCAGCTGCCAATGGTGATGAATATCTTACAGAATTTAGTACAAGCCTAAATAGACGACATTATATGACGTAAGCGATGGAGTATTAACGTTAACGTCGCTATTTTTCGTTATAATGGTTTAATAGAATTAAACGCACGCGAACAGTTAAGGATGCATTTGTGAGTCAATATAATGCGCAATCGTTAGAAGTTTTAGAAGGTCTTGATCCAGTCCGTCGTCGTCCGGGTATGTATACCGACACCACGCGCCCGAATCATTTGGCGCAAGAGGTCATTGATAACTCAGTTGATGAAGCGTTAGCTGGTTATGCTAAAACCATCAAGGTGCAATTGCATAGTGATGGATCGTTGTCTGTCGAAGATGACGGGCGCGGTATGCCAACTGATATTCACCCTGAGTTTGGTCAATCTGGTATTGAGCTGATTTTGACCCGCTTGCATGCAGGTGGAAAGTTTTCGACCTCTAATTACGAAGTGTCAGGTGGTCTGCATGGTGTGGGTATCTCTGTCGTCAATGCGCTATCAACCCGCGTTGAAGTGACGGTATGGCGTGATAGCACACAGTTTGATATGGCATTTGAAAATGGTGCACCAGTTACGCCATTAACTGAAGCAGTCAGCTCAAACAAGCGCAAACGTGGCACCAGAGTACACTTTTGGGCAGATGGTAGTTTCTTCGATACGCCCAAATTTAATGTAAAACAGCTCAAGCATAATTTAAAAGCAAAGGCTGTTCTGGCCGCTGGACTGACGATTGAATTCACTGACGATATCAATGATGAAAAGGTCGTTTGGCAGTTTACGGATGGGGTAGTCGAGTATCTAAGCGAACAACTAGATGGTTTGGAAACATTGCCTGAAGCGCCGTTTTATTATAATTACGATGCGAAAGCGGGCGAACGAGCAGCTATTACCTTTGCCTTATCTTGGTTGCCTGATGGTGGTACGCCTATTCAAGAAAGCTATGTGAACCTGATTCCGACAGCTCAAGGCGGTACGCATGTCAATGGACTACGTACAGGCATCTTAGAAGCACTACGTGAGTTCTGCGATATTCATAATTTGCTACCACGTAGTGTGAAGCTAACCGCAGAAGACGTCTGGGATGGGGTGAATTATATCCTGTCTCTGAAGTTCTCTGAGCCACAGTTTTCTGGACAGACCAAAGAGCGTTTATCTAGCCGTGAAGCGGCGGGCGCTGTACAAACATTGGCAAAAGATGCCTTTAGCCTATGGTTAAACCAGCATGCGGACATAGGCACCCAAATCGCTGAACTGGCGATTAATAAAGCAGGTCGTCGTCTAAAATCGGCCAAAAAAGTCGCTCGTAAAAAGATTACTCAGGGACCGCATTGCCTGGTAAATTGGCAGACTGCCGTGGTGATTTACGTGATGGCGCTGAGCTGTTCTTAGTAGAGGGTGATTCTGCGGGTGGTAGTGCTAAGCAAGCAAGAGATCGTCATTATCAGGCCATACTACCTCTACGTGGCAAAATCCTAAATACGTGGGAAGTATCATCAGATACGGTGCTATCAAGCCAAGAGATTCATGATATTGCCATTGCTATCGGTGTGGATCCTGCCTCTGACGATTTGTCCGAGCTACGTTACGACAAGATATGTATCTTAGCGGATGCTGACTCTGATGGACTGCACATTGCGACATTGATCTGCGCTTTGTTTGTGAAGCATTTCCCTGCACTAGTGGATGCAGGGCATCTATTTGTGGCCATGCCGCCCTTGTATCGAGTAGATGTAGGTAAAGAAGTTCACTATGCACTGGATGAACCAGAGCTTGCACATATCTTGGCTAACGTACCGGGCAATAAAAAAGCTCAGATTACACGCTTTAAAGGGCTTGGTGAAATGAGCGCTGAGCAATTACGTGAGACGACGATGAGCCGTGATACACGCCGCCTAGTACAGTTAGATATGGATGACATGGTACTAACCAATAGCGTGATGGATATGCTACTGGCTAAGAAACGTGCCTCTGATCGTAAGTCGTGGCTTGAGAGCAAAGGTGATTTGGCCGATATTTCTTAAGAATTAGCAATGAATCTAAAGAAATATGGGTGCAGAATATCGTAATAGGTCATTACTTATATTTATGGCTAAACGATCTATCACATAATAAAAGCACGCAAAATTCAGCCTAGCCACAAAGGCTTAATGGTATTATGTCAGTACCTTTCATTATATTGTGCTGTCATGATACCGAAGATTTTTAACCGTTCTAAGTCTGTTGTTTCTAAACCTGCGCGCTCCAAAGTACTCCCAAAACTTAGCAAAAAGCATTTGGGAGACAAGGTTCCAAAGCGTGGCAACAAGTTTGCGCCTGTTATTGCATCCGCGCTGTTAAAGGCATCAGGTTGGCGTACGGTAGGCGAGATTCCAAATATCTCACAAGCTGTAGTGCTTGCTCTACCACATACTTCTAATGTGGATGGTATTTATGCGATTCCAAGTCTGTTTGCATTAGATATCAAAATCAGCATTATGGGCAAGCACACGCTATTTAAAGTTCCTGTGTTTGCACAGTTATTAAATTGGATAGGGGTTATTCCTATCGATCGTGGTAATAAAGGCTCTGTACTGCAAGCCAGTATTGATAAGTTCAAAACTGGTGAACCATTATTTTTAGGATTATCACCAGAGGGGACACGGCAATATACTGAGTCGTGGAAAACAGGCTTTTATTATTTAGCAGTGGGTGCTGGTGTACCGATTTTACCAGTGGCGATGGACTACAATACTAAAGAAATACGGTTCATGTCGCTGGTTTATCCTACAGGTGATATCGAAGCAGATTTACCAAAAATATATTCTCAATATAAAGGGGTGCTACCAAGACACCTTGAGCGTTTGTCGCAGCCACTACAAGACATCAATAATGCAGCTGAATAAGTTAAATGGTATAAATATTAGTTCAATTAGTTAAGTTAAAATCACTGGTTGTATGACAGGTACGAAAACTCAGAGCTGTCTACAACTAAGTTCTAATAATTTATATTGAAAAAGCCCCTGATATCATCATATCAGGGGCTTTTTTTTGAGTAATATTTGAATGTTTATCAGTGCAAAAGTCTAAAACTGTGGTTGGCCGTTAGAGGCACTAACACCGCCATCGACAGGCAGATTGACACCAGTAATCATGGAGCGTCATCACTTGCTAAGAAGGTAATGGCAGCGGCGATATCCTCTGGGGTTGCCAAACGTCCAAGCGGACAGCGAGCTAAGAATTTATCCGTCTTAGATTCATTGTCTTGGATAGCCGTAGTCATATCGGTTTTGGTGACACTTGGATTAACCGCATTAACACGAACACCATCTGAACCATGATCCAATGCCAATGTGCGGGTTAAATTGGTCACACCCGCTTTAGCGGCATTGTAAGCAGCCATATTCCAGTCACCACCTACGCCCGAGAGCGATGAGATATTGACGATGTTGCCCTTTGATGCAATTAAGTGAGGCATAGCCGCTTGAGAGACGTAAAAAGTCCCGTTTAGATTCACATCGATAGCAGAGCGCCAATCATCAGCAGATAGTTCTGTGATCTTACCTTGGGTTGCTTTGCCAGCATTGTTTACCAAGATATCAATTTTGCCAAATTTGTCGATAGCGCGCTCAACCATCTCTTGTACTTGGCTTTGGACACTGATATCGCATGTAATAATAAGGTAATTATCGGTATGAATCCAAGTACGATCTTGTGGCAACTCTTTGGCAGTTTCTTCTAGTGTTGCTGCCGTACGTCCTACTAGAACCACGCTAGCGCCTTCCTCGGCAAAGCGAATAGCAGTCGCACGGCCAATACCAGAACCTGCACCCGTTACAACGACGGTCTTTTCTTTAAAACGCTTCATAATGTTTAATCCTTATTATTATATAATAGTCATTAAAGTTTCGATGATTAAAAATTCAACGACTATGGTTTCGATAAATACAACTAAGTACAGTTTGTCATCCATAAACTTGCACGCAAGCAATACTGCTTTGATATCATCATAACAAGTGATTGCCTTGAAAGCGACTGTCTCTGATAGTGCTTATGTAGCATAATTTTGCATCATTCAAATATTTGTAATACGCGGTAATGATGTCGTTATTATTATGAGCTGGCATGTGCGATATTCACCATACGATAATAGAAGGTTGGAACTTGTGTCCCATTCGATTACTACTATGCCCGACTGGGGCTATTTGACGACTGAGCTAGTCAGTTATTTACAAGCAGATGCTATGGCTGTGACATTGGCAGGCATGCATACAATTGAACATGAATACAATGCTCAGTATATCGCTCGTCACTATCAGTATCAGTTACCACTTGGCAAGCTACAGCTGTTGGAACTGACACTATATCTACCCTATGATACAGAATCAGCTGATATTGAGGCTGTACGCATGACTGCGGTCAAGTCAGCACTTACATGGTACAAGCCATTATCATCTCAAAATGAAGCCAATGCTTCAGTTGGTTATGAAGCCATGATTTTTGATATTCAGCTTGTCGGAGGGGGTAGCAGTCTTAATCGAGGTTATAACGGTGACAGTGCAAACAATTCAAACAGTGCTCTACAGCGACTTAAACACAATTTTGGTGTTCGTTACTTTTTAGAGGACTTAGTTGTCGATATGAGCGAAAGCATGCAGCAGCTACAAGTATTTAGCTGGGACGACTGGTACTCGATAGCAGCAGCAGTACGCACCCCATGTGAATTATGGCGTTTCTTAGCTTATCATTTAGAACAGCTGCAGCAGTCGGCCGTAAATCATATTCCAAGTTTCGAGTCAGAAGACGCTTTGGTTGAGCGTTTTTTTGCAAAGTCCAGACCCGTTTGCTCCTGCCATTGTAGTCGACAATGCGCTCATCAAAAATGAAGTACAAGACGAACCTAACTCAGCACTGGTCGCCATCACACTTGCCTACAAAAACCAAAGTTCAACTGCTCAAATGTACCATCAGCATATGATACAAGCAGCCACGATATGGTCTCAGCTAAGTATGCAGATGATAGATACGTATGGTAAAAAGCACGCAGCTAATAATGACGACCAAACAGGAATACCGCTCGCTCACTGGCAACAACAACTGCTAGATGAGTCTTTGTTTTCACGTCACGAGCTTATTCGTACGCTATATAGACACCCTAAACAAAGCGCAGCACTGCAAAAAGATGGCTACGTCGTACATCAACATTCTTATGAAAGTTTGGGACGACATTATGTACTGGTTTTTTTATGGTCAGGAGTCAAAGGGTCCTAATAGCAAAGCCGCTGTCCAACCAAAGCTAGCAAAGATTGCACAGGACGTTGCCACACGTTTGCCAATTATTGAACTACATCATGTAGTTGTGCTTGGTATCGAGTTTATCACTGAGAATAATGAGAATTTTTTTCGATATTGATTTGTGGATTCAGCCAGTTGATGCGATGACTCAAAGGGAGCGCCAACTTACTAAGCAAATGCAGAAACTAAAACAACAGGAGTTAGATAAGCAAAATACGCCAGCTGCTAGTAGCGTGGAAGATGGTAAACCTACAAAGGCGCAAAAAGAAAAA
>NZ_BAWH01000035.1 GCF_000586435.1 Psychrobacter sp. JCM 18901
TAAAATATATCATAGAAACTAGCGATTAAGCGGTTGTGAGCCAGCCGCCTTATCTATTTTATAAGGATGCGTAAAATGCGTGAAGATGATAATCCAATTGCGGCTTTTGGCAGTGCAGAAGAGGGTGATGAGCCATTAAAGCCTTACATCGATCCAACTTTGTTTGAAACGCTCGATAGACAGGCACAAACTGAGCTACTGACCTGTGTTTGATGCCATCACTTTGGCTGGGGTTGATTACGACCTAAAAGTTCAAGACAGCGCGACAGGTAAGCGTTATACGCTCTGTAAAAATGATGAAGTCATTGAGATTGTACCGATGGATAGCAATTTCACTGACAAAGTCTTAAATGCTATAGAGAACAGTAAAGAAGAATAAGCTTTGCTAGCTAAGCTTAGCTAGGGCGTAAGCGTTATAGCTATATAACAAAGATAAATTGCATTATAACTTGTCAGATTCGTCAGAAGGTTTTTGCTGACGTTTCTGCCAGCTCGCTACGGTCTTATAACGCCAAATGGCCTTAAATGCCAAACCGCAAATAAGACTGGTGACTACGGCCAAAATCGTTAATCCGATACAAAATGCAGCAAGTGATACTGTACCGCGATAAGTAATGAACGGATTGGCACCATTTGATAATGCCCATAAGCTAAAATCAGCAATCATTCTACCGATGAATCGCAAGCTAATCACAGGTGCATCAATGATTTTTGCGCCGATATAGTATCCAGCATAAAAGATGGGCAAGCTAGTGACTGGGTTGGTAATCCATGTCAAACCAAGCGCCATAGGGACATTGGCACGAAAAATAAGCGAGCCAATAAGTGCCAGTAACATCTGTCCTGGCAGCGGAAAAAAATGCACTTAGTACACCGATATAGACGGCCTTATTTAGGCTGTGTCGATTGAAATGCCATAACCTTGGATCAGCCAAGTGCGGTGCAAACAGCTTTAAAGTGCGACTTTCTAAGATTTTCTCTGGTGTAGGAAGTAGGTCTTTTAGACGTTTTTGGGGCACAGGATCGCCTTTAATCATTAACTACAGTCTACTCAATGGTATTGAGAAGCTGGTATAAAGTAATATATGGTGAGTAGGATAAAGGTTAGAACACACAGAATGGTGGTGTCAGATAGTTACCACCTAATACGTTGCCTCAGTATAGGGTAATATAAATATAAATGCTATTGCATCACGTGTCATTTGCTATAGTAAGTCACCATATTTGGCCGAATAATATTTAAGTCATCAAGCAAGGAGTGCTGGTGTACTGGTTGATTGGTAGCCTCATAATTATAGTCATGATGGGCGTATTGGCAGTCGCAGATAATGTGATATTGCCAACTGACTTATCCTTGCTAGATATGATTGATCCATCCAATCTGTCTTTGGCGCTGACTATATTTGCCACTTTTCTGCTGGCGTTGGCTCAATTCAACATACCCTCGATAGACAGCCACAGCGCTGATAACAATACCTTTAACAACGCATCTCTGTATACTAAACTTCCTTTCCGTATTATTAGATATTTAGTCTTAGCTTTGCTAACGGCTGCATTAGTGATAGGCAGCACACTGCAAGCTTTAGTTACTCATCAACAAGCAGAAACCACTGAAATAACTGCACCGATACGAGTACAAGCACTCGTGCGTATCGAAGGGTTGAGCGACAGTGTTTATGATGCTACTACAGACAGCGGGTATCGCCAAGTAGCGGTGATAACGAATATCGCTCCATTAGTCGCTGAGCTAACGCCCCAAGAGTTAGCAACTAAAACATCCGACTACTTAGATGTGAATAAAAATAGCCTAAGCAGAAATTACGATGTTAATTCCAATGAAGTTAGTATCGCAGTCAGCGAACACCGAATCTTACTTAACGCTTATCCAAGAAAGTCTGCGAATAAGAGCCAGTTTGCATCCTTAAATGAATTGCAGCCCGGTGATGAGATATTCATGATCCTAGCACTGGCGCCGTTGGCTACTTCTGAGCAAGCAGTCAATAACCCTACTGGTTTTGACAGTTATCGCTGGTTGCGAGGTCGGCATATTGATGGCGTTGCGAATATTTTGGCCATTAGTCCTACATTGGTAAACAGTAACGAAATCAGCAATAAAATCAGCGATGAAAAATATTCGAAGCAGTCGCTAGATTCTGACTCATATCTTCAGCGCTTTCGTACTCGTATTGATCAAGGGCGTTGGCGATTACGACAGCATTTCTATCAAGACTGGTCAGCGCAAACGACAGCAGAGCAACAAGCAAAAGCGGTGACATTAAGTCTGCTCACGGGTGATCGTAGCTTGATTAATCGTGAAACTAAGGATTTATATCAACTGGCGGGTATCTCACATCTGCTCGCTATTTCAGGCACGCACGTACTTTTTTTAGCTATTGTGCTAGCAGGTATAGTCGTACTGCTGTTTGATCGTAATTATTCAGCGATTTATCGTCGTATTCCGCGTTGGCAAGTGCGCTGGTGGGTAATGATTGGTGCCGCTTTTATTTATGCGCTATTTACTGGTTTTGACGTGCCTGCTGCTCGTACGGCTTGGATGTTATTAGCGATTGGATTCGTCAGATTGATATTGCTTCCTATCAGTACGATGCGCGTGCTATTGGCATTGGCTATATTGATGGCTTGGCGTGACCCTTACGTATTATGGCAGGCGGGGTATTGGCTGTCTTTTATCGCAGTGGCGTTATTACTCAAGTATGATGATACGTCGTATCAGCACCAGACTACTGCTGTAACGAATTTATACGATGATAAGCCACGTACTCATATCAATAACGCGCTATCTAACCGTGTTTGGCAAACGTTCAAGCAAGTGTTTAAATTACAGTTTTGGCTGTTTCTTACTTTATTACCCGTTACGTTGCTTTTATTTGGTAAGGCGTCGTTATGGGGACTTTTTATTAATTTATTTGCCATTGGGCTATTTGGTTGGGTAATTGTACCGCTCAATCTATTAGCAGGACTATGTTACCTTCTGGTGCCGAGTATTGCTGATATTCTTTGGGTAATTATTAGTACGATAGTTGGTCATCTACACGATTTAATGAGTTGGCTGACGTCATTGCCAGCGCTATCGGATGCGTGGCTCTATACACCAGTTAATATCGCGATACTATCGATGGCTTTGCTAAGCGCATTGCCTTGGCTGTTGCCACGAGGTTTACTCAGTCGTTGGTTGATGTTACCACCATTAACGTTGCTGATGATGACGGTGTATGCCAATCAGCAGTCACTGGTAACTGTACCGACCCTATATATTCTACCAACGGGTGATTCGTATATAACGGCAGCATTGCTGCAATATCCTATCGTCAATGAAAACAGTACCAATTGGTTGTTCTTAGCTGATCATAGACCAGCCTCTACACGAACGATGCCAAGCAGCCTGACAGCAGATAAATTATCTGAAAATTTAAAGCAGCAATTGGGCAGTTTATCTGTCGATAAGTTAGAGAGTATTGTCGTACAGAGTAGCAGGGACGGCCTGACTGATACGTTAATTCCTGACGATAAGAATATTGCTAATACTAAAAATTCTGAACTACTACCGATGACCGTTGCGCAATTAAATGACCGCTTAACCATTAGCCAATATTGGCAAGCAGGGCGCTCTGATCGTTGGTCTGCATTTCAGCAAGCCTATAAAATAATTAGGCAATCTGAAAATACGCCTACTATCAGTGCCCAACGTTGTGAGCAAGGCAAAACATGGCAGTCGGCTAACGATGAGTTGTCAGTACAGGCCATCACTGGTTGGACCAAGATAGGTGACACTAGCATTTGGGATTGTACGATTGCTCTTGATACTAATCTGCCTATACGCGTTCTGAGATACAATGCGGCAGACCCACTCAATTCGTTACCTGTCAATTCACCTGTCAGCCCTCAAGCACAAGTAGCATCTAACCAGTTAACTGGCAAACAGTCAGCGTCTTTCCAGTCGCGTTTGATTCTAGATATTGCTACTCATCAACGCGTTTGGCAACTGTGGTCATTACTATGTTCAGTTGAGTCGAATAATGAGAATATGCTATTCGAAAATATAAGATGGCTTGGTCATAGTGCTTCGCAGATTACAGCTGATGTTATAAGTCGTCAGAGATTCGATGAAGTTATAACCTATGATAATAAACCTTTAGACGCGGCACTATTGCTAAACAACTAAATCGCTAAATAACATTGATAGCTTTTCCAATGCCGAAACTACTAACCCTCAAAAATAAGGCTTATATTATCAGCGTTACAATATAGTGATATTTCACAGTTATACTATTGAACCATTATCGAAATACCACCATACTTAGCAGCCTATTAATACAGGTCACTGACTATTAACATAGGTCGCAGATATGGTGAGACAGTATCAGGTATACATCACCGCTTTAGCTGTATTTCTCGACAACCTCATTTTATTGTTTTAGATTGTTTCTAACTTAGGAAGTTATATGCCCAACTGGCCACCAGACCCTAACAAACGTCCTGATAACTCGGCAAATCAGCCAACGCAACTGCAGCAACCAAGCCCGCCAAGTGGACAAGAATGGAAGGTGCTGGAAAACACGTTATTAGCGAGTGTGGTTGAGCAGCGCCGCGCTCGTCGCTGGAGTATCTTTTTTTAAACTACTGACCTTTGGTTATATCTTATTGATATTTTTGACCCTTGGTCGTGGTTGCAGCAGTGCGCCAACAGGTATGGACGCAGTCGATACTAGCGATCCGCATTTGGCAGTGGTTGAGCTGCAAGGTGTTATCAGTAATGATGATGTGGCCAATGCGTATGATGTCAATGAAGCATTGAGAGACGCTTTTGCAAACAGTAACTCAAAAGCAGTAGCATTGGATATCAACTCACCTGGCGGTTCACCAGTACAGTCTGACGAGATTTGGCAGACCATGATGGACTTACGCCAAGAGTACCCAGACAAAAAGCTTTATGCGGTGATTGGTGATATCGGTGCGTCAGGTGCTTATTATATTGCGTCTGCCGCAGATGAGATTTATGTCAATCCATCAAGTTTGGTCGGCTCTATCGGTGTCATTATGCCAAGCTACAACGTTAAAGGCTTAATGGACAAAGTTGGTGTAGAAGATCGTACGATTACGGCTGGTGAGTATAAAGATATCTTAAGCTTATCTCGTCCGTTGACTGACTATGAAGAAAATCATGTCGAAAAAGTACTAGCAAACACGCACAAGCATTTCATCAATGCTGTCAAAGAAGGTCGCGGTGACCGTCTGAAAAATCCTGAGCAAAACAAACTGTTCTCAGGGTTATTCTGGACAGGTGAGCAGTCCATTGAGCTAGGCCTAGCAGACAAAACAGGTAGTATCACAAGTCTAAGTAAGCAACTTGACCTTGATACGATCATTAGCTATAGCCCGACCGATCCGTTCCAAATGTTTATGGACCGTTTTGCAGTGAAGTTAGGTGCAGGTATTGGCTCTAGCGTTAGTCTTGATGTATTGCCACAAGAAAGCAACACTGGGCAGATGCGTTAAGCGTTTTATGTTCTAGATATAATGTGTATGATTGTTAAGGCTGAGCATATAATTGTGCTCAGCCTTAATTGTATGCACTACCAAATAAAAACCTTGGTCTGAGTGATAGCCTGATTAAATTAGCTATACAACTGTAACCATCAAACACAGTCGTCAAACTTGCCATATAAACATGGTTGGTTTTGAAGGGATTAGTTTTGATGCTGTTGGTTTTGATGCTGTTGGTTTTGACAATAGTACAAGGTTCAATCATTAAAAATAATATATAACATAAACGTTCCCACGAGAGTCTGTCATGAGTGATGAAATAAATTTGCAGTCCTTTGCTAAACTGCCTGTCTCTAAAATAACCAATAAACCTGTGCTGCATTTTGCCCATGCTAATGGAATGCCAAGCGCGGTATATGAGCCATTTTTTTGAAGGTTTATCAGAATTTTTTACGATTGAGTATATTGCGATGTTGGGTGATACGCCCGATTACCCAGTAGATGATCATTGGCGTAGTCTGACGCAGCAAATCATTGATAGCGTAACAAGTGCTTGCGAAAAGCACAGCGTTGCACAAGTAGTAGGAGTGGGACATTCGCTTGGGGCCATGTGTACGTTACAGGCCACGTATCGTCAGCCTGAACTGTTTGCACAAGCGGTGCTTATGGATCCGCCTTGGATTTATGGCAAAGTCAGCTTGTTATGGCATTTGGCAAAGACAGCAGATAGATTACCGCTTATGAATAATCGTCTGATGGACAAACTGTCACCAGCTGGCGTATCTAAGCATCGCCGTGATGTGTGGGATAGCCGGGATGAAGCATATGAAAAAAATGCGACATAAAGGGTTTTTTAAGAATTTTGATGAGCGTAGCTTTCAAGGATATATCGATCATGGCTTGCATGAGCGCGCGGATGGCAAGGTGACATTGGCCATCCCTAAGGCCAGTGAAGTCGCTGTGTTCCGTACCAATCCTTCTTGGTATTGGCTGGCACCAAACCGTGGCCCTAAAGTGCCTGTGACTCTAATCATTGGTCAAGAAAGTATCTTTTTGAAACGTCGCTTTCCGCAGCAGATAAAATCGCGCTTGGGTATTCCTTATGAGACTCACGAAGGAGGGCATATGTTCCCACTTGAGCATCCAGAGTCTGTCTCAATGCAGGTGCTAGGATTGATCAAGCAGCAATTGTCCAAATAAACGCAACATACCATCAGTCATGCTTGTAATGGATATGAGCTGCCAGAGTATTTTTAAGTGATACCTTTATGCCAAAGAACCTAACTGCGCCATCTAGTAAGACTGTCTCACCTAAGTCTCTGCCGCTATTTTCGCGCGTGGCTACATTCGTGCTAACAGTAGCAATGGTGCTTGCGTTTTTATCAGTCAGTTGGTAGGTGTTTATGTCGCTGGCAAGCTTGTATTACCTGCCGATGAAAGGACATCGATAGGGCGGATATTCTATTTTGGTAGTAATGATGGAACAGTTGTGAGCCTGTCTATACTCATCGGCTGTGTATTGCTAGTGGCAATTAGCATGCTTATCATTCGTTTAAAAGGTGGCAGTCTGCGTCAATATCTAGCCTTAAAGCCGTTCTCACTGTCGGTGGGTATAGGCATGCTTGGGTTGCTACTGATATTTATGATTGCCAGTCAGGCGCTGACGTATGTACTCGATATGACGCCGTTGGTGTTTGTTGATCCACTCTATCAGTCTGTCATTTCGGTTTGGCTGTTGGTGTTTGCCATGGTGGTCGTCGCACCAATTTATGAAGAGGTTATCTTTCGGGGTATATTGTGGTCTGCCATCGCAGAACAGTTCACAGCTCCATCGTATTCAGCGAATCATGGGGCGATTGTCGCAAGCATTGTGACAAGTTTGATATTTGCTGTGATTCATGTGCAATATGGTATCTATGAGATTAGTACTATCGTAGTATTGGCATTGATATTTTGCTATGCACGTATCAAGTCAGGGTCGCTATTACTGCCAATCGTACTGCATATCGTTAATAATGGCGTAGCGATGTGGCAGTATATTGCGCAAGCGGCATAGATAAAATGCTGACCACCACGACGGCTGGCATGCGAATTCTATCGAGACAGTTAGATATAAAAATTTGGCTGGGCGATAAAATTATGCATTAGGATTTAACGATAACACTTCATCGGCTGCTCGTTTAACCTCGTCAAGCGTTAGCTGAGGTTTGCCGCTCAATGCTTGCCGCCATTTGCGTGCACCCATCAATCCTTGAAACAATCCTAGATAATGTCGTGTCATCGTAGGTAGTGCTTCGCCTTTGGCGATTTGTTCTTGTAGATAAGGGTAGAGCTGCTCTAAAATCTCTGAGCGCTTAGGTATCGCGTCGGGTGCTGCCTCGTTCCATAAGCTATTGGCCTCTGCTAATAGATACGGGTTGTGATAAAACGCCCGACCAATCATCACGCCATCGATATGCTGTAGGTGCGTTCGGATGTCCTCAATTGTATCGATGCCGCCATTGATTTCGATATCTAGCTCAGGAAAATCCTGCTTTAGACGGTACACATCATCGTAACGCAGCGGTGGTATCTCGCGGTTTTGCTTAGGGCTGAGCCCCTGCAACCATGCCGTACGCGCATGTACGATAAAGCGGGTACAACCAGCAGCCGCAACGGTCTGCACAAAGTCCACCATAAACTCATAACTATCAAAGTCATCGATGCCAATACGATGCTTGACCGTCACTGGAATATCGACTGCAGCTTGCATATGCTTGACCAAGTCAGCGACGGTCTGAGGTTCTGCCATCAGACAGGCACCTATCTTATTGTGCTGTACGCGATCTGAGGGGCAGCCAACATTGATATTGACCTCGTCATAGCCATATTGCTGAGCAAACTCTGCGCATTGTGTCATTTCACCGATGTCTGCACCGCCGAGCTGCAATACAAGCGGATGCTCAAGCGTATCAAAGCGCAAATGCCGTGCTCGATTGCCATGTATCAATGCGCCAGTACTGATCATCTCGGTATATAGATAGGTATGTGGATTAAATAGTCGTGCAAAATAACGATAATCTGTCGTAGTCCAGTCGATCATTGGCGCAACGGAGAGGCGTTTGTTGGTCATATCAACCATGGTGATTAAGCCTTAATATTTGTGTCTTAAATAAATGGAGAAGGTGCAATGGATGAGACAACCCATTGCACCTTATTTTCAAGATTTTCTAGAGCTTCAAGCGTCATGCGAAACAGTGATTGACCAATTACTTATAAAATAACATGGTCAATTTTTTTAAATTCAGGCAAATTATAAAAATACAGCCCCATGATAATACCGATAAAGCCAATAAAGGCAATGTATAGTGCTGGTGAAAAGCTTACTAAAGTTGTGGCATAACCAAGACCAAAAGGTATCAGTACACCAACGATACCGTAGGTCACATTATAACAAAAAGAGATACCCGTGAGACGCACGTTGGTTGGAAACAATTGCACCAAGATAGCAGGAACCATACCGACAATACCAGCACAGAATCCCAAAAGCGCGTACATAATTAAAATGTAATCGCCACCTGCTTGTAGATGATAAAAGAAGGCTAGTATTTGAGCAATGAGGAGTATCGAACCAATTACTAGAACCTTACCAAAATTCTCATGATTAGAAATTATCCCATAGAATATACAGCCAAAAATCATAAATACGATGCCCAAGCTATGGGAGAATCCAAACAAATCGCTGTCTAACGTAAAGTTTATCTCTATCAAGTCTGGCAATAGTAGAACAACCACAGAGGTAATGCTAGAAATCACTAACGTCAGCACCATGCCGACACACA
>NZ_BAWH01000034.1 GCF_000586435.1 Psychrobacter sp. JCM 18901
GACTACTGTTATCAGGTGTTGTGTTACAGCCTGCTAAAGCAGCTATACACGACATCACAAATGCAAGGGCGAGTATTTTCTTTGATTTCATCTTAAAACCTTTCGTATTAAAAAAATAATTGATTATTTTAACATCCAAAATAGTTGAGTTTATTGGTGTCGGAAAAACTATATATTACATCCATATCTTCGAGTAGATTTTAGCTAGTACACAATAGACCAAAGCAAATCCAATGAAAAAACATAACAGATTAACACTCCACCCCAGTGAATGATATGTTCAAGCTAGTAAAATACGGCAAATATTCAAATATTATCCAATCAAGAATCCAAATAATCACGCACGGGGCGTTTATTAAATTGGCTAGCGTCTTTAATTTAGTTGACACAGAGTTTTGAACGCCCTCTTCTCTTATTATATTTAAAGGAAAAATTATGCGTTCTTTGCTTCTAACGACAATGTGCTTAACGGGCAGCTTAGCTCTAGTGGCTTGTAGTAACCATCGTGCCGACACCACGGATCTGAGTAAGCAGCTACAATAGAAGCGCCGGTAGCGTCAGGGGCATTTACTGCTTTTGGAAACAAAGGGAAAATTTGGCGAATAGTGATTGAAGGAAATGAGCTAAGTATAGAGGCAAATTTCTTAAAGCCAACGACAGCAACAGTTACCGTGGTGGGTTCTGGTTCTGTCAATACTGAAGGTGTCGAATACGCGAGTACTGTCAATGGACAGCCTATTGTTGTGAATATAAAAAATAACCTTTGTATCGATGACAATGGCTATCAAAATGAATTTACTGCAATATTAACTTACGCAGGCAAAGCATATCAGGGTTGTGCTGTTGCCGGTGCAATAGAAATTGCGCCCACATAGCAGATAAGCCCAAGCGGTAGCCAATGTATACCCCAAGGGAACCAGATATTTCACCCTTCAAACCCATTAACAGACCATCTAAAACAGACTGCTATAATGGAACCACTTATAACAGACTATTTATGGACTCGGGCACTGTGCGCTTGAAGTTATTACCTTGCCATCACCCAATCGATAAGCCAATAGATAATTACCCCACACGCAGCCACCGTCAAGTGCGCGCGCATGTGGCAAATCAATCTCGCCTTTTAGCGCAGCCCAATGCCCAAATAGTATCTTACGAGTGCGCGGTACTTGCCACTCAAACCAAGGCAAAAAATCGGTTGGCATAGCCTCATCTAAACCTGCTGAAAAGCCAAACTCGAGCGACCCATCTTGCTTACACAAGCGCATACGCGTAAAGTAATTAGCAATCGCCCGCATCTTGGTAAATCCTTCGATACCTGCATGCCATTCATCCGCTTCTTTGCTATATAGATTCGGCAGCAATTGATCGAGCTGCTCCAATCTACTTTGCAGCTGAGCTTCTAATTGCTGTGCATATCCTGCGGCGACTTCAATACTCCAATGTGGTGGAATACCCGCATGCACCAACACCGTGTACTCATCAGGATAGGCTAATATCGGCTGCCTGCGTAACCATTCGAGCAACTCATCACAGTCATCCGCAGCAAAGATAGGTGCCGTTTTGTCTTTATTTTTAAGCTTGGCGGCCCCGCGCCAGACTGCTATCAAATTAAGATCATGATTGCCCAATACCGTTGCCGCAGCGCCTTGCTCACACAACACTTTGACATGACGCAGCGTGTTCAATGAGTCCTCGCCGCGTGCTACCAAATCACCAGCAAACCATAACTTGTCTTGGGCAGGATCGAAATCCAGTGTCTTTAGCAATTGTAGATATGCAGCATAGCAACCCTGTAAGTCACCGATAACATACTGATGGCGAAAACTCATAACACCTCAACGATTTAAATACGATAGTTAAAGACAGCTCGATAAGAAATAAATACTTAAGTACTAGTCATAAAAATAAAGCATAAAAAACCGCCATTATAATTGACGGTTAGTAGCATGCTTTTATGTATCAAAAATACATTATACGTCTAGCTGTTGTGAATGATTGCTTAGGTTCACAAAGTCTGTAACACTTAATGTCTCAGGTCGTGCCTGCGGATCGATACCACAAGCCGAAAAATCGTCTTCACTCAATGTCGGCAGCAACGTTGATTTTTTGAAGATAGCACGTAGCGTCTTGCGACGATGGTTAAAAGTCTCACGCACGACAATAGCAAAGTGCTCTTCATCATTTGCGACGACTGGTTTGTTGATATGCGGCGTCAGACGGAATACAGCACTAGTCACCTTGGGTGGTGGATTGAATGCACCGCGAGGAACGGTCAGCAAATAATCTGTATCACAGTGGTACTGCATGATGACCGATAAGCGGCCATAAGTCTTGCTGCCCACATCAGCTGTGATACGCTCAACCACTTCTTTTTGCAACATAAAATGCATGTCTTGAATCACATCGGCATAGCTAAGCAAATGAAACAAGATAGGCGTTGAGATGTTATACGGTAGGTTGCCCACTACGCGCAGCTTACCGCGCTCTTCACTATATAGCTCACGGTAGTCCACATGCATCGCATTGTCTTTGATAATCTCAAAGTTTGGGTGGCTATTGGCACCGATACGAATACGCAAGCTATCTGCCAAATCGCGATCCAGCTCCACCACGGTCATTGCATCCACTTCTGCCAATAACGGCTCGGTCAATGCGCCCATACCAGGCCCAATCTCGATCAAATTGTCATCGCGCTCTAGACGAATACTTTCGACGATTTCGCGAATGACGCTAGTATCATGCAAGAAATTTTGGCCAAAGCGCTTACGCGGCTGATGTTTGGCAGCACGTAAGCTGTTAGAAATAGTTTGAGCATCAAATGAAGTTTTGGACATAAAAGAGTCTTAATGTATAAAAGATAAATGGGCGATGATAATGTAATGGCAGCGATATACTGACTTTATAATGACAAATTATACCACAGCTCATAATTAGGCTGTGTTTTTGAATAATTATTATCGATAGACGAGCCATGCTTTCGAGTAACCGGCCCGGTAACTTTTTACCTCTACATTCATATAATATAAACTCTGACTATGCTAAATAGTAGCGTCAAATCAAGTGCTAGCAGACAGAAACAGGTCCAAAGATGGCGACATCATAACGATTGCGGCGTAAAACTAAATCGATAATTAAACGATTTTTAACGCTTCTTGGGTTTAATAAAGCCCCACTGCATAACGCAATTGGTTATGTTTCACCTTTTGAGTTTGAAAAGCGCTATTATGATAATTTAACCCTGTCAGGCATTGCTGTCTGACTCCAGTAAAGTAAGCCAGTCTCTGATATGGTCGAGGCAGTTTAGCCCTACGCGATCGTCAGCCCGCCAGATAAATACCCTTAGGGAACTCATATATGATCCTGAAACTTAACGTCACCCTCCATTATCGACTCTCAGAGCCAATGGATCTTTTGCTTCAGATTGAAGCTGCCGATCTTGCGGATCAACGGGTACGGTCAGCCGAGATTTGGACATCAGACGTTGCGCATTTTTCACGGGTTACCGCCGATGATGGCATAGGAGAGCGGATTTGGATTCATGCCGAAGGGGATTTTAGCTGCACTTATCTCGCAGAAATCGCCGTTGACCGTCCTGCCTTAGACATATCGGCACTGTCCCAAACGCCCTTGCATCTTTTGCCCGGAGAGACGATCAGGCATTTAATGCCGTCTCACTATTGCCCGTCAGAACAGTTCCATGCCTTCGTGGACGCCGAGTTTGGCGATCTCACTGGCGGCGCACGGATTGCCGCAATGCGCGACTGGATCGAGTCGGCATTTAGCTATGTACCCGGATCGAGCCATGCACAAACCACCGCGCTCGACAGCTTTGCTCAACGTCAGGGCGTATGCCGCGACTTTGCGCATGTTCTCGTAACACTAGCGCGCGCGTCGTCGATACCAGCCAGGTTTGTGAGCGTTTATGCGCCCGATGTGACACCACAAGACTTTCATGCCGTGGCCGAGGTCTATCTTGAAGGGAGCTGGCACCTCATTGATCCGACTGGCATGGCAGGTGCCGACACAATGGCCCGCATCGGTGTTGGGTCCGATGCGTCCAACGTCGCGTTCTTAACCTCGTTCGGATCCATGGAGCTCATCAACCAATCGGTATCCGTAACCAGACAAGCTTAGGGTCCTGATCCTAGGCTTTCGAGCCTGTGTTTAAGACAGATGCTGCCTGTCATACACGATAAAAACTTTACTAAATCGTCTTAAGCGGCTGCCTTTTTAGGTAGGCATTACTGATAATAAAATTATTAAGTACTATGTGAAAAATATCTATAAGCACTGACTTATACAGCAGGTACATCGATAAGTGACTTATCCGCCATCTCATTAGCCATATTTAGTGCTTGATATAAACTGGTCGCACTCGCACCGCCGCTTCCTGCCAAGTCTAACGCCGTACCATGATCGACAGAAGTGCGAATATAAGGCAAGCCTAAGGTTAGATTGACCGTATCGCCAAAACCGTGCGATTTTAATACTGGCAATCCTTGGTCGTGATACATGGCAATGACCGCATCACAGTTTGCTAAATGTCTGGTGGTAAATAACGTATCGGCAGGCATCGCCTCTGATATATTGACACCTGCATCGATGAATTCTTGCAACACGGGATTGATAATCTCAATCTCCTCACTTCCCAAGTGCCCGCCCTCGCCTGCATGTGGATTGAGGCCGCAAACCAAGATACGAGGCTGTATGAGACCAAACTTCTCTCTCATGTCATCGATGACGATTTGTACCGTTTGGCGTACATTGTCGGCAGTAATCGCAGCAGGTATGTCTTTTAATGGCAAATGGGTAGTGACAAGCGCGACTTTCATCGCTTGATTGGCTAGCATCATGACGACTTTCTCACAGCCACTTTGCTGCATAAAAAAACTCAGTGTGACCGCTAAACATAGTGCCATCTAACAGCTTGATACCAGCATCTATCAACGCTGATTTTTGCAATGGCCCAGTGACGATGGCAGCGACTGTATTATTTATTGCCAGTTTATGAGCAATATCTAACTGCTGAGCCACCATCGCTGAGTTAGCGATATTGATTTGCCCGCAGACAACTGGTGCCGCACAAGGAATATTCAGTAGGATAAAAGCGCTATCAGTATCTATATCTTGCTTTGATATCTGCTCTACTAAGTTAACATCGAAATTATCAGTATTTATATCTGTATTGATAGTATGCCAACTAGGTATGCTTTTAAGCACGCCAGCCGCGACCAACTTCTCTGCGCGAGTTTGCATGGCTTTAGCATCAGCAGTCACCCAAATTGGCCGAGCAAAATCTTGCAACTTACCCTCTGCTGCTAGTCCTAGTACTACGTCCATGCCAATACCTGCAGGCTCACCTGTCGTGATTAATAGCGGGCGCTTTTCTTCTGTCATAACAATAGCCTTTTTTTATTTAAATTACTGATTTTATTATATTTATAATTATTGTTTTAAATTTTTATACTTAGATATTGTATGGTATTTCTTAGCTCATGAAAAACAATCACTTCAGATTTAGTTCTTTATCAAGTCTAAAAAACCACATTATGTGTTAAACTTTCGCATCTGATTGTAGCATTTACAGACAAACCTGAGACCGCGTTTTGGTACTTCTATCGTAGAGGCGCGCTACGTTTGTATTGCTCTATCATCGACATCTTTTTTCATACCCATTTTAACTCATTAGGCACTCATGGCAGAAAACGACAAAACCGACGACTTACTCAATCAGACACCGCCACACAATATCGATATTGAAAAGGCATTGCTCGCGTCTTTGATGAGTATCGAAGAGGCGTACGACAAGATTGCCGACATTGTCACCAAAGATGACTTTTATGCTGGGCGACATCAATATATTTTTGATGCCATTGCCCATTTGGCGGCAGTGAATGAGCCTTATGATACGGTCATGGTACACGATTGGTTAGAAGCGCAGAAATTACTCAAAGGTGCAGGTGGTGACAGTTATTTGGCGGATATTTTGAGCCAAAGTCCTGCGACTTTGTTTAACCTGACTGCCTACGCCCAACGTGTGCGTGAGCTATCAACCCTACGCCAGTTAATTACCACTGGTAATGACATGCTGACGCTTGCCTATAATCCAAAAGACCAAAGCGTTAGCGACATTCTAGACAATGTCGAAGGCAAAATATTTAGTATCAATGAGCAGCATAACAAACGCGCGGAACAGCGCGGACCTGTTGGTATTACCTCTGTCTTGACCAATGTTATCGATAAGATTCAAGAACTCAAATCCAACCCCGACGGCATGATTGGTTTGCAGACACCATTTGCTGAATTGAATAACAAAACCCAAGGCCTACAAGCCGGTGATTTGATTATTGTCGCTGCGCGTCCTTCGATGGGTAAAACTACTTTTGCGATGAACTTAGCAGAAGGGATTTTGTTTAATGAAGATTTGCCAGTAGTCGTATTTTCGATGGAGATGCCTGCTGAATCTATCGTCATGCGTCTGCTATCCTCATGGGGCGCGATTAATCAGACGCATCTACGCTCTGGGCAAATGAATGAAGATGAATGGGCAAAAATGATGAACGCCATTCAACATTTGCAATCAAAGCATTTATATATTGATGACAGTACTGCCCTACCGCCGTCTGAGATGCGTTCCCGCTGCCGCCGTATCGCCAAAAACCATGATGGTCGCTTGGGTGCTATCGTAGTCGATTATCTTCAGCTGATGAAAGTACCAAGTCTAGATGGTAACCGTGTTGGCGAGATTTCCGAGATTTCTCGTAGTCTAAAGGCGCTCGCACGTGAGCTTGAATGTCCAGTGATTGCGTTATCACAGCTTAACCGTAGTCTAGAAAACCGTCCAAATAAACGCCCTATCATGTCGGATCTACGTGAGTCTGGTGCGATTGAGCAGGATGCCGATTTGATTATGTTCATCTATCGTGATGAGGTTTATAATGAAAACTCAGACCACAAAGGCGTGGCGGAAATCATTATTGGTAAACAGCGTAACGGCCCTATCGGTACTATTCGTTTAGGCTTTGAAGGTCAATTTACCCGCTTTATTAATCTAACGCCAGAGTACTATCAAGGCGTGAGTTTTGAGAATGATGAGTAATTAACCTTATAAAACTTAACCCTAACAAAGACTGAGCCTTATATAAACTCAGTTTCAATTATAGGTTAATGAATAATTTTACATAACCAGTTTTAATACAATAGCCAGTACCGCATCAACTCAATCGATGCAGTACTGGCTTTATAACTTCATAATTCTACTCATACAGAAGGCGATTATGCGCACTATCACCATAAAACCAAAAGCTCTTACCCATAACCTAAATCAAGTAAAAAAGCGTGCACCCCAGTCTAAGGTATTGGCTATGGTCAAATCCAATGCTTACGGGCATGGCGTGGCGGCAGTCTTGCCAGCCTGCAGCAAGCAGATGGTATCGGTGTCGCTACTTTGACTGAAGCGCTAGAAGCCAGACAGCTAGGTTGGGAGAAAACCATCGGTCTAGTAGAAGGTGCGTTTACCGCTGATGAGTGGCAGCAAGCGACTGATCATGAGATTAGCTGCGTGATTCACCACGGACCACAGCTAGAGTGGGCACTACAAAACATCCCGCCAGCTGGCAGTGCAACTAGAGTAGCTTGGCTCAAATACAATACAGGTATGAACCGTTTGGGTTTCAATGCTGAGGGTGTGCTATCAGCAGCAAAACGCCTACATGAAGCGGGTTATCAGCTGATCCTAGCCACGCATTTTGCCAATGCTGACGACCACGATCACCCATTAAATGCGATGCAGATTGAGCGTTTCTCAAGCGTACTGGCGACTTTGAAAGAAACCATTAGCCAGATATCCAAGGCTCATTATGCAACTCTGCTGGTATCGTCAACTTTCCAGAACATCATTATGATTGGGTACGTCCAGGCATTATCTTGTACGGTAGCTCACCTGTCGTCGATAAAAGTGCACAAGAACTAGACTTGCAGCCCGCGATGGAATTCAGTGCTCAAATCATTGCTCTACAAACCGTTAGCGCAAATGATGCGATCGGCTATGGTAGCCGCTGGCGTGCGCAGCAAGACACCAGAACCGCATTGGTCAGCGTTGGATATGGTGATGGCTACCCACGTGTGGTCACTGATGATGCGTATGTCACTGTCATGGATACTAGCGACAGCCAAAACTACCGCTGCCCGGTGATTGGGCGCGTGGCGATGGATATGATTGTCATTGATATCAGTAATGCACCTGAGAGTCTTGCTATAGATAGCAAGGTCATGCTATGGGGCGATGCGCCGCGTATCGATGAAGTTGCAAATCATGCTGGGACGATTAGCTATGAGCTATTATGTCGCCTAAGTATACGTCCAAACCGTATACAGGCATAATCATTAGCGGCACAGTCATTAGCGTACAAGGTATCGTGGCTTGCTAAGGAGATTTCGGTCTATTTGGCAAGCCATTTGATCTTGATAAAAATGAACGTTTACATTGAAAGTAAATACGCTATACTAAAAGTTTGTTGTCAACCCAGTATACGCACTGACGCGATGCTATTGAAGACTGATGACGTTTCACTGACTGCGATCGACTGCTAGGATTACTATGAGTTTGCGCCATTTTTTAACCTTATCTGATTTAACCAAACAAGAACTAGAAAACTTAATCAAACGCGCAAGCGAACTGCGTAAGATGCAACACGCAGGCGAGATATACCAGCCTTTTGTTGGTCGTACGCTTGGTATGATATTTGAAAAATCTTCAACGCGTACCCGTATCTCATTTGAGACGGGCATGGGTCAATTTGGTGGTAACGCCATATTTTTATCACCAAACGATACACAGCTCGGTCGCGGCGAGCCACTAGAAGACTCAGCACGCGTGATTTCTAGCATGGTTGATATCATCATGATTCGTACCTTTGGGCATGAAAAAGTTGAAACCTTTGCTGAATACTCTAGTGTGCCGATTATCAATGCGTTGACCGATGACTATCATCCATGCCAGTTGCTTGCTGATATGCAAACCTATTACGAGCATCGCGGTAGTATAGAAAATAAGATCGTCACGTGGGTCGGTGATGGCAACAATATGTGCTCATCATTTATGCAAGCTGCCAATCAGTTTGGTTTTGAATTACGTGTGGCAGCACCTTATGGGTTTGAGCCTGATCCGAAACTTATGGAACGCTTCTCACACTGTGTCAGTCTGGTAGAAAACGTACAAGATGCGGCAAAAGATTCTAACTTAATTGTCACTGATGTGTGGGCAAGTATGGGTCAGGAGTCAGAGCAAAACACGCGTGCACGTCGCTTTGCGCCTTATCAAGTGACGCCGTCTCTATTAGACAAGGCTGATCCTGAAGTAGTGTTTATGCACTGCTTGCCAGCCCATCGCGGCGAAGAAATCTCTCATGACATGCTTAATGACCCGCGTTCTGTCGTTTGGGATGAAGCTGAAAACCGCTTACATGCACAGAAAGCATTGATGGAATTTTTACTTAAAGACAAAATCAAGTTGCCTACATAACTTAGGCTATTCTATAAAAAGACAATGAAATAAATAGTAAGATAACTTGC
>NZ_BAWH01000033.1 GCF_000586435.1 Psychrobacter sp. JCM 18901
TTGCGAAGCTGGCAACAATATTGATGCTGTTGATAGTCGTTAATAATCAGTACTGCTTTATCACTATGTGCGCATCAAAGTTGGCGCACATCAAAATTGTTTAAAAATTAGCCAAAAAAATGAGCAGTAGCCTCGTTTTTTAATTTCTTCTCTTCAAAAAAAAGTTTAACATATCATGACGTATTTAGCGCCGCGGCAAGGGTTGTTTGCCATTATTCTTCTGGTTAGTTTTTGTTTGCAGACGCTGTTATTGGTCATTAGTACTGACCAACAGCTGAGCAATAGTCGTGCGTTAAAAGGCGAGCAGATGGTCGCCCAGCTGATTGATGAAGCAAGGTTGTCTTTAGAAAATAAAGATCGTGTGAGCTTAAGCGTTATTGCCAACCGCTATACCAGCGAACAAGACGTCACACGGATACTGATTAAGGACAACAACGATGATATCTTGGTGCCAGTAGCAATGCGCCGATGCAGCAAGGTGACACCATTCGTCAAATCGCCACCAATGGCGATGCAGTTATCGGTAGCGTTGCACTGACTTTGAAAGACGTTAGCAAAGGCGAGATTATCGCCATGCAATGGCCGTTTGTCATCGGTACTATGCTGCTACATTTACTGCTTTGGCTGATTTACGGTTACCTCGCTCGTCCGACCAAAGAGCAAATCAATGCATTAAGTCGAGATATCCAAGAGCTGTATCGTGACCAATATAGACCAGTCGATCAACGCGGCTATGACCGTGAGCTTGAGCGCCAGTCAACGGGTCAATCAGCGTCTCATTTAGCAGACAGTCAAGTAACGACTGATAATACGGCTAATGCCACAGATGACGAAGTGACTAATGCACGCAAGTTTAATGTACATAATGAAGTGAACGAGTACCTTAGAACTCAGCAAAACCAAGAGACAGGTAGCGATACTGACAATCTAGCGAGTGCGAGTGAAGGTGGCGAAAGCGAAATAGCAGATACAGACGGTGTTGCTTCTCAAGCTGCCAGCCATACGTCTAAACTGTCTGCCACCCGAGCCGTTGATAGCGTCAAAGTTCAAATCGTATTCCATGATGAGTTCAATATGCTTGAACGCCTTGCACCTGCGCAGCGTCTTCCGTATCTAGCGCTCTGCACCCAGCTGCTGAATCAAGCCGTGACTGAGTTGTTAAGACAACCATTGCTATTGGGCGTGAGTGCGATGAATGAAGCGCACTTTGAAGACAATGGTGCAAGTGTGGTACTAAAGGCTGATAATAGCCACGCAAAAGTAGCGCTCGCAGGCGTGATGCTTGCCAAGCTATATTTAATGCTCAACAAAATTATCCACGACAAGCACATTGAGCTGTCGCGCTTTGCCTTGCCAGCAAAAGCGGGCGTGAGCGATGAGGCGCAGTCAGAGCCAATGACTCACTTGCTCCAGAGTATTGGCAAAAAAAGAGCAGCTATTAATATTATTGCCAAATGCCGGTCTCAAGCAAATCAGCAATCATGTACAAGTACATAACATCATGCGCCCAACCACTGTCTACGAGCGTGAGTGTGCGATATTTGATGGGGCTAACGACTCATTGATTCAGCGTTTGGCTGATGTGCGCAACGCAGTCTTATGATTGAAGATGAGGATGAGCTACACATTTAATGCCCACTGTATTTGGTCATTTATATTACAATTGTCTGTTATATAGCCTACTGGACTATCTTAATCGTAGGGTTGAAATGTACCATATTGCGAAAAAGGATTGACAACATTCAATAGAGACTTTATAAGGCATATATATATTGATGTATTCTTAATACCCTTGCCTAAAAATGATAGGAGTTTGTCATGAGTGACGCTGATATTGACGACGATTTTGATGATGATTTTGTCGACGATGATGATGCAAAGATGGTTGAAGAAGCTGAGACGAGCGCACGTACACGTTTAAGTAGTCTTGAAAAACGTCGGCTAATCGATAATTTGCTAGAAGAAAAGCGTTTGGCTAAAGAGTTAAAAGACGATCTAGACGACATAGACAACTTCGATGAAGACGGCGATGATTGGGATGATGACGATTTTTAATTTGTCGGCATCAGTCGTTTCAGTGGACTAAAGTGCTTTAGTGGCTACTTTGACAGCAGTGGCTATTTTAATGACTAAAATTATTTAGCCAGTCGAATTGGTTGCCTGCTATTTGTTACTTTTCTAATTTTCTAGGTTGCTTGCAACCAGTTCATTTCGATAATACTTACCTGATAGAGGTTGCTTGAGTTTGATTAACTAAGCAGCCTTTAGTCTCTACTTAAGTAATCGTCCTCTTTTATTTAACCGATCGCCCACTGCGATTGATGACATCTATCTGCTAAGGAAAACCAAATTATGAGTAACCAACTAAGTTTGATGAATTACTAGACTATTTGGACAATCAAGAAAGCCAGTTTGTGCTAGATAGTGTCGCAGCGCATGGTTTTTTGACAGCGACAGTCATCGGTCGTCCATTGCCTAACTGGATGGATGCTCTGTTCGAAGGTCACGTAAGTGAGATTCCAGAAAACGTCATCGACGGTATCAAACGCTGGCGCGATTCGATTATGGCTGAGCTAAAAAAATGAGACGCCTATTGAATTACCATTTGGTGAAGATGCCGGTAACGAAGAAGTGGCGGTTGATTTCTCTGACGAGTCAGACATCGTTGCTTGGTCAATCGGTTTTGTCGATGCCATGTATGGTGATGAAGCAAGTGATTGGTTTGAAGACGAAGAGACGGCAGAAGACGTAGCAGTATTGACCTTGCCAATGATCGTACTAAGCGGTATCGATGATGAAGATCCAGAGCTATCTGAGATGCGTAAAGACGAAGATAAAATGGTACAGATGGCCAATAGCATCGAAGGTAATTTGACTGAGCTGTTTTTATTGTTTCATACCAACGATTAATAATGCTAAGAAACAGCGCTGCTAACGGTGCTGTTTCTGTCTTGTCTATGCTGTATCGCAGCGCTTTGATTTACTATATATTTTATAAGTCACCGATAAGGTCGTCCTATGACTGTGCAACTCTCTAACCTTGAACACTTACCTAACTATCAAATCACTGAACGCCTAGACGTGGTGTACGGTAGTACTGTGCGCTCAAAGCACGTGGGTAAAGACTTGTTTGCTGGGTTAAAAAAACATCGTTGGCGGTGAGCTGACGGCTTATACCGAGCTATTAGAAGAGTCACGCCAAGAAGCAATCGATCGCATGATTGTCAAAGCAGAGGCGCTCGGTGCTGATGCGGTGGTCGGTCTACGTTTTTCGACTTCTAGTATTGCCCAAGGTGCCTCAGAGCTGTTTGTCTATGGTACGGCGGTCAAGGTCGTGCCGATATCACAGCAGCAGTATCAAAACCTACCAAGCGATGGTTACGACCATTCTAGTCAAAATACGAATACTCAGACCCAAGTCGCACCCGATGATTTACCGCGTTTCAATCCTTTTGGTTAATCCTATAATACTAAAAGCTACAATGCTAAAAACTATAATACCGAATCCTATAATGCTAAAAGCACCGATGCTTTTTATGATGAGAAACGTGCTATGAATGATTCACTCACGCAAGTGCTCATCAATTATGGGCCGTTTGTCTTCTTATTCGCAGCTGGCTGGTTCTTCGGGTCACGCCATGAGCGTCAGCATTTGGCACAGCTAACAGTAGCAGAGCAAGCATTGGGCGATATCACTGTCTCAAGCGAACGTCTATACCGTCCCAAGTTAGCAGCGGGTAGTGAAGGCGAGCTGGTGCTTGGTAGTGTCGTCATCGCTCAAGATTATTTCAAAATGATTATCGCTCGCGTATTAAGTGTCTTTGGCAAAAATTTAACCACCTATGAGACTTTGCTAGATCGTGCACGCCGCGAAGCCATTGTTCGTATGCGGACTGAGGCAAAAGTCAAAGGCTACACGCATATCTACGGGTTACGTCTTGAGGTAACCAATGTCAACCAATTAGGCAGTATGGTCGAAGCCATCGCCTACGGTACAGCTGTTATCAATATCGACCATATTCACTCTACATCTGCTATAAATCACAAAACCTCCGCTTAAATCATTTCTACTTTATTTTCAAGTGTAAAAACCTATAATTGACTGACGAGTAGTCAGAAAAATCAAAACCATACACTTTTACAACGATATACTGAATTTTGCCGTTCCGTTATTATTTCGGTTCGTATAAACCAGTTTTATCAAAAATTGTCGGTTTAAAAAACACGACTGTATGGAAAAGTGTCATATAAAGAGCTGACAACGTCGGTGGCTTTTACCCAAGATATCAGCAGGATTGGCTGATTGAGCATGACGAGGTTGTCATAAACCTGCCCGTGTAAGGGCTCTATCTACAAGGATGTAGTTATGGAAGGTGTTGAGTTAGTCACGTTTATAAATGCAAAAGTCATTCCCATTAGTATCTTTTTGATTATGATGGGAATGGGGTTGTCCTTAGTTACCAATGATTTTAAGAGAGTCGTCAAATACCCTAAAGCAGTCGCTATAGGCTTGACCAATCAGCTAATATTCTTACCATTGGTAGGTTTTGCCTTGGCAACCACCATGTCTCTCGAGCCAGAGTACGCCGTTGGGGTTATGTTGTTGGTATTGTGTCCTGGTGGCACGACATCGAACCTATTTACCTATTTAGCCAAAGGTGACGTCGCACTTTCGGTCACCATGACCGCTATTGCCAGTGTCATTACCGTATTTACCATTCCTATCGTCCTTAGTTTTTCGCTCGTATACTTTATGGGTGCGGGTAGTGAGTTCCAGCTGCCAGTGGTCAAGACCATGATCAGCCTAATTGCTCTGACTATCTTACCCGTCAGTATTGGTATGTTGATCAAACGCTACGCCCCTAATGCTGCAGACAAGGGACAGGTGATGGTGTCTCGTTTTGGCGTGATATTTTTGAGCTTCTTGGTACTTTTCTTAAGTTATGTGCAACGAGACATTATCGTTGAAGCGTTAATCGCTACTGGCCCTGTGGCATTGATATTGAACGTATCGACGATGGCGCTTGGTTATTACACCAGTAAATGGTTCGGTCTAAATCCTGCACAAAGACGCTCGATTACTATGGAGGTCGGCCTACAAAACAGTACGCTTTCGATGTTTATGGCACTGACGCTATTGGCTAACTATAAGATGTCAATGACGCCAGCCATTTATACGCTAATCATGTTCTTGACCGCTGGTATCATGGTCAGAGTATTCACTGCCCAGCACAATAAAGCCAAAAGAACCGAGATAGAAAACAGCGTACTGGCAGCACGTAGAATGTAAGAGGTTTAAGATAACCGTAGTAACGCATTGTTGCGCCAGTTGAGACAGTATTGACAAACAAACAGCAATGTATGATGCAATAAAAAAGCCCATAATCCGCTTTGTATAATGAAGCAGGTTATGGGCTTTTATGTTTAGTGCTCGTTTTAACTCAAACCAGCTTTAGCTCAAATCAGTTTTATCTCAAGTCTAGAATCTTCGTCTGTCCATTTTCGCTCTTGCCTCGGCAGCTTGCTCTTTGACTTTTTCAATTTCAAATAAGAACGTACGGTTTTTGAGTACCGCGACGAATACCACGCCGCCTACCGTATTGCCCACCAGTACCACGACTAAAAATACCAAGTAGCGCCAGAGACTGACGGTATTGCCATACAGCAGCGCTGAAAATACTTCGATATTGCCCACGATACTATGATGCAAGCCTAAAAACCCAATGCTACCAGTGATAAGCGTCACCAATACGATACGGCTAAGTGTGTCACGTGCGGAGGTCACCAGCATGCAGCCATGCCCATCATCCAGCCTGCTAGCACGCGCTGCCAAAGATAACCCACCACTCAAAACCTAAGATATGCTCGGCATAAACATCGATAGCATGGTCTGTAAACAGGTGCATATGCAGTCCTAGACCAATCATTAATGCCGCAAAGATACAGCCGCCAACGATATTACCAGCGATGACGATGCCCCACAGCCGCAGGAGCTTGTGCAGCGGTTCAATTTTATTTAAGACAGGCAAGCTTAAGAGGGAAGTCTGCTCTGTAAATAATAACGACTGACCAATCACTACGATAATAAAGCCGATCGGATACAGCAGTGACGACAGCACCATGGCATAGCGACTTGGTATCACATCATTAAGTAGGGCAAACGCTGATAAAATCATAAAAAAGCTGATGCCAATCTCTAGCCCAGCCGTAAAAGCACTGGTAAATAACGAACCAAGTGAACGCTCAAAGGTTTCTTTTGCGTGGATAACTTGCTCGACTAAGATACTGGCGTAGCTTTTCGCTTGGCTTAGATTGTCGTCACTGGCGACCTTTTTGATGGTTTCTTTGTCTTCGTCGCTGATTTCTTCTGGCAGGTCGTCATTTTCTAAGTCTTCGGTGGCTTTGATAGGTTCGTCTGCGTCACTATCTGAAGTTTCGTTTGCATGACTGTCTGTAGTGTCGTCTGCGTCCTTATCTACCCCAATGTCTTTAGAAGAATCGCTGCTTTCTTCTAACGTATGATTATCTTTAGGCATAGGAGGGGTGGTGTTCACGCTCACACGCTCGCTGTCTGATAGATTAGCCTGAGAATCATGGTCATGCTCGGTATCTTGGGACACGGTTGGCTCGCTGGTTATAGGCTAATGATTTTGTTGCATAAGTAATCTCTATTATATTTCCCATTCTTCGGATTGCTGTTGTTGATTGATTAACAATTTGAGTAATAAATCGCCTTCAGGCTTTATAAATTGCCTTACCATCTAACAAAATCTGCCTATCTGCGTTAAAATCACACTATCAACTATTTTTCCTGTTTTTATAGCGTTGTACGCTATCTCATTTTGACCACATTCATTATCAACAATAAGATCACCCTATTATGAGCAATCCTAATACCGATACCAGCATTGATAGCAATGCGAAAACCAATTTGACCCAGTCGATCCAAGCGGCCTTAAGCCAATTAGAGAGCGCCTATAATCCTGCGGAAGTCGAAGCGGGCATGTATCAAGGCTGGGAAGAAAGCGGCTATTTTCAGCCGACTTTTGATAAAGACGAATCGTTTTCTATTGCGCTACCACCGCCAAACGTCACGGGCTCGCTACACATGGGTCACGGTTTTAACAACGCTATTATGGATGCGCTCACCCGTTATCACCGTATGGATGGCGACAATACGCTGTGGCAGCCGGGTACGGATCATGCGGGTATCGCCACCCAGATGGTCGTTGAGCGTCGTCTGGAAGCGCAAGGTATCAAGCGCCGTGATATGACACGTGCAGATTTCATCGATAAAGTATGGGAATGGAAAGAAGAGTCAGGTGGCAATATCACCAGCCAGATTCGCCGTTTGGGCAGCTCGGTTGACTGGTCGCGTGAGCGCTTTACCATGGATGATGGCTTGTCTAATGCGGTAAAAGAAGTGTTCGTTCGTCTTTTCGATGATGGTTTGATTTATCGTGGTAAGCGTTTGGTCAACTGGGATCCAAAGTTCCAAACCGCATTGTCTGATTTAGAAGTCGAAAACCACGACGAAAAAGGCAGCTTGTGGCATTTCCGCTATCATTTCACCGATACAGACCTAACCACCCAAGATGGTAAAAACTATCTGGTCGTCGCAACCACACGTCCTGAGACTTTGCTTGGTGATACCGCTGTCGCCGTTAATCCTAGCGATGAGCGTTATGCGCATTTAGTCGACAAAACCATTACCTTACCGATTACGGGTCGTGTCGTGCCTATCGTCGCTGATGATTATGTCGAAAAAGACTTCGGTACGGGCTGTGTCAAAATCACCCCAGCGCATGATTTTAATGATTATGAATTGGGTCGTCGCCATAGCTTGCCACTGATTAACATTCTTGATGAGCGCGCTAATATCTTGCCAGCGATGGAAGTCTATCCTGACTTGCAAACACGTGAGCCAACGTTAGAGACCACGCCGAGCGAATACGCAGGACTTGAGCGTTTTGCTGCGCGTAAGTTCCTCGTTGAGCAAGCAGGCGAGCAAGGCTGGCTAGAAGATATTGAAGACTACGCACTTAAAGCTCCGCGTGCTGAGCGTGGCGGTACGATCGTTGAGCCGTGGTTGACCGATCAATGGTATGTCGCGGTCAAAGAGCTTGCCAAGCCTGCGATTGACGCAGTAGAAGACGGCAGCATTGAGTTCGTCCCTGCGCAGTACAAAAACATGTATATGGCGTGGATGACCGATCTACAAGACTGGTGTATCAGCGTCAGCTGTGGTGGGGTCATCGTATCCCTGCATGGTATGACGATTCGACAGGTGAAATCTATGTCGCTCGTGACGAAGCGGAAGTGCGTAGCAAATACAACCTAAGTGATGATGTAAAACTGCGCCAAGACGATGACGTGCTCGATACGTGGTTCAGCTCTGGTCTATGGACGTTCAGTACGCTTGACTGGGCAGACGTCAACGCTGATCCACGCGTGATGGATACTTTCCACCCAACCAGCGTGCTTGTGACAGGTTTTGACATTATCTTCTTTTGGGTGGCCCGCATGATCATGATGACTATGCATTTCGTAAAAAAACGAAGATGGCACGCCGCAAGTACCGTTTAAGACCGTCTATGTGCATGGTCTAGTACGTGATGGCAATGGTCAAAAAAATGTCAAAATCGAAAGGTAACGTCTTAGATCCGATTGATCTCATTGACGGTATTGAGCTAGAAGCGCTGGTCGAAAAACGCACCAGCAATATGATGAATCCAAAAGACGCGGCCAAGATTGAGAAGCAAACGCGTAAAGAGTTTCCAGAAGGCATCCCAGCGTATGGTACGGATGCACTGCGCTTTACCTTTACCTCATTAGCCAGTACGGGTCGCGATATTAACTTTGATCTAAAGCGTGTCGAGGGCTATCGTAACTTCTGTAATAAAATTTGGAACGCTAGTCGTTTTGTCCTCATGAACTGCGTCGATGGTGATAGCAACGCCAAGCCTATCGACCAAGTGGCGAATCCCGACGTGTGGGAATTACCAGAAAAATGGATCATGAGTCGCCTAAACTCTAGCATCAAAGACATTCATCAGCATTTTGCTCAGTATCGTCTCGATATGGTCAGCCAAGATATCTATGAGTTCATCTGGAATGAGTACTGTGATTGGTACGTTGAGCTTGCCAAAGCCAGTCTCAATGATGACTCGGTGACGGATACGCGCAAAGCGCAAATCCGCTATGTGTTATTGCACGTGCTAGAGACTGCGCTACGCTTTACCCATCCAATCATGCCGTATCTGACTGAGCAAATCTGGCAGACCATCGCGCCGCTATTGGGTCGCAAAAACACCGACAGCATCGTGGTCGCTGACTATCCACAGACCGATGATAGCCAAATCAGCGAGCAGACCGAAGCGGATATGGCATGGCTACAAGAGCTAATCGCGAGCGTCCGTAACATCCGTGGTGAGATGAAACTGGGTAATGCGGTACGCCTGCCAGTGCTACTACAAAACGTCTCGCAAGATGAAGAAGCGCGTCTGTCACGTATCAAAAATCAGTTCAAAGCGCTTGCCAAAGTTGAGAGCTTAGAGATTGTTAAAGAAGGCGATGATGTGCCACTGTCATCATCAAGCATGGTCGGTCAGCTGCGTGTGCTCGTACCGATGAAAGGTCTGATTGATCCAACAGCTGAGCTGGCACGTCTAAGCAAAGCGCATGAAAAAATACAGAAGCAAGCCGACGGTATCGCTCGTAAGCTAGGTAATGAAGGCTTTGTCAGTAAAGCGCCTGCGGAAGTGGTCGATGCTGAGAAAGCGAAGCTTGCTGAGCTAGAAGGCAGTTGACGGCGATGACAGCGCAGATGGAGCAGTTGAAAGCGTTGTAAATAAAGCGTAAATATTTATATTGTCAGAGAACGCTGTCACAATTGTGATGGCGTTTTTTTATTGTCTACTGGTTAGTTGTCTAACCAACGCTTGCTTCTGATAAATAACTGAATATTTGTGTGCTATTATCTGTTATATTGTTTTGCACAAAAATTTTTAGGTTCTTGCTACTGTATTTGCAAATGATTTGGGGTGTTTTATAACTATAAAATAAAGGTTATTAATATAATACACATCTTATTCAGCAAATAATCCATAGTTGTCACTACCTCTGTTACTTAAATATATAAAGGTTTGTTATGTACGAAATAAGACCAGAGTCATTAAAGAGCTTTATTGAAGATACAAATATTAAATTACCAAGATTTCAAAGAAAACAGACATGGGATGATAAAAAAAATTTCGAGTTAGTTATTAGTATTTTTAAAGAGTATCCAATGGGAGTTAGTATACTAAACGTTGAGGATGCTGATGGTATTAAAACTCGATGGCTATTAGATGGCAGACAGCGTAGAAATGCCTTGTTGAAATTTTATGAGGATCCTGAAAATATTTATTTATGGGCAAAGAAGTATCTAGGTCTAAAAGCTAACGATCAATTACAAGATGTTGATGAAAAATTTTGGAACTCTATAAGTGAGTATTTAGAAGACGGTGAAATTGATGATGAAGATAATTCTGTCGACAATATAGATTACATTGATAGTGAAACTACAAATAACGATGATATGAACCTTATATACGACTCTACAAAAAAAGGATTAGATCTACTTTTACATATAATAAAAATGACACACAATAAAAATTCAAAATATAGTGGGTTTACTCGTCCTTTTGACTTTTCAAAGGAGATTGATTGGTTACCATATATTACATCAGAAAATGGAAAGAAGCATCTAACTCCAGAAAACTTAAGTTATTTTTAAATGAGTATCAATCGTTTTGTAACTATGAAGTTATAGATTATAGGAATATGAGTAGTTTTAAAAAATTTTTTTAATCAACGATTCTTATATGATGAAAATATAAAAAAGTAGTTGAGATTAAGATTGATAGAAATTGGGATAAAATA
>NZ_BAWH01000032.1 GCF_000586435.1 Psychrobacter sp. JCM 18901
AAGAGAGAAACAAATCTGTATTTTTTTTCAATGGGTTATGATTCAATTCATTTCGATAAGTTTAAAGACTGACTATAGATGTGCTATTTACTATAATTTATAACATCAAAAACGTTTAGATTTACTAGATAAATACTTTTTACTATCTCTGAGCTTTACCTTCGATTAGTGCAACCATTTCTCTATTTCCATTTTATAACTTACCCATTTTTTCGAAAACGCTTTATACGCCGCTACTTTCTTATCCAACGATAGCGGATAGGCACGTGAAGTCGACGGTAACCTATATAAGGTTAGATTATTCACATCAGCTTTCTGGTTATCTGTACTCTGCCATTGATAAGGGTAATCCATACTTTGATTGGTTTTCGGATGCTTTGATTTGGCAATTGGCTCGCTTAATAAATTGAGCAGTACTTCGGTCGCCTTGCCTCCTGTTGTGAACAAAGTCTCTACCTTTGGCACTTGCGGCAAGATAACATCTAGATCAACAGGTGTGACTACCGTTAGATTTTTATCTGAAGCATTACCCGTCTCACGGATGGCTTGCTTTACTGTCGGGCAAGAAGCAATGCCACGTTCAAACATAAAGTCTCGGATATGCTCAGGGTCAAAGCGTTTTTCATCGCCTACTCTAAAGTAGTCAGCATCATCAAAAAAACTCGTCCATATATCCGCCACATATCATTATAAAAATTGGGATAATGAAAGCTCATGGCCCATTTATCAGCAGTCGGTGGAAAAGTACCCATCATCATAATGGTGGCATTGGGCGGCAGAACAGGCTCAAAAGGATGCGTTTCGACGTCAACAGCGCTGTTTTCGGCTAATGGCGACTCTGTATCGATGTTTTTTTGGATGCTTGGTGTTTTTATAGTCATGATATTCTTCATCAGAAAAGCGGTTTTTTTGGTATCATAGCAAGTCTAAACACTACCTCACTTATAATCACCTTATATAGTCAAACATAGTTGACTTAAATGGCGAAATATCACTTTACTTAGCCTGAATTGCTTAGGCTTTGATGGCAGCTGTGAACGCAAATATTGTCATTGCGATAAATGAGCACTGTCGTAAAGTGGTTAATTAGCTTGATTGTGAAGGGTTTCACTTTACTATTTATGAGCTAAGAATATGGTTAAAGTGCGGTAAGTGTTTGTATCTTTTATACTAATAGCAACCGCAGTAACTGCGCAAGCATCAGACAAGAAACCAAGAGAGTACTTATGAGTGACTTAAACAGCGATTTAAAAATTACGGTAATCGATCATCCACTAGTCCGTCATAAACTCAGCCTTATGCGCGAAAAAGACTGTAGTACTTATAAATTTCGTACATTGACCAAAGAGCTTGCACGCTTGATGGCTTATGAAGCAAGCCGTGATTTTGAAATCGAAACTTTCCCAATGGAAGGCTGGTGTGGCGAAATCACTGGTGAGCAAATCATCGGTAAGACGGCGACGATCGTACCGATTTTGCGTGCGGGTATTGGTATGCTTGACGGCGTGCTCGACTTGATCCCTACTGCTAAAATCTCTGTGGTCGGTCTACAGCGTGATGAAGAAACGTTGCAGCCAGTCCCTTTCTTTGAAAAATTCGTGAGCCACATGGACAAACGTCCTGCCCTTATCATTGATCCAATGCTAGCCACGGGCGGCTCAATGGTTGCAACCATCGAGATGCTAAAGAAGAATGGCTGTACTAATATTAAAGCATTGGTATTGGTGGCTGCACCTGAAGGCGTACGCTTGGTAAATGAAGCGCATCCTGACGTGACCATCTATACTGCTGCGTTAGACAGCCATTTGGATGAGCACGGTTACATTATCCCAGGTCTAGGCGATGCTGGTGATAAGATTTTTGGTAAGCAGTTATCGAATAGATAAGTTGCATTAGGGTAAATAAAGTCGTCATCAAAATTATGGCAACAGCAGACAGCATCAATAATAAGGACAGATCATGAACGTATTGATTACAGGAGCAAGCGCAGGTTTTGGTAAAGCGTTGGCAGAGCGTTTGGTTGCTAACGGCCATCGTGTGATTGGTTGCGCCAGACGCCTTGATAAACTGAATGCTTTGGCAGAGACGTTAGGTGAGGCTTTTTTTACCCGTCGTTATGGATGTGAGTGATACGGCTTCTATCCCGCAAATCATTGCTGACTTGCCTGGTGATTTTAAACAAATCGATGTCTTGGTCAATAATGCAGGATTGGCACTGGGTACAGAGCCTGCTCACAAGGCCAGTCTTGATGACTGGATGCGTATGACTGATACCAATATCAAAGGCTTGATGGCATTGACCCATGCGGTCTTGCCAGCGATGGTAGCTCGCGATAGCGGTTATATTATTAACGTTGGTTCGATTGCTGGTAGCTGGCCTTACTTTGGTGGCAATGTTTACGGCGCAACTAAAGCGTTTGTAAAACAGTTCAGCTTAAACTTGCGAGCAGATCTGATTGGTACCCAAGTGCGTGTGACCAATCTTGAACCTGGCAACGTTGCTGGCACTGAGTTTTCAAACGTGCGCTATCATGGTGACGATGACAAAGCTGCCAAGGTGTATGATGGCTTTAAAACCATGACAGGTGAAGATATCGGCGATATTTTGTTATGGCTAATCGAATCACCTGCTCATATTAACGTCAACCGTCTAGAAGTAATGCCAGTCGCCCAGACTTATAATGGACTAACGATTGCCAAGCAAAATTAATACTATTTGCCTTATTAGTTAACGTATTGGCGTTGATTATAGATATATCACTTATCAATACCGAACCTGTTAGCGTATCTCATATGATCGAAGCAATATAGAGTCATCTATATTGCTTTTTTATGTCTTCAATAGCTTGCTCATTGACCAAGCGCAAATCCTGAAAGTCCAAAATCAGTACTTCGTTACGCAGACGTTCGCTAGTGCGTTTATTATGACGTATCGCAAACCCTAAAACTTGCTTATCAGTGATAGTTATCTGATTAATAATTAACTTTGAAGTATTCACGGTCAGCTTTTGTGCCAGATTATGAGACATTTTTTTTGAGCACTTATGATCGCCGTTGCCGGGTTCACCGTCGTGGTTAACGTCTTAGTCTGTCGTACACTTTTGGGCATATCTCCTGCAAAAAAAACAATACCTGATCTAATGGTAAATATTGCGCATGGCGCACCAATTCTTGACGGAACAATGCGGGCATATCTGTGTTAAAACTGTCTTCTGTCTGCTGATAAAATGCGGTGAAGTTACAATGAAGATAACGCCCAAATACTGTGGTATTAATCCATTCTTGATAAACATCATCTGCCAATAATTGCTTGGTAAAAGCACTGGCATCAATTGTGATATCCCTACTCAAAGTAGCAAACAACATTGACAGTAAAAGCGCTTGCGGACTGGTAAATGTCTGCTGCTGCCATACTTGTGGATATAGGCTACTATCGAGTAATGGCAATGTTGATCTACTCATGCACTTGTATCCTCAACAATCATTTTCAGCCCCTATATAGCACTGGTATAGTATCACTGTTGACTTTTACCCTTAGCCAAATTCTATGCTATGGTCAGGCGACAGCTTTAATATAGCAGTCTTTTATTCGCGGTATAACTATTTTGTAGTGGTATATTCTACCGCTATACTTTCTTAACTAAATTGACCGAGACAGCTTGAAGAATCAAAGAGATATCACTCTATGAAAAAAGATCTCATACCGTTTCCTACTCCCTACCAGCTAAAGACCATTACTGTCCAAACAGCTGATGGAACACTGCTGCCCGTCTCTGTCATTGGCAAAGGTAAACCTGTCCTATTAATGCACGCTTTTGGTATGGATGCGAGGCAATTTTTGCCATTTATTTTACCGCTCATTCAGCACTACTGCTTTTACTTGCCTCATTTTAGAGGGTTTGGTTTGGCCAGTAACCTAACGTTACCAACGTTTGATTTTATTGAGCAATATGCACAGGATACCCAAGATGTGTTTGAATACGTGAGCAAAGAGACCGGCTTTAAGGCTTTTCCTGTGGCCGCGATATCGATGGGAGCATTGGTGATGTGGGCATATTTTCAACGCTTTGGGACTCAGCGTGTCAGTCACTATCTGAATATTGATCAAGCACCGATTATTCATAATCAGCCAGACTGGCAAGGTGGCGGTGTATTCGGCACACGACAAACCGAATTGTTTGCGCAATTTACGCGGTTGATTACTGACACTGCTCCTTATCTACAAGCCGAGCAAATAGTTGACTTCCGTCACCTGCCCTATCGATTAAAAGTGAATTTGTTAGACATGGAACGCTCTTTTTCTCTACTCTCTGTCAGTAGCAAACCTTCTCAATTATTGGTAAAAGCCCTCAGTTATCGAGCACCACACAAAATCTCATTGATGGAACACGCGACTTGGCAACATAAACTGCGTTGCCTATCTGCTTATGTTGCGCTGCCCTACGATTATCGAGACGTTTTGCCAACAGTCAATATTCCGACTACCTTGCTGATTGGTGCGCGCTCGCAGTTATATAGTGCAGAGTGGCAACAGCGTTTGACCACTCTGCTGCCCGATGCGCACAGTATTATTTTGCCAACATCAGGACATGCTGTACCGATGGATGCACCAGTTAATTTTTATAAAGTATTGAAAGAGTTTCTGAACGCTTAATGATGGGTTTTTGCGCTAAATTCAATCTAAATCATTGGCTAAGTATTAATCATTTAATGGTTTAATCAATTCAAATCGTGGAATTTCTTTACCATCAACTGTGACCATTTCAGCGAACATCGCAAGCGGACGTACCCACACGCCATATTCACCGTATAGGCAACGATATACCACTAGCGATTCTTCGGTTTCTGAATGCTGCGCCGTATGCAATATTGATAAAGACTGCTTTATAGTGGCGGTAAATGCCTTGGGCTACCGTGTTTTGACTTTGTTGAGACATAAACCACTCATTTATATTAATAGTTAAAAGATTAATAAATGCCTTGTACTTTCGCTACAAGCTTGGGTTTTATATCTACCCATTCAGAGCTAACGACGCTGTACATGACTGTATCTGAAATAACGCCGTCACGGCGTACTCGATTGCCACGAATCACACCATCCTTTTTGGCACCTAAGCGCTCGATGGCTTGTTGTGAACGATGATTATCGACATCTGTACGCCAGCCTACGGTTTGATATTGTAGCGCTTCAAATATAAAAGTGAGCAGCATGAGCTTACAGGTTGTGTTGACATGCGTGCGCCAGTAAGATTTGGCATACCAAGTATAGCCAATCTCTAATCTTTTGGTAGTCGGCAAAATGTCATGGAAGCTGGTTGAGCCAATCGCTTTACCAGTACGCTCATCAATGACGGCAAAAGCTTGCCTATCCGTCATTGAATCTGCAACATTAATATAATCCACGACCTTGTCTGGCTCAGGTACAGACGTCTCGTTTATCTGCCACAGCGTACCATCTTGGCAAGCTTCAACCAAGTCAGTGGCATAAGCGAGCGTTAATGGCTCAAGGATAATGCCATTACCCGATAAGGTAACCTGTTCTAGCATTTATCTCTCCTCAAGCCATTATTGATGTGAGCAAGCGCTTAAGCAACCGTCACTTTTGCATAAGCTTTTTTGCCTGCTTGAATTACGACCGTCTGACCTGAGGTTAGACTAAAGCCACCATCAACGACTTCGCCATCTACTTTGACCGCGCCACGTTTTACCATGTCTTTGGCAGCTGAGTTGTTTTTAGCGAGCTTAGCTTGGTTCAAGATCTGGGTGATAAATAACGCATCTTGCCCTTCTAGATCTAACATAATTTCTGGCAAGTCGACTGGTAGCTCGCCATCTGCTAAAACGTTACCAGCAGATTTGTGCGCATTAGCAGCGGCATCAGCATCATGGAAACGTTCGATTAACTCTTCGGCTAAGATACGTTTGATTTCTTGTGGATTACGGCCGTCTTTCATTTCACGCATCAAGCTTGCCACTTCTTCCATTGGCTTAAAGCTTAAGAACTCAAAGTAACGATGGATAAGTGTGTCCGGCATCGACAGGATTTTCTGGTACATCGTGCCTGGTGCATCATAGATAGCGACATAGTTGCCCAATGATTTGGACATTTTATTGACACCATCCAGCCCTTCTAAGATTGGCACAGTGATACACACTTGTGGCTCTTGGCCATAGCGTCCTTGCAACGTGCGACCCATTAGCAAGTTAAAAGTTTGGTCGGTACCGCCAAGCTCAACATCGGCTTTTAGGGCGATAGAATCGTAGCCTTGTACTAACGGATAAAGAAATTCATGGATAGAGATGGGCGTTTGTGATGCATAGCGTTTTGAAAAGTCATCACGCTCTAGCATACGCGAGACGGTTTGCTGACTGGCAAGCTGAATCATGTCAGCGGCGCTCATGTCATTGAACCACTCAGAGTTAAAGACCACGCGAGTTTTTTCTTTGTCCAAGATTTTAAATACTTGCTCAGCATAAGTCGTGGCGTTGGCTTTGATTTGCTCATCAGTCAACGGTGGACGCGTGCTGTTTTTGCCAGAAGGGTCACCAATCTTGGCGGTATAATCGCCGATTAGAAAATAAATCTCATGACCCAAATCTTGAAAATGCTTAAGCTTATTGATCAATACTGTATGACCCAAATGCAGATCAGGGGCGGTAGGATCAAAGCCAGCCTTGATACGTAGTGGACGATTGAGCTTTAGCTTAGCCACTAAGTCATCTTCAGACAATATCTCTTGCGTACCGCGCTGAATAAGGGCCAGTTGTTCTTCTAGGGTGTAAGTTTGATTGGTCATGATGCTCTCTATATATCACTTTAATTGGGATTTTTATGAATGACGGTTACTGGCTCAACACCTTAGGAAGTTTAGAACCTCAAAAGGTTGGAAAAAAATGCTAGAATTTGACGGATATACTAGCGTTTTTTTAAGGTAAATTGCCATGACCAACCCCGCATCGATTGCTGATACTGACCATAAGGCCCTCGCAGACTTGCTTATGAATAATGGTTTGGATAACCCTTCAGACGATATTGATGATTTGACCTCTGATAATTCGAACTATGCCACCTTAACGGATGCCCTTGAGCAAACCGTGTTTGAAAGCTTCGATGATGGCTTATATATCGGCATGATGTCTGGCACCAGTTTGGATGGTATGGATGCGGTTCTTTGCCAGTTTAATCCTGCGATGAGCAACGAAGACAACACTCAACCGCCGATGCAACTGCTTGCGACCTATAGCCAAGATTTTCCGCCACGTCTGCGTGAAGTGCTATTAGCATTGTGTCAGCCGAATGGCGTGAATCAACTCGTACCAGAGGCCGATGAACCAAGCAGTGAGTTGGATTGGTTCGGCTGGGCAAGTCGCGCGTATGCTGAGTTCGCGAGTGAAGTGGTCAATACGCTATTGCAGCAATCAAATACCGATCCTGAGTCAGTGTTAGCGATTGGCTGTCATGGACAGACCGTACGCCATCGCCCGCAGATGGGATTCACGTTGCAACTGGTCGATGCCAATATCATCGCGGAGCGCACAGGCATCAGCGTGTCAGTGATTTCCGACGTCGTGACATGGCAGTTGGTGGTCAAGGCGCGCCCTTAGTACCTGCGTTTCATCAGGCACTATTCGCCAATCCCGATAGCACACGTGTGCTATTAAACTTAGGCGGTATTGCAATATAACCGTCTTGCCAGCCAGTGAAGAAATTCAAGTTGTGGGTTACGATACGGGTCCTGCCAACTTATTATTGGATGCGTGGATATCTTTGCATACCGACAATACTTATGATGCAGGTGGTGCTTGGGCGCAGTCTGGAACCCTTATTGAGCCATTATTACAGCAACTTTTGGCACATCCATTTTTTTGCTCAGTCTCATCCAAAAAGTACAGGCCGCGAAGATTTCAACTTAACTTGGTTGCAGGGTGAGCTACAGGCTTTTGAGCAAGCCAATGCTAACATCAGTTATTCAGCAGCCGATGTGCAAGCAACCTTAACTGAGTTAACGGCTATCAGTGCCAGTACGCAAATCAATATGTTTGTCAGCACTTCAAAAAAACAGCTCGGTTTATGTTTGCGGTGGCGGCGCATTGAATGACTATTTAATGACACGCTTGCAAGCACACCTACCCCATTGCACAGTAAAAATCACTGAACATTTAGGGCTTGCGCAACATGGTCGAGGCCGTTGCTTTTGCATGGTTGGCCAGACAAACATTGATGGGTGAAACTGGTAATTTACCAGCGGTAACTGGTGCAAATAAAGGCGTGGTATTGGGTCAAGTATGTTTTGCCTGACCAGTTAAATTTTAGTTTACATACGTGCACTTATGTGTTTTATAATGACTTTTGAAACGCCATCCTCTTAGGACCTGTAAGTATAGGATATATCGCATGAGCCAGAATAGTAGTTCACCTATCGACCAAGCCACCACTGATGACACAAATAATATGACTGCAGCACCTGTACATAATAAATCGCGTCAAAAACCACCTCACTACGAGCGTTCTGATGATACGCGTGTGGTAGTCACAGGTATGGGCGCCATTACGCCGCTCGGTCTAGACGTCGATAGCTCATGGACCAAATTGCTCAATGGCGAGAGTGGTATCTCACCGATTACGCATTTCGATGCCACCGGCTACCGTGCGCAAATTGCAGGCGTGATCAAAGACTTTGATGCCAAGCAATATATAAATGCCAAAGATGCGCGTCGCTATGATGAGTTCATGCATTATGGGGTTGCCGCTTCTGCCATGGCACTAAAGCACGCTGGTTTTATCGAGGAAGTCAGTGCTGCTGATGCGCCTGTGCAAGGCGTTGACCAAGATCGCTTTGGTATTATTTTAGGTTCAGGTATTGGCGGTATTCAAACGATTGAAAACAGCCGTGATACCTTACACGAAAAAGGCGCGGGTAAAGTCTCACCTTTTATTATCCCAGGCTCTATCGTCAATATGGCCGCTGGACTGGTAGCAATTAAGCACAAGTTAAAAGGCCCAAACCTTGCGACATCCACGGCTTGTACCACAGCGACTCACGCTATGGGTCTTGCTGCTCGTTTGATCGCTTATGGTGATGCTGACGTTATGCTGGCAGGCGGTAGTGAAAAAGGCTCTAGCCCACTTGGTATAGCTGGCTTTAGTGCTATGCATGCACTCTCTACGCGCAATGACGAGCCAACCAAAGCTTCACGTCCATTTGATAAAGGTCGTGATGGGTTTGTCCTTGGTGATGGTGCTGGCATGGTGGTATTAGAAAGCCTTGCCCATGCCAAAGCGCGCGGTGCAACGATATTGGCAGAACTAGTCGGTTTCGGTATGAGTGATGATGCCAGTCATATTACTGCACCACCAGAAGACGGTAGCGGTGCGGCAAGAGCGATGCAAAATGCACTAAACGATGCTGGTATCGAGTCATCAAGCGTCGGTTATGTCAACGCTCATGGTACTAGTACCCCTGCTGGTGATGTGGCTGAGTCTATTGCTATCGAAACTGTGTTCTCTCCTGTAAAAGACAGCATCTTAGTTAGCTCAACCAAGTCAATGACCGGTCACTTACTTGGTGCCGCTGGCGGAGTTGAAGCTATCTTTACAGTATTAGCCTACAGCATCAGCATGTACCACCTACGATCAATCTAGATGATGTCGAGGACAACTGTAACCTTGATTATGTGGCTAATCAATCACGCAAAGTTGATAACTTGCAGTATGCAGTGTCTAACAGCTTCGGCTTTGGTGGTACCAATGGCTCCTTGGTATTTGCTCGCTGGCCTGTCAGTCAATAACAGCCACCCAACTATATCGCAGCGCATTGTAATGAATGCGTTGTAACGTTGGTGTCAGATTTGCTACGTTTGTCCACTTGCAGCCCCTTATCGTACTTGCGTATGATAAGGGGTAATTTTGGAACATTTATGGAAGATACCATGTCAAGCTACTCATTTTCCCATCAGTTTTATCAACGCTGGACGTGTGCACCTGAGCCAGTACGCGCAGCAATTACTCAAGAACTAAAAGACATCACTACTCTGTTGCAATCTGACACCTCATTTGAAGACTTCACTTTTAATACCCATGATTTAGATGCGCATGTAGACGAGCTATATGATAACTACAATGCAGAGCAAGCCATTGCTAAAGCAATCACGGAAAAACAAGAGCAAGAAGACGCGGCTGCTGCAAAACAAAAACTAGAAGACGAGCAGAAGAAAGAAGAAGAAACCACACGTAAGGCAGAAGCAACTCGAAAAGAACAAGAAAAAAATGAGCAGGCAGCGTTAGAGGTAGACAACGACAAAGAAATAGCTGCTACCGACGTAGCTAAATCAAACACAGATAAAGTCGTGGCAGATAGCACTGTTACTGACGATTTTGTTACTGAGAATTCTAGTGCAAAGACTGAAAAAGACGCATCAGAAGTCGTAAATGCTGAAGGCAATGCTAGCGATAATAAAAGTGCTGACAGCAAAACCATTAGCGAACAGGCACATGCGCTTAGTAATAACCACATTAAAGATATTAATAATAAAGCCAGTGCCGCGATTAATTTGGCCTTAAAAGACGCGAAGCTAGATGCAACACACCAACAGCTAATCCGCGAGCTAGAAACTCAGGTCGATGACTATCTAAGTGAGCAAATGATGCTAATGTCTGAAAACCTAAAGTCTTGGCTCCGTGCTGAGGTAACCCAACACTTTAGCGAACAGAATGACTCAACTACTAATAACGAAGCTGCTAAGAAAAACATTCACTGACAGTGATTATTTTTCAGTATTAAACCTACAGCTAGAAACAGCTGCTCAGTAGTAAGTACTAAATAACGAACACTAAAAAGCCCCGTAAATAATTTACGCTTTTTAGTACTTGTAATTAATATTTTGAGCTTGGTATTAAATGGCTTTGGTACGTTCAGTCAACCATTCAAGCGCTGACCCTTCAACACGATCTTTTAGCTCTGCGAAGACTTGGCTATGATAGTCATTTAACCAATCAATCTCAGTTTGATCCAACAACGATGGCTCAATCAGACGCGTGTCAATTGGGCAGTAAGTGATGGTCTCAAAGTTCAAGAAATCACCAAACTCTGTCTCAGTAGGCTTAGCAACTGGCGTATTTACTACCAAGTTCTCGATACGAATACCCCATTTGCCTTCGCGGTATAGACCTGGCTCATTACTAGAAATCATACCGACTTTCATCGCGCGCTCTTTTGGCGTGCTAGCGCTATAGGCGATGACTTGTGGGCCTTCGTGTACGTTTAAGAAATAACCAACGCCGTGACCTGTACCATGACCATAGTCCATCTGTGCTTGCCACAATGGTGCACGGCAGATAGCATCGATCAACGGTGAGGCGATGCCATCAGGGAAATGCGCACGAGCCAGCGCAATGTGGGCTTTTAACACAATAGTAAAGTCACGTTTATGTTCGGCGGTGACTTGTCCAATACCGACTACGCGAGTGATATCAGTCGTACCGTTTTGATATTGTGCACCTGAGTCAATCAATAGTAATCCACCTTCGCCCTCGACCACATCAAGGTAGCTGAATTTTTCTGGCGTTGCACGGTAATGTGGCAATGCGCCATTTTCGTTAAAGCCTGCGATGGTCGGAAAACTTGGCGAGACATAATGCGGCTGACGACTGCGCACATCTATCAGCATGCTATCAACATCTAGCTCACTCAAACGCTCGCCTGCCGCTAGACGCTGTTCAAATGTGGCAAAAAACTCAGCTAAGGCAGCACCATCTTGACGCATCGCTTCACGCACATGATCGATATCTGCATCTGACTTTACAGATTTGAGTAATGTACTAGGCGCCATTTGCTCAATAAAACCAACGTCGTCTGCCATTTTTGAGAGTGTACCTACTGCGACTTTGCTCGGATCTAACAATAATAAATCGTCTGGCGTTAATGCGCTCAATGCCTCTTGCACAGCAGAATAGTCAGCTAATGTGATACCGCTGTCTTTTAGACTCTGTGCAATATCTTCGCTTACTTTATCAGTATCAACAAACAACGTTGCTTTATCTGCGTCAATCAACATATGTGACAAGAATACCGGATTATAATCAACATCAGCACCGCGCAAGTTCGTCAACCAAGCGATATCGTCTAGACTTGAGAGTAAATGATGGGTCGCACCTGCTTCTGCCATGCCTTCGCGCACTGCAGCCAGCTTTGAGGTGGCAGACTGAGCAAGGAACTGCTCATCATGAGTATATAATTTGGCCGCTGGTAGTGCTGGGCGATCTGTCCAAATCTCTGTCAGCACATCACGCTCAGTAATCAAAGTAATGTCATTGGCATCAAAAGCATTTAACAGGCGATCTTGCTCAGCGATAGATAACACATTGCCGTCTACTGCTACGCTATCTCCTTCTTGCAAATGCTCAGCTAGCCAATCGATATGATTTGGCTGACCTGGCGCAAGCTTTTCTAAAGTAATATCTGTGCCTTCTAGCTGGTCAGCAGCATGTACCCAATAACGGCTATCCGTCCATAGACCTGCAAAGTCAGCAGTCACGACCAGCGTACCGACAGAACCGGTAAACCCTGACAGCCATAAGCGTGCTTGCCAGTATTCTGGTAGGTATTCAGATAAATGTGGATCAGCAGAAGGTACGATAATTGCGGTGAGATCTTGCGCGGCTAAAGTGCTACGTAAATTAGCAATACGTTCGTGAATGGCTTGTTTATTCATTGAATGTGTCCTTATAGAGGTTATAAAAATATGATAATGGAGCGATTATTTACAATCGTCTTGTTCTAATAGTCGTCTTGTTTGAGTTGTTGATACCGCTTTAGTTTTAATAAGGTATTTATCATTGATAGCAATTGTTCAAGCAAACAGTCTACTTATTTAACTATCTAATTATGTTTGTTTGGGTAATTACTTCTACCTATTGAGAGTATAAAATTGAATTAATATAGGCTTATAAAACGCTGTACTGCTGTTTATGGTGAGCTATCATTAGATGTTTGGGCAGATAGTAAGCTTTCAATGGCTTGTGCCAAATATCTCACCAACTAAAACAATAAAACGTGCTACCAGTAATGGTAACACGTCTCATCATATGTCACTTGTGCTGTTGTTAATCATAAATGTACATCAGACTATCTTATTGCTTAGCCAATTGTTTCTCACGCTCGCTTTCTTTAAGCATCTTATTAATAGGTTTTGCTAGTATCAATAATAGTACAGCAGTAACCACCAAGAAGATGGTCATGGTGGTAAATAGACCTGGTAAGCCTTCGATTTTATCAGCAGATACGTGCCCACCAAAGAAAGCAGCAACCAAGTTACCCATAGCGATAGAAGCAAAAAACAGGCCCATCATTTGACCTTGCATACCTTCTGGCGCCAGCTTAGTCATGGCAGACAAACCAACTGGGCTTAATGCTAACTCACCTAGCGTCAATAATAATAAACTACCAACCAACCATAGTGGCGATGCCAAGCCAGCACCAGGCGCTAAAATACTTTTTGAGGCAAAAATCATCAAGGCGAAACCTGCGGCTGCCAGTAGCATACCGAGTGCAAACTTAGCCATACTGCTAGGCTCAAGACCGCGGTTACCAAGCTTGACCCAGATAATACTAACGATAGGTGCCAATATTAAAATAAATAGCGGGTTCAATGACTGGAACCAGATACTCGGTATCTCAAACCCTAAAACGTTCAGGTCGGTATAACGATCGGCAAATAAGTTAAAAGACGTGGGCTGCTGCTCAAAACTTGACCAAAACAGCGTCGAACCAATGATTAAGACAAAACAAATTAATAAGCGTAGTTTGTCCGTCTTATCCAATCGCGGTGAGATAAACATAATAGCGAAATATAAGATAACCACTGCAGCAATGATGTACGTCATATACTCTGCAACCATCTCAGGATTGAACGATATCATGCCAGTAGACACTAGTAGCACTGCGGCTACTAGCAACGCAACGAAACCACCAACCCAGCGACCGATGTTTTTGTAATGGTCGTTAGATTTTTCCCACTCAGCAGAAATACCTTTGGCGCGTGCATAACGCGTTAAGTTCTTTTGCGCGACAAAACGATAAATCAGTAATGATACCAACATACCCAAACCACCAACGCCAAAGCCGACATGCCACATGCCTTTTTCTTTGAATACGCCGACGATAAGTGCCGCTAATAACGCACCGATATTGATCCCCATATAAAATAAGGTGAAACCGCCATCACGGCGAGAGTCGCCTTTCGGATACAAGGCACCAACCATCACTGAGATACAGGTCTTAAATAACCCTGAGCCCAAGACAATACAGATTAAACCAACGAAGAAAAGCGTCATACCAAACATCGCTGAAAGCGCAATACACAAGTGACCAAGGGCAATAATGATACTACCCCACCACAGCGCACGCTCTTGACCTAGCCAGTTATCTGCCAGCCAACCACCTGGTACTGCTGCTAAGTATAACGAACCCGCAAAAATACCATAAATAGCAGAAGCGGTGACTTCACTAAAGCCAAAACCGCCACTGCTCACTGTTGCCACCATAAATAAAACCAATAGTGGACGAATACTATAATAGGAGAACCGCTCCCACATTTCGGTAAAAAACAATGAGCGTAAGGGCGCAGGATGTCCCATAAAGCCATTGTCTAGAGCTTCTAACTCTGCTGCACTAGCCCCCGAATTTGTTTCTGTGCCCATAACTTTATTCCTTTAAAGATCATATTTGTAATGACCAAACCCCTGATTATCCAGATGGACGGTCATATAGGCGGAACATTGTTTCACTTGGTTATAATCAAGTAAAGAAAAAGTTGGTCAAAAATTACACAAATACTCATAAAAAAAGCCCGCTCTCAATGGTTGAGAACGGGCTCTTTTTATGACTATTTAGAACTGTATCATTATGCTTATAGCACTGTTGATACAGACTTCATAATAAGACTCATTTTATAATTAAGTAGCACTATTTTAGATCATTTACACAGTCATACTACAGCTTACTGTGCTGCGGTCTCTTCAGTAGCTTCACCAGCCTCTAAGTCACCATCCGCTTGCTCAGCTGTCAAATCAGCATCGGCAACAGCGGCTTGGTTTACAGTGCCAGAGGCAGTCGCTGTACCTGCTTCCGCAGTAACGACTGCACTATCTGCATCTGCCGCTGGTGTTGCATCTGCTGCAGTTTCAGGCGCTGTAGCATCTGACGCTTCTTCTGTTGTTGCAGCTTCTGCATCGGCTGGAGCCGCTTCTTCTTCAGTAGCAGTGGCTTCTGCTTCATCTGCCGCAGCTGATGCTTCAGTTGTCTCAGCAGTGATATGCTCGCCTGCTGGACGCAAAAATGCAGAAACACCAATAAGTAAGACAATACCTAAGAACATGGCAATGCCACCTAAAGCGAATAACAGCTCTTTTTTTGGATTGTTATTAACGATACCTTCTGACATACCTTATCCACCTTGCACAAAATATTTGAAATATTGACCTATTATATCGCAATTTATACTGATTTGTGAAAACCCTTAAGTATTTAAAGGGTTTATTATCCACAATTTAACTATTCTTTTTTGGCACTTGTGACAGCTAACT
>NZ_BAWH01000031.1 GCF_000586435.1 Psychrobacter sp. JCM 18901
AGTTTAGATAGAAAACAAGGAAACTCTATAAATAATCTCAGTTATTTTCTATCAGCAATACTCTATTTACCTAACCTATTGTTATCGCTATCAAAATTTAAATACTGTCTTTTATATCTATAGATTTAGCTTTTTTTATATGGGCTGGTGTACTTCAGCAGTATATAGAGTGTGTAAAAAAAGGAACTTACCTGACGGTAAGTTCCCTTATATAAAATCTAAATACAGTATCTAGCTTTTCACTTTCATTTTAATCGTAGGCACGATACCTGATAACGCATAAATAATACCGATCGCTAAGATACCAACAGGAATATCATAGAGCACGATGCTCATGACTAGCACCCCAATGATAAGCACTACAAAAGGCACTTTCTTTTTATCAAATTCTTTAAAGCTATAGTATTTGACATTGCTGACCATCAGTAGACCGCAAGTCACGACCCAAGCTGCAAACAATAGCATGACGGCTGTATCGTATTTACCAATCCACTCGTTATGATCGGCTGCAACCATCACAGCGGACGTCACCAATATAGCAGCCAGTGGACTGGCCAAACCAACAAAGTACTTTTTATCGACAATGCCAACCTGAACATTAAAGCGTGCAAGGCGAAAAGCAGCACAAGCGGTAAAGACAAACGCACAGCCAATGCCGATACGACCTAACGGCTCTAAAGCAAAGCTATAAATCAAAATAGCAGGGGCAACGCCAAACGCTAGCATATCTGCTAAAGAGTCGTATTGCTCACCAAATGGACTTTGCGCATTGAGCATACGTGCGACACGTCCATCTGCGCCATCAAGAATAGCGGATAAAAAGATAGCCAAAGCTGCCTTATAGAACTCGCCTTGCGTACTCGCCAAAATCGAGTAAAAGCCTGACAGTAGCGATAAGGTAGTGATCAGATTGGGTGCCAAATAAACACCGCGACTAACCACTCGCTTACCTTCGGCGACTTCAGCTTCAATCACCTCAAACGTCAAACCATCATAGCTGTCGTTATCCGCTAGGCGGATATTAAACTCGTGCTCATCAATAAACGGTGGCTGTGTCGCTGCATTATCTTGCAGCGAGCCGTCGTTTAAGGACGCATTGTTCACAGGTGCATTATTCGGCTGGCCGATAGGTGGCTGAGTCGTCATCTTAATATCCTTATTGGCCGTTATTGCTATTCGCCGACGAGCCAGCGCACATTGGTCGCACTATCAGGCGTCAAGTTTGGCGCGTCTTCTACTTTTAGTACTGGCTGTAAGAAACGTAATATCTCACGTGCATGGTTATCAAACTGCCATGGCGGATTGATAACCAGTAGACCTGTACCGTTCAGACCAACCGCAACATCATTAGGATAAATGTTTAGCTCACAAACCAGCTGACGTCTCATTTCAGTACGTTTGAGCTTTTTATAGAAGAGCTCTACGGCTTCGATGTTTTTGATTGGGAACCAAAGCGCATAAGTGCCCTGTGGCCATTTGTTATAAGCCGCGACTAATAAATCGATCAGGCGCGTAAAATCTTTGTGCTCTTGCTCATAAGGAGGATCAAGGAAAATCAAACCGCGCTTTTCTTTTGGTGGAATAACAGCGGTAATACCTTCAAAAGCATCACGATGCTGGATACCAATTGGCAACTTATGTAGCTGATAGTTCAACGCATCGTATTCAGTCGCTTTGGCTTCAAAAGCCTCAGCACGCACGCCAGCATCAGGCTTTTTAGCGGCGGTTTTTTTCGACGTGATGGGCCACCCACCATGGCGAACCAGGATAGACTTTATTGTCGTAAGTGAATTTGGCTTGCTTGATGCCTTCCATATAATCTTTGACAGCAGCTGGTGCCTTTTCGGTATCTGCTTTTAGAAAAGCTTGAATACCGCCTTTTGCCTCACCTGTTTTGCGCGCTTCTTCACTGCTTAGTGAATACAGTCCACGACCGCCATAAGCGTCAAGCACATAAAACGGTTTGTTTTTCTGCCCCAGTTGATTAAGCAGTTGTACCAATAAAATGTGTTTAACCACATCAGCAAAGTTACCAGCGTGGTAGGCGTGTTTATAGTTCATAATCTCAAAAGTTTAAATAAGAAAAATTGCATCTATGGTAGCATAGGCAGAGTAAAAGATAATGTGGTTTTAGTAAGTGCTTTCAATAAAAACGTATTGAATGACGGTATATTGACAGCTGATTGATAATAATGAGATGAAATGACGCAGATTATTAGCAACCTTAACAAGACAGCGTTGGTCGTTGATCATCCGATAGGTCAGGATAATCCACCATTACTGCTGCCAGATACTCATAGTGATAGCCAAGAAATTCCTACTCAGCACGTATTGCAAATGTCTGACTTTGCGGTTAACTGGGAAGATAAGCTGACGGATAAACAGCTTGATACCTTTGTCACTGACGGCTGGCTCATCATTGACGATGTATTCAATAGTACTGCCTTATTAGCACTACAAGCAGAAAGCGGTTTTATTGACTATCGTGATGCAGAGCTGACCGCTGGTGTTCGCATCAGTGATATTCGCGGTGATAGAATACGCTGGATTACTGAATACTTTTTTGCAGGCTATTACTATCTACAAAGCATCAATGCTTTGGCCTCGCTATTCAATCGTAGTTTATTTGCTGGTATTCGCCATAGCGAAGCGCATTATGCGTGCTATCCGACTGGTTTTGGCTATCAATGGCACAGTGACAATCCTGCTGGACGTGATGAACGTGTTATCTCGGCGGTTTTTTTTATCTCAATAATAATTGGGAAGCAGCCGATGGCGGTGCACTAGAGGTCGTTGACAAACATGGCACGCACCATGAAGTGATTCCAGTTGCCAATAGACTGATTATTTTCGATAGCGATTTACGTCATCAAGTACAAATTGCGCATCGCCAACGCTACTCTATCGCTACTTGGATGCGCCGTGATGGTCTTGTACCCTTTGTCGAAGTAGCCATTTAGCATTTATCCTCTACTCTTTATTTATATTTACCATTTTAATTTATTATACAAAAGGCTTATTCATGTCTGACTCTCATAACCAATCAAACGTATCTCAACATACGACTCATCAGCAAGAAACATTAGACTTGAGCATTGCACTGTTAGAGCGTCCTTCAGTGACGCCCGATGACGATGGTTGCCAAGATATGTTGTCAGCACGGTTAGAACAAGCAGGCTTTGATTGCGAGTTTATGTATTTCGGTGATAGAAAACAAAGCGGTGAACATGCTGAAGTCAAAAACTTGTGGGCACGTCGCGTACTACCGATCCAGTGATTTGTTTTGCTGGTCATACTGACGTCGTGCCACGGGTGATGAGAAAAACTGGACCTACCCTCCGTTTACCCCAACCATTGCTGATGGATATCTATGGGCACGCGGTGCCGCCGATATGAAAACTGGTATTGCAGCTTTTACTGTTGCAGCCGAACGTTTCGTCGCCAATCACCCTGAGCACAATGGCTCAATTGCTTTTTTAATCACTTCAGATGAAGAAGGCCCGTCAATTAATGGTACGGTCAAAGTGATCGAGACTTTAGAGGCACGTCAAGAAAAAAATCACTTATTGTCTCGTTGGTGAGCCATCAAGTACCGATACGTTAGGCGATATCATCAAAAATGGTCGTCGTGGCTCGCTAGGCGCAGAGCTTACCGTTACAGGTAAACAAGGCCATGTCGCCTATCCACATCTAGCATCTAATCCGATTCATGCAGCGATGTCCGCCCTTGCTGAACTGACGTCTACCGCATGGGACAACGGCAATGACTACTTCCCAGCCACGTCATTGCAAATATCAAACATCAATGGAGGCACTGGCGCAACCAATGTCATTCCTGAAACGCTAAATGTGGTCTTTAACTTCCGTTTTTCAACTGAGACCACTGAAGATGAACTAAAGGCAAAGACGCATGCTATTTTTGATAAGCACTTTACCAACAGTAAAGCGAGCTACGATATACATTGGAAATTATCGGGTCAGCCGTTTTTGACCCTGAAGGAAAACTGGTCTCAGCATGCCAAAATGCCATCAAAAAAAGTGACCGATGTCGATACAACGCTATCTACTTCTGGTGGTACTTCCGATGGACGTTTCATCGCGCCAACTGGTGCCCAAGTGGTCGAACTGGGTGTGCGTAATGCGACGATTCATCAAGTAGATGAAAAAGTAGAAGTCGATGATCTAGGAAGCTTGCCCAAATTTACGAAGGTATTTTGGAAAATTTGTTGCTAGATTGAATGTAGTATTAATTGCGCCTGTCTAATTGATGACATCCACTCAAAGAAAAAGCGCTACCTGATTTAGGTTAGCGCTTTTTTTGTCATTACTTTATCGAAAATGGCTTGATCGGCTTAAATTACTTAAGCCAATTACTAGCTTTACTCGATACCAATATAGACATCAACTTGACCGTATTCTAAGTTACCACCGATATAATGCTCAAAGTCTACATTGAAAGTGCGGGTATGCTCGCAATCTGGTGCATTGAAATACTCCCAAGCACTTTCCCATGCATTCATCACAGTGTTAGGCATGTAACCTTCTTCAGAAAATACCAAGTACTTTCCTGCAGGAATATCAACCGTCACTACATTACTAGCATTAGCCACACTGTCGCTTTCTGATTGTGCATCTTGCTCGCTGGCTACTTTCCAACTGGCCACAACGTCAAACGCCCCTGCCAGATCATCGCTTTCATAGTTGTGATAGACACCATAAATGTCTTCACCCTCAGGGAGTTCACCCGCGTGATTTTGATAAAACTTTTGCCATAATCTACCAAGTTTGGCAGTGTCATGGCTTATCTCAGCGTTATTAGTGGTACGAACGCTGATACCGCGACAAGCTATCGCTTCTGGTAGCTCTTTAATTTGTGAGGTCATGATGCGGCCTTTTCTGTCTGTTTATTTAGTTTTCTATTTATAGCAATGCTGACAGATCAAATCGATTAATCTGCTTCATCAATCCAATTCATTTGAATGGCTTCTAAGATGCCTTCATTTGATTTTTGTGGATCATCATCAAAGCCTTCAAGCTCAGTTACCCAGCGATGCAAATCAGTAAAACGAATATACTGCGGATCTGTTTCTGGAAATTTTTCATAAAGCTCAATCGCAATATCTAAGCTGTCTGTCCATTTTAATTTTTGTGGGGTCATAACGGTACCTTATTTTTAGTCGTTTTGAGAATCATCATTTTGAAAACGATGCCATCGTCCTAATACTGACGACTTGATGGGCTCTATCCTACCAAAATTCAGCAAATGATTATAGCCAAGTTATTTTACGATGTTGTTTTCCAATACTGGGTTTCAAGACTATTTTGCGATATGGCCTAGGCTGATTTAGTCGATTTTACTGCGACTTGGTGCTCATTCCATGTGTTAATCGTATCTGTCAATTGCTCGCCCATCATATCTAATACTTCTGGTGTGCGCATACCTTTACTATCTGTAAAAACAAACTTAGTCATACCAACACCCATCAGCTGATTTTTGACAAAAAACCGATGCTCAAAATACACATATTTATGATCCCATCCTGCGACTGCACTGCTAAGTGTCATTTTATCCAAAAATTTAATTTGCTTAAGATAAATCATCTCTTGCATGGCAATCACCCAATTGAGCGGCTTAATACCTTTTTCGTGACAGCACGCCTTTACCCAGCGTGTCACGTTTAGCTCAATAAATGACAAATAACGATAATTGGGCAAATGATCGCGAAATCCCATATCGTGTGGCAAAATTCGATAATGGCGAACGGTCGGTGCAGTCAACGTCTCTAGACTGATAGTCTCACTCGTCGATTGATGCTTGAGCTGTTGTTTAAGTAAACTAACCATAATAAAAAAACGCAGTAGCATATTCATAAATCTTTCTCTTATTTCATCGTATTTATAATTGGTAATCGTCTATCGTTGAAGCAGTTCAGATGGGTTAAAAGGTTAATTAATCGTAAATCGTATAGTGAGTACACAAAGCACAGTTAATTTTGTGATCATTGAACACTGACCGTAATTGGAAAAACATCAGTCTATAGTCGGCTCATAAATGCCGTCCACTTTAACGCAAAAAAAGCCACCTCAGTGACTTTTCTTTATCTAAAACTTATCTGCAAATAATAATGGTTAAAAACATAGCTTAGAGATTAATGACCGCCGCCATTGATAGTACGTACCATCTCTTCTACCATTTTCTTAGCATCACCAAAGATCATCATGGTTTTGTCCATGTAGAACAAGCTGTTATCAAGACCTGCATAACCGGTACTCATTGAACGCTTAATGACCATAACCGTCTGGGCTTTGCTGACTTCTAGAATCGGCATACCGAAGATTGGCGAGGTAGGATCATCTTTCGCAGATGGATTCACAACGTCGTTTGCGCCGATAACCAAGACTACATCTGTACTCGCAAAGTCTGAGTTAATCTCGTCCATTTCTAAAATGTCATCATAAGGTACATCAGCTTCAGCCAATAGGACGTTCATGTGACCTGGCATACGACCAGCAACTGGATGGATAGCAAAGCGAACATTCACACCTTCTTCTTTTAATAGCTCATATAGCTCTTTTACTGCATTCTGTGCGCGGCCCTGTGCCATACCATAACCTGGTACGATGACTACGCTGCTAGCATTAGACATGAGGAATCCTGCATCTTCTGCTGAGCCTGCTTTGTAGTTTTTCGGTGCACCATCATCGCCGCCTGCGGCCACAGCTGACGTGCCCATACCACCAAACAAGACATTAAGTAGTGATCGGTTCATGGCTTTACACATGATGTAAGACAAGATCGCACCTGATGAACCGACCAGCGAACCTGCGATAATCAGCATCGAGTTGCCAAGGGTAAAACCAATACCTGCTGCTGCCCAACCTGAGAATGAGTTCAGTAGTGATACAACTACTGGCATGTCACCGCCACCGATTGGCGCAATCCACATCCAACCAAAGATAACCGCAATCACTGCCATCGCATAAAATGCCGGTAATGAGTCAGTGACGAAATACACCCCGCCGAAACCAATCATTGCAATGAATAGTAGCGCTTGGACCGGTTTTACCCAACCACCAACCAATGTTTTTGCCCAGCTTTTCGCTGCCAATTTACCAAAGGCAAAGACTGAAGCTGAGAACGTAATTGCACCGATGAAGCAACCGATAAATAGCTCGATGCGGGCAACGGCACCATGCTGCTGTTCAGTGTGTAATACCGTCGCAAGTGCAATCGCAACCGCTGCCAAACCGACGAATGAATGCATCAAAGCTACTGTTTCTGGCATCTGGGTCATTGCGACTGTTTTCGCTTTCCACATACCAACGAGAGCACCCAACACCATCGCACCGATGATCAACCAAAGCACAGGGCCTTCTGCTAAAAAGAAGGTTGTCACAACGGCAATTGCCATCGCTGCCATACCAAAACGGTTGCCGCGAATCGCTGTCTTTGGACTAGACAAACCACGTAACGTTAAGACAAAGAGAATAGCGCCGACTAGATAGAACCAATCTGCATTTGCCGCAATCATTGTTGAGAAGTCGTTCATGCGTCACCTCCGGCATCAGTGGTTGCTACTGGTGCTTTTTTTCACTTTCGGTTTGAACATCGCAAGCATACGCTCAGTCACGGCAAAGCCACCAAAGATATTGATACTGGCTAAAAATACCGCAAAGGCACCAAGCAAACTGGTCGGTGTAAACATTGAACCATCAATCGTGACGGTTTGTAGCATCGCACCCACGATGACGATACTTGATAAAGCGTTGGTTACCGCCATCAATGGCGTATGCAATGCAGGCGTAACGCCCCAAACCACGTAGTATCCGACAAAAATAGCGAGCACAAATACAGTGAAAATCGCTACAAATGGTGTGCTACTCATGGCCGCACCGGCTGGCGCTGCAGCTAAAATAGTGGCAATCATCTAATCCTCCTAAAAATTTATTCATTACTGGCAAATGTGTAGTGACAAAATATGTGGTAATAGACTATTCAAACTAGCGTTTGGCCAGTCGTACCTGACTGTCATGTGTCACTGCCAGTGCGCCCTGAATCTCGTCTTCCATGTCTAAGTTAAGTGCCAAGCTAGCTGATGCGTCATCGCCAGCAGGTGCAATCAATGTCGTAATAAAGTTAACAAGGTTATTGGCATACAAATCTGAAGACTGTGCGGCGAGCTGTGAAGGGATATTGGCCGCGCCAACGATACGCACGCCGTTGTCTGTGGTGATGGTTTCGTTAGGCACACTGCCTTCGACGTTACCACCGGTACCAGCCGCCATATCGATCAGTACAGAACCTGCCTTCATTTTGGCAAGCGTTGCGCCATGTACCAGACGCGGAGCATTACGACCAGGAATCTGCGCCGTGGTAATAACGATGTCAGCATTGCTCAATGCTTTATCTACGACAGCTGCTTGATCTTTGACATATTGCTCTGATGGTGTCCATGCATAACCACCGGTAGACTTAGCTGTTTCAGCCTCCTCTGCGCTCATCGGCACATCAAGCCATTTACCACCGAGTGACTCTACTTGCTCGCGAGCGGTTGGACGTAGGTCACTGGCTTCTACCACTGCACCCAAACGCTTGGCTGTCGCAATCGCTTGCAGACCTGCAACACCAACACCTAGGATAACGACTTTGGCTGGCTTAACCGTACCTGCGACGTCATAAACATCGGAAAAGGACGTGAATACTCATTGGCCGCGAGCAATACGGCTTTATAACCAGCAAGGTTGGCTTGTGATGACAATACATCCATATTTTGTGCACGTGACAATGTGCGAGGCAATAACTCCATCGCAAATACTGTCGCGCCTTTGGCTGCATAAGTGTCAAGCTGAGTGTTGCGATACGGGTCGAGCATGCCAATGACGATCTGACCAGACGATAAGCTCTCAGTGGCTTCCGCTGGTAGGTCATTGACGGTGGTAATAATCTTAGACTGGGTAATCACCTCGGTACGACTACTGGCAATGTCGGCACCCGCAGCCTGATACAACTCATCAGCATAATATGCTGCTTGGCCTGCACCTGACTGAACGACGACTTCAAACCCAAGTTTACGCAATTTTTTTGACTGCGTCTGGGGTTATGGCTACACGGCTCTCGCTCGTGATATCTGCACTGATTACACCGATTTTCATACCGTCTCCTTACTTACGTCCAATGACTATATTTACGTCTCACGACTACCTTTAATACCCTCAACGCACATCTAAAAAGCACAGGGGACAAAACCCTTTGATCATGATTAATCCATTACAGCGATCAAAGGTTATCAATTTAATAAATGATAGCTACTTTACCATCATGCCTTTTTATTATAGAGATATCGTTCGTCAAGTTTCATTGTCTAATGATGACCCACAAGTAAAATAAAAATTTAGGTATTTACACCATTGGCATACTTTTTGTTGGTATATTAAAGCCTTTTATTTTTCCAAAAAAATGCTTAACCCTTATAGATACAGGCCTAACTCCATTTATTTCCTAATGTTAAATCCGTTCTTTTATTAAACAAATAACGTCAATAAACATAAAATAAGCAAGGTGAAGTCAAGTTCCACCCATGCATACCGTATAATAAGAATACTTGACACTCGAAAAAACCCGTCATCGATTCATTATAATAAGGAATAACCATGTATTTTTTGCTCTCCCCTGCCAAATCCTTGAACGAAACAGACGCTATACCACTAAATTTAGGTAATTATTATAGTCAACCCGAGTTAATCGAACGCTCACAAGAATTGATGAAAGTATTAAAGTCAAAAGAGCCTGTTGACCTACAAGAATTGATGAGTATATCTGACGATTTGGCTCAGCTTAATGCTACGCGCAATCAACAATGGCATTGGAGTGAAGCGCAACCATTTACTAACGGCGCCTCTGACAATGCCGCCAAGCCTGCAGGTTATTTGTTCGATGGTGATGTCTATACTGGACTTGATATGTATCATATGGACAAAGATACCGCCACTTACGTCAATGAGCACTTAGGTATTTTGTCTGGGCTGTATGGAGTACTCAAGCCACTCGATCTTATCCAGCCATATCGCTTAGAGATGGGCACCAAGCTGAAAAATGAGCGCGGTGACAATCTCTATGAGTTTTGGGGCGAGGAAGTCACTAATGTTATCAATGCGCGTATGGCTGATAGCGATGACAAAGTATTAGTGAACTTGGCTTCTAATGAATACTTTAAGGCGGTAAAGAAAAAAAGCATTGAAGGCAGATATCATTACGCCACGATTTGAAGACGAGAAAAATGGTCAATATAAAGTGATTAGCTTTTATGCCAAAAAAGCCCGTGGACTGATGGTCAAATATGCTGCAGATAAGAAGCTGACCAATGCTGAGCAGTTAAAGCAGTTTGATTTGGCAGGATATTACTACTGTGAAGACGCGTCTGATGATAAGACGTGGACGTTTAGACGAGATACGGCGCATCAGTAGCTTGATATAATACGAATCAAAATTATAAAAAAACCCATCATAAGCCGAAAGTTACGATGGGTTTTTTATTCTCCAACCACTAAATTTTTTAGGTCCTATACTCTAAAACGCAACTTATCCCTTGAAACATCAAGTACTACTGTTTCATTATAAACATTATAGGTATGGAGACGATCAATGTCGGTCTCCCAGTCTGGTTCAATATAACGTACAAAGGTTTCCTTATAAGACGTCGGTGTTAGCTCTTCTACTAGATACAAAGCAATCCTACGCCCATATCTAAGAGTGCCATCCTGAGCAGTACGAAATAGCTGACCATTTTTTTCGAAATAGTGCTCCCGCTAGTCGTGAGCCACGCACATCAATCTTGAATGGTGCACAAGGATGAATGACCCAATTATCTGATTCTAAGCTGTCAGAAGTATAGATATGCAGCTCTAAATCTATTGTCATATTTGAAACTGAACCATGCGTTGTAAAAAGATACCATAATCCATTGTGCTCTATGACTGCACTATCTGCTGCCTGAATGCCCGAAACTAAATCATTAACTTTCTTCACTTTCGGGGAAAATCTACTGCCTTCAATAAGTTGATACAATAAGTATCTGCAGCTTCTGGAATCATATATACCGCACCCTTATGCTCAAACACATTGGGAAAGCTTAAATGCGTGCTAATACCTAAATCTGCGGAACCAGTGTCAATAATTTGACGGTTTTCATTTAGTTCTATCCACTCTATTCGACCAATATTCTCTTTATAGTTCAAGCTTTCAAAAAAATATGTAACGTCTTGAGTCGTGTTCAATATAAAAGGGATCAGCCCAAAAGCAGCCTTTCGCAGGCGGTATTTCTGTATATGTATATATTGGTTGATCAACAGATCCAATAAAGAGGCTCCACTGATTGAGATAAAAACTCTTATAAAAAGTTTTGACAGTATAATATTTTAAGAATCTAGGTAAGTGTTTGATGGTCATTGATAAGTCAGGTTTGTGATGAACCGTGTGTTCGTCAGTTGTCTTAATAGACTTTCCGGTATTAACTCCAACTCTATTCCTGTGGAAGTACCAATATAATATCGATGCTGCTATCCCATTTGACTTACGCTTAGTTAAGTTATAGTCCCAGTAAAATAGCGTGCCATAACCTTCCCCTACTACTTTATCTACATTAAGATGTTCATTTAATAATTGCAAAGTAACGACACTACTTTCCCATTGTTCAGCAAACTGCCAATATAACGTAGGCTTATCATGTTGTATCGCATTATTGCCATAATGAAAAAAAAGCACACCGTTTTTTTGTAATACTTAAAATTTTTCCTGTCAGCGCTCTGAAACCAATATTAAGCAGGTAATCTAAATCCGCAGCTTCGATTTTCTCAATCACTGAATCTTCAATTTCTTCAGTGTACTCACCCTGCTTCGGTATAGACATGATAGTAGGCATTGAGCCATTTTTTGATAAGTCGTGAATAGAATAATGCTTAGCATTACTCTTAGTTCTAGAAAGAGAAGAGAATATTTTTTGATTAATTAGGGGAATAGACTTTAGTACACTGCGTTTCTGTTTTATATTTCGTTGAATAGCGATACAAACCTCGACAATTCCTTCATCCACCAATGACTTAAGTGGTTCAAAGTTGTACCACGCCAAGGTCTTATCTTCTACAAGGATTCCAAGCCTAATCTTCTTCATTGTGATCACATTTAATGGCACACGATATTTTGCGCATTCTGACCCGCAACACGTGTCCAAACTCCTTTTAATTGAATTGTCATTCCATTATATATTCAAATAATAACATATATAGTAGTATATGTTAAAAGAAACTCACCATAAATTAGACACAAAAAAAGCCCTGCTATTTTTCGATAACAGCACTTCTAATAGCCAAATAGACTTTATGAAAAAATCATACTTTTAGCGAAACGCGATTCATCGAGAAAGGTGAGAAAATGGTCAATATAAAGTGAAAGGCTGAACAGCTAAAGCAGTTTGATTTGGCAGGATATTACTACTGTGAAGACGCGTCTGATGATAAGACGTGGACGTTTAGAAGGGATGCGGCGGATCAGTAGCTTGATATAAAATACATTCACTACAATCGCTAGAAGCCACTAGGAGCATTGCATTCAGTGCTTCTAGCCCAGTCATCCAATATCTTTTAGTTGAACATATGAACAGATTACAACAATCCTTCTTGTGCCATCATTTTCTGTATCGAGGCGCGGTTCAGCATGGCTTGATAGTGTGCATCTAGGTGTGTCCAATCCTGTGCTCGACTCGCATATCGCTGACTCCAGTGAGCGATCATAAATAAATGAAAATCAGCCCCACTTAATTTATCGCCTAATAACCATGGACCATGACTCGCCAATCCCTTTTCAATAATATCCCAGCAGTAGATTAGTACATCATTCGCTTTATTTTTCACTTGCTGCAAATTGTGCTCACCGCTAATGTACTGCTCGGGATGTGCCCAGTGATTAGCGGCTTCTTGTAGTGTAGAAGACATCCAAAACAAATACTGGTAATAGACACCGCGCTTAGAGCATCCTGTGTTAGGTGCTAGCCCAGACTCTGGGTGCTGATCTAACACATACATTAAAATTGCAGCAGACTCATAAATAACCTGTCCCTGATGCACCAACGTAGGTACTTTGCCATTTGGATTAATGGCTAGATACTCAGCTGATTTTTGCATGTTCTTAGACAGGTCTATTTCTATCATTTCATAAGAAACGCCTAGCTCCTCAAAGACAGCATGGGTAGCCATATTGGCACCACCCTTATCCCAATATAAAGTATAAATAGTCGTGTCCTTCTTGCTGTGGCGATTAATGGATAAAATATTGTACTGAACGATAGAAATTATTCTCTAACGTGAAATAATCGACATGATAGCGTCCGCCAGTTGAGGGATTTCCGTCATTTTCAAACCGGCAATATTGATTCTGCCATTTGGCATGCCGTAAATCGCGAACTCATCTTGCAGTATGAGCATTTGATTTTCTGTTAGCGGTAATAGAGAAAACATGCCTTTTTGGTACGAAATGTCCAAAAACTCTGCAGGTGCACCCCTATCTTTTAATGCTGCGCCTAACGCTTGGCGAATAGCATCTACCCTATCACGGTAGCTTGCCAGCTCGACTAACCAAGCGTCTGGGCTATCTAGCAAATAAGAAGCCACTGCGGCACCGTGATTGGGCGGCATGGAGTAGTTGGCACGTGTGATGGTTTCTAAGAGTGTCTGTATATCTGCATGGCGGTCATGGTTCGTCGTCATCACCGTGGCAATACCAGTACGCTCATTGTATAGCCCCATGTTCTTTGAACAGCTGGCGGCGATAAATGCAAAGTCAGCGTCTTCAATCATTAAACGAAGCCCTGCAGCATCGGTATCAGGATCATCTCCAAAGCCTTGATACGCCATATCAATAAACGGGACAATATTTTTCTGTTTACATTTATCAGAAAACAGTTGCCACTGCTCTAAAGAAGGATCTATACCCGTAGGATTGTGGCAGCACGCATGCAATAGCAGTACGTCCCCTTCTTTTGCTTTTTCTAGCTCGGCAAAACACGCATCAATGTCTAACTGGCCATTTTTATTTTGCCATGGATACGTCTTAACCGTTAACCCAGCCCCTTCCATCAGCGGACGATGATTGATATAGCCAGGGTCACTGATCCAAACGGTTGAATCGGGAGAGAGCGTGGCGATTAAATCAGCAATGAGTCGTAATGCACCTGATGCTCCAACCGTCTGAATCGTGCACTGGTCTTTTAGACTTGGACTGTCACCCAGTACAAATTTTGCCATTTGCTGGTTAAAATTAGCGTTACCCGATAACATGCCATAAGCCTTTGAATGAGCTTCATGAGCAAGATGTATTTCTGCGTCTTGCACGGTTTTCATCACAGGTGTATTGCCATGCTCGTCTCGATAGACACCAACCAATAAATCTATTTTATGTTTACGCTGGTCAGCGCGAAACCTACCTAATAATGCCCACAGTGGATCACCATTGATGATAGGCATATTATTTAACATCATGATACTTCCTTAATTAATTTATTTCGCTCTATTGGACAAGATGACGCCAATGGTACTGAGTACGATGCCGCATATCATAATGACTGATAGAGACTCATTGAGTATCAGCGCAGCCAGTATGGCAGTTAATCCTGGGGATAAAGAGCCAAGTAATAAGGTACGAATGGAGCCCAGCTGTTTGACTGCATAAGAAAACGCAATGGTTGATATCACCCCTACACCAAGTCCTTGTACTAGGATAAACGGAAGCGCTTCATCAAAAGATACAGACCCTATATTCGTCTCCACCACACCAGACAGAACCATCATCAATGTCAGAAAAAAAGAGGTATAAGAAAGCACGATAGCGATAGCTATTGGACTCAATTTGGTGCTTTTTAACCCTAAGGTATAACCCGCCCAAATCAGGCTTGCCATCAACAATAACCCTACACCGTACAGAAGACTATTAGGTATTGACTGTGCACGCCCGCCAATCATAGTAGCGATACCAAAGAGAATAAGGATCAATGCGGCAAATTTCTTCAATGATATTCGTTGACGATAAAAAAATAAAAGACAATATTGCGGCAAAGAAGACTGGCGTACCTGTCAAAATAGTACCAACGTAAGCTGCTGGTACCGTACTTGCACCAAAAGCGGCTAATAAAAGAAAAGGCACGCCACCAAGTAAAACAAACATGATATCTGGCAGTCTTATATTTTTGACTTCATGCCAACTAGAGAGTACCCAAGGAGTCAATAAGACCAGCGGTACACTGAAGCGAATGAGCATGACATCCGCAATAGTTAGCGACGAGGCACTAACCGCTCGCACAGTCAAAGCAAATCCTGACCAAATCAACAATACGACGCTCATCGCCACATAGCCTTTGGTTAGTGGCGACATTACAAACAAAGGATTTTTGCGCGATGAGGGATGGAATATCGTATTCATAGTCGTGTCTTATGCTGGTATACAAAGACCAATTATCGATTAAAATACGCGCTTTTATCTCTATTTCTTCATTGCAATTTTGCAAATATTTGGTGGATAATGCTAATTAAATAAAAATTATTGGCTTAAGAAGCCAAAAGGTAAATTATGGACAAAATCGATCGCCATATCTTGGAAGTGCTCCAAAAAGAAGCGCGTTTATCTACGGCGGAACTGTCCGAACGTATAGGTCTGTCGCCTTCTCCTTGCGCGCGACGCCTCAAACGTTTGGAAGATGAAGGCTATATAGAGAACTATCAAGCGAACGTAAACAAAGCCAAAGTGGGTATTGCGATGAGTTTCTTTGTGGAGGTCAGTCTCAACAGCCACCAAGAAGAATCTATCGCAGCCTTCGAACGCGCTCTGTCCAACATGGACGAGGTAATCAATGGACATGTGGTATCGGGTTCTTATGATTATTTATTAGAAGTGGTGAGCCCCAATCTCGATGGTTATGAGCGGTTCACACGTAAGCTGCACAAGCTTGCTAGCGTAAAAGATATACACACTCATCTATCGGTGAGAAAGGTAATCAATAAGACGACTCTACCTATTTTTGTTTGAGATTTTTTTATACCGACTAGCAGTACAATGTCTCGCTCGATCATTCGTGAGTAGCAAGACCCATAATAAGTTTATTTGGATTTGACAGAATATTGCTATTACAAAGAAACATCTTTTGATAAGACGTGGATTTTTAGAAGGAATGCGACAGATGCGTAATCATTAGCTAAAATAGACTAAAATTTTATAACAAAACCCTAGTAAGCTCAGCTCGCTAGGGTTTTTCTATATGGGTTAAAACTAGAGGTTTATTTGTATAGATAATTTGTGCTCATGAGAGAGGTTCTTTATCTAATTATTTTTTTGAACAAGTAAATATTACGCCCTCAGTATCCTCTTTCAAAATCATACTTGATTGTGACAAAGATATAATTGAGGAAGATGCACTTATATTTTTCGGGAACATATCAGTCATATTGAATGACTGGTCCATGTATGGATGACTTATATTAGTCAACTTAATATCTTCTAAT
>NZ_BAWH01000030.1 GCF_000586435.1 Psychrobacter sp. JCM 18901
AAGGACAAAAGTTCTGCTATATTTTATCTGAGCTATTTTTGGTTCAGGATGTTACATGGCACTAGTCTGTGTCTCTCTTTTATTAATCTACTCGGATAGTCCTTATGACAATACCTCACACGGAAGTACTGGCAACGTTATCTGCTGATATTGCTATCATCGGTGGTAGCGGTCTCTACCAAATGTCATCACTGACCAACAAACGCAGTGTGACAATACAGACGCCTTATGGCAGTCCATCTGATGATATTGTCTTAGGTGAGCTTGAGGGGGTGACAGTCGCATTTCTAACACGGCATGGTCAGGGCCACAGGCTAACCCCGTCCGAAGTGCCCTATCGTGCCAATATCTATGCGCTAAAAACGCTTGGGGTACGTTATATCGTCTCTGTATCAGCAGTTGGCTCATTGCAAGCGCATCTTAAGCCATTAGATATGGTCGTGCCTGATCAAATGATTGATATGACCAAGCAGCGAGTGAGTACGTTCTTCGGTGAAGGTGCCGTCGCCCATGTGTCGATGGCAGACCCACTATGCCCTGCCCTAGCAGAACTCTTGACGCGCGCTTATGACAAAGCGGATATTACAGAAGGTAGCAGTCATTTTAAGGCAACTTATGTCTGTATCGAAGGGCCTCAATTCTCAACTCGGGCAGAGTCAGAATGGTATCGTCAGATGCAGGCAGATGTTATTGGCATGACCAATATGCCAGAAGCCAAATTGGCACGTGAAGCCAGTATTGCTTATGCCACGTTAGCTCTGGTGACAGACTTCGACTGTTGGCATCCAACGGAAGAAGCCGTCAGTGCCGACTATGCGATAAAGAACCTAATGAAAAATGCGGACAATGCTCAAAAAGTGATACGGGAAGCTGTTGCTTTGATTGCTGCCGAACTACCTGAGTCAATCGCTCACAATGCCCTTGCACAAGCATTAGTCACACCTATAGATGCGATGGACGAACATACCAAGATCAGACTGGCCGCCTTGCTAACGTAATCTTGATACTTATTTTCCATCTTAAACTGACTACTGCTAATCGGTCTAATTTTAATCGTGCTGTTTCCCATTGAATCAAAAAAGGCCATTATCTAAAATAATGGCCTTTTTTTATAATTAAGCATGTATATTTAAATTTATGCTAAATACACCACTTTAATGTTAGCAACAACCACCTGCACCAGATGCCAGCATCATAGGATGATTAAATGGCATTAATTCACCGCAACCTGCAAAAATACCGTAGTGGCGACTGTCATCACCGATAAACTCAAAATGCGGCGCAAAGCGCGATTCTTGCAGCATTCGAAACGTATTGCCACATACTGGGAATACCCGACCAGCTTCGATAGCATGATGTTTATCTAAATCAAACCGATGCGGGGACTGCTCGATAGAGCCTTTATATATCACCGCTTGTCCGTGATCTTCGCAAGCATCCTCAAGCGAGTCGATTTTAAATAAGCGGTAAGTTGCAGAGAAAAACTGAATATCACCGATTTTAGCCGCCAAAGCAGGATCTGTAATCTCAAGTGGGCGATCTTCAACCAAACGTATGTCTAAGAATCCTGCATCTCGTGACAAACGGTTAAAATCCTTCCAATACAATGCACCGCTCAAACACTCTCCATATAAAACGGGATCATCGATTAAGTGTTGCGGGATACGGCGATCGGCATAGACGTCAGAAAAATAAAACTCCCCACCAGGTTTCAGCAAACGCTGTACACTGGCCATGACCGCGGCTTTATCTGGTGATAGATTGATAACGCAATTGGAGACGATAATATCGAAGCTATCAGCCGCCAGATCTAACTCATCTAGTTTCTCGATATAGCCATGCAAAAATGTCACATTATCATAGCCAAACTTATCGACATGATAGGCTTGATGCTGTTTGGCAACGGCTAGCTGCTCATCGGTCATATCAACACCGACTACGTGCCCACTCTCACCAACCAGTTGTGCTAGTGCATAGACATCTCGGCCTGAGCCACTACCCAAGTCTAAAATTCGGCAGCCTTCAAGCAGTGCTGGACATACCAGACCACAGCCATAATAGCGATTCAATACTTCATCGTGAATATTTGCGAGTAATGGCTTGAGCCACTCAGGCATATTGCTGATATCACAACACGCTGAAGTCTTTAAATCATCGGTACTCTGTAACTCTTTGCCATAGTAATTTTGCACAACGTCATGCATAACAATATCCTTATTGAATGTGCCATCCAGTTAAAAGTCTTAGTAAATCATCTTAGAATATGCAACTACGTTAGTGAGCTTGTTAACTCAGTTGTCAATTATCGGTTATCAGTAGTTATCCACTTTGCTATTAATATTGATGTAAGAATCTAGCCAGCCTGATGGTAAATGCTTTAGATCTTTAGGCTCATCAATATCATGTAAAGGGTCAAATAATGCAAGTGTCCAACCTAATGCCGCCATGCGCTGCTTGGTGACAGCGGCTACACTAACCGTACTCCAAACAATGTCCGAAAACAGGCTGTCATCAACTTGTCTAAACCCTAACAGCACATAACCACCATCAGTCGCTGGAATCATAACCGCATCGTGCTGGTTTAGCTGCTGTACCGCTGTCTGAATACGTTCTGTCGTAAGACTGGGACAGTCCGTACCAATTAACACAACCTTATCAAAATGTTGCAATGCGCGCTGACTGGCTATCAGCATACGTAAACCCAAATCACCATCGGCCTGCGCAGACCAGCGCAACGAGTCAGGCAAATCAAGCGCCTGCCAACATGGATCTGTTGGTGCTGGACTCACACATAACTCAACGGCAAAGCCCGTATCAACGGCCTGCTCAATACTATGCAGTAAGAGTTGCCTTGCCATACGTGCAGCGCCATCTACCCCTAGCGCTGGCTGCAAACGGGTTTTCGCCTTATTAGGCGCTGGATATTTTGCAAACAGAATGATGCAGGTATCTTGCTGTCTTGCAGATGAATCAGCTGTCACTATAACGGTCTCTTAATTAGTCAAATGCATCAGTACGAGTTTGTTTTCCTTCTTACCTACCATGTTTATGAACTAAACAATCTCACTGCTTATAGTAGCGTTGCTTTAAAACATTAGGCGATACGCCTCGCCAATAATCAAAGCGCAAATGCCACATCAAAAAAATCGTCCGCCACGTGCCATGCTGCTGCCAACGCCGCGCTGAAGTCGTGACTTTACTCTTTAGACAAGCTGGTCGAGCAATTCGCTTGAGCCGCTTACAGAGCTCAACATCTTCCATCAATGGCTGATCAGGATAGCCACCAATCTGCTCAAACACGGACTTTTTGATAAATATTGCTTGATCACCAGTGGCTATACCCATTAATTGCGAGCGCTGGTTTATCATTAATCCGACGATTTTTAACAATGGCTCACGGCTGTCTAAACGGACATCAAAACGGCCCCAATCGTACTGAGCTATTGCTTGTTGAACGTTGTCTATCGCGTCAGTAGCAGCTCGGTATCAGCGTGTAAAAATAGCAACACATCACCTGTTGCTAACATAGCGCCCGCATTCATCTGCTGAGCACGTCCTACGGTAGATTCGATAATATACCAATCAATGATTGATTGAGTAATCTCTGCATTTTTGAGCACACTCTTGGCGATAGCAACCGAACCATCCACTGAACCACCATCGACCAATATCACTTGTTGCGGTGCTGGATCGAGACGGACAATATGAGCCATAAGCTCAGGCAAGTTGTCCGCTTCATTTAATAATGGAACAATAATTGATAGGTTCAATGGGTATACCGTCACATTAATCAGCGAGTAAGATTAAAAGCTGGCTTATTTTTTATTCAAATTCCAGTTGTAATCGGTATAGCTTATTTTTACCTTGCCTTGTTTGAGATCTGCTGTCTGAGCTTTGCTCAATCCTAATGACGAGCTATAACGACCTAAAAACCCTGCCAAATCTTTTGTGCCGCGCCAGTTGGTTGCAAAGTCTTCTTTATACCATTTAAAAATTGGTGACACTTTGAGCGTATCGCCTTTGAGACTGTTGCGGCTACTGTCTGCTAAAAACTTGGACGTTGCTTGCTCTAATTGATTGTCTAATCGCTTGCCGGTAAAGGCATCATCTTGCAATGCAGGGCAACCGATACTGGCACAATTGACTGCAAAGTGAATGCGCGGATCATTGTAGCGTTTAGAGCCACGAATGAGATTGTGCTCGATATCATCAAGTGAGCGCGTCTTACCGAGTACCGAAACAAACTCTTGCTTCCATGGTGACCCAAACAGTCCGCCGATATCTTTGATAGATTTGACGTTTGGATATTTCGTCAATACCAAATCAACCGTACCAGCGTTATAAACGTTGATTAAAAATGCCAACTGCTCGTTTTTACTCCAACGATTGAATTCTGATTGAGACACTTTGCTCGTCGCCTCTAGATAGCTTGTCAGCTTGCTCTTATCTGCTTTCATGCCAGCATAATTGACCACTGAAGCTTTACCACCGTTGGTCATGGTCACATGCTTATTTAATAAACCATCCCAACTCTGATGATTAAAGTCAGCATGAGCGGCCACGCTTGCTAATAAAATAGTCGTGGCAATCACTGGTTGTGCGAAAAACGTTTTCGCTGAAAAATTAAATACCGACATAAGGCTTACTCCGTTTACACTGATTGTTTTTTATCTATGTTTTTTTATCTATGCCTTAGTACTTATATTAAAAGCACTTATATTAGAACGACTAAGGCGTGTCTACTAACGCTGGTTCTACTGCCTCTTCTTCTAACGCGCCGCCACAACTACTGCCCTGTCCTGCTGTACAGCCATAGCAGTGGTCAGCAATGGCGATGTCATCACCAGACGGGTTTTGCGTTAACAAATCACTTAGGTGTCGCCGTGACTTGTTTGGGACAGGAATCTCTAACTGCTGATTGAAATCACAATCAAACAGCTCACCCAACCAATTGACACTAATGGTCGAACGGCACATAACCTCGGCCAAATTAGCAGCCATATAATTAGCTTTGAGCAAATCCATATACGGGTGGAACTGTTTTTTTGCCAATAGCACCGCACCAAACCGCTGAATCGGCATGTTTGTTAGGGCAAATAAATGATTAAACTCAATATCAAAGTGTGCTTTTAGCTCACGCTTGTAATCTGCTTCAAGCTGCTGTTGATTGGGCGGCAGCGTCGCACCTTGTGGGTTGTAGACCAAGTTTAATGTTAAATTTGAATCAGGCTTGCCATAGCCCAACTGATTGAGCTTCTGCAATCCCAATATACTGTCGTCAAATGCGCCTTTACCGCGCTGTTTGTCTACGTTTTCTAGGGAATAGCAAGGCAAAGAAGCCACCACTTCCACTTGGTTGTCTGCTAAAAACTGTGCCATATCCTCATAACCCTCTTCCATAAGAATGGTCAGGTTACAGCGGTCTATCACTTTGACACCTAATGCCCGAGCGGCCTTGACCAAATACTTAAAATCCTCATGCATCTCAGGCGCACCGCCTGTCAAATCAAGCGTATCGATATTTTGTGCTTGCAATACTTCTGGTATCAACTCGACCAATTCACGCGACATCATCTCGGTACGATAAGGCTGGCAGCCACATGACAATGTACGCAGGACATATTGCATAAATAGCCCATATTCACTTGCAATATGGTCAATTGACGACGTTTTATCGCTGGAAAATCCGTATGCTCAAGTAACTCAATTGTTGATTTCATGGTGGTCTAAAATCCTGTTAGCAGTACAACTAAAAAAAGGATAGCAACGTAAAATTAAAGATTAGAAAACAAAGGTAGCGCATTGCTTTTACTGTTTATTTTTAATATTTACAACGTAAAACCTGATTGCTTACTTTACGGTTTATCTAATCAATCATACCTGATTATGAATACGCATTGATGACTAATCAGATGGATTTTATGGTTTATTCCAAATGAGCATTAACCCTTATCCGCCTCTATGAAGCGTTTATCGATATATTTTTTTGAGATGCCATACCAGCGACCTTGTAGATTTATATTGCCCCAACTACCAATGGCATATTTATCGCCGCACGATAGCAGGTATAACGTGCGTGACTTTGGCTGATAGCTCTTCATTACGCTATCTTTCAGATAGGCCATTAAATTATCAGCTTCGACAGCACCGCCATGTACGGAGTGAACCCCTGAGTGCGCCACGTACTTATCGACTCGTGTCGCCGCATCGCCAACGGCAAAGACATTGGAATGAGAGACACTTTGCTGCTTATTGTTTACCGCGACAAACCCATCGCCTTCGGTTTTCAAATCCGTAGAAGCCGTCCATGCCGACCCTATGACGCCAGTCGCAGCGATGACCGCATTGATGGGCAATGATTTATGCGTGGTCAATAATTCTCCATCACGATAATCGGTCGCTCGCTCTCGAATTATCGTAATGCCATGTCGATCTAGCTGCTTGATAACCCGCTGTCGAAAGCCCGAATTAAACCCTGACAAAAGGTTCTCACCGCATATCAATATCACCTGATGATTACGATTGATGTTCCGTAGTGCAACTTGAGCGGCCATGACCAACTCTATGGCCGCAGCGCCTGCCCCAATAATAGCCAATTGGTACTTTTCAGATGACTGGGCATCCTTCAAAATCCGCTGCCATTGGGTGATAAATGTTGATAACGGTCGTATGGCAATCACGTCAGTATTAGCATGGGCATTAACAGCGCCAACATCAACATCTCTATCGTCACTGTCGCTTCTGTGATCATTGTGATTGTATAGCCAACGCATGTCTGTATCTGCGCCCGTATTTAGAGACAAGACATCGTAGTCAAAATCCGTTTGTGCATCGCCAGTCGTAACCACTTTATTTGACGCTGCATTTACTTGCACAAGTGACTGCTGAATAAAGCGCACGCCTGCTCGCACACAAAGCGATTTGATATCGATACTGATGTCATGCAGCTGATAATGCCCTGCCATCCAACCCGGTAACATGCCAGAATAGATCGTTTGCGGTTGCTCACTAATTAAGTGAATGTCTGCATCTATTGTATCGGCTTCCTTTAAACGCGCTGCGCTAAGTCGGCGCAACATGCCAATGTGAGCATGACCTGCCCCTGCCAATAGTAGTGTTTTTTTCGGTAAAAATTTTGTCATAGATGATTTTATCAAGGCGATTGGTTGCTGTTAGTGTTTGATGGAATGTTGATTGATATAAATGACTTTAAAAACTCATTTAAAAGTATCATATAAATAAGACAAATCTGTTGCAGGCGAACAGTAAGAGCGTAAATGGCTTATATAGCGTCAAAAGTACTTACTGCGCTAGGGCTTGCTCTTATTTTAAAAATAGCGATAAAAACAATAAAATAAGGTGAAATTATTTACCAACGCCCAGTACAATAGAACATTATAAGAGCCGCGTGACAGGTAACTCTGCGTGGCCTATCATCTGAATATAACCATCAAAACCATTAACGAAAATTATAAGTCATCAAGGAACCTTACATGAGTACCAACATCGATACCAGTAACGATCACATTCTGTCTTCTGACAATATTCACTACTTGCATCATGACTTTTTTTGAACCAAGTCGCAAAGACGTCGAGATTAGCGCGACTTTACTGATTGTGCATGGCATGGCAGAGCACAGCGGTCGCTATAGCGATTTTGCACAGTTTTTGGCAGACAATGGTATCGCTGTGGCGACTTATGACCATTTGGGTCATGGACAGACTATCAAGACTGAGGCCGATCTTGGGTTTTTTTGGTGAAGAGCATCCGGTACAGTCGCTTTTGAAAGACGTGATTGTGATGGCAGATAGCCTAAAAGACCGTCATCCAGACGTCCCGCATTTTGTCATGGGTCACTCGATGGGGTCGTTTATCGTGCGCAATGTACTCAAGCATCATGCGCATAATTTCACAGGCGCAATCCTCATGGGTTCTGCAAACGCCAACCCATTGGCCAAGGTTTTATTACCCATCAATAAACTAATGGCCAAAGTGGCACCAAGACAACCGAATACAATATTTGCCAAGGTAATGAATAAAGTCCTGAACAGCCAACTATCTGATCGCAATTCGTCCTCACAGTTTGCGTGGCTCAGTGAAAATACTGCAAACATTGAAGCCTATGAAGCCGATCCTAAGACTGGTTTTGACTTTACCAATAATGGCTTTATGACATTGTTTACGCTCATGGATACTGGATTAAATAAAAATTGGGCTACCACTATCGCCAAAAACTTCCCGATGCTGTTTATTAGCGGTGAAGATGATCCGATTGGTGAAATGGGTCGCGGTATACGTAGGGTTGTCACACGTTTGGACAAGCGTCATTTCAGTCATGTCGATATTCAGCTGTATCCTAATATGCGTCATGAAGTGCTGCACGAAAAGGATAAGCAGACCGTTTATCAAGATATTTTAGAGTGGATAGAGACCAACACGATAGACGATTAAATCATGATAAATGAGTTGTTTTGAGAGAATATCTGAAAACAACTCATTCAATATTGTCATAATAAGACCCTTAACGCGTTTGCTAAAAGTGGTCAAATTAGCGACAATACGGCAAGCAAGTTTTTGGACCAAGCCATACCTTGAATTTTCTTTAGGCTGGGTCATATAAGTCTTTAACCATAACATTAAGATCACCCTCCCTTTCATTCATTTTAGGAACCTTTATGTCATTACAACAAACCATCGAACAAGCATTTGAAAATCGCAACGAATACAGCCCAGCCAATATGCCACAAGACGTGCGCGATGCTATCAACCAAGTACTTGAGCAACTAGATAACGGTAGCCTGCGCGTAGCAGAAAAGAAAGATGGCGAATGGGTTGTCAATCAGTGGGCCAAAAAAAAGCCGTACTATTGTCTTTCCGTCTAAACGACAACTACGTCCAAGCTGCTGGCGAACACGTACAGTTCTATGACAAAGTACCGACTAAATTTGCTAACTGGACTGAAGCACAGTTTAAAGAAGCAGGCGTACGCGTTGTACCACCAGCTGTCGCACGTAGAGGTTCTTTCATCGCAGCAGGCGCAGTATTGATGCCGTCATACGTCAACATCGGTGCATATGTCGATCAAGGCGCAATGTTGATACATGGGCGACTGTTGGTTCATGTGCTCAAATCGGTAAAAACGTGCATTTATCAGGCGGCGTTGGCATCGGCGGTGTATTAGAGCCATTGCAAGCAAACCCTACTATCATTGAAGACAACTGCTTCATCGGTGCACGCTCTGAAATCGTTGAAGGCGTTATCGTTGAAGAAGGCGCTGTCATCTCTATGGGTGTCTACATTGGTCAATCGACGCGCATCTATGATCGTGAAACTGGCGAGATTCATCGTGGCGTGTACCGGCAGGTTCTGTTGTCGTACCAGGTAGCTTACCGTCAGAAGATGGCACGCACAGCCTGTACGCTGCTATCATCGTGAAAAAAAAGTTGACGCGCAAACTCGTGCAAAAACATCAGTAAACGAGCTATTACGCTTAGCCTAAATATTTGGCAAGTACCGTTGTTTATTGAATAATATTGTTTTATATGAAGATGCTGGGGGATGACTCCAGCATCTTTTTTGCAGCTTAATATAACGCGTTACGTTATAATCCTCTTTTAGTTTGGCTTTATACAAACACAAAATCATTCGTACCATCCCCTGCCTTTTTATTACGATTGATAAGCGCTTCATCGCCTTATCGACCTTTAACTGTATTTGAAATATTATGAGTGAATCATCATTACGCACCGCCGCTATCCCTGTCACTGACCCCGAAGCAGGGTTACGTCTGACTGAGATTTTTTATTCCTTACAAGGTGAGGCAATCACCTCAGGCTTGCCGACGATATTTGTGCGTCTAACGGGCTGTCCGCTGCGCTGCGTCTATTGTGATACTGAATATGCTTTTACTGGCGGCGAACGTCAATCATTAGAAACCATCATAGAAACCATCAAAGGTTATCCGTGCAAGCGCATCTGTCTGACGGGCGGTGAACCATTAGCACAGCCAAATGCCATTGAATTGATGAAACGTTTGCTGAGCGATGGGTATGAGATATCCCTTGAGACCGCAGGCGCGCTCACGGTAGAAAACGTGCCAGCAGCAGTCAGTAAGGTAATGGATCTCAAAACGCCAAGCTCAGGTGAGGTCGATAAAAATCTATGGTCAAACCTCGACCATCTCACTCAGCACGATCAAATCAAGTTTGTCATTATGAATCGTACAGATTACGACTGGGCAAAAGCTAAATTGACCGAGTATAAGCTAAACGAATTGGTCGGTACGGTGTGGTTCTCTCCAATGTTTAATGTCGCAGATGATGTCGATGAACAGCTTAGCCCTGAAGTACCTGTACTGGCGCGCGAGCTAGCAGAATGGATGTTGGCTGATGCCTTGCCAGTTCGCTTTCAGCTACAATTGCACAAGATCATTTGGGCAGATGCCAAAGGCAAGTAACTATCAGCAAGTAATTATCAGCAAGTAACAAACAAAAAGTGTGAACACGTTGAGTGCCATGGATAAGGTAGCGGTATGATCAAACTCATTTTACTGGGCTTGCTAGCAGGTGCGTTTTTTTAGCTCGACATTTATCTTAAATGAGCTTATGAGTAGCGCAGGCGGACATTGGTTTTGGTCAGCGAGTCTACGCTATGTCTTTATGCTGTTGATTATTACTGCCATTATTGCGATGCAACATGGTTTTGGTCGTATTAAAGCGCTAATGAATATTTTTCTTCAGCATTGGGGCTTCTGGGGCATTACTGGTAGTATCGGGTTTGGACTGTTTTATACTGGTATTTGCTATGCCGCAGATCATGTTGCGGGATGGGTAGTAGCGGCTACCTTTATGTTTACCGTCGTCGCCAGTTTGCTTGTGCTATTGGCATTTGGTCAACGTTTTGACAAAAAATTCATCGTATATGCTGTCATTGTTTTTATCGGTGTGGCGCTCGTCAATATCAGTGAAGGTCTGCATGCTGCCTCTATAACCGACACCGTCCCCATGTCTGACATGTTGCTCTACGGTGCGCTACCTGCTCTTATCGCCGCTTTTAGCTACCCAATTGGTAACCAGCTGGTTTGGCAGGCTTCTCACAATGCCCGCAAGCGCAATACTGAACTACAGAAGGCCGCAGAGTTGAACGCTCAAAAAGCCAGCATTGGTATTGATATTAACGATCAAAGTGAACCGCTCATATCCGAAGCTTATGATTTGCCAGCTACGACATATGATGCTACCGACCTCGATAGCGTACTTCAAAGTAACAACACTGCGGCAACCTCATCCCTACAAAATCTAATTGCTCGTATTCCTTTTATCGAAACCACGCTACTGCAAAATGCTTTTAACAAGGTGTGGCTAATGACTCTTGGGTGTTTGCCATTTTGGCTGTTTTTGGGCATTATAGTGCGCCCTGACCAGCCCCACCCCTCACAAATAATCAATACGTTGCTGGTTGCTCTATTGGCAGGCGTGGCAGCGACCACTATATTTCTGTATGCGCGCGAGCAAGCTGTTACTTCAAGCGAGGTTGCAGGCGTTGACTCAACCCAAGCCAGTGAAGTTATCTTTGCTTTGATTGGGGGTATATTATTATTAGATAACGCCATACCTTCGGCGATGGGACTGTTCGGTATAGGCTGATTATTGTAGGCTGATATTATTTGCAAAAGATGGCTAAATAACACTACGCCTATTTCGTCAAATTTATACATTGAATAGCCACCTAAAAAACACCTATCACTTTGATGATCTCGATTTGGCAATATAACCATGGGTAATGCTTTGATTTTTCCTGATATTCTATTATATTTATTGGACATGGTTGGCATTGTTGCCTGCGCGATTGCAGGGACTTTGCTTGCGCAGCATAAAGGCTTCGATATCGCTGGTTGTATTCTGGTAGCGATGGTCAATGCCATCGGCGGTGGAACATTGCGTGATATGGCTCTCGACCGTCATCCTCTATTTTGGATGACTGATCTTAATTACGTGATCGTTATCACGGTGACCTCCCTTATCTTACAAATATTCTTTCACCTTTATCATAAGATTGATAATGCATTGAAACTCTTTGATGCCATTGGGCTAGCTGCCTTCAGTGTCATTGGCTTTAAGGTGGCCTTAACCCTAGACATGTCTCCCCTTATTGCTATTATGATGGGTGTCTGGACTGCCATTATCGGTGGTTTGCTACGTGATATCATCTGTAATGAGATTCCGCTAGTGCTACAGCGTGAGATTTATATTACTGCCAGTATCGCAGGGTCTGTGACCTATTTATGCTTACAGTATTTCGGAGTGGGCGCCAGTCTCAACGAATTTATTATGCTGTTTGTTATCTTTGCAGTTCGTATGCTCGCGCTCAGATTCGACTGGCATCTACCTTCTATTCGACTCGTAAACTGATTAATTGAGCAAGACTCTGCGTAGATAGCCTTTGTTTGACTGACAATAATTGAAAATAGTGAGAACTGCCCATGTTGGCTATCGTATTGGACCCTACCGTACTGATCACTACTTTTGACCCGCGCTCTTTGATATATTTCTTTGATATGATTGGCATCATCGCCTGTAGCGTCTCAGGGACGATACTTGCCAAGCACAAAAACTTCGATGTCTTCGGCTGTCTGCTCGTGTCTATTGTCACTGCTATCGGCGGCGGCACGGTACGTGATGTCATTCTGGATCGCCATCCGTTATTTTGGATGGTAGATATGAGCTATCTGACCCTTATTACGATTTCATCCCTAGCGATGCAGATATTTTTTTCATCCAAACTCCAGACGAGTGGATAAATTCCTCAAACTATCTGACACCATTGGCTTGTCAGCATTTACGCTGATCGGTATCAAAGTCGCTGATAGTATGGGTGCCAATGTGCCTGTAGCACTATTGTTAGGTGTGATTACCATCGTGGTTGGTGGCATCATTCGCGATATGATTTGCAATGAGATTCCATTGGTACTACAGCAAGAGATTTATATCACCGCAGCGTTGACAGGTGGGGTTCTGTACTTTGCTCTAAAGAATTTAGGCGTGACAGATTGGGTAGCTGACATCTCTACGATGAGTACGATTTTTACTTTGCGTATGCTGGCCATTCGTTACGATTGGCAGTTCCCTACACTAGAGTGGAAATACTGATACTAGGGCGTGTCTTCATTTCAAAAATACCAACGCGCCCATCTTTGAGCGCGTCTAGTATTATCAGTTTGACATTGCTACTTTAGCCGTGCTCTACCACAGCCAAATCTTTAACCATCAGCTGTAAGCTTTGCTTGCCATTCCATTCATTGATGTCTAGCTGAAACAACAAATGGACTTGCTTAGCACGGTAATCCCACGCCTCATTATCGAAGTTAAAGCAAACGGCCTCTATCGGATATTGAACGTCTGGATAGCGCAGCGATAATTTAAGATGTTTGTCTTTTAAAATCTTGAAGCTTAATACCTCAAACACACCGTCAAATATCGGTGGCGCAAACCCATGACCCAGATACTGGCATCGGCTAAATGCTCAGCAAACCATAAGCTAAAGTCACTCGCTTGCAAAGGTCCATCGGTGAATTTTTGCTCTGCAAATACCTCATCATCCATCTGAGCCATCACTTCATTAAAAGCGGTGACAAATGCCTCAAAGTTACGGCGCTTGAGGGTCAGGCCTGCTGCCATCGCATGCCCGCCGAAATGACTGATTAAGTCTGGATAACGCTCAGCAACTTGTTCAATCGCATCACGGATATGTACGCCAGCGATAGAACGTGCAGAGCCTTTAATGGCACTATCTTCATCGGTTTGTTCAGTATCTGCTGGTGCAAATACGATACTGGGTAAATAATGGCTTTCTTTTAAGCGACCAGCGACAATGCCAATGACTCCTTGATGCCAGTCATCTTGATACAGGATAATACTACGCGCGCCTGCATTGCTGGCTTTAGCAGTAGAGACAGCTTGAGTAGCCACATTCTGAGTAACAAGCGCTTGAGTAATTGTGTCATCGTTACTAGTATTATCATTATCCTTGATATCGCCACTCACACTCTCGTCGCTATCATCTTTATTAGCCAATGCTTGTACGATACTATCGGCTTGCGTACGCATCTCGCCTCTACACGACGACGCGTACGATTCAGCTGCTCAAGCTCTTGTGCCAAACGTTGTGCAGTACTCCAGTCTTCAGTCAATAAGCACTCGATACCAATTCGCATATTATCCATACGCCCAGCAGCATTGATACGTGGGCCTAATACAAAACCGAAATCCTGTGCATGAAGCTGCTTGGGATCACGGCCCGCTTGCTCAAGCAATGCCAATATCCCCATACAGCAGCGGTCTTGACGAATAGCTGATAATCCATGATGTACCAAGATACGGTTGTTTTTATCCAGTACCCCAACGTCTGCAATCGTCCCAAGTGCGACCAAATCTAAATATTGGCTCACCTGTACCGTAGACTTGCCAGCTTCGCGGCGTAGCTTTGCTAATCGTCCGAGCACATAAAACGCGACTCCAACTCCGACCAATGCCTTACTAGCAAAGTCACAACCTAGCTGATTGGGATTGACCACCGCTTCCGCAGGCGGCGTCTCTTTGGTCGTGAGATGATGGTCAGTGATAATCACCGTGATACCATCAGCTTGGGCTCGCGCTACCCCTTCATGACTTGAGATGCCATTATCAACCGTCACTATCATATCTGGCTGAAAAGTCTCAATGCCTAACTCGACAATCTCTGGCGTCAGGCCATAACCGTACTTAAAACGATCTGGTACTAGGAAATCAACGACCGCACCCATCTTTGTGAGCGCACGCATCATTAAGGCTGTACTGGTGGCACCGTCACAGTCAAAGTCACCAACGATCAAGATGCGCTGACGCTCATCAATGGCCACATCTAATAAGCGCACGGCTTCAGTGACACCGTGCAGGGCCTCAGCAGGCAATAGACCTGACAGGCTAGTCTCCAGCTCATCAGGCGCAGTGATACCTCGCCCTGCATACAGACGGGCAAGCGTGAATGATTGAGCGGCAAATGGTTGCAGCGCGGCGGGCAACTCGTCGATGCGAGTGCTGGTATAACGGGGGGTTAAATTTAGCATGAGCGTATTCTACTGGCTTTAGCAGAGGCTCACAATGACAATTTATACTACCTCTGTATATCATTAGGCATTGTGCAACCTGATGAACAATGCCTGTAAATTAGCAATAATTGATACTGCCATTTTTATAGCTCATGTAAACTGCCTTCGTTTAATCACTTACAAAAAAAAGGTGCACAGTATGAGTAATTTCATTCATTTTGCTACAAAGCAATGATTGTAAGCCACGCATAAATCCATAAAATAGTAAGCAACTGAAGAATTTGTTGTTTATTGAACTTTTTATCATTTATATTTTAATTATTTATAAGGACACTTTATGAAAACCACGCCACTTGCTGAAAAACTTCCAAATACGATCGACCCTAACCTAGACCTTGAGAAGGTTAAAAAAAGAATGTCAGGGAATGGTAAAAAGACGCGCTAGAGTTTCTGCTGGTGTAGCGGTTGTGCCAGTACCATTTTTTTGATGTGGCAGTTGATGCAGGGATGTTGACACAGTTGATTCCAGAAATTAGTGAGCGTTTCGGTCTCATTGAAGACCGTCAATCAGCCATTAACTTGGAATCACGCGAAGTGCATTGGAGCGCAGTAAAAGACCGTACCGTAGATTTCGCTGGGCTAATGGCAACACGTGGTATCGTCAAAAAAACCATTCAGGGCTTTGGTGGTCGTATCGCTGCCAAACAAGTGACCAAGTTTATCCCACTTGGCGGTCAATTGGTTGCTGCAACGATGGGCTATACGATTTTTAAGAAAATTGCTAATGACCATATCAACGAATGCTATAAATTGGCAAAAGGTATTCAGCAGAAAGAACACGGCAAAAACGTATAAATAAGCCGAATAGCTTAGTCTATATCAAGCCAGTTAAGTGATTACTTAGCTGGCTTTTTTGTGGTTTATATATCTAGGTCATAGAGCTCTAAAATAACATGCGCTTGTGGTTAATGATGTCATTACTAGGTTTTACTGATAATATACAGCTTTATTTATGACAGACACCTTAAAGGACTAACTTATGAAAAAAATCTTGGCTTCAACGATGATGCTAGCGACTTTTGCCTTGGCGGGATGTACCTCAACAGGTACTACAAACAACGGTACAGGTACAGCAATCGGTACCGCAAACGAGATCGGCATGAATGTTTTTAGAGCTGCGATCGACAACCAATGCCGTAGCCAAATTGAAAAACAAAACGCATGGCGTGTTGCAAGCGTCGCCATGACAGAAGCACAACAAGAATCTGTTAAAACCAATGTTTGTGGCTGTGTGAGTGAGCAAGCGCCACAGCAAGTGACGATTGTTGAGCTGGGCAATGCCGCGATTGACTCTCAGTACCGTACTCAGTTAGTCGCACAAGTCGTCGCCAAATCTCTACAGAGCTGCTATACAAGCTTTGTTCAATAGAACAATTAAGTTATTTATTAGAATAAAAAAATAATAAAGAGGGTGCGTTATACATAATGCACCCTTTTTATTGCTAATAGATT
>NZ_BAWH01000029.1 GCF_000586435.1 Psychrobacter sp. JCM 18901
GTAGCTGTTCAAAGCAATAATTAGCTGCTTAGAGTAATAACGAATCGACATTGGCCGCACCTTGCCTGATAACTTCAGGAACGCTGCTAGTCATATCCACGATAGTAGTAAGCTTAGTTGTCTTTATACCTGCATTGATGAGACCGTCGATTTGATTGCCTAGCAAATCTTCAATCTCAAATGGGTCATCCAAAATATCGTCTCGATTAGGCAAAATCAGTGAGCTGGTTAAGATAGGTTCATCCATCGCTTCTAATAATGCTTGAGCAATGGGGTTACTAGGTACACGGATACCAATGGTTTTTTTCTTTGCATGCGCCAGTTTTTTTCGGTACGTCTTTGGTGGCAGTAAGAATAAAAGTAATTGGGGCAGGGGTGTGGGCTTTTAGCTGTTTAAATTGCACATTATCAACTGTTGCATAGTTGGCAATTTCGCTCAAGTCGCGGCATAGCAAGGTAAATTGATGCTTATCATCGAGTTCGCGGATTTGCTTAAGCTTCGCTAGGGCATCCTTTGCACCCAAACGGCAACCAAAAGCATAACTGGTATCAGTTGGGTAAATAATTAACTGATCTCTGCGCAATAGGTCAGCGGCTTGCTCAATGAGACGTGGCTGCGGATTATCGGGATGAATATAGAAGACTTCCATAGTGGTTCCTTATTTTATAATTATTGGTTTTTAATTGAGACAAATTTTTCATTAGTTAGATGTAGTTCAATTACTAGATACATTAGAAAAACTACTCTAGAACTAAAGTAGATCGATATCTTCAAAATACTACTTCAGTTATCAGTATAGCTCAAAGTAGATATAAGTTTAGTGGCAAGGCGTTACCAACCGTAGAAAATCGTTAATAAGTAGGAACGCTTAGTAATTTAAACTAAGCGCTGGTTTCAGATGAAGAAGTGCAAGCGCTAAGTAACGCAGTCAGTAAAGTCTTAGCGTCACGCGGCAGAGTATGAGGTTTGGCTATATAGCTTTCTACTTGCTGATAGACATCAATAGCAAAGGTGCTACTACTGGTGTCGAAGTCGGCAAACAAGTTATCTTGGGAGATTTGGAAATTTCGTCCACACGCCAAGGTGAATAAACACTCTAATGCTTGAGGTTTGATTTCTACACGCTCAAATGCCTGCTGCTGAGCCGCTGAGCGTCCATCTGGCGCATACCAGTAGCCAAAGTCAGATAGTTGTCTACGAGCGTCACCAGCTACGCACCAATGACTGATTTCATGCAGAGCACTAGCAAAAAAAGCCATGAGCGAATTCAATTCTGGCAGGCTTATCATTTTGAGCTGGAAAATATTCGGGTTCATCATTGCTACGAACCAATATAACTTGCTGATCAGCGAATAAAGTATTAAATAACTGTATGAGCCAATCGGTAGCTAATCGTTCGCTATCAACTATCGATTCTGCTGTGTGAGTATTGTCAAATTGAGTAATAGACAACTCTTGCCACTGACTTCTTAATTCGTTTAAATACTCATCTTTATCGAAGCACAGTCTATTATTAGGAACATTTTCAGTATGACCCCTTAATTGAATAAGCTGTTGTAGCAACGAACTTGCTTCAGCAGGAGGAAGTAAGTCAGAAAAATTCATTTTATTATCGGATAGATTCATAGAGAAGACATTGACTTAATAAATACTAAAGACAAAAAACTTTAGGTAAAAGGTAAGTAGTAGAAGAGCTTAAGCAAATTTACTATCAAAAAATCTTAACATACTAGCGCTAGCAGAATATGGCACTTTCCGTTAGTATGGCAGGCAATATTATACACCGTTTTTATGAATGAGGCCGCGCATGTCAAGCACTCCAGAAACTAAACCGTCAGCACCTCACGCTGACAATAAAAAAAGCGCCTGTATCTACTGGCATGCCTGAGCACATCTCCTTAGATAAGTGGGCAGACAATGGTTACGAATGGTCAGGAGAGGTCAAGCCAAGCTCGTTTGATCGTCTTGCTACTACTTTGAGTACTGAACATGAGCAGTCAGACATACAGCTCAACGCTAACTTGTATCGTCGCAACAACGTCTTGCATTTAGCATTTACTTTGACAGGTGATGTTTGGCTAACTTGTCAGCGCTGCTTACAACCAATCGCGATAGACTTGTCTGATGATTATGACATCGCGCTACTAGAAAACGATAGTCAGGTTCGCCTAGTTAAAGATGAACAAGATTATTTATTACTGGATGAAATCGTCACCGAGCAATCGCCAGAGCGTCTGTTACCATTTAAGAAGTTGGTAGAAGACGAGGTCTTGCTCAAAACCCCAATGGCACCAAAGCATAACGATTGTGAAATGTCTGTTGAGCAGTTTGGTGAAATACCAGAAGAAGAGGAAGGTGAAAATCCTTTCGCTGCTTTAGCCTCGTTAAAAGGCAAACTATAAGCGTCAAAATTATCTACTCAATGCATTTAAAAAGCCTTTTATCAGCTTTGTACAGAAGAGTGCAAGGCAGGGCTTTATTAATTTAATAAACATGCGTATAATGTCCGGTTTATTGCATTCGAGCAACCTGTTGCTTGCTGATAGAAACTGACTGGGTAAATTTTTTTATAAGATTCAGCCTGAGTCAGTGCTTTATGTGAGTGGCAATCTATTTAACTAATGATGCTTAAGACTTAGGTTGTTATGATTATATAGCCTCTGTCAGTATCGACTTAAGCTGAATTTCAAGCTTATCCCTTTTAAGTATAGGAGCTATATCATGGCTGTTCAAAAAAAGTCGTAAAAGCCGTTCTCGTCGTGACATGCGCCGTTCACATCACCGTATGGAAATTGCTGAACTAAGCGTAGATGCTACTACTGGTGAAAAACATCGTCGTCATCATATGACTAAAGATGGTTTCTACCGTGGTCGTCAACTGTTCAAAGTCAGCCAAGACGCCTAAGACATTGGCTCTATGATAGCTTAGGCGAAGATAGTAATAGTACTGGTGACTATTATTGTTTTTGCCTAGTTATTATTAGTCAATAAGCTTTGAGCTAAAAAAAGCCAAGTTATTTCGCTATCATATATTATGTGGCTGGATAACTTGGCTTTTTGTTATTTATAACTAGACTTATTGCTTAATTCGCTTGTTATTTTTAGTAGATTTAAAAATGTGCTGATATAATCTGCTCCTTTAATTTGGGCAGCGTTACTCTTGCTGTTTGGTTTGCATCCGCTATGATAATAGTGTCTGTCAGTGTATAGTTTACTGACAATCCGTTTTCTTGCATAAATACTTGAAGTAGCGGCTTTGTATAGCATCTAATAATATAATACACCCCATTGTTTTTAGGGATATTTCTAATCAGATAAGGAATATTGGTTATGGCTTCTGTACCCGATATGGTAAAAAAAGCAACCCGCTCGTATCGCGGTCATTTTTCCTGGACAAGGATCTCAAGCAGTCGCGATGACGAGCGAGCTTGCCGAAATCTATCCAGAGATACGTGATACATTTACCGAAGCGAGTGATGCGCTTGGTGAGGATTTGTGGGCAATCTGTCAGGACGAGGAAAAACTCAATCAAACCCAATACACTCAGCCTGCGCTTTTGACAGCTAGTATTGCTATTTGGCGTGTCCTACAACAAAAAATAGAAGAGACGCCTTGTTATTTAGCTGGTCACTCTCTGGGCGAGTACAGTGCCCTGTGTGCTGCCAATGTGATATCGCTGGGTGATGCAGTCACTTTAGTACATAAGCGCGGTCAGTTGATGCAAGAGGCCGTTGTAGGTGTCGATACTGCTATGGCAGCAGTACTAGGACTAGAAGACAACCGAGTCGAAAACCTGTGTGAACAGGCAACCGAACACGTAGAAAATGCGGTAGTCGGTGCAGCCAATTTTAATAGTCCAGGACAAGTGGTTATTTCGGGTAACGCTGCTGGTGTTAATGCTGTTATTGATAAAGTCAAAAATACTGGTAAAAAATCTGTTCCTCTAAAAGTGAGTGTGCCGTCTCATTGCGCACTTATGGAACCTGCCAGCAATGCATTGGCTGAGATATTAGCGGGTATCAAGTTTGATCAGGCAACCATTCCTGTTATACAAAATCGCTATGCACGCGTTGAAACCAGTGCGGTCGGTATCAAGCAAGCATTGACTGAACAGCTGAGCGAGCCAGTACTGTGGTCAAAAACTATGCAAGAGCTGGCTGATAAGCAAATCAATATCTTAATCGAATGTGGCAGTGGTAATGTACTGAGCAATTTGGCGAAGCGTCAGGCGCAGCCAATCGCCAGCTATCCTACTGACAAGCCTGCCCGTCTAGAAAAATTATTGGAGGTGTTATCATGAGCCGTACGATTACATTAGTGACTGGCGCTAGCCGAGGTATTGGCAAGGCAGTGGCCAAGCGTTTTGCCAAAGAAGGACACTTTGTCATTGGAACTGCGACCACTGAAAAGGGCGCTGAGCTTATTGATGACTACCTTCATGATACTGGTGGTATTGGTCGTGTTTTAGACGTACGTGATACTGCTCAAATTGACAAACTGTTTGAAGAGATTGAAAGCGTCTATGGTGCGGTACAAGTATTGGTTAACAATGCAGGTATCACTCAAGATGGCCTACTGATGCGCATGAAAGATGAAGATTGGGAAAATGTCATCGATACCAATCTGACATCGGTATATCGCATGAGCAAACGTGCTGTACGCGGTATGATGAAAGCACGCCGTGGCCGTATTATCAACATTACCTCTGTCGTCGCTCAAATGGGCAATGCAGGCCAATCTAACTATGCGGCGACCAAAGCTGGCGTAGAAGGGTTTAGCCGTACGCTTGCACGTGAGATTGGTTCACGCCAAGTGACCATCAACTGCGTGGCACCAGGCTTGATCGAAACTGATATGACAGATGAGCTTGATGAGCGTCTATTGAACTCTATGTTAGATGCTGTACCTATCAGCCGTCTTGGTCAGCCAGAAGACATCGCTGCAGCGGTACATTTCTTGGCTAGCGACGAGGCCAGCTATATCACAGGCGCTGTGATTCCTGTCAATGGCGGCATGTATATGTAGTCAATATACGAGCGTTACATAGTTATAATAAAAAAACTGTGTGAACGAGTGTAAACTATAATAAAGGGTGCTATAATGACGGATACTTTTGAGTCAAAGCCCTGTATGATAACAGGGCTTTATTAGACATCAGACAAACTGTATAACATGTCATAGAGTACTCAGACAGCATTGCTAGTCTGGCAAACGCATTTTATATACCATGCTATAGCGTTAAATAAGGCGCTATAGCAGTTTATTAAAAATAATAGATGATAACGGAGTGATCTACATGAGTAATGATATCGAGCTAAGAGTAAAAGCAGCAGTAGCTGAGCAACTAGGTATGAATGTTGAAGATATCAACAACGATGCTTCATTCATGGAAGACCTAGGTGCAGATTCTTTAGACCTAGTTGAATTGGTTATGTCATTTGAAAGTGATTTTGGTATCACTATTCCTGATGAAGATTCTGCAGAATTGACTACTGTTCAAAAAGCAATTGATTACGTACAAGCCCAACTATAATCTGCTACTTATTTAGCAGATTTATAATGCCGCTTATCTGATTAGATAGGCGGTTTTTTTATGGGTGCGTGATTGTTATTTTCAAATGCAGCAATCGAATTTAACATTGACTACGTCAATTCAACATTATTCAACATACTATTACTATCTACATCGACTCCTTTTATCTATACTCATAACAGTAAGTCGTAGAAAAAGACGCCAGTTAGATTTTCAGTATATTGTCTGACTATGTGTTTTATTAAAAGAGTGATAAATAATAATATTTCAAGGAGTAGATATATGGGTATGTTTAGCTTTGCAAAAGATATCGGTGATAAGATTTTTAACCGTGATGACGAAAAGCATGATGCTAAGACAGAAACGAAAGCAGATGCCAATACACCAGTACAAAGCAGTGAGCCGAGTGCACAATCAGTGGCAAATATTTTGTTGCGCCGTATTCAGCAGCAAAACCTCAATATCAGTAACCTAAAAATCAAATATAATGGTTCTACAGATACTGCAGAAATCAGTGGTAATGCTAAAACTCAAGCTGATCGTGAAAAAGCAATTATCGCTATCGGTAACGTGCAAAACGTTGCAAAAGTTATTGATAACATCGATATTGAAGAAGATGCACCTGAATCTACAATGTATACGGTAAAGTCTGGTGACAGCTTATCTAAGATTGCTAAAGAAGTTTATGGTTCATCTGGCGACTATATGAAGATATTCGAAGCAAACAAACCAATGTTATCTGATCCAGATAAAATCTATCCAGGTCAAGTATTACGTATTCCGAAGCCATAATTCTAGAAGAAGCGTATAGAACAATAATATTTTAAATATGACATTCTAATGAAAAAGCCTCTTATTATTAAGAGGCTTTTTTTATGTTGTACACTTCAAATAAACACTTTATCTCAGGAATATTTGATAGTCATAAAATAATTGGTTAATTGGTTAATTGGTTAATTGGTTAATTGGTTAATTGGTTAATTCTAGCTTATTGTGCTGCTCAATTAGGGCCCATTCAATATGCTCATCTAGCATGTCATTATGTAAGGTCAATTTAGATTTTAACTGTTCGACTACTTCTAAGCTGGCATTAGCATTGCCAAGGCCAATAGCGATATTACGTAAAAAAAATTCACATAGCCCGTGCGTCTTAGCGGACTACCTTGAGTGTTCTTCATAAAGTCGGCTTCTTGCCACTGCCATAGTTCAAGCAAGCTACTATTGTCTAATCCATGTCTTGGTGCGAAGTCATCGACGGTAGTCAGATTGGCATAACGATTCCATGGACAGATTAACTGACAATCATCACAGCCAAAGACCCGATTACCAATTTCGCGTCGATATTTGGTATCGATGACGCCATCATGTTCGATAGTCAAATAAGAGATACAAGCAGAAGCGTTGAGCTCATGGGGCGCTACAATTGCTTGAGTAGGGCATATGTCAATACAAGCGCTACAACTACCGCAATGCTCCTTAACTGGTTTGTCATCGGGTAGCTCAAGGCTCAAAAATAGCTCACCGAGTACAAAAAATGAGCCAGCTTGCTTATTTATCAGTAGTGTATGTTTACCTGTCCAACCAAGACCTGCTGCATCTGCAATCGGCCGCTCAAAGATAGGCGCCGAATCGCTAAAAGGTCTAAACACAAATTCTTTCTCTGAACCGATATCTAAATGTTGCCATTCAGGAAGCATTGTTTCTATCTTCAAAGCCAATTGCTTTAAACGACTACGCATTGTCTTATGGTAGTCGCGCCCTCTTGCATAACGCGCGATGATGCCTTTATTGGGATGATCGTTATCAGTGACAGCACGCGGTGTGGGTGCTTGAGTTAGATAGTCCATACGTACGCTGATGATGGTCTTTGCGCCTTCGACTAGCTGATCAGGATGAGCGCGCAGATCATGGTTGTTGTGCATAAACTGCAGCTGGCCCTCATAGCCTTTATCTAGCCACTTCTGTAGTTGTTCAATCTGCTGAGTAAACAAAGGATGATGCACAGATAAAAAACCACAATCAGTAAATCCTAATGCCTGTGCTTGTGCTGTAATCCACTGCTTAACATCAGCTGTGGTTGTAAATACAGTTGGGTTCGTAATGGCGATTTTGTTTTTATCAGTAGGCATAGAGAGTAGGTGCTTATTAGATGGTTTTCTCGTTTGTTTTAATCAGATTATTCATATCTGACAATCAGAGATAATGTAAATACCGCTATGATAAGCCAGTGAGCAATGAGTGCAAGTATAAAAGAAAATAAACTCACATTCATATTGATACATAAGTCGAGATAAGCTTTTGCTAAGCTGATATGAGAAATAAGCAACCAAATTTAGATAAAATAAAAATTAGTAGCAACACCAAGGATGAGTTATGAGAAATAGTACCCATTTATCACCTATAAAAAATACACAACCTATTGCGCTATATAGTAGTGAGCAGATTTATGCGATGGAGCAGGCTTGGTTTGCAGAGGGGTACGATAGTTTTGGTTTGATGAAACAAGCTGCTTGGCAAATGACACAGCAAATAGAGCAGATTTATGAGCGAAAAGCCGTCAGTGCCAGCCATTTTACCAACACTAACGTTTATCACCGTAGTGCTCATCCACATCGGGCAAGTATCTGGGTAGGGAAAGGTAACAATGGTGGTGATGGCTGGCTTATCGCTCATTATTTACAGCAAGCTGGCTGGCAAGTAGAAGTAATAACGGTTGGCTTTAGCGAAAATGATTTTGATATCCATGATCAATCAGTAACTTCTAAAAATTCTAACAATGGAGACAGCGATAGTAGCAATATTACTGACGCGACAAAGGCATTACAGATAGCTTTAGCGAGCAACTGTAACTATCAACGGTTTGAAGATGTTGTTAATCACGATGATGCGGATAAAATAAACTTGCTAGCTGATGTTTATATCGATGCATTATTTGGTATTGGCTTAGATCGTATACCAGAAGGTATTTATGAATTAGCTATCAATACCTTCAATAGTCTTACTCAACAAAATCACGCACTGGCAATAGCAGTTGATATTCCGAGTGGGTTAGTAGCCTCTACTGGTGGAGTGTTCGAGCGTATAGCAATACAAGCTGACGTGACTCTATGTTTAATTTCACGCAAGTTTGGTCTACACACTAAAGATGGTACAGACTATAGCGGAGACGTAGTCGATATACCGCTGATACCTTATCAGGTAGGCAATGTAGCATTTGAGCCAGTTGCCACGTTGATGACGGCTGCACATAGTATGAATCTGCGTCGCCAAAACAGCTATAAAGGCAGCTATGGTCATGTGCTAGTCATTGGCGGAAATCGCGTCGATGGCTCTCAGGGTATGGGTGGTGCTGCCATACTGTCTGCAGCCAGTACGATGGCGACAGGTGCTGGTAAAATAACAGTTGCCTGTCATGAGGCTTTTCATGGGTCGTTACTGACTTCATTGCCAGATGCGATGACCATTAATCTACATGACGCAAGCGGCGTAAGAGATTTAATCAAGCAGGCCAGTGTCGTTGCCATTGGGATGGGACTTGGCCGTGACGAAAAAGCCAACGCATTATTTATTGATTATGTACAGGCTGCTATAGAGAGTGAAAAATCAATTGTGATCGATGCTGATGGTCTTTATCACTTGGCATCAATGCACATGGGTAATCATGAGCTAATAACAGAGTTACGAGAATACAGTACTAATCATCGGGTTTGCTTGACGCCACATAGTGGGGAAGCAGCTAGACTACTTGATCAAAAGATAAGTAAGATTGAGTCAAATAGACTGCAAGCTATAAAACAGTGTGCTGCAACATATGGCGGTGACTGGGTGTTAAAAGGGGCAGGATCTTTAGTGCTAGAGCAAGAAAAGGGAGGAGAAAACGTATACGTATGTAATGTAGGGAATGCTGGCATGGCAACCGCTGGCATGGGTGATGTGCTATCTGGGGTGACCGCTGGACTATTGGCACAGCAAGATTTATCAGCAGAGGCACGTAGCTTACATCAAGCGGTTCTTATACATGGGTTTGCAGGAGATGTATTGGTGAGTCAAGCGAATAACAACACCAATACATTGCTAGTGGGGCAAAGAGGGCTACAAGCTCAAGATATGCCAGCAGCCATTCGTCACGTCATGCAGCTTATGATAGTTTGATATTTGCTTTCAAGAGATTTGACTAGGTAGAAGGGTTGGAGCAATACTGAGTAATCGCTTGCTGTACGCGCTCGCGCTTAAGCTCAATCTCACGACCATCTAGATACTGGCGTTTGCCGTTAGCATCCATCTCATAGATACGTCCGCCTACATTTAGGTTGGTCAAGTTATTACGTAATGACTGGCAGCGTTGGGCATTAGCCTGAGCTTCTTGTTCTTTAATACGTGCTTCAAGTGCTGCTACTCGTTGTTCTTCTGCAGTTTGAGCATTGCTGCTCTGGTTAGGATCTGTTTTTCCTGCCATTTGCCCTGCATTGTTCTGTCTACCATCACTACGAAACTCAATCAGTTCGATATTTTTACCGACTTGCGGCGCATGTTGGCTATATTTTACTTCACCATGTGCCCCAATTGATTTATAAACTTGAATAGCCTGACTGGCATTCATGGACAGCATTAGCATACACGCAGTACTCATCAACAGTTTGGCAGCGGTATTTATCTTAGACGCATATGCATAGTAGCAATCCTCTTATTTAATAAAAATCAAATGTATATGGGTGTAAATATAACATTTGAACGTTTTATTGGTAGTAATAATGTATCGACTATCGATTCTAGCAAATAATACTTATCAATGTATATTATTTAATAACTAATAGTTTGGGATAGGCTTTAGAAGTTTTTCTTGACAATAACTCGTAAACCATCGAATATAATAGCAGTTGATTGGTCAGTGAGCGGCTTTTACGATGTTGCCGTGGCACTTGAGAAAGAGAACTACAAGTTACTTATCGGTAGCTTACGCAGTTTTATTTCCTTTGTGATAATGATATAGCAAGCATAGTGGCATAACGACCACTATTGGTAGCGATACATTGTCTCCGGACTTATCTGTCTACAATGACTAAGATAAACTTATTATTTGAAATGTGCTAAAGGTGTTTTTAGCAGTTGTATCAAACGCGATATAATACGCCGTTGAGAGATTTCCCCAAAGCCTATTGTAAGTTCTAAAGATCTTATAATTTAGCATTGGTTATGAAGTTTTTTTGCTTGTGTATATCGATGCATCTGTACAAATAAAGTCACACGAATAAAGTCACAATAGGTACTTGCTAGTATCGAACCTCAATAATAAGCGCCTTCTTTCATAGATGCACTCGCATCTTGTCACTGTATATCGATAAACATCCATCACAAAGCTGACCTAAAATACACTGCTGCGTTTGATTAGTATTGTCCTATGAGACAGTTTTGATTAAACCTATTAGGCAGATATTCTTGATATGGACAAGAATTAGCGATCATTCAGTAAGTGAAAATAACGACGGTAAGTAATTATTTTTGCTCATAGAATCCCGCAAATTCTCGCCGCAAAAAAAGGTGATGACAGTGACGCAAACCACGCAAAGTCCGAACATGACGGGACATACCCAAACGGGTAATGCCGCCAAAAATTTTGAACAAAAGCAACAACGTCTTGCAGAAGGTAGTGCACAGCCTGTGATGCTATCGGGCGCTGAAATGCTGGTGCAAGCACTGACGGACGAAGGTGTTGAATACATCTTTGGCTATCCAGGTGGCGCGGTCTTACACATTTATGATGCGCTGTTTCAGCAAGAAAATATTGAGCACATCTTAGTACGTCACGAGCAAGCAGCGGGCCACATGGCCGATGCTTATTCGCGAGTGACTGGTAATACAGGCGTCGTGTTGGCCACATCAGGCCTGGTGCGACCAATACCGTGACAGCTATTGCTACTGCCTTTATGGACTCTGTACCAATGGTTGTGATCGCAGGTCAGGTGCCAAGCAGCCTAATCGGTGAAGACGCTTTCCAAGAAACAGATATGGTAGGCGTATCACGTCCTATCGTTAAGCATAGCTTCCAAGTACGTCATGCTAGCGAAATCCCAATGATTGTAAAAAAGGCATTTTATATTGCCCAGACTGGTCGCCCAGGCCCTGTCGTCATTGATGTGCCAAAAGACATGACCGCGCCTAGCGAAAAATTCGCTTACGAATATCCAGAAGAAGTTTTTATACGCTCTTATCAGCCTTCACTCAAAGGTCATAGTGGTCAAATCAAAAAAGCCATTGAAACGCTATTAGCAGCGCAGCGTCCAGTTGTATATGCAGGCGGCGGTGTGATTTGGAGCAATGCGCACGAAGAGTTAACAGATCTTGCACATCGTCTGAATTTACCAGTGACCAACACCTTGATGGGTCTTGGTACGTTCCCTGGCTCTGATCGTCAGTTCTTAGGTATGCTTGGCATGCACGGTACTTACGAAGCCAATATGAGTATGCACCATGCTGATGTGATTTTGGCCGTCGGCGCGCGTTTCGATGATCGTGTGACCAACAACGTTAAAAAATTCTGCCCTAACGCAACCATCATTCATATCGATATCGATCCTGCTTCGATCTCAAAAACGATTCTTGCGCACATTCCTATCGTAGGCGATGTGAAGTCAGTCTTAACGGACATGCTAGAGATTGTTGGTCAAGACAAGCAGTTAGAGCAGCACGCATTGCTCGATTGGTGGTCACAAATTAATGAGTGGCGTAAGCGTCATGGCTTACGTTATGACACCAGCACAGATAATGGTATTAAGCCACAAAGTGTCGTACAAGCTCTAGATAAAGTGACTAACAGTAACGCTATTATCACAAGTGACGTCGGTCAGCATCAGATGTTTGCGGCACTTTACTATACTTACAATGAGCCACGTCAATGGCTGAATTCAGGTGGTCTTGGTACCATGGGTGTTGGTCTGCCGTATGCAATGGCTGCCAAACTTGCCAATCCTGAGCGTGATGTGGTTTGTATTACTGGTGAAGGCTCTATTCAGATGAATATCCAAGAGCTATCAACCTGCTTGCAATATAACTTACCAGTTAAAATTCTGAACATTAACAATGCGCAGCTTGGTATGGTGAAGCAGTGGCAAGATATGCTTTATGAAGGTCGTCATGCCCAGTCTTATATGAACTCCTTACCAGATTTTGTGAAATTGGCTGAAAGCTATGGTCATGTCGGCATCAAAATTACTGACCCTGCGACCATGGAAGCACAATTGGCTGAAGCAATGGCTATGAAAGACAAACTGGTATTTATCGATGTTTACGTCGATCGTAATGAGCATGTATATCCAATGCAAATCGCTGGACAGGCCATGCGTGATATGTGGTTAACAAAAGGGGAGCGTACCTAATGCAACAACAACATCTGATTTCGGTATTGATGGAAAACGAAGCGGGTTCGTTGTCGCGGTTAGTCGGCTTGTTCTCACAACGTGGCTACAATATCGAAACTTTGAACGTCGCACCTACTGATGACCCAAGTATCTCACGTCTAACAGTTACGACCATTACGTCACCTGAAAGAATTGAGCAAATCACCAAACAATTGCATAAATTGATTGAAGTGGTTAAAGTGCTTAATCTGACAGAGAACGTACACGTTGAGCGTGAATTGATGCTCATCAAAGTCCGTGCAACGGGCGGTGTGCGTGAAGAGATTAAACGTAGCGCAGATATTTTCCGCGCACAAATCGTCGATGTAAATTCGAACTTATATACGATTCAAATCGTGGGCGACAAAGCCAAACTTGATGGTTTTATCGATGTGATTGGCCGTGAGCGCATTATGGAAGTGGTTCGCTCAGGTGTGATTGGTATTGCCCGCGGTGAAAAAACACTAAGCATTTAATTATTTATCAAAACCAGTTTAAACCAATATTTATTTATCTAATCAACAAAGCGCTTATCTTAGTTATTATATTGACTACAGCATAAGCGTTTACTATCCATGGCAAGCCATGATTGAGAACAAGGACTCTATTTATGAACGTTTATTATGACAAAGATTGTGACCTATCTATTATCCAAGGTAAAAAAAAGTTGCCATTATCGGTTACGGTTCACAAGGCCATGCACACGCGCTTAACCTACAAGATTCAGACGTCGATGTAACTGTTGGTCTACGTGCAAACTCAAGCTCATGGAAAAAAAGCTGAAAATGCGGGTCTAAAAGTTGCTGAAGTAGAAGAAGCGGTAAAAGCTGCTGACGTTATCATGATTTTGACGCCTGATGAGTTCCAAAAAGAGCTTTATAATGATGTGATCGAGCCAAACATTAAAGAAGGCGCTACACTAGCTTTCGCTCATGGTTTCGCAATCCATTACAACCAAGTTGTCCCACGTGGTGATCTTGATGTCATCATGGTTGCACCAAAAGCACCAGGTCATACTGTACGTTCAGAGTTCGCTAAAGGTGGCGGTATTCCTGATCTTATCGCTATCTATCAAGACGCTTCTGGTCAAGCCAAACAGTTAGCATTATCGTATGCTGCTGGCGTAGGTGGTGGTCGTTCAGGCATCATCGAAACAACGTTCAAAGATGAGACTGAGACGGATCTATTCGGTGAGCAAGCCGTACTTTGTGGTGGTGCAGTAGAGCTAGTTAAAATGGGCTTTGAGACACTAACAGAAGCGGGCTATGCACCAGAAATGGCTTATTTCGAATGTCTACATGAGCTAAAGCTTATCGTTGACTTGATGTATGAAGGCGGAATCGCTGACATGAACTACTCAATCAGTAACAACGCTGAATACGGCGAATATGTTACTGGCCCTGAAGTTATCAACGAGCAGTCACGTGAAGCCATGCGTAATGCACTAAAACGCATCCAGTCTGGTGAATACGCGAAGATGTTCATCTCTGAAGGCGCAACCAACTATCCATCAATGACTGCGCGTCGTCGTAATAACGCTGATCATCAAATCGAAATCACTGGTGCCAAGCTACGTGGCATGATGCCATGGATCGGCGGCAACAAAATCATCGATAAAGACAAAAACTAAGTTTTATACCGATAAAAGTCTTATACCGATAAAAGTCTTATTCAGATAAAAATCTGATTTAGATGAAGTAGCCCGTGTTATCACTTGATAGCATGGGTTTTTTTATGCAAAGTATTTGATAGGCGCTTTGCGCTTTGATTTGAATCGGGGTTATCGGTTGAAAACTATTAATTGCTACCCAATATAAGCAGGCACCTTAACATTGGCCAAAGCGCCTTTGCGATCAACATTTATCATTGTTCTTACCCGTTTCTAAATATTCGAAGCGGGCGGATGCTTCATTCTCACTTTCTATAGATAATAGGTTGTATGCTGTGCAAATATCTTATTCAGACTGGCTAACGCCGCAATTCGTATATATTACTCTTAGCGCTGTGGTAGCAGTTTTAATTTGGATAGAAGGGGAGATGCTCAAACAGACCGATGGCAAACTGCCTCAATCTAAGTTCTTCAAAGTTAGTTCATTGTTAGATACGCTATGGTTCTTCATATCAGTGGTGATTTTATACGTTATTGATTTGACCCCGTTAGCTATCACAGTGCCTGCTGCATATGGCATATACACGACCTTTGGTTGGATATATGGTACCAAGCTACTTAAGCGCAAAGGCATCCCTGACTCTCCTAAAGATTTGGTCATTCCATCAAAATATATTGCCTATAGTCAGTCATTTTCATTGGTGTTTTTTTGCGTTATGTTTGCTCGTATTGAGTTCAGCATGGCTACCAACATCGTCATTGCAATGATTGATATTCCAACCTATCATCATCTATGTCGACTTATTTAATTAGTGGTTTACTGATGAAGTTGTAGTACATCTATAAATAAAAACTATTTTATATCAATAAGATATAGAGCTGATTACTATCGATGTTAGCTTGCAACAATAGTTAGTATTTATTTACAAAAATCAGCAATTTAGACTGTTCCTACCATGGAAAACTGTTATAATCAGACTGTACTCAAGATATTTGAGGCAAAAAATCCAAATTTTCTTTAAGATTATTTAGCATTTTTGGCCGCCGCATTTAGCAGAAAATATTAGGGTATATATCAATTAATCGGTGATGACACAAGTCTCGCCAACAGTTAAAGAGTCAGGAAAATTTATGTCAGATAAAGTTGAAGGCACTGTAAAGTGGTTTAATGAAGCTAAAGGTTTTGGTTTTATCGCTCAAGACAACGGCGGACAAGACGTATTCGCTCACTACAGCGCTATCCAAGGTAACGGTTTCAAAACTCTAGCCGAAGGCCAAAAAGTGTCTTTCATCTTAGGTGATGGCAAAAAAGGCCCACAAGCTGAGCAAATCGAAGCTATCTAATCTCATTTATTGTTGAGTTAACTGCTTGTCAGTAAACTTAATGACAATAAGATTATTAATATGCATTGATTACTTTGTTTGTTAAAACAATAAAAATACTGTATCGACTTTAAAAAAAGCAACCTCTTATCAGGTTGCTTTTTTTTATGGGGATTTTTTTGATATGACAAAGTGTTGCTAATGTAAAGTGCTATTGATTTTGACGGTTAACATCATCAGGTAATAACGAACAATAATTTAATAAAGATGTAATAGATAAGGTTATATTATGAAGTGGGAGAATTGGCTTTCAATTGACTGGCAACAGGTGCTCGGGATTTCTTTATCCGCTATAGGCTTTTATGTAGGGCTGATGTTGTTTACTCGATTGATGGGTTTACGCAGTTTTTCCAAGTTATCAAGCCATGATTTTGCAATGACCGTTGGTATTGGTAGTATATTAGCGTCGACAGTATTGTCAGATAAGCCATCTCTATTTCAAGGGTTATTCGCTGTTGCAGTATTATTCTTGATTCAGGGCGTTATCTCAGTCATCAGACGCAAAATAAAACCGTTAAAAGCTTTGATAGACAATCAAGCTATTATACTAATGGCTCATGGTGAATATTTAGAAGATAACTTAAAAGAGGCCAATCTTAGTACTAGCGATGTGCAGGAAGTGCTACGTAAAAATGGTATCAAAGCGAAAACAGAAGTGTTCGCAGTAATTATGGAGACGACAGGTGATATGAGTGTCATTAAGAATAATGACGTTGAACCTGACTGGTCTTTATTTGACGATATACGAGATAGCGAATTATTGCTTGGTACTAGTAAGAATGGTAATTCGCAGGTCTAGCTTGCCTAACTATTCTCATCCGTTAACTTTGAAGAGATAAATAATAACAAAATATTAAGTAAAGCTAAGGCTTAGAATGCTATAAAGGTACAAGTATTTTAAGTTACTGAACAATAAAAATCGTGAAATGATGTGCTTATAGACTATTTATTATAGAGTGTTGACAAATTTATGACGCATTATTCACGGCGTTGTCTTGACCTTATCTGCCTGCTGACGCAAGATACATAGGTCTGATAATAACGGTTGGCTTAGCTTTAGCAGATTTCATTAGTAAGAGATACAATGCTAATATGCTCTTAGATATTGGCTCATCTTTCTTAGTTAACAATATTCTGTTGATGTAGTAATAACCTTGAGCAGTATTTTGAACGACAATTTGAACCACAACGAACCTTTGGTTCTTAACTGACAATTTTTAACTCATAACATTAATAAACGAGGAACGTATGAAAGCATTAGTAGCGGTCAAGCGTGTCATTGATTATAACGTAAAAGTTCGTGTAAAAGCCGACAACTCTGGCGTTGACTTATCAAACACTAAAATGTCAATCAACCCTTTTGATGAAATCGCAGTAGAAGAAGCGGTTCGACTAAAAGAAGCTGGCGTCATTGATGAGATCATTGTTGCTTCAATCGGTCCAAAAGAGTCACAAGAGCAGATTCGTGCAGCTCTAGCGCTAGGTGCTGACCGTGGTGTATTAGTCGTAAGTGACGAAAAACCATATCCATTACAAGTTGCTAAGATTCTAAAAAGCATCGCTGAAGCTGAAAGCACTGACATCATCTTATTAGGTAAGCAAGCGATTGATGATGACAACAACCAAACTGGTCAAATGCTAGCAGCATTGATGGGTATCGGTCAGGGTACGTTTGCCTCAGAAGTGAAGGTTGAAGGCGACAAAGTAAACGTAACACGTGAAATCGATGGTGGCCTACAAACTGTTGCTCTTGATTTGCCAGCAGTCATCACGACTGATCTACGTTTGAATGAGCCACGTTATGCTAAATTGCCTAACATCATGAAAGCGAAGAAAAAGCCACTTGATGAGAAAACGCCAGCAGATTTCGGTGTTGATATGACATCTAAGCAAGAGATTATTAAAGTCGTGCCACCTGCTGACCGTAAAGCTGGTATTACAGTAGGGTCAGTTGATGAGTTGGTCGATAAGCTAAGAAACGAAGCAAAAGTCATTTAATGTTTTAATGATTGGATACTTCGCTACGGCATATCCTGTACAAGGTTAAGAATTTGAAGGCTATAAGTTTGACTGCTTTATTTCATATTACATGATAGTTGCTCAAATAGCTTTGTACACAAACAACCGCATGAATAGATAATACGAATATATAAAGGACTAAAACCATGGCAATTTTGGTATATGCAGAACATGACAATGCCAGTCTAAAAAAAGGCAACTTTAAACACGATCGCTGCTGCTAAACAAATGGGTGATGATATCCATGTATTGGTTGCTGGTAGTGGTAGCCAAGCTGTTGCTGATGAAGCGGCAAAAGCAGAAGGCGTGACTAAAGTACTATTGGCTGACAACGCTGCTTATGAGCATCAATTGGCAGGTAACGTGGCACTATTGGTTGCTGATATCGCTGGTGATTACAGCCATATCCTAGCGGCTGCGACCACGACTGGTAAAAACTTTATGCCACGCGTTGCTGCATTACTTGACGTCAGCATGTTGTCTGAAATCTCAGGTGTAGTAGATGCGCAAACGTTTGAGCGTCCTATCTACGCAGGTAATGCAACGGCGACAGTGAAAACGACAGAAGACAAAGTGGTACTAACCGTACGTACTACTGCGTTTGACCCAGTGGCAAGCGAAGGTGGTTCAGCTACTGTTGAAACTATCGATAACGTACAAGAAACTGGTAAAGCTAGCTTCGTTAACGAAGAAATGGCTAAGTCTGATCGTCCAGAATTGACGTCAGCTGGTATCGTTGTTTCTGGTGGTCGTGCATTGGCAAACGGTGAAAACTTCACCAAGTACATTGAGCCATTGGCTGACAAGCTAGGCGCTGCTGTTGGTGCATCACGTGCCGCTGTTGACGCAGGCTATGTACCAAATGATATGCAGGTCGGTCAAACGGGTAAAATCGTTGCACCGCAGCTATATATCGCAGCTGGTATCTCAGGCGCGATTCAGCATTTGGCTGGTATGAAAGATTCTAAAGTCATCGTTGCTATCAACAATGACCCAGAAGCACCTATTGCTAGCGTTGCTGATTACTTCTTAGAAGCTGATCTATTCGAAGCACTACCTGAACTTACTAGCAAGGTTTAATATATAGTCACAGAACTACTAAACGGCTACGGCGTTACTCTCCTTAGATGTACTACTTGTACAATCTGCAGTTGGCTGCCTTGTATTCGTTTTAGACTTCTTTGACTATATCAGTAGTAGACAGATGATAAAAAACCCACTATCAATTGGTAGTGGTTTTTTATGCTTAATAAATTAGGCTTTAATAACAGTTATAAATGCATGCTAAGAGTATTGTCTTTGGCGTAAGGTCTCATACAGACATAAAGACCCTGCAATCGCTACATTTAAGCTCTCTTGACCATTTGGCTGCGGTAAAGCGATAGGCGTGGCACATTGCATCAAATCGTCGCTAACGCCTTGGCCTTCGTGACCCATAATCCATGCCACAGGCGCAGATAAATCGTGCTCGTAAATGATAGTATCTGTATGTGAGCTAGTCGCCAAAAGCGGCACTTGTACGTGATCTAAAATATCTTGCGTACTCAAGCCCTCATAGATAGTCAGGGCAAACTGTGCACCCATACCTGCTCGTAGCGTTTTGGGAGACCACGCTTGAGCAGTCGCACTGGTACATAAGATATTGCGGATACCAACGGCTGCAGCTGTGCGTAGTAGCGTACCAACATTCCCACTATCCTGCACGTCGTTCAAGATTAAGCAGTCCTCATCGATCATCGATAGGCTAGGCGTTGGTACTTTGATTATCGCCATGATATCGATGCCAGTACCCAAGCTACGAATACTCTCATAAAGTGCGTCTGACAAAGTAAGAATAGGCGTATAAGTGGGCAGGCGAGTCAATACCTGCTGAACTTCAGGGTGGCTACGCGCTGACTCAGACAGTAGTATCTGGACGAAAGGATAGTCACTACGCAGCGCAGCATCTATCAAATGGACGCCTTCTATGACTGTCTGACCGTTCTTTTTACGCTGGCGTGCTTGGGACAACAGTGCTTTTACAAGCTTCACGGTTGTGTTCTTATCTGAGGTAATCAGCTCGGTGGGATTTAATACCATAGTGGATCGCTTAGAGAAGAGTAAAGGAGTCGTTTAGATAACCAGCAAAATATCTATTATTAATTTAGCGTTCTGCTGACTTTTCTTAACAGGTGCGTTAATCAATTATTTTTCAGAGTAATTGACGTGTAAGTCTTTCACATAATTGACTTCGTTTTTACTACCGAGTACTACAGGAACACGCTGATGAATATCAGTCGGTTCGATATCTAGGATACGGTTGACAGCGTCAGTCGCACCGCCACCTGCGCGTTCAATCAATAAGCTCATTGGGTTGGCTTCATACATCAAGCGTAGTTTGCCTGCTTTATGAGCGTATTTGGTATCAAACGGATAAGTGAACAGACCACCGCGGCATAAGATACGATGGACGTCACCAACCATGGCTGCTACCCAGCGCGTATTAAAATCGCGTCCACGTACGCCTGTTTCACCAGCGATAAGTTCATCAATGTACTGTTGCATCGGTGCACGCCAGTAGCGATAATTTGAGCTATTGATAGCATATTCGCTTGTATCGACATCGATTTGAACATTGTCTTCTATCAGCACATAGTTTTCAGTCTCTGGGTCTAAGCTAAACATCACGACCTTGTCTGCGATGGTTAATGCCAGTACCGTAGAGGTGCCATATAACAAGTACCCTGCTGCTAACTGTTTGTTACCTGCCTGTAGATAGTCGCTGTTTTCACTGGTTTGACCTTGACGCTCATACGGCAAAACAGAAAAAAATCGTACCTACTGCCATATTGATATCGATATTTGATGAGCCATCTAATGGGTCAAACAAAACTAATAGACTACCATCGTCATTAGCAGGGGTCGCGTCATCGAGCTCTTCTGAGGCAACACCAGCACAATGGGTATTTTTTTGCCAATGCATCTAGCAATAAGTCATTGGCCAGTACGTCTAGTTTTTTCTGATCTTCGCCTTGGACGTTTTGATTACCCGCTTCGCCCAAAATATCTGCCAGAGCGCCTTTTCTGAGCAACTGTGAAATCGTCTTACCGACATCAGTGACAGTGGTAATCACGTCGTTAAGTGCAGGGCTAGTGGCATGTTGGTTTAGATAGTCTGCTAAGGTCGTCATAAGGCTTCCTAATAAATGGTATGGAAAGTAAAAGAACGGATAGGTGTCAAAGTAAAGAAATGGGTGGCGTTTCGCACACCTGAAATAGGTAAATTCTTAAATAGCTAATACGGCATCTTTGTCCCGACCACAAAATCGGCTACACTATATCTATTGTTATTCATTTATAGTTTTGTCAGAATTATTCTCTATGAGAATACAGCATGTCTACTCACGCTTTCTGATTGTCTGCTGAGGCTATTTTTCGGTCGAATTTGATTACGGTAAATTGTAGCAAATAAGCGTCAAAATGTCCTTTGTATCTATGCCTATCAGTGATAAATGATCGAACAAAGATGAATAAGTGATTACTATAGACTCATATAAACCCACAATAAAGACTCGCCATTATGTCAAATCCTATCGATAGTAGCGCTACACAACCAGTCTCACCGACTGATTATGCAAAATTTGATCCCAGTACGATTCATCAAAGGCTCAATACCTCATTGAGTCGTCCGCAGCTCAACACCGATGGCAGTATTAGGCATTTCTTAGGTGTTGAAGGGCTTAATAAAGCACAGCTCAAAGCTATTATCGCAAAAGCAGAGACTTTTTTTGATGAAAACGGACAGCTAATCAATCGTCCTGAGTTAGACGGCTATACGGTCATGAATTTGTTTTTTGAACCATCGACGCGTACACGGACGACATTCGAGGTGGCAGAAAAACGCTTGGGTGCTAATGTACTCAATATCGATATCGAACGTTCTAGTACCAAAAAAAAGGTGAGAGTCTGCGCGATACATTGTGGAATTTACAGGCAATGACCGCGGATATCTTTGTAGTACGCCATTCAGCATCAGGTGCCGCGCATTTTATGGCGACAGAAGTGACGCCTGATATCGCTATCATTAATGGTGGTGATGGCTGGCATGCGCATCCTACTCAGGGAATGCTCGACATGTTGACTATTCACCGTGAAGCGCCGCGCCCATTTGAAGAGCTGTCTATCGCAATCGTTGGTGATATTAAGCACTCACGCGTGGCACGCTCTGATATCAGTGCATTGCAAACGCTAGGTGTGACAGACATTCGTGTTTGTGCGCCGCGCACTCTACTGCCAAAAGGTATTGAGCGTTTCGGTGTACAAGTATATGAAAACATGGACGAGTGTGTCACCGACTGTGATGTGATCATGGGATTAAGAATACAAAATGAGCGTATCGGTTCGCCGCTCTTGGCATCATCAAGTGAATACTATAAGCATTATGGGATCACACCAGAGCGGGTAGCTCTCGCTAAGCCTGATGCATTGGTGATGCATCCGGGGCCGATGAATCGCGGTGTTGAGATTGCCTCTAGTGTGGCTGATGGCGCACAATCCGTTATCCTAAAGCAGGTAAATAACGGCATTGCCATTCGCATGGCAGTCTTATCACTTGCGATGGAAGGTCAACGCGCTCATCAAACGGCTGGCAAGTAATAGGCTGCTGAGCGACTTATTCTCATTTATTTAATTTTATTGATACGGTAATAACGTTATGTCTACCATGCTTAATACGGATGCACCCATTCTTGACCATTTACCAAAAGCATTTAAAGATGCATTGCCGCAAACCACAACAGAAAAACTATCTACACTCGATTCTGACCGTGAGATGTGGTTATTACCACCACTAGTAGATCTATGCGCGCGCCTGCGCGAGCCAGGCCAGCAGCAACATGGTACGCTAAAATCAGAAGGCAGCGCTGCTCGTGGTAATGGCTTTTTGCATGTAGTCACACCTCCTGACACCAATCCTATTTTAGAAAATGGCTCACTTTTAAAAGGTTTACGTGAGCGTGCCTTGAGTGATGGCGGTATTTACTTGCATATTTTGGGTGCATTAACCACAGGGTTAGAGGGCGAACGACCGTCTAACATTGCAGGGCTTAAAAAGGGCGGCTGTATCGCAGTATCTAATGCGCGTAGACCTTTTCGCAATGACTTAGTATTGCTACGCACATTAGAATATGCAGCAACCTTTGGCATGAAGGTATTCTTTTATCCTGATGAGCCAAGTCTGTCTGGAGACGGTGTGGCACATGAGGCTATATTGCTTCTTATCATGGTTTGCAAGGGATTCCTTGGATTGCGGAAACTGTTGCACTGTCTACGCAGCTACTGATGGTTGAAGAGACCGGAATCGCTGCTCATTTTAGCCAGTTATCCTGTAAGTCTTCCATTGAGCTCATGCGCTGGGCAAAAGATAAAGGCTTGCCTGTTACGTGTGATGTTGCGATGCATCAGCTGTATTTAACTGATGACAATCTTGAAGGCTTTAATGCTCAGGCATATGTGTTACCACCACTGCGTAGTAACACGGACCAGCAGGCAATCCGCCGCGGATTAAAAGATGGCACTATCGATGCCATCTGTAGTCATCACGAGCCACTGAATAGTACCGCCAAAAAAGCACCGTTTGCTGAGAGTACGCCCGGTATCTCAAACTTCGATACGTTTATGGCGTTGGCTTGTCAGCTGGTAAATGACGATGTCTTAACACTCTCGCAATTAGTAGATAAAATCTGCCTGAATCCTGCAAAAATCGCAGGTATTAGCGAGCAGTATGAAGCTATCGGCGGTGCAGTATTAGTCGATCCTAACCTTGAGTGGCAAGTAACGGCACAATCTATGCTATCAAGTGGTAAAAACACGCCATTTTTCAATCAGCAGTTGCAAGGACGTGTTGTGGAGACATTCTTTGGCTAATTTGCCCCAACAGGATGACCGTCTGCCGCCATCCTTGAAGGATAAAGGGGTTACTATGAATGGTCAGCAAGAAAAATCGCTCAGTACGGCGAGCGAGTCTATCAAAGCGGTGGCCATTTATGAGGTAGTCAAAGGGGTTGGTGCGTTACTAGGAGCAGGGGCATTATGGTGGTGGCATACCAATCTTGAGCATTGGCTGACGACGGCAACGGTTACTTGGCAGCGCAGCTTCGGCCATATGCTTGCCCCGCAAATAGACAGTGCCGTACGTATTGCTCAGCAGGCAAGTAAAAACTGGCCGATGTTTTTATTATTGATATTTGCATATGCCAGTTTGCGCTTCCTCGAAGCTTACGGTTTATGGCACGACAAAACATGGGCGTATTGGTTTGGGGTATTAGGCTACGGGGTATTTATTCCTATAGAAATATACTATCTGATCGTTAGCCCATTTGACTGGTTTAAGCTTGGGATATTGGTTTCTAATCTGCTCATTATTATTGTGGTTTATCGCAATATGAAACGAAAGGGCTTGATATAACGTTTAAATTTAAGTTAAAAAATCCAGCATAAGACAAGTATCTGATGCTGGATTTTTGTGCCTGCTATATTTTTAGTCTATACGTCTACTGTTTTTTCATCCGTACGAATGCTTTTAGCGACTTTACCGACGCTTAGACCTTGTACCAAGATGGAGAATATCACCACTGCATAAGTGAGTGCCAATAGAATCTCTCGTTCGGCCCCGATTGGTAACTGTAATACTAGCGCGACTGAGATACCACCGCGTAAGCCGCCCCATGTCAGGACCTTCCACGCGCCCGTAGGTAAATCAAGCTGACGGTGAAAGGTTTTGGTCGTCATGCCTACCACGATAAATCGAGCAATCAGCGCAATCAAAATCGTCAAACCACTAGCAATAAATAAATTGCCTGAATAAGCAATCATCACCACTTCTAGACCGATGAGCACAAACAAAATGGCATTTAAAATCTCATCAATCAATTCCCAGAACAAATCAATATAGTGCCGTGTCTTATCACTCATGCTAGCTCGCGACCACGATTACCAACCATTAGACCCATCATGACCATGGCGAGTGGCCTGATAAATGCCAATGACTGGCCAGCGCGTAGCCACCAATGACACCTGCTAATGTCAATAGCACCTCTTCTTGATAGCTATCAATGCTTTTGAGCAAGTAGTACAAAATCGCACCAAGTACCAGTCCGAAAACAACGCCACCACCAGCTTCAACCGCTAATGTATGTGCGACATAGTTGGCAGTAGGAATATCGCCGCTAGATAAAATCCCTAGCAATAAAACGAAGATGACTACGCCGATCCCATCATTGAACAATGACTCGCCAGCGATGACAGTCTCGATACTCTTTGGAGCGCCTGCTGACGACAAAATACCCATCACAGCAATGGGATCGGTAGGGGAGATAAGCGCCCCAAATAACAGACACCAGAGAAACGGCAGGCCAAAACCGAAGAGCGGCAGCATAAAGTAAATTGCGGTCGCAATGAGCATCGCCGATATGATCGTACCAAGTCCAGCAAGGATGCCGATAGGTAACTTGTAGCGTCTTAAGTCACCAATATTGACGTGTAACGCGCCTGCGAATAGCAACATCGATAGCATACCGTCTAAGAGTACTTCGGTAAAATCAAGCTGCTCCAATAAACTGACTTCGTAATCGATTAGCTGATCAAACCCTAAAAAGCCCAAAAATATCGCACCGATTGACAGTAAAATAGAGATGACCATGACACCGATAGTGGTCGGCAGACCAATAAAACGGTGGTTAATATAAGTTAGTGAAGCAGTAATCGACAAAAATATGGCGCTGATTTCTAGGATGGTGAGGCTGGTTGCAGATGCCATAAAAAGTAGGTCTCATATGAATATAAAAAGTATCTAAAGCGCAGGGCTTATAGGGACGTTATAAGTGTTGCTAGCTATAGGTATTGTGATTATAAGTAATGTGTTTATAAAGGCTAATATTGCCATCTATTTAAACAGTTAACTGGTCATATCATTAACTAGACTGTGTCTGTAACGCTTGACGAATATTAGCTTCAAACTCACTGACATAATTAAAATGCTTGTGCTGCGCATCGTTATCAAGGATGAATTGCTTGGCTTGTTCGCACATAGCGACCAAATCATCGACCAGCTCTTGGTAATTTAAATTCTCTTCACCAGCTCGCTGAATTAGATGCAATTCATGTAATAGCGTTTGCTGCTGTGCACTGTTTACCCGTGCATAGTTCAGATTGACCATTGCCTGACATAATGCTTTTAAGACCATTAGGTCAGCAGCTGCATAACGACGTATCTCACCAAGTGATACATTGATAAAATCAGAAATCTTTGGGATATGAGTGACTAGTGCCAATATGGCCAGTCGCTTCTGTTTGATAGTGGTTTCAGAGCTATCGTTAGTATCTGACTGCGGTATGTGAAAATGATAAGGGCTCGGTGGCTGACGACGCATCATAATGCTTAGACAGCTGGTTAGAGACTGGACGCAATTGACCGCAGTCTTTGGATCGTTGATACCAGGGGATAATGCCCGTACAGCAATCTCTGTCATCTGACCTAAGCTATAGGCAATGTCGTTAGAGTGCGCTAATCGTTGCTCAAGTCGTAGGCAACCTGCAAGACGTTGCCAAAACAGTCCATCAGGGCTCTCGGTATCACTGCCAGATGCGGTGTTGCTGTCTTCTGTTGGTTATTTGGATGAGATGCAGGCCGCTGATAAAAGTAACCAATGACGTTTTTGTCAGTGACGTAATTACCGAGGTTGACATGCATTTGTACCACGCCACCATAATCTTGTGACAGCGCAATCAGTGACTCAAGATAAATCTGCTGTAGATAACCTGAATTTGGTGAATAAATTGGCATAGCAGGCCAGTTCTGGAACTGCTCGATATCATGGTGCTCAGCATCGCGTTGATGTTGAATATCACATCGATCGTTATACCAATAGTAAATGTTTGCAATTGCATCGTTGCTAGCATTTTGAATGACGTGTGACGCTTGAATGGCATGCACCATATGCTGTACAAAATAAACTAAGAGCAGCGCACAGATAATCGCCATGATAATAGCAAAGGTCACTGCCAATTGCGGCACACCAAAAGCTACGTCAGACTTATGGATAGACTTCAATACCAGTAAGCTATAGCTAAATGTACCGATAAAAGCGCCAAGGACAAACTGATTTGGAGTGTCGGTCAAAAAGTTACGTAGCAGTCTTGGACCAAACTGTGAAGATGCCATTGACAGGACGGCGATTGTAATCGAAAACGTCGTACCTGCCACGCCCAGTACCGCACCAGCGATAGCAGTCATAATCGCGCGCGCCGCCTCGTCATCACCAGTAAAGGCGAAGGAGATCTCTTTTACCGTTTCACGATCAAAATGCTGATCAATCGCGACTAGCAAAGGAGCAAGCAAAATACCCACGATGACACAAGCGGTTGGAATAAACCAATAAGAGCCAATCAGCCACTGCCACAAATTATTTAAGCGATCAGGCAAGTCGGTCAGCGTTTGTATCGACCATAACTTAGTGAACTGTTTAAGCCTGTTTTGACCTGCATTGATCGTACGTGTCCAGACACTGTCTCCATCATTTTTATTCACTGTGATGAGCCTTAGGGTTATCTGCTTCTGTAATAATAGCGTTCTTGTGCACACGTCTGGTCATATCTGTCTCAGTATGACTCTCACTAGTCCCTAAAGGTATGATGGCTTCATTGTCGTGATCGTCATATTCAATATCACTGTCTTTGTCATAAGCCATAGGCTCTAGGTGCGGTGATGCTTCTAGATGTGGATCATTACCGTTGTAAGCACTCTCACCATGTCTATTTAGATTTTCATGTCGTTGTACGTTTTTAGTTGCGGCAGAGGTTTTTCTAAATAGTTTACGGTCATCGCCATGCTTGCTAGTAGACTGTTTACGCGGTTCGCTATTAGCAAAAATAGCATTTAGCGGCAGATGCAGTTGCCGTTTGGCATATGCTTCGGTGTTTTCAAAGCGTTTTACCAATAAACTTAGCCAAGGTTTTTGACCTTCCAATTTCATCTCATCCAACTCGTCCTTGATAGGAAGTGGATAGGGCAAGGTACGATAAAAGTCCCATAACGTCATCCTACTCAGGTCTCTTTTGAGCACATAGTCATCATCATCTGTCATGGTAATCAGATTGCTGTCTTGTAGGTAGTTGATATAGGTATACCATTTTGGCAGCTCTTTGCGACCTAAGACATTGCGCAGCGCTTGTTCGCTAACGGCTTCACCTTTTAAGTGGTGGGTATAGACCAAGTTCAACATATCTAGCAAGCTGAGTAACGGGTGACGAGGGTAGACTTCTTCTGTCTCAAAAATGGTCAAGGTATAACTGATTTCAACGCCTAATAAAATCAAATTCCACGACAGATAAATCCATAGTAGAAAGATAGGTAAGGCAGCAAAGGCACCGTAAATCGCTTCGTAGCTGGTAAAGTTAGCCATCACTGTACCAAACAGATGCTTCATTAATTCAAAGACAATAGCCACAAACACGCCAGCGATGGCTGCGTTCTTTGTTGGTACGCGCGCCTTTGGAATAAACCAGTACATACCGATAAAGCCCGCCATCGTAATACCAATCGATGCCATTTGTACCCAAAAGCTCCAGTCGATACCGTAGCCTGCAATTTGACGATTAAGAAAGCTCAGACTCTGTACAGTACTTGAAGCGATAAAAGCGGTACCCAACACCAGCGGTCCTAGGGTAACAATGGTCCAATAACGCAGCATGCTTTTGATGCCACCAGAGCGGTCTTCTACTCGCCAAATCTGATTAAACGCGCGCTCGATAGTGGTCAAGGTCATGATAGTCGTAAAGAATAAAATCATTGCACCGATAATGGTTAAGTTGGATGACTTTTCGGCAAAGCTATTAATGTACTCACTAACTTGCATGCTCGATTGCGGCAATAGATTGCTATAAATGACGTCATAAATCTGAGCTCTAACCGATGCGAGTGCTGGTACAGATGACAAAATCATCAGTAATACCGTTAATACTGGTACGATCGACAGCATAGTGGTGTATGTCAGCGAAGCCGCCTTTTGCTGGCAATTATCTTCAAAAAAATGCCGAGTCAAAAACCGTAAAAACTGAAACCAGCGCTGCTGTAAAAACGGGAGTTTTTGAGATAATTTTTCCATGTCGACCATTAAGCAAAAGTAAGAGTGACAATAGTGTAACAAAGATGAACGGTTATCATCTGCGGTTTAATTGTGTCAAAATGCACCGCGTAGCACATCAGATACAATATAAGTTAGGTTATCAATCATAGGTATTTGCATGACAGTGAATGACTCGGGCATAATGTGCACATATTCTACAATGCCAGTTAGTCATATATTTCGCCGCATTTTTGGTGGCTAGTATGTTAACGATTTTATAAGGAAGCTTTGCTAATGAGTCAGACCGACCCTTATGTTCTGGTGCTTTATTATTCTAATTACGGTACGACTAAGACATTAGCATATGCTATCGCTCAAGGTATTGAGGATGCTGGCATGACCGCGCGTATCCGTACGGTACCGACAGTGGCACCTGAAACCACGTCAAGCAAGCCTGCGATACCTGATGAAGGTGAGTTGTACTGTACGATGGACGATCTCAAGGACTGTAGCGGTCTTGCGCTTGGTAGCCCAACGCACTTTGGTAATATGGCCGCACCCATGAAGTATTTTTGGGACAATACCGTGACCTTATGGCTGGCAGGGAACCTACAAAACAAGCCTGCATCGGTGTTTACGGCGACAGGCTCTATGCATGGCGGCCAAGAAACGACATTGTTGACGATGATGTTGCCGTTGATGCATCACGGTATGGTCATCGTAGGTGTGCCCTATGCAGAGCCAGCATTGAACCGTACTCATCGCGGCGGTACACCTTATGGTGCCAGCCATGTCAGCGGAGCATCACATGATCAGCCAATATCTGCTGACGAACGAGATTTAGGTATTGCGCAGGGTCGCCGTTTAGCGATTACGGCGGCTGCATTAGCACAGGCTAATTGGAACCGATAAGTAACTTTTATAAACCTGCTGTCTATAAGCGTCTGAGTCTCAAAATCTATGGTTGAATGCTTATAACCAAGTGGTTATAACAAAGAGCCAACTATCTATATTCAGCAGTATATTATTCATTTAGGAAATCAAAATATCTAATGGCCACAACCCGCTCTAATACAAAGCCTCTTAAAACGGTTAAGCCTATCGCACCTATTGCACAGCGCTTAAAGGTTACGTGGTTAATTTGGCTCGTTTATAGACTGCTCGGATTGCCTATCTTTATTAGTATCTTTAATCCTAGTAGCCCTGATATTGTTGGCGGTATTGCTTGGCAGGCATTGTGCTAGTGCCAGCATTGATTTTGACGCCATGGATATTGCGCGGTCGTTCACCCTATGCATTGTTGATAAGCAGTATGTTTACCTTGGTATATTTGGGTGCGAGTGGCGTGGTGCTGTTTACTCGTATATATGGCAGTAGCTGGGCTGAAATCGCCGTGTATTTAACGGATTTCTTACTATTGCTTGCTATCAATGTTTGGCTATTTATTTTGCTTAAACGTTTGCCTTCGATGAACAACGTTGTGAAGAAACCTCGCCAATAATTGAAGTTATCTGAAGCCTAATAAATTATATCCATTAATCTAAAGCCATAAAAAAAGCGGCGCCCCGTCTGGAGCACCGCTTTTTTGTTTATAACTTTCAAGATAAGTAGATTAGTTAATCTTGGTCAATTCTAAATCCATTTTCTTGCCATCGTTAATTTGGCTAACTTTAACGGGCATATAGTCCAAGCTTGGGGCTAACCAAAAGCTGGTAGAACGGCTATCGTCATCGTGGACGCGGTCAACACGTACCGTATCAAAGGTACCCGCTGGTACGGTAATCTTAGTACTGCCTGATTTTTTAAATGGCGTCTTCTCGATTTTGTCTTTTTTTCGCCATGTAGTAGTTACCAGAGAATTTACCGTTTAATAAATCCTGACGAATCTGTACCTCAAGGCTCAAGTCATCAAAGGCTTGTTGCGACATATTCATAGTCGTCGACTTGCCTTTATAGTTACTAGTAACTTTTTTTTGCTGCTTGGGTTAAAGTCTAGTTTGTGTGTGCGACCCATGCCAAGTAGTTTGTACGTAGTGCTTGCCTGCGTCGGATTGACATTGTTACCATTAATCGTAAAAGTACTGTTTTGCGAAGCACTCGCCACACCAGCGACGCGAGCCTTAACGTTATATTTCCACGTATTACCAGATTTGCTTAGCGTACGAGTTGCTGTGCCTTTGTATTTGTCCTCAACAGTAAAACTATAATCGGCAGTTGATGGTTGGACGGTTTTTGCGCTGGCAAGGGTAGGTGCGGTCATACTCAAAGCTCCAACGGTAGAGATACTGATGCCTGTTACCAAGGCAGATAAAAATTTAGATGGACTGCGTTTTGCGTTATTAGCATTATCAACATTGTCGCTTGATGACTTTTTGTGCATTGATGAAAAACTCATAGATACCCCTTCAGTAATTTATTGCCGATATAGCAACTTTTATCGTTCGTTCTTATTATGTTTACCAGACCTATAATGGTCATACGCTGTTACATTTTCAAGCGTGGTGTCATACCGCTTCGTGTAGAGCTTGTAGCAAATGTTTCTATAGTTCATTTGGCATTGGTCAAAATATAAATTCAGCTCGCTAATATTTCTAAATATTCCTACTTCTTGTTCCTTATTTGAATAGCATATCGGCTTTACTAAACCTCATTCATTTATATGAAACGTTGATTGATAAGTTTTTGCAAAATAATCTTGTAAATTTTTGGGCTTTACACTTGAACCGAACTCACCTTGCCCCCACTTTTTGTTACAAGCTCAAGGCTTATCTATAAAGCGTTGTTTTTGGCAGTGTTCCCTATAGATACTGGTATTGAGACCATTAATTCAAATAAACCCTTAATTTTATTAACCAACTTTTGGAGTCATATCGATGAACATTCGTCCTTTACATGACCGTATTGTCGTCCGCCGCATAGAAGAAGAAACAAAGACAGCTGGTGGTATCTTGCTTCCTGGTTCAGCACAAGAGAAACCTTCACAAGGTGAAGTGCTTGCAGTTGGTAATGGTCAAGTTCGTGACAACGGTGAAACTCGTGCGTTAGATGTAAAAGCTGGCGACAAAGTTTTGTTCGGTCAATATGCTGGTCAAACCGTAAAGGTTGACGGTGAAGAACTATTGATTATGAAAGAGTCTGATGTATTGGGTGTGCTAGAAGGCTAGTCCTTTTGAGTATTATTTTATACTCAGCACATTTTGATAGCAGTTTCTAATAATCGCTTTTGATAAGCAACTATCAAATCAATCAATTGTATTCTCATACTTATAATAGTGGAGTAATTTAACATGGCAAAAGACGTAAAATTCGGCATTGATGCCCGTAAACAAATGATGGACGGCGTAAACGTTCTAGCAAACGCAGTACGTGTAACACTAGGCCCTAAAGGTCGTAACGTTGTTATCGACAAATCATTTGGCGCACCTACCATCACTAAAGATGGTGTATCCGTTGCCAAAGAAATCGAGCTAGAAAACAAATTTGAAAACATGGGTGCACAGCTGGTACGTGAAGTCGCTAGTCGCACTAATGATGTCGCTGGTGATGGTACAACCACTGCGACTGTATTGGCTCAGTCAATCCTACAAGAAGGTATGAAGTCAGTTGCTGCTGGCATGAATCCAATGGATCTTAAGCGCGGTATCGACAAAGCGGTACGTGAAGCGGTTAAAGAAATTCATAAACTATCAACGCCAGCTGACGATCACAAAGCAATCGCTCAAGTTGGTTCTATCTCTGCAAACTCAGACACCAAAATCGGTGAGCTGATCTCGCAAGCGATGGAAAAAGTAGGCAAGCAAGGCGTTATCACTGTTGAAGAAGGTTCAAGCTTCGAAGATACCCTAGAAGTTGTAGAAGGTATGCAGTTTGACCGTGGTTATATCAGCCCATACTTCGCTAACAAGCAAGACAGCCTAACTGCTGAATTTGAAAACCCATATATCTTGCTAGTTGACAAAAAAAATCAGCAACATCCGTGAGATCGTGCCATTACTTGAGCAAGTAATGCAGCAGAGCAAGCCGTTGCTAATCATCGCTGAAGATGTAGAAAACGAAGCGCTAGCAACACTAGTTGTGAACAACATGCGTGGTGGCTTGAAAACTTGTGCCGTTAAAGCACCAGGTTTCGGCGATCGTCGTAAAGCAATGCTAGAAGACATCGCAACGCTAACTGGCGGTACTGTAATCTCTGAAGAGATTGGCCTAAGCTTAGAGACTGCTACTCTAGAGCAACTTGGTACTGCTAAGAAAGTGACTGTCGGTAAAGAAAACACCGTTATCGTTGATGGCGCTGGTAACAAAGCTGACATCGAAAACCGTGTTGAGTCTATCAACCGTCAAATCGAAGAGTCTACTTCTGACTATGACAAAGAAAAGCTACAAGAGCGTGTTGCTAAACTAGCAGGCGGCGTAGCAGTGATCAAAGTCGGCGCAGCAACCGAAACTGAAATGAAAGAGAAGAAAGACCGTGTTGACGATGCGCTACATGCAACTCGTGCAGCGGTTGAAGAAGGCGTTGTACCTGGCGGCGGTGTTGCCTTAGTTCGTGCGATGAATGCATTGTCTGAACTACGCGGTGACAACGATGATCAAAACGCTGGTATGAACATCCTACGTCGCGCGATGGAAGCACCACTACGTCAAATCGTAACCAACGCTGGCGAAGAAGCTTCAGTTGTGGTCAACGAAGTGAAGAGTGGCAGTGGTAACTACGGTTACAACGCAGCGACTGGCGAATATGGTGATATGCTAGAGATGGGTATCCTTGATCCAGCTAAGGTTGCTCGTTCAGCACTAGAAAACGCTGCATCTGTTGCAGGCCTAATGCTAACGACTGAAGTTATGATCACTGATTTACCGCAAGGTGATGACGGTATGGCTGCTATGGGCGGCGGTGCTGGAATGGGCGGTATGGGTGGAATGGGCGGCATGATGTAATTTATGCCTCGACTAAATTTGTACGATGTTGTTAACCTCGCTCGATGTACTATCAGTACAATCTTCACTTGGTTGCCTAGTCGTACGGCTTTAGTCAACTCATAAATCGCTTTTCGCTAGAAGTATGATTTTGTCATAAAATCTATTTGACTATTAAAAGCTCTGTTATCGAAAGATAGCAGGGCTTTTTTGTGTCTAGTCTAATAGGGTAGTGGATTCATATAGAAAAACCCTTATAGGCTGAGCTTATCGTGATTTTTCAGGGTTGAAAGATAAATATTGATCATTGGTTTGAAACTCTTAAAATTAACAGCCATAATATAGAAACAAAACAGTTGTTAAACTTACACATAAGATTGTAATCTTATTTATATTTTTGGAAAGTTAATGAAGAAAGTATTATTCACCGCTCTTGTTTCGCTTAGTGTCATGTTCGTTCCATACAGTTCTAGTATTGCTCAAAGTAGTAAAATGAACGATCTCGCGAGTATTGATCAGATGTATAGCTCTAAGTTAGTTGGTACTTGGAACTGCAATCCTGTCGAAATGGAAGTTGAAGATGCAACTGTTACTATGAAAGGAAAAGCTTCGTATTTCACTAATAAACGAAGTAATACATTTGGTACGATGATAATAGATTATCCTAAAGAAAAAATTACGCTTGAATACGATTATTTCGGTACAGGCACTTGGGAGATAAACAATAAAAAAATTAGTTGAAAT
>NZ_BAWH01000028.1 GCF_000586435.1 Psychrobacter sp. JCM 18901
ATAGCTGTCATCACCTACCTGACATCTTAAGTAAATATCCATACGACGCTGGGTGTTACTTTTTCCCGTTATCTCTTCAAGAAAAACTTCTGTTTTCTCAAGGTTATTAAGGAAAATCTGCCAGTTATCATCTTTACATATAACAGGTAAACAATGCTCAACAAACAACCTTAAAAAGCTTTCTTGCTGAGCATGACTTCCTTTAGGATCAAGCAGAGCCGCCAAAATACGACTAAGCCTAATTCATCGGTATTAATATAATCAAAAGTACTAAAATCTGGTGAAAGCTGGCGGCTATAGAGTGCTTGCGCCGTCTCTAGTGCATTAATCTTTTGGCTCACATCATTGATTAAACTTTGCACGGTACTCATACTCATATTTCCTTTTAAAACCTCGTTCGGTTATGTTCGGCGTTATTGCTGGTCATTGATTTGCTTTAGCATCTTGATAGTGTTTATATCGTAACTGTCAGCGAAGAACTGGTATAAAAGCTGCTCAAATACACATTTGTTACCAGCGGCAAAGGCAAATAATGTTAGCGAAGATTGCAGCTTCAGATTGTCTGGTGAACCAAAGATATCTAAAGCACTTTTATCAGGATGCAATAGTAGTAATTCAGCACACTCTATTAACCGTACTCCAAGCACTTCATGCTGCAAATACGCTTTTGCTTGCTCCAGACTACCTATTGCAAATCGTCGAGACATTTTACTGTGCCCTAACCCTTTCACCTGTGGAAAGATAAACCACATCCAATGCGTGCGCTTACGACCTTTGGTCAGCTCTTCAATCACTTGTGAATAGATAGCATCTTGAGCTTGAATAAAATCATCAAATAAATCTTTATCTGTCGTTGTCATCTTCTGCATTCCTTACGATTTACATAATGAGCGTTTGCCTACCTGCCACACTCACAACGTAGCTCAAACTATATTTGTATTTAATGCTAGGCTAACCTGCCACATATATCGCGCCCATCCAGCAATGGTCAGGTTTATCAATCATCCTATTGCCGTAAAATACTTCTGAATCATCAGAAATCCGACTTTCAACAGCAGTTGTGATACTAAAAAAACTCATCAAGAGATAGCTTATGATCGCTTTCAATATCAAGCATCATATACTGGATACTAAGACCTTCAGGAATTTGATTGAGCAGATGATTAACGGCACTTTTTACTTGTTCTGAGTCTGGCTTACCGGTTACCCTAGCTTGTATAAATTTAGCAGTCTTTTCAGCTCCGCAGGATCTTTTGATATCATTAACATCTATACCAACCTTATCCCAATCAGATAATACTGATTCAAAAACTGTCATCACCTGTCCAACTTCTCCCGCTTTGCAAATAATTATCCCGTCTATTACTTCGAATCTATCAATATGCTTATCTGTGGTTTGTAGTGCAAACAATGTGCAGCCGACTTGTTGCTTTAACGCTAGCAGTGACTGCTCATTCCAGCCATCTTCGATAACGATAAACCCAACCTCAGACAAGCGGTAGCTATCTGATTGTGGCGTATATAAAGTAGCTAAAGGTATGGGCTCTATCTGAAGCTCACTATTACGTTCTTCGTTGATATCGTTTTTTTATAGTCTGTTTATCTGTAAAAATACTATCTGCTGTCATACTCGGCTCCTCTTTAAAGTGAAATCATTAATTACGGTTATAAAGCTGCATCCCACTTTCTAGGCGCTCGAGAATAACTATCTTTAACTCTAATGGTTCAGTGACGACGGACAATTGCGACATACTTACCAGCCAATCTTGCAGACGCGTAGTATTAGCAACTGTAGCGCTGACTTGATTCCAAGTGTCATCAATAGCCGTAATACTCTGATCTGTCGATAATGGACGCTCGTATAAATGCTGACAGGCATACTTTTGTACTTTTAAAACCAGTTTAATACGGATATTATCAGTCGGCTCTAACCTACCCAACTTATGCAAACTCTTTAACGAAAAAGTGTCTCGCCTTACCCAGTCAGGTATTGGCTTATCTATGGCTACTACCTCGGTAATACGATTGACCGCAAAATTGCGATGCTCCTGTAGCAGTTTATTATCATCGATATAATCATCAGTAGGATTAAAGCCTGTGAGATAGATCATATTGTCAATAAAGATCATTCCTTTAGGATACACCACTCTTTGAACTGGTTTTTCTTCCCATTTATTTTGATAACTTATTCGTAATTGACGATTCTGTAGCAGAGCCTGATGAATACTTCCAATCACTTCACTATCAAGCTTTGGCGCTTGCACAATACTAGGTAAGGTGATGAGATGATCTTGCCATTGTCCTAGCGGACTTTGATGAAATTTATCTTTATCCTGTCGACGTAATTGAGTGAGATTGTCTGTGATCTCTTGTTTAAAAGATACTGGTAAGTAGTTTGCGGTATATTTATCCAGCATCTCCCAAAAGAACACGGTTTGCTCGTTAATAACATCGATGCTAAAGCTGGGTTCAATATAAAACCGTGCTGTCTTGCCACTGATATTATTACCCCATGCTGCACTCGGACTAAGGCGTCACTATAGAAAATATCGTTAAAGATTTGATTTAAGCCAATCAGATCGTTCTCTAAGTTTTTACGCTCATTTGTATAATTATCAGCATCATCACCGTAGTTTTGCATAAGCTCAGTGAGTGACACAGCATCAGTTTCACTCCGAGGAAGGATTTGATATAAAGCAAAGAGACGTGCTGACTTTGTATAGCTGGCGATTGGATATGTAGGCATAGTAGCTTCTTTATTAGACTGATGAAATGACAAACTCATTATTAAAATACAGGCTCAATCAAAACGAACCAAAATGGCTGTGCCATTGTCATAAGCATTGCCATCGGAGTCATAAACTTGGTTCTTGAGACTGATTAACCAAGCTTGTAAATCGGTTTCAGCATTGACAAGTTGCCAATGACGACTCGGCACCAAGTCATGAATACCATCCGTACAAACCAAAAGACAGTCGCCGCTATTAACATTAATCCTTCGAGAGATGCTCTCTGGTATTTCACTGCTGATATAACTGTCATCAGTGGTCAGTGCAAAGCCTTCAGTAATACTATATAGACTCCCTGCCATACCTTCTCGGTTATAGTCAGAAAACTCCACTTGGCGACCTTGCTCTTGTACCTGCTGATCAATGAGTTCGTTCAATAGGTTATGATCTCGAGTCAGGCACTGCCATTGTGATGCACCTTTAGGTAGCCAATAAATACGACTGTCGCCCACATGCGTTATCGTTGCCTTTATGGTTCCATCACCCTTTAACTCACAGGCAACCATCGCAAGAGTTGCCGCCGCGCCATTACGCTTAGCTGAATGCTTGGTTTGATTAATCAGCTGATGAATATCATCTGAAGTAACACTCTTCTGATCGTTCCATAACCGTCTGATTGCCTTTATCACCGCTTTTGAGCAGTGCTGTGAGTGATTAGAGCTTGCGACGCCATCTGACACTGCTAAGCAGAAGGGTACTGCAACTGGAGTCACTGCCATCACTCCTAAGTCTTCTTGATACCAATTGTCTAAAAAGAAAAAAGCATCTTGCTGCAGGTCATTACTGGCAGTACCTTGAAAAGTGATTGCACAAGCTTGTGCGATAGAGGAAGTATCTTTTAAAGGACAATTATTTCTAGCGGCAGTCATGATGGTAAGCCTATATGTTTATCATAAAGGCCAGTATAGCGATCAACCTGTAACTTTATTTTCTAGGTTGCCCGCTATACTAGACTAGCAACGACAAATATCTTACTTCAGCAAATGAAAACTAGGTTATATAAAGAACTAATGTTTATTATATAATTCTGTAAATTTAAGGATAATTACTAATTATGAGTGAATCAATAACGCTCCAGAACAAGACGATAATCTCAGTAAAGCAGTTACTGAGTGAATGTCTACTAACTATTCCTGAGTATCAGCGCCCTTACAAATGGAATCAGCACAATATCGCAAGCTTATTCAATGATATTAAGACGCAATGTGACAAGCCCGCCTATCGCCTTGGCTCTATCGTGCTGCATAAGTCTCAAGATAAAGATGATAAAGACGTACTCAATATTGTCGATGGTCAACAACGCACCCTAACGCTAATGCTTACCGTCATGGCGATTATCAAAAACTATCATCCTGATCATTCAACCAAACCCAAAGAAGTAAAAGCTATCGGAAAAATACTAGGTGAGCTAGCTAATACCGTGCCAGCCTTAGCTAAAAAACAAGAGTTTGCTAGCGATATATCCATTTATAATTTGCACTCGAACTTTCAAGAGATACAACGCATTATAAGCCGTGGCGAGCTCAGCATCGAACATATTGACTTTCTGCTAAATCAGTGTGAGGTGGTCATCTTTATATTGGAAGATGAATCAGAAGCCTTTCAGTTTTTTTGACTCACAGAACTCTCGCGGTAAAGAGTTGTATCCTCATGACTTATTAAAGGCTTTTCATTTACGTGAATTCAGCGCCTATGATAAACGGCTCAATCCAAATATTAAAGCGCAAACTGTCGCTCATTGGGAAAGCTTGGCAGATGACGAATTGCACAGGCTGTTTAATCAGCATTTATTTAGGATTAAGCGCTGGATAGATCATAAACCAGCCCGCAACTTTACCAGTCGTCATGTAGATATTTTTAAAGGGGTGTCTCTACATAAACAAAATTTACCGCACTATGCAAAAGCTATGATGATCACGCATCATTTTATCGATGATTATAATAGCAATATGCAACGTCATATTGATGCTCAAGCAATGAACTACCCATTTCAGCTAGACCAAAAAAATAATCAACGGTCGTCGTTTTTTTGAAATGGTTGAATATTACGATACGCTTATTGATCGTACGAAAACGATTGATAGTGCGCACGCATCAGAGAATAAAAACAGCCATTCCTCTGTAACTATCTATGACCAAACCTTAAATGAACGAGCATCGAACATTATTAAGGTATTAGATGCTTATAGTGATAAGTGGCGTCAGGGTGACAAATATACTCGTAACTTATTTGATAATACTTTGATCTACTATATTGATAAATTTGGTATGCAAGACTTATCACAGGTTGTAGAGATCATGTTTATTTGGGCATACAAAATACGCTTAAGACAATTTGCGGTAAAACTCGCAACGATGGACAATCATGCAGTTGACGGTATGTTATTCAAACGTATCAAAGACGCTACATTGCCTAAAGAAGTATGGATCGCTGGTGTTCAACCTCTAAGAGGCAATGACATAAAAGAGTCTAATAAAAAAAGCTGATAACGACATATACCAATTATTTGATCACCTCAACTATTTGACTGATAAATAGAGAAAAATAAAATTATGAAAAACTATAATCCGAGCGCAACCGAGCAAGTGATACTACTAACACCAAAGGGGCTGCTTAACGGCACCGAGCACTATCTGATTCCGATGTATCAGCGTAATTATGCTTGGGGCAATAGTGAGATTGAACAGCTTATTGTCGATATTATGGACGCTCAAATTGATGCGAAAAGTTCAAAGGAACATAAGAACTATTATCTAGGTACACTGGTAGTATTTGAAAGACCACAACTATCTTCAAAACGTACAGTGTTTGAAGTTATTGACGGTCAACAACGCTTTACTACTCTGAGCTTATTAATCATATATCTAAAGAATTACTTTACAACTATAGATAGCGACTATGATATGTCATGGTATACAGAACAAAACATTGAGTTTGAAAGCCGTCCGAAATCTACTCAGACGTTAGAGTTACTACTGAATGACAATCTAGAAACCTATGAGCACCTTCATGAAGCTAAGCTAAATCCCGCTATTATCAACGGCTATACGTCTATTAGAGAAGTAATGGAAAGTAAATTTATTTCCCCTAATAATGATAACCAACAACCCACTACAACCCTTCAAGAGTTTTGTGATTATCTATTTCAATATGTACAGATTGCTCGTGTACCTGTGCCTGACGAAACGGATTTAAATCATTATTTCGAAGTTATGAATAACCGAGGTGAGCAATTAGAGAAGCATGAAATTATTAAAGCACGTTTGTTGTCAGTCATTGAAAAGGCAAACGAAAGTGAGATAGCGCTTGCGGACAAACAACCAGTTAAAGCTTTGATTCATGATGTTTGGGAAGCCTGTGCCAATATGAATAAATACGTACAGTATGGCTTCAATACTACTTTACGCTTTAAGTTGTTTTCAGAGAATTTAACTCTTTTGCGGCCTAAAGATTTTGATGAACTGCTTAGGATATATAAAGACTCTGATAATCCTAACAATTCCCAGCCAGATAATGAACAGTATTCTGACTGTAACAATGATGCTCAAAACAATAAATTGAAGCCACTTCCTTCTCTTTTCCACATCCTTGAAAATGGTTTTGCCAGTCCACCTAACCCTAGCAATACCGCGGATAAAGAAGAAGATGACGGTAATAGTGAGACTTACTATAGCTTAGTGAATTTCTCAAGCTTTCTTTTACATGCTTTGAGAATCATGGTTAACGTGCAGTCCTCATATAAAAAAAGACATCGCACTTGATGACAAACAGCTGCTAACCCAGTTTGAAACCTTTATCTTAAAACCATCCAACTTAGAAAATGCTCACACTTCAAATACTGAGCAAAGTATAGAAACTAACAATCAGATAACGCCTTTGTCTCAAGTAAAGACCTTTATATACTCATTACTTAAAAGCAAATTTATCTTTGATCACTTTATAATAAAGCGCAACACTCAAGACAGTAAAGGACAATGGACGCTTAATAAGCTAATCAAGAATGAAGATAAAAAAAACAGCTACTACAAAAATAGCTTTGAGACTGACACTGACAAACTAGTGATGTTGCAAAGTGCTTTTCATGTCTCAACTCCTACTACGAACTATAAGCACTGGCTTAATGCCGTTTTATATTATGCTTGTAAGCATTATAAACATGGTGAAATGGGGCTTAATAGCGTAGCGTATCTTGACCATTTAGAAGAGATAGCTCGCGCCTTTATGTTAAAGCGTTATTTGACTGATGAACCTGATGATTATCATAAAATCATTTATCAAACCTCAGACTTCAATAAGCTATTGACTGAACATACCCATGACAACTTGAGTACTGATAATCTACGTATACAAATTAAGCAGTATCTCAGGTATGGCAATATCCGCAACATTTTTGTATTTAATTATTTAGATTATCTGCTTTGGTTAAACGGTAACTATCCTAAGTTTACCTTTACCGCTAGAAGCTCTGTAGAACACTTTTATCCACAAAATAAGCGAAACGACAGTATATTTTTGGAAGATAAAGACGCAAAAGATTCACTGTTGCACTCTTTTGGTAATTTATGTTTGATTAGCCATAGCCTTAATTCACGTGTGAGTAATGATATGCCTGATGTTAAGGTAAAGTATTTCTCACAAAATGGAAATATGCAAAGTGGGCAAATCGATAGCTTAAAGCTACTGAAAATGATTGATTGCATACAAGGTAAACCAGATGCGTGGGATAAAAAAATAATTGCTCAGCATGAAACTGAAATGTTAAATATTATGCTGCAAGGGCTAAATTTAGCAGGTGTATCTTATGAGTAACGTGGACGATATAGAAATATTCACTCAAAACCGTGTCATACGCTTTTTTACCGATACGCTAGGCTATCGCTATCTATGCAACTGGCAGTAAAAACATAGAGCGCGACACCTTGGAGCAATGGTTGAAAAAGTACGATTTTAGTATGCCCTGATCACACGTGCTATCAGTATCTTGAAAAAGGCAACCTTTTTAAGAAAGCGCGACACCTTGGAGCAATGGTTGAAAAAGTACGATTTTAGTATGCCCTGATCACACGTGCTATCAGTATCTTGAAAAAGGCAACCTTTTTAAGAAGTGGCATCAAGCTTGACCTCTGCTGTCAAATCTGTAGACATTAACTTGAGAGATTTTAATCAATAAATAGTCTGGTCTGGTCAGATCGATGTGAACCGCCCCGACTTTATCGGAGAGTGATTTACTTGAGTCAGGCAGCGATGCCTGACAGGGTTAAATTATCATAATACCGCTTTTCAAACTCAAAGGGTGACACATATCCAATCGTGCCATGTAAACGGGTTTTATTAAACCAGTCCACCCACTCAAGGGTTGCCAGTTCAACATCGTTCACACCAGTCCAGTTCTGCTTTAAATAGTCAATTACTTCAGATTTATAGAGTCCATTGACCGTTTCAGCCAGTGCATTGTCGTATGAATCACCTGTTGTACCAACAGAAGCAATCACGCCGCAGTCCGTCATCTTATCGGTATAGCGAATAGATAAGTACTGAACCCCTCGATCACTGTGATGAATCACATCTTTGGGATTGTTTCTATCTGTTATCGCTTGATTTAATGCTGCCATTACCATATCGGTATTCATACGATTAGATACTTTCCAGCCGACGATAGCGCGAGCAAACACATCAATAACAAAAGCGGTATTCGCCCAGCCGCTTATCGTCTTGATATAGGTAAAGTCTGCCACCCAGAGCTGGTTAGGGCGATGAGCGCTAAAGTTACGATTAACCAAGTCATCAGCACGCTTTTGATCATCACGGCTGTGAGTTGTTATTTTACCCTTACCGCGCCAGACACCTTGTAGGCCATGCTGTCTCATTAAACGCTCTATGGTACAACGAGCAACCTTTAACCCATCAGCTTTCATCTGCTGCCAGACTTTACGCGCACCATAACGGCATTTGCTGTCAGTCCAGATGCGTCTGATTTCACTGATGTAAAAGTCGTCATGCTGACTGCGAAGGGAACGCTTCTCAGGGCAATCCTCCAAGTCTTTAGCACGATAATAAGTTGACGGGGCAATCGGTAATACTCTACAGATCAGCTCGACCCCATAAAGATGTTTATTGTCGTCGATGAATTGAATCATGATTTTAGTCAGCGGTCGAGCTCCGCCTGGGCGAAAAAAAGCCGCAGCCTTTCTGATGATTTCATTAGCTTGCTTGAGCTCTTTATTCTCGCGTTCAAGCTCTTTGATGCGTTCTTTGTCGCTTTGCGCTTGCACTGAGGCAGGAATAGTTTGATCGATGTGTTTTTTTATGCCATGATCGTAGGGTTTCAGGCGTACAGCCAATCTTAGGGGCAATGGCTTGAATGGCTGACCATGTAGAGGGATAGTCGTTTTCTGCTTCGATCAGCATGCGAACGGCGCGTTCTTTAATCTCAGGAGTGTAGGTTTGTCTTTTCATTGTCGTATTCTCTCAGAATGTTGAGTCTCCGACAATCTCGGGGCGGTTCAATGGGACTGTCTGTGGCTAGCAAGTACAAAAGATGAAAACTAAATGGGGTAGCTGCAATATCGAGCAATGGCGAATATTACTTAATCTTGAATTGGCTAAAAAGCCCTTCCCGGTTTAGAGTATATTATCGTGCATGAGTTATTACACTTTAAGGAACGATAGCACAACGATAGATTTAAAGCATTATTAGATACACACATATCTGACTGGAGATCGAGACGTGACTTACTTGATCGGTTGCCTGTAGGTCAAAATGACTGGCAACAGCGAGAGTAGTATCTTATTGTCTGATCAGATATATAGATTCGCTACTTTTAAGCTAGATATAGGCTGGCTTGAGATTTGTCAGATGCTAACCACCTCATTAGTGCGGTTATAAGAATATCAATATCATAAATTCATATACGATGTGACTGATTTTTATAGAAGTAAAAAAAGGTTGCCAACACTATATTGTGCATAGTGTTAGCAACCTTTCTTTAATTGGTATTTTACTTAGTTGATGTGCTTAATATTGGGGTTTGTCAATACCGGGGTTTGATTGTTAAAAACGATACAACCTTAAGGTTCAGTTAAGGTTGCTCCTTTATCATGCTTCCATGATGTTAATCGTGCTAAAAGCTTTTAGCCATTTGGAGACAGCTGATGTCATTATCTATTAATAGCACTCATACCTTGCAGAATGTTCTAAATACGACCTTCTATATTGAAGCCGTTAAGCCAATGTCAATATTGGAGGTGCAAGGAATACCTTCATCCTATATATACGCGCCAGCACTCAAATTCCAATAGCGACATCGCCTACTTCATATACTCAAAATCAAGATGCCCAAGCATTCATCAAACAAATATATGAGTACATCCATCACGCTAGATTAAGCTACTTTATGCCTATTTTGTTTTCAGGTTTTGCCGATATGCCATCCTATGGCGATTGGTTATCCGCTGACGATGATACTTTGCCCGCGTTTAAAGGCACGAGCGTTGCTATCGGTCTAAAACCTATCTGTGAAGATAAGATATTTTTAGAGCAGTATTTAAACACGCCAATACAAAATGAGATCAGTAGAGTAGCAGGCGAGCTAGTCAATCGTCAGCGCATTTTTGAGATTGGCAATTTAGCATCAGGTTGTGCTGGTAGCGCGCGGCTTATGATAGCATTTTTGGTGTTTTATTTATCTACCCCTACCCTGAATCCTACGACTCATGAATACCAAACCAAAGCAGACTGGGTAGTGTGTACTGGCACCGATGCTGTGCGACATATATTGGCGCATATGGGCATTCGCAGCCATGTTATTGCCAAGGCCACTGCAGAAGCGCTAGAAGACCCTGAGCAAGTATCATCATGGGGCCATTACTATCAGCACAACCCTTTGGTGGTCGCCATCAATGTGGCAGATGCTAAGCGGGTATGCGCCCCTCATTATCGCTATAACGAAACGTTAGAGATGAATTATGCCACTCGTTTGACGCTAAATAAGATAACCGTTTAATACTCATTCATTAGCTTACCATCAACCAATAACACTGCACCACTACAAGACAGTGAGAATAACATGAAACCCATTTATACCGCGATATGTGAGCATGCCCGTCAGTCACCTATGCAAGTGGCGATACAGACGATAGACAATGACAAAACGATCAGTCTGACTTATGGCCAGCTTCAACGCACGTTGTCGGTGCTCCATGAGACATTAGACATATGGCAAGGCAAGCGTGTCGCTTTATATACCCATAATGATATAGATTGGATCATACTCGATTTGGCATTGAGTACCGTCGGCGCGGTCGTTGTGCCAATCCCCTTATTCTTTAGTGCATCACAAATTGCGCACTTACTACAAGATGCGCAGATAGAGACGGTATATGTTGGAGCTAGTTTAACAATGCCAATCATAGACAATATGGATCATTGGGTGATCGCTGATACACCAGAGACAAAAGCCATTAAGTCTGAGCAGGCGACTCATATCAAAGGTAGCTTTTATCAACTTACTGACACTATCATTGACCCTAGCCTTACCTCTCAAAATTCCTCTACTGCCAACGATTTTTGCAAAGTGACTTACACCTCAGGCAGTACTGGTATGCCAAAAGGCGTATGTTTGGGTCAAGATACTTTGATGCGTATTGTTGAGTCGTTATCGGGTGCGCTAGCTGACACCTTGAAAAATGACGCTGCTAACACTTCAGAAGTTACCGAGACCACAAGCAAATTTAGTCATTTGAGCGTGTTGCCTTTTGCCACTTTGTTAGAAAACGTGGCAGGCGTCTACGTGAGCCTATACATGGGCCGTACTTTGGTGACAGGGCAAATTGATCAATTTGGTTTGCTATCCAATCAAGCCTTTGATGCCGAGCGGCTGATAAAAACCGTACGAACCCATGATATCGCCAGTGTTATTTTATTACCACAAATGCTAAAAGCCATTTGCGAGCAAATGGCAGCTAATGAAAAATCCCAAATTTGCACAAGCACTAGTGGCGAGTGTACGCCTAGTATTGCTTTGCCATCCTTAAGATTTATGGCAGTAGGCGGCGGCAAAGTTTCACCCAAATTATTACAAGATGCTAACACCTTAAACTTGCCTGTCTATGAGGCTATGGCTTGTCTGAATGTGGCTCTGTGGTCAGTCTAAATACGCCTAAAGCAAAGCGCGCAGGCAGCGTGGGCAAACCTATGCCTCATGCATCGGTCAGCATCGCAGCCAGTGGCGAAGTGATGGTCACGGGCAATGCGATGCAAGGCTACCTAAACCATGATAATAGCAACGAAGACCATGCATCATTGCCACAGGGGATATCGGTCATCTAGATGACGACGGCTATTTATACATCACGGGTCGACGCAAAAACGTGCTTATTAGTAGTTTTGGCCGAAATATCTCGCCTGAATGGGTAGAAGCGCAGCTCTCAACGCAGCCTATTATCTATCAGGTGGCGGTACTCGGAGATGGTGAGCCTCATCTATCTGCGGTGATAGTCGCCAACCCTAACGCGACATCAGCAGATAACAGTGATTTACAATCTGCTATCAAACAAGCACTAAATATCGTAAACCAAACCTTGCCTGACTATGCTCGTATCAAACAGTGGCATCTAGCGAGCTACCTTTCAGCACTGACAATGGATTATTAACCGATAACGGTAAATTGCGACGACTACAAATTCTTGAGACTTATAAATCAGCACTCGGCTTATAACGGACACTCTCACCAGCAGCACAACAGACTCTATTACTAAGCTTTTAATAAAACATAGTAGGAAAAATGCCGTTGACCGTTTAGATAGTACATAAATAGACCAAACCTAAATAGATCAAAGCTAGCCGTTAGCCTACATATATTTTTACCACTTATCGTTATAGGACAGCATTATGCAAACCACTCTTATGCTAAATGATTTGATAAAAAGTGACGTTATCGAAATTGACACTCCTGAGGTACTAACCTCTCAAGTGTCTGCCAGCGTATCATTACCTAAGACCTCTGATATTTTAACGGCCTTAAAAACCCATGGTTGGATGTTACTTCGAGGTCATCACTACGATGTGGACACGTTTAGTCAGTTGATGAGTCAACTGTGTCAGACCTTAACCTATGATCCTGCCCGTCAAAACATCACTTCTGAAGCCCAAAAAGTGGACGCAGGTGCGCATGCTATTGGACTACATATCGAAAATGGCAATACGCCGATGCCACCTGATGTCATTGCCTTTTTTTAGTGAGTTAAGCGCCAAAAAAAAGGCTCACAAACAACGATATGTGATGGATATGCTGTGTATCAAGCACTATCACCTGAGCTAAAAGCCACTTTTAGTCAGCCGATGCGTATCAGTCGCTATTTACCTCAAGCAATTTGGCAAAATTACGTGGCTACTGCGACCGGCAGAACAGATGCCGCTGATCAAATAAGCTGGATGATTTAGATAAATTTATCGCTGCGACGACGAGCAAGACGTTAACGCATCATGTAGAGCCTCAGACAGATGGCGGCGTTCGGTACGTGTTACAGGTACCTGCTATCCGAGAGGACAACTTAAGCGGGCAGTTCGCCTTTGCAAACACATTACTTGGGCCATCATTTAACTATGAAAAACCTAAGTTCACCCTAGCGAATAGTCAAAGCGTTGATGATGAGCTAATAGCCAAGCTGACTCGAATCTGTGAAGTGCATACTCAAGAAATTGCGTGGCAAAATGGTGATGTGGTGATACTAGACAACAAACGCATCATGCATGGTCGTCGACAAATTGACGTGCCCTTAGCAGAGCGTAAGCTGTATATTGCGATGGGTCTTGGAATTAAGCATGGCATTAATCACTCAGACGATTAGCAACAGCGCATATCACTACAATCCGTGCTTCAATAATCCATGCTTTAATAATAATTGTTCAACAAGGATGCGATATCATGACACTACCTAATGGTCAATCAGCCTAATACAGTCTACCCTGCAATACACCATACTAATTGGTGCCACGGGTGGTATCGGACAAGAGATCGCACGGCAATTATGTGCCAATAATCGACCGGTAATCTTGATCGGGCGTAACAATCAAACCTTGACGCATTTAGTGGATGAGTTGACCAAAGACTATCCTGATGTCCCGCTTCTGTCTCATACATGTGACTTAAGCTCGCAGGCGTCGCAATCGCTACTGTTAGAGGGGCTGGGTGAAATGACACAAGGCCATGGAAACGTCATTGATACTGTCATACTCAATGCAGGTATCAATGACTTTGCATACTCACGGATCAAAGTGATGATACGATCGAACAGATGATGTTGGTCAATGTGGCGTATCCACTACAGCTCATAAAAAGACTACTGCCTATCTTGATAGCACAGCATAGTCCGAGCCAAATAATCAGTGTTGGCTCAACCTTTGGCAGTATTGGCTACCCAGGTTTTAGTGCTTATAGCGCTAGCAAGTTTGCCTTACGCGGCGCAAGTGAAGCGTTAGGCCGCGAGTATGCCGACACCTCAGTGAAGTTTCGATATTTTGCGCCTAGAGCCACCAAGACCACCATGAATAAAGATGCAGTCGTCGCCATGAATGAGGCATTGAAAGTGAAAATGGACTCGCCTAAGACCGTCGCAAAAGCGTTGATTCACTTTATATCAACCAAGCAGGCGCATCAGCATTTGGGGTTTCCCGAGCGTTTTTTTGCATGGCTCAATCGACTGTTTCCCAACATTGTTGGCAATGCCATTGTCAAAGACCTACCCACCATCAAACAATACGCTAAAAAAGGACAGTAACCAGTTAGGTTGTCATGGAGTGAGTATGTTGTTAAATGGCCACGCCAAATAAGCGGCCAATCAATGAGGTTGCTACCATAGCTAGTACCCCCCAAACTACTACTCTAGTAGTAGCAGGAACAACAGGCGCACCGCCCAAACGAGCAGAGATGATCCCAAGTAGCATTAAGCCTACTATCGTCAAAGAGGCCAGTGACCAAACCAGTGTTTCCGCTGGTAATAGTAGTATCCCAATGATCGGTAGTATCGCCCCCGCTATAAATGATAGTCCAGAGGCAACTGATGCATGAATAGGCTTCGCTTCACTAAGATCCGTTAAGCCTATCTCATCACGAGCATGAGCCTCCAGGGCATTGTGCTCAGTCAAGCTTACGGCCACTTGATGTGCCAAATCATGCTCAAGTCCACGCGCTTCATAAATTTTTGTGAGCTCTATTAGCTCACGCTCAGCATTATGCGTCAGCTCATGTCTCTCTTTATCGAGATCCGCCTTTTCGGTATCCGCTTGTGATGAGACAGAAATATACTCGCCAGCCGCCATCGACAACGCACCTGCGGTCAACGCGGCCATGCCAGTCAACAGCAATGTCTGACTGCTTGGGCTGGCAGCCGCTACCCCAACCAATAAACTGGCTGTCGAAATCAAACCATCATTCGCACCCAGCACTGCTGCCCTCAACCAATGATTGCGATTGCTCAAATGTGCTTCGTCATGAATAGAATAATGATGCATAAAATCCTTAAAAGGTATAGACACGGATTGGTATATCCTAGTGTAGCTTATAATATCACTGCAGTTTATACCGCTTGATACTATAACGCTCCATACATAGTCATTTGAACGGTCAATCGAATTGCCAATTAAATAGTCACTTGACTTGTTTCATCATCAATAATCTATAGCTAGTCAATACAAAAACCAATGTCTGACTACTTGCATAAAATAACAGCAACGGTAATGCTCGACTGTCAGATCCCACCATAAACACATGGATGCTAATAAGCATATAAGCTGTAAAGGTCAAAAAGTGTAGCCATCGCCACACTGATTGACCAATATACTTCTTAATATAGAAACTGAATGCACAGATAAATAACAGCCAAAACCCCATCTGTCCCAATGCCACGCCCACCCGATCAGTCTGGAAACCAAAAGGTACTAAAATCTGCCATATATGCAGATTTAGATAGTTATCCGCCAATAAAATACCAGCATGAAAAGCGGCAAAGCTACCGCTATCAGACTTAAATACTGATGCAAGGCAAATACCCTAGCCGCATTAAAATGCTTTCCTAAGCGTGTACTCAGTAATAAACCAAAAACCACTGCCAGCCAAAATAAAGCATAAGCAATCACACCACTTGCCCGTGATAAATACCAAAAATGCTTATCTGTGGCGGTCAGTAGTTGTGAGACCGTCTCTCCCCACATCAATAGCATGTAGCTGCCGACTCCGATGGCAATACTCAAAATCAATACAATCCACATAACCTGAACAAGAAGCGACGTATTAGAAGTAGCCTGGCTGTGAGTAAGATTGTCTGTATGCATGACGATACTCCTATGAATGCATCTACTTAATATATTGGTATCTGGCGTATAGAGCGTGAGTCGTTAGACGGCAACCAAGTTGGGCTCACTCAAATTTGGCTCAATAGCAATGGACGATATCACGTTGTTATTCGTATCAATTAAGAGCGCCGCAATATGATGCTGGTTCAGCCATGTTATTGCTTCTGTAACGCCGAGGAGCACACAATATTTTGCGTATACCTCTGCTGTTACAGTATCCGCAGCCATGACCGTTGCTGTCAGGACATCACTGATAGCCGGACGGGAATAATGAGGGTGAATTAAATGATGCTGCGGGCGACCTTTATGCCACCAGCGCCGATAATCTTGCCCAGAAGTGGCGACAGCACCAGATCTCAAAGTAAGAATTGCGACATCTTGGTCGTTTTGCATATGCTCGCCATTAGCACAGTAAGGTTTAGCAATTGCCACGCCCCAAACAATTGGACTGTCTATTGCCTTATCTAGGGCTTGACTTCTTGGGACACCGATTGCTATATCACCGCCCATATCTACCAAACAAGGGAGTTGCCAGTCATGACTTCGACTAATCTGCTCAGCTAATTGCATGGCACACCAGCCTTTGACATAACCATTCAAATCAAGTGCTATTCCAGCGGGCAGGTAGATCTGATGCTGACCATCAACCAATCGGCGACACTGAATACTGTCTATTTGCTGATTAGGATTGTTAGCATTGGGTTGAGCTTGTAAGTATGTGGCGGCATTTGAGCCAGAGTTTGAGGTAATTACGGGTATAGATGGCGTAGACATTTTTGGCAAGGTTTCAAATGACTGCTATAACCAGCAGCCCAGAGCGGTTTGAGTAAGGTTGGGGTTATGAGACCTTGAGTTTCTACAACAAAATATATGGCGCGACCTAAGACCTCAAACAACTCTGCACTTACCTCCCTCCATTGGTCGGTATGATTATTAAGTCTCATGAGCTCACTGGTTTCATCGAAACGACTAAATATATGCTCCCAGCGTGCTAAACGCTGCTGAGTTTCACTTTTTAACAAAGAAATTTGGTGATCTATTATTTCCTGCGAGTGCTGTGTGCCAATCTTGGTAATGTTTAACGTTATTTGAATGTGGCAACCCATCGCCGCCAGTTTCAGAGTCGCCAATTTTGTCGTGTTCTTACTCATCAGAAGACTCCATTTTTTTGCGATAGGGTATAAGCTCAATAATTACTCATCTTTGCTTATTTATTGATTTGCTGGTTATTGAGAAGAACGCGTACGGGCGACGACTGTTATTGCCTCTACAGGAGCAGCTTCATTGACCTGCCTCAGCTGTGTGATGTCAACAATGGGTATTGATGCAGCAGCTAGCTCACCACTCCCAGAATCTGTAGTATTTACAGTGACGGCGCTCACAGATGGGCTGTCTGTCTCTTGATTGAGCAAAAATAACCATCCACCCATCGTGCCTGCAACCGATGCAATCATGATACTGCTTTTAAGAAAGGCGAACGGATCAGCTTTTTTACTCGTCTTATTAGCAGGTTTCTTTGGAGTTGCTTGGGCCGTTGATTGTGTATTAGTCATCATAATCATCTTCCTCCTCATGGTGTTTGTAGCTCGTTGCGATTAGATGATCACTCTTTTTGTAATCCTCGTCACGGTATTTGCCGACTTTTTCATTTTCGTCCCTGTCGTCATCATGATGCTCATCTCGATCATCTTCATCGTAGTCTTCATAAAAATTCTCAACACGATAATTATTGGTCGCTACCGGATTTAGAACCGTGCCTAAATTGGCGTCAATATAAGTGGCGCTATTATCTAATAGCACTTCATAAGCGACCTTACCGTTATAGTTGATGAGCTCTGGATTGGCCTGCAATATCGCATTGGGTGCGTCTTGTTTTGCCAGTGCTGTCGCTTGCGCAGGACTAAGCGCAGCAAGAGGTAACTGCTGCACCGATGAGGATGATGCGTTAGGTGTGATGTCAGCATTTTGAGTGATGGGATCAGCTACTGATAAAGTACTAGCAGGTTCGGGAGACTGCACGGCTAAGGCAATAACCCCACCAAAGAATACTAAGGAAGTCGCACCGACAGTTAATAATAGTGGTTTTAAGAGCGGTAGGCTCACAGGTTGTACTCCATATAATGTTATTAGGGAATACGAGTAGCATACGCACCGAATATTAACTCAATCTTAAGACAGTATGATTTATTTTTTTACAATGGTTTTGAGAGTGGGCTTTTACTTTTAACTGTTACCACAAAGCCTGTTTCTGGTTGAGAGCGGTTGGCAAACGCTAAGGTGAGGTTGTGCAGCTCGGCGATTCGATTGGCGATTGACAGTCCTAGCCACTACCTAGTTGGGTTTGACCTGCTGGACGGTAGAAGCGTTCGCTCAGGCGCGCTAGCTGCTCTGGGTCTGCACCCAAGCCATTATCCACCACTTTAATATTATCAACATCTAACTGCAGTTCAATCAGACAGCCCTCTGGGCAATAGCGGATGGCATTGTCTAGTAAATTGCGGATTAATAGCTTAAATAATACTGGATTGATAAGAATGGGCAAAATATCGGCAGGATTGTCACAGTGTACGGTGCGTTTTAATTGAATGTGTTTTTCACGAGCCAAGCGGTTGACATCACTCAGTACAGAATCTGTGAGCATCAGCCAGTCTGGATGCTCTAATTGCTCAGGAGGCAACTGCTGTTGCGGCTCTATCTTGGCTAAAACCAATAATTGATCGACCAAATGGGTCGCACGCTCAATGCCATCGCTAATCTTTTGTGTGTGATAAAACAACTGATTGTCGTTTTCTATGCCAGACAGTTGTAATAGCTGCTGCTGTAACAAGTCTGCTTGTAGTTTGAGCGCAGCCAGTGGACTACGCAGCTCATGAGAAGCATCAGCGGTAAAGCGTTGTTCACGTGCCAAGGTATCTGCCACTTTTATAAACAAAACGTTTAAAGCGGTCACCAAAGGCTGAATCTCTTTTGGTACGTCTGCTGTGATAGGACTATCATCTTGCAGCTTGCGCTGTTCCACCTCGGCACTGATTTGGCTTAACGGCATCAGTCCGTGTCGTATCAATCCGATAGCCAAAATCATGAAGGAAAATAGCCCAATCAACATAGGCAACACTTGCACAGACATTGCTTCGACAATCATTTCTCGGCGAGAATCAAGGTTTTGACCAACAGCGATCACTCGGCCTTCATGCGTGTCATCGTAGCCATTGTCACCATTATAGTCATCATGCGCATAAAATAACCGCCAGCGTTTGCTAAAAGGGTTTAGGCGCTGATAAGCAGAGTTATATTCTTCTAAAAAAACCACGCTGGTCTGGCAGAAAAGAAAATGACTGACCATTTTCATCAGCCACTAATAGATGTCCTTCTTTATCCCAAATGGCAAAGCCCATATAGTCATCTTCAGCATCACCCAGGTCACCTGACAGCTCTTTACTTTTTAAATTATATATTTTGGCAGCGGGCTTTTCGCTCTTTTCTCTATGATGCTCTCCTTTACCTTCCTCTTGGTCGCTGTCTTCTTGTTCTCCAGTTTTTGGATCCCCATCTTGTGAATCACTGTCATCAGCAGATACGCCCATCAAATATCGAACCACTTGAGTGATTTGCGTGTCATTCATCTCATTAATTTCATGCCATAACCGCCAAGCAATAAAGCTCGATGTGATAAGCCATAGTAAGGGTAGACCAATGAGTAAAGAGATTAACAGCCGCTGCTGGATACTTTTCATAAGCTCACATGTTGCTCATATATTAAAAGCCAAATTGAACATAAACACTTTAATGGCTATGTGCTGGATTGAGATAGTAGCCGATGCCGCGTTTGGTTAAAATAAAATCATTGCCCAGTTTTTTGCGTAAATGATGGATATGCACTTCAATAGCATTACTCTCAATATCCTGTTGCCAACCATAGAGCTTGTCCTCTAAGCTGGCTCGACTATGAATCTGTTTAGGATGAGTTAGCATTTGCTCTAGTATGGCCACTTCTTTGATGGTTAGCTCAATGACTTGACCTTGATAAGAGACTTGGTGATTGTGAGGCCAATAAGCGACTTCACCATAACGAATCTCAGGTTGGCTCCGTCCCTGACTACGCCGTATCAATGCTTGCAGACGGGCAACCACTTCATCTAGTGCAAATGGCTTGACTAGATAATCATCTGCGCCTGCATTGAGTCCAGCCACGCGATTGGCAATCGCGTCACGAGCCGTAATAATCAACACCGGTGTGTCTAGCTGTTTATAGCGCCAATTTTGTAGCACAGTCATACCATCACCTTTTGGCAACGTCAGATCGAGCAACACCGCATCAAACATATCCTCTTGCAGTGCCATTTCACCTTGCCTAGCATCACTAAACCAATCGACCATCATGCCATGGCTTTTTAGCCCGACAACAATACCTTCAGCAATATTGCTATCGTCTTCTATTAATAGTATGCGTGCCATGACTGTCCTGTTTCGTTGATTATTTTATCTTGGGCGACGCGTCGTTACCGTTTTATTACCGGTTATCATCGACTTAATCAGATTTTGCCGTTCCCAATAACTCATGACAATCGCAGAGATAATGTGTAACGGGACAAGTGAGTATAAACTATTGGCAAGTATTTCATGAATTTCTTCAAGGATGTCTTTACTACCGAAAATTCTTGCCTCCATCAAATAACCACTCACGCCTAACCCTATAATCACGGCCCATAACAATAGCATCATAATGGCAGCCAATGGGTTATGACCAAGATGCTGCTCATCCATACGGCGAGCACTTAAATCAGATAGGTGACGTTTAATACGAGACGATGTAGGAAAAAAAGTCACTGAAGCGTGCATAGCGAGTGCCAACTAAACCCCAAAGCAAACGTACAACCACTAACCCTACCACGGTATAACCGACATATTGATGCAGCTCACTGCCTTCTTCGGTAAAAAGCAAATTAGCAGTGATACCAGCCGCGACGGCCCAGTGAGTCACTCTGACCAAAATATCCCAAACTCGTACTTGTCTGGTTTTAGGAATGTTTGATAACAATATATCAGACTCGTGTGTCGGATTCGTTGTACTGTTTTGGTCCATGGTCATCACTCCCTTAATAGTTCGTTTATTTTTTTGACGATATAATTGCTAGACATCAAACCTAGGCGAGATACCGCTAGTAGGCTAGACGTTACATCATCTGCTCTACTGCTATTACAACAAACAAACCTTAAGGCTAGCTTAGGAAGCTAAAAACCAAACACTCATATAGTGAGTAATATGTCATGACATTTCTAGGTGGTGATAAAAAATACCGTTTAAAATACCGTTGCTAGCAACATTATTTTTTAAACGGCACAATATTAGAATAAAAGCTGAGACGAATCCAATAATTAATTTATCGTAGTTCGCCTTTAAAGCGTTTACGCACCTGATGCAAGTACAGAGCCGGTGCGACTCGCTACAGTAAGCTGCCAAGGTGCGAAACAGGTTCAGGCAATATCCAGCGTTTGCGTCGCTGCAAACCTTGATCGATCCGTTCGGCCATCCCTTCAGTACTGCGCATACTCCGGCAATCCTCCCGATAAATAAGAACGCTTAGAAATAGAGATTAACTGCTAAACTATCAGCAGAAGAACCCTATGAAAAAGATCCGCTTTAGCGACAACCAAATCGTCAACATCTTAAAGCAAGCAGAGCAAGGTGTCCCTATCACTGAGCTATGCCGTGACCACAATATTGGACAAAGCACCTTTTATAACTGGCGTTCTAAATACGGCGGTATGGATGCCTCTTTAATCTCACGTCTTAAAGAGCTTGAAATTGAGAACGCTCGACTAAAGAAGATGTATGCCGATGAATGTCTTAAATCTGACATATTACAGAATGTCATGTCAAAAAAATGGTAGCGCCATCAAGGCGCCGTGAGATGGCTTGTCACTACCTTGAAGAGCGTTTTATTAGCATACGCAGGGCTTGCCATATCTTTAACATCAGCGTCACTTGCTACTATCATAAGTCAGTTGCCTCTGATGAAAACAAGCTAATAGCGGATTTATTAATAGATCTGACGCAGAAGAATAAGAATTGGGGCTTTGGATTATGCTTTTTAAGTCTGTATAACTTTCTGGGGTTGCCCTACAACCACAAACGCGTCGTGTATCGCATCTACTGCGATCTTGAATTGAACCTTAGAATCAAGCCCAAGCGCCGTATTAAACGTGACAAACCCATACCTCTAGCAGTACCTGATAGTATCAATCAAAGCTGGAGCATGGACTTTATGCCTGATGCGCTAACCGTTGAGATTGACTTTTCACTACCTGCTCAAAGAGTGATACGCGGTCTGAATCAGCTGATTGAATATCGAGGCAAGCCTGATCAAGTGAGATGTGACAACGGTCCTGAGTGCATTAGTAATGCACTCAAAGACTGGGCACTAGAGCAAGATATTGCTATCAGATATATTGAGCCTGGTCATCCACAGCAAAATGCTTATGTAGAGCGCTATAATAGAACGATGCGGTATGATTGGTTAAACCAAGAGCTGTTTACTACTTTAGCTCAAGTCAGAGAACAAGCAGAACACTGGTTGTACCACTACAATAACGAGCGCCCGAACATGGGCAATGGCGCTTTACGCCAATGCAGAAACTATTTCACGCAGCTTAATTCTATTAGATTAGTGTCTTAGGTTTGGGTGGGTTACCACTTGAATTAAACTTGGAATAGGTATGCCAATAACTAGTTCTGAATGAGCTGGTTCAGGCATTTCTGTTATTCGTGATGTTGAGGCATATTTATTTGATATAAGGCAAGGTACGGTAAAACGTACTATTTAGGCTTGGAAAACTATGGCTGCACCTAAGGTCTATTCATCATCGGATTACTCAGACAGTTGATTAAAAACCTACTCCTACACTAAATATTTGTATTTTTGATCTGTTTCTCAGCGACTGCAATGTACTAGCCAGAACATAACTGCTTAGGTGATGATGACTTCGCTATCGAGGGACTGAAAATCTGATTATAATGAACGTATAAACTTACTTTTAAATATTAAAAACATAAAAAAAGGTTGCCAATGCTATACCAAATATAGCCTCGGTAACCTTTTTTTAATTTGGCATTTTACTTAGGTGATATTGTTAATATTGGGGTTTGAAAATGTTTTTTTCGTGAATGCCCTTGTGCATTGATGTCATTGTTCATGGCATATCCCACTTTAGTGGTGATAACCAAGTCATCTCTACGAGCGATACGGCGCAATACATTACACACGACCTCTTCACCAGCGCCAAGAGAGTAAAAGTCGGCTAAATCGATGAAGTTAACACCCATATCGAGCGCATGTGCAATGATCGGCTCACTTTCTTTTTCGTTAAAGATCCAAGGTTTCCATTCTTTTGAACCCATATTCATGGTGCCAAGACAAAGGCGAGATACTTTTAGGCCAGACTGTCCGAGTTTGACGTATTGCATGTTTAATCCTTAAAGGTAGTCGTAGATATAGTTCTACTAGATAGTATGGTTACCGCATTTTTGAACGTGTTTTTACTGCCACTCTTTTTACGTTATTGAGCGTGAAGGCTCACTAGTTTTCCTTACGTCAGTTGATAGCGTTGGCTTTAACTCAACAATATCCCCATTAATCTCAACCCTACGGGCCAGCTTCAAGAATGAAAGGCCTGCACCCAGTACAATCAACATGCCGGGTACACCGGACAAATTGAACAACATCTTGATGGCATCAGTACCGATAAAGCTCGCACTTATCCAAGCGACAAAGGCCACGGCACAGCCCCAAATCGTTTTTACCCATATAGGAGACGTAAGGTTTTCTGCATCAACGCCTTGGATACACAGACCTCCAATCGCATCGGTCGTCGAATCGGCCGCTGTCACAAAGGTGATAAAGCAGGCAAATATGAATAGCGCGCTGAGTATAGTGCTACCAGGTAACTGATCGAACAGCACATAAATCACCGAAGCAAAACCATTGTCTTGGTAAGCTTGGTACATAATGCCGCCCATGGTGGTATCAAAGAACAATGAAGAACCGCTGAATATACTGAACCATACAAAGCCGAAAGCAGATGGCAACAGCAGATTGACCATGATGAACTGACGAACGGTATAGCCACGGGCAATTTTTCCAAGAAACAGACAGCTTAGTGGCGCCCAAGCAAACCAACTGGCAAAGAAAGCCACTGTCCACCAACCTGGCCATGGGTCATTGCCAGAAGCGCCTGTTACTAAGTTGCGTGCGAAAAAGTCAGAAAGATAAACCCCTAGCGACTCAACACCCAGCGACAAGATAAAGGTAGTAGGACCCACAATAAATATGAATATAGCGCCTACAAAGTAGAGCCAAGTGTTGATTCGAGCAAGGTTTTGGATACCACGGTGCAGTCCAGACGCAGCAGATATAAGCGCAGCCCCTATAATGACGATAGCGATAATTGCATACCCAGTGGTACTTTTCTGAATGCCTAGTACAGACTCCATGCCATCGCTTATCACCAATAGCCCAGAAGTCAATGTGGCAGACATACCCAGTACGACAGCAAATAGCGCTAAACCATCAACTATCTGACCACCAACACCATCAACCCAGCGCCCTAAAATTGGACGTAACATCGAACCAATAGAAAATGGTAACTTAAGATTATGGAATGCTAAGGCAAATGCCAAACCAGCAACCGTATAAATTGAATAAGGGGTAATCGTCCAATGTACAAAGATAGTAGACATCGAAAAGCGCATCGCTTCAGGGCTTTCAGGATTATGCCTAAATATGCGGGGGGCTCATGATAGTGTAGAACTGGTTCGGCAACAGACCAAAATAGAATACCCATTGCAATAACTGTGGTTAGCGACACGGCAAACCAACGAAATGGGGTCAGCATTTGAGAGGCGTTTTCGCCGCCAATACGTACCCGCCCGATTGGGGCAAAAAAGGCGTACGCTGCGATAAACACCATGAATAAAGCACTAAGGTTGAATAACCAAGAAAGGTTAGTCATGATTATCGTGTTTAGGCTTGATGTGCCCGTGATAAAATTTTGTTTATCAATGAGTGTGTAAGCGACGGTTAATACCAAGCAAACAAATGCGGGCCAAAAAGTCACTGGTCGTAATTTTGCCATACAAACTTCCTTGTTATGGTTCTGATTACGGTCAAGATTACTCCAAATCACAGACCATTGGAAAATGATATAAAGTCTGTCAACCATGACTAAAAGTAATGCCACAAAATATTAGGATATTTGTTAAGAGAGAGGTTCGCTTTAAGATGAGTATTAATAGATATGAAAATTGCCCAAAATTATGTTTCATAGCTTGTCACTATTAATTTTTTGGCCAGAGATGTATTAAGTAGTATTTATGAAAGAGGTTATTGGAAAGTAAATAGCTGTAGAGTAATTATTCTCAAATATCAAAATCGTAGTGATGTCATAGTTAAATACAATACAGTAATTATAAATATACTAAGCTAGATGGCTCAACCTCTTGTTACCGACCTCTGCTGTCGAATCCGTAGACATTAAATTTAGGGGTTATAATTTTAACGAATTTTCTATTTACTGTTTATTTTTATTAGGGGATAGCTTTAAAATTAATATCGATAGCAAAGAATTACTCAATGCTAGAGTATAGTGTATTAAATATAAAAATGTTATAAGATAAAACATCTCAATAGCTATATTTTTTTATTATGACCTACTCATTAGATTATCGTAAACAAGTTCTTGAAAGCTTAGAGAATGGTATGACCTTTGCTGAGGCTGCCACTTTTATAACATCAGTCCAACCACCATTCAAAAGTGGAAGCAAAGGCTGCATAGTAAAACCACACGTAATGTTAAGCCATCAAAAATACCCAATGATGCGCTACGCAAAGATGTTGAAGATCATCCTGACGACTACCACTATGAAAGAGCAAGACGGTTTAACTGTACTGCCCCAGCCATTTGTAAGGCGTTAAAACGTTTAGGTATCAGTCAAAAAAAAGACTTTAGAACATCCAAAAGCGTGCCCGATCAAAAGAGCGATGTATCAGAGTAAGCTTGACAGATTTATTCAGCAAGGCTATCCCGTTGTATATATGGATGAGAGCGGCTTTGAGGCCGAGACTATTCGTTCTCATGGCTATGCACCGATTGGTAAACCTTGTATTGATCGCTATAACTGGCAAGGTAAAAAGCGGACCAATGTTATTGGTGCTTTGTATGAAAAAGTGCTGTTTGCACTGGATTACTTTGAGCACAACATCAACAGCAGCATATTCTACCACTGGTGCAAACATACACTAATTCCAAGTCTTAAAACAAAATGCGTGATTGTGATGGATAATGCTCGGTTTCACAAAAATAAACGCATTCAAAAGCTACTGAACAGGCATGGGCATCGCATTCTTTGGTTACCACCTTATAGCCCTGATCTAAACCCTATCGAGAAAAAAATGGGCACAAGTGAAGTTTCTACGCCAAGGCTGGATGGAGAATGACTTATCTAAATTGTTTTATGATATTTGTCCTAACCATAACAGTTTTATTTTGAACTGACTATAGACCAAATATTAATCTAAACTATAACTTGTTGGGTGATAAACACCTCAATATTATGGTGTCCAAAATATAATTAACCTATCCCTTACCATGGAATTCTTTTACTCTAATGATTCGAAAATCACCTAAATGCTATTGTTTACATAGTGCAGAAGACTGATGTATAAAATCCACTTTTCTTAGGTGATGTTGTTAATATTGGGGTTTGACGGCAGGGGTCACTCAGGCGTAAGCGCATTGGCATTGATACAAACGCTGATAATACTAACCGTTAAAAAGCTTAAAGTATGGCCAGCTATATTGGTTCTCGAAATACTTGTATATATAAGTCCACTTTTTTTTATAGTGAAAGGATTATGTAAAGAACAGGTACTTATTGCAAGTATTTTTTTCTAATTATTAGCTTTATAAAAACAAGAATTCATATTTGAATGACTAAGTGCTAAAATAGTATTTTAACACTCTTATATGAATGATTATATTATGAAAATAAGATTTGATTTTTATACGCCAAGTGAAATTTCTCAGATTTTAGGTGAACGCTTAAAAACGCAGAGACTGGCATTAAACTTAACACAAGCCGCTTTAGCAGATAAGGCTGGTACTGGCATCAGTACTGTTGCTCGTATTGAGTCTGGTCAGGGCGGTACACTAGACAATATAATCAGGCTCGCTATGGCTCTTGGCATGGTAAATCACTTTTCTGAATTATTTGATGTAGTGCCTACCAATATAGAAGATGTTATCGCTAAACAAAATCCACGCTTGCGCGCCTCAAATAAAAGCTGATATAAGGTAGCCACCTCAATGTATCAACCGATATCAATTATCAATATTTACTACCAAGGATTCGGAGACAAACGTCTTATCGGTAAATTAACGATGGATGGACGACGCCCTACCTTTGGCTATGATGCGGCGTGGCTGACTGATGGACTGGAGTTATCACCAATTGAGATGCCCTTACGATCAGCACCTTATTATGGTACTCATGCGTCGAGCCATTACCTATGCGGATTATTATCAGACAGCTTACCTGATGGTTGGGGAATGCTGCTCATGGATAGGTTCTTTCGAAAAACAATGTCTCATGCTACGTCAATCAATGTTTTAGATCGCCTCGCTTATATTGGTAATTCAGCAATGGGAGCACTTAGTTTTGAGCCACAACAAGATTTATCAGGCGCTGATATCGATATTAATGATTTTACTTTAGCCAAACTGGCCGCTGCCAATCAATCGATTTTATCCGGACAAGATAGCAACATACTGGCTGAGCTCATCGTTATCGGCGGCTCACCACAAGGTGCAAGACCAAAAGCACTTGTCCTATATGATGAGGCAACCGAGTTTATTACTACGGACTTAAAAAGCGAACAGCCATCCGCAGCGCCGTGGCTGATTAAGTTTCCTGCCCAATCTGAGCATAAAAGCGTTTGCCTATTAGAGTCAATTTATGCTGATATGGCTAAGCAAGCAGGCCTAAACATGCCTGCGCATCATTATTTTGATATCGGTGAAAAACATGCTGCTTTTGGGGTTGAGCGTTTTGACCGTATGGACAATCAACGCGTTCATACTCATACGCTGGCAGGTTTATTAGACATTGATTTTCGCATCCCATCATTAGATTATCTGCAGTATTTACGCTGCGTGCGTATGTTGACCCAATCACAAGTTGCTGTAGAAGAGGGTTTTAGACATGCTGTATTTAATGTCATCTTTAACAATAAAGACGATCATAGCAAGAACTTCTCTTTTATGATGGACAAGGCTGGCAGGTGGTCATTGTCGCCTGTCTATGATCTCGTTTATAACTCAGGTATGAACGGTTATCATCAAATGGATGTGACTGGTGAAGCTCAATACCCTACCCGATCTCACTTATTAAAGTTGGCTAAACTTGCTGATATTAAGCAAAAAAAGGCACAAGCTATTATTGATCAGGTAGCATCAGTTGCTGAGGACTTTTTGACTGTTATTAAAGATCATAACATTGAGAAAGAATTATCAAATCAGGTCATTCATGATATAAAAGCCAATCTCAATCGGATGGCAAATCAATAAACCTTAAGAAGTTGTTAAATTTGTTGTTAAAAATAAATACTTAACTACCTTATCCCTTAATAATAAAGGATTATGCTAAGTTAGTCGTTGCGTGGTGGGCGCACCATCAAACAATATTAGAAGTAATAAAAAACCCTTGTAAGCCTTGTGCTACAAGGGGTTTTTTATATTCAAGGGTTAATAGGCAAGGTTAGTAAGGAATAATAAAATTATATCTTGGTTACTTTTGACGGTATCGACCAATATCGACAAATAAGATACCTTCAAAATCATTAACTTACACATTACTGAAACAAGCTAAGCGACCATACAGACCTTATAGTTTTATATTAAGGCATAGAAAAATCACCCTAACTGTTCAAGTTAAGGTGATTTTTTTTATGGTGTTTGCAATATTGATAATAGCTAACTATCTAATCTCTAACCTAGAAAGAAGTACGGCGATAGTTACGATATTCAGGTAACCAAAAGTTCGCTTTTAATCGGCGTTGTAAATTCTCCGATGTGATAGGTAGTGCTAGCTTATCTTGAGCCGCTTGCAATGCCACTGCATACGCTATTTTTTCACTGATCTCTCTGATAACTTTGATCGGCGGTAAGATAGCACCAGGTGCTTTTTCGTATTCCATTGATATATCTGCAAGGGCTTGGCTTGCTGCCGTTAGCATATTATCGCTGATACCTGTCGCACGTGCTGCTAAAACACCCAGACCAATACCAGGGAAAATATAGCTGTTATTACACTGAGACACCTCAAAAGTCTGACCGTTATAAGTGGTATGAGGAAACGGACTACCCGTCGCAACAATTGCCTTACCTTTACTCCAATTCATGACTTCTTGCGGCGTTGCTTCCACACGAGACGTTGGATTTGAAAGTGGTAGTACAATTGGGTGCTCAGTATTAGCACATAGCGATTCGATCACTTCTTGGGTGAACAGACCTTTTTGTCCGCTAACACCAAATAATACGGTAATTTTTGCTTGTTTAACTACTTGCGCTAAGCCGAGTTTCTTACTTTTATCCCAGCTTGCAATAGCTGATTCTTTTTGTACTAACGGTTCTTGGAATTTTTGCAGTTCTGTCATGCCATCTGTTAGCAAGCCATAGCGATCAACCATGAATACTTGACTACGAGCTTGCTCTTCAGTCAATCCTTCACGCTGCATTTGGCGAATAATATGCTCAGCAATACCGCAACCTGCAGATCCTGCGCCTAAAAATGCGATATTCTGTTGGCTAAGTTTTTGACCTTTATTTAGACACGCTGCAATCAGAGTACCAACCGATACCGCAGCAGTCCCTTGAATATCATCATTAAAGCAGCACAGCTGATCACGATATTTATTCAATAATGGTGTCGCGTTTTCCTGAGCAAAATCTTCAAATTGCAATAACACTTCTGGCCAACGACGCTTAACGCTTGAATAAATAAATCCACAAATTCATTATATTCATCGCCAGAGATGCGCGGATTTCTCCAGCCCATATACATAGGATCGTCAAGCAGCTGTTGGTTATTGGTGCCGACATCCAGCAAAATAGGTAGACAATAAGCTGGGCTAATACCACCACAAGCCGTATATAAAGACAACTTACCGATTGGAATGCCCATACCGCCAATACCCTGATCTCCTAGGCCCAAGATACGTTCACCGTCAGTAACAACTATCACTTTAACGTTTTGTTTGGTGGCATTTTGTAGCATGTCGTCGATTTTGTGACGCTCAGGATATGAGATAAACAAACCACGTTTACGACGATAAATTTGCGAGAACTTTTCACACGCCTGACCAACGGTTGGGGTATAAATGAGCGGCATGACTTCTTCGATATGCTGCTCAATTAAATGATGAAATAAGGTTTCATTGGTATCTTGTATATTACGCAAGTAAATATGCTTATCCATCGCATCAGTGAATGAGCTTAGTTGATGATAAGCACGTAATGATTGTTCTTCAATTGTTTCAATATTATGAGGTAATAGCCCCGTTAAATTAAAGCTACTACGTTCTTCTGATGAAAAAGCACTACCTTTATTCAGTAAAGGTGTCTCTAAAAGAGCGGGTCCAGCAACAGGAATATATAAAGGACGCTTGTTTGACATAATGTAATCTTCTTATTAAAGGCATATGAGTGAAAGCTATGCTAGTGCTGCATTATACATAGCATCGACTGGTATTTAACAATAGATAACAAAATCATTTTGAATAAATGTGCTTCTGAACTCGAGGTCACTGATACATTTACCGAGAAATAATCAAAAAGCACTACCAATCGGCAGTGCTTTTAAGTCTTATTGAGAATTTATGATAAACACATACTGAACTATTCAGCAGCTTAGTCATTTACAAACAGCACGAGCAATTACGTTTGGTTTTCGACATTTTACCAACACCCGGATTGAATGTATTGGTTGGGTCTAGACTTTTATAAAAGTTCTGCAAATCGGGTTCCGCTTCGTACAGATGACCTACATTGTGCTCAGCGGGATATTTGGCTCCGCGTGCGCTCAACAGCTCTAACATCATTTTTTTGACAAGGTGTGCATCGCTGCCCTTCTTCAAAATATAGTCTTGATGAAATACGTAACAAAAGAAATGTCCGTAATAAAGTTTCTTCTCCAAATGCTTTTCAATTTCTTCAGGTAACGTTTCAAGCCAGTTCAACTCGTTACGCGGTATGGCAATATCCAGCGCTAATATCTCGCCGACTTCCTGCTCATGGACGACTTCATACCTTAATGCAGCACCTGCCGCAGCAAAACGATGTAAAAAAGCGCTTTCTGATTCTTCTTGACTACATTCAAAATAGTTACCCGTGTCTGACACGGCAAAAAACGCCTTCAAAAAATCCTGTGCTTCCTCTATACCTTCATCACTCATTTTTAAGATTAGATGATGCTCGTACTTATCTCGGTATTCAGTCATTCGCTTCGGTAAATGCTTTGGGAACATATTGGCAACGAACTGCATAACTTTGTCAGTAAAGTGCTTTGGCATCCATGACCATTTATGGAACTTTGCATCCATAGCGCCTTTAATAGAAAACAGTCTAGGTAAGGCATTTGTACCGAGATGTTTAATACTCAGAAACGTGTCTTTTCCGTATTTAGCGGATACATCGAATATATCACGATGCATGTACTCACCCACTTCAGGGATATTATCAAAGCTTGATAATATTTGCCTTCTGAGCTGTGCAAGCTCACTCACACTGTTGGTGCCTATATAAAATGTTTTCTCTTTTGCAGCCGTTGGATAGGTATCAAGACGCACTGCAAACACGGCAAGTTTACCAGCGCAGCCACTGGCTTCATACAGTCTTCGCTTATCCGCATTAAAACGACTTGGCGTACTTGCATCAACATCTTTTACTCTGGCGATATATTCTTTATCAGATGCATCTTACCAGTATCAGGTAATGCTCTTTTATCAAAATTACCTGTTTGCAGATTAGTGAGTATTTCTTCTGGAGTGTCGCCTAACTCTACATCTAGGTGATTAACCAGCACTAGCTGACCGTGCTTGTCTATTTGGGCAAATAAAGCAAGCTCAGTATAAGCAGGACCTCTTTTAACCAGTGCCCCACCTGAGTTATTAGAAACACCGCCAATGATAGATGCACCTAACGTCGATGAACCGATGACCGAGTGAGGCGCTCTATTTACGGCTTTAAGCTGACTTTGCAATTGGTGCAACGTGGCGCCAGGTAAGCTAATCACTTGCTCGTTATCATTCACCAAATACAACTGATTCATTGCAAGGGTATTGATCACAACCACTGGTCTATCGTAATCATTACCGCTCGGGGTTGAGCCTTCCGTCAGCCCTGTTTTTGCTGCTTGCATGATAATAATGCAGTCGCCTTCCACACATATTTCTAGACTACGCCAAATCTCCAGCAGCGTTTGCGGAAACAAAACAGCCAAAGCGCTGCCGCCGCCAGAACGCCACCCCATTCTATAGTGTTCGTTTTTTTTCCGGATCAGCCTGTACATTGCCGGCTCCCAGTAAATGGGTTAGCTTGTCTAACACTTGATCAGGGCTAATGATGTCTTGAGAAGGCATATTTGATGAGAAAAGGTTTGATGAATGCATATCAATCTCTTTATCTTGGAGGTTACATGTGCTTTATGGTGCTAAAGGACCTTGAAAACCGAAAATGTAAATGGTAGCCATAACGATTATTCCGCAGAACAACACATAATAGATGGTAGGTAAAATAGTACGCCTAAGTGTGGCGCCCTCCATACCGAGTAGGCCCACCGTTGCTGATGCAGCCACCACATTATGTACTGCAATCATATTACCAGCAGCCGCACCAACTGCTTGAGCCGCGATGATTAGAGAAGGTGAAATATGTAAGCTCATGGCGGCTTCGTATTGGAATTGACTGAACATCATGTTGGATACGGTATTAGAGCCCGCGATAAAGGCACCTAACGCACCAATGGTTGCACTGATTAAGGGGAAAACACTACCAAAAGTACCCGCAAACAACTCTGCACTGGCGACAGGCATACTCGCCACATCTGATAAGTTTACGCCTGAATTAATAAAAATTCTAACCATTGGAATCGTAAAAATAAGGACAAATCCGGCCCCTAGTACAGTTTTTCCTGATTCTTTGAAGGCATTGTTTAGTGCACTGGCAGGTTTGTTCGTTTGAAAAGCTGCGGCAACCAAGGCGCTAATTAATAACAAGCCGCCTGGTAAGTATAAAGGACTAAAACTGGCACTGATATCTGCCTCACTTAAAATCAAGGTTAGGTCTACTGTCGCGCTGTTCAGCAAAGACTGAAAGCCTGTTAATACTCTAGAACACACCAATAAAAGGGCAACTAACAAATAAGGGAACCATGCCATGACCGTGGACATCTTTTTATCACTTAACGCAGGAGTGATGTCTTCTTTGCTGACCACTAGCTTACCAAGCCATTCACTTGGCCAGTTTTTTTGCGGCTCAAAATCCCATGTAGTTTTTGGCACTAAAAATCCACGTTTTGCCGCATTAACAACGATGGCGACACTAACCAAACCACCGACCAGTGACGGAAACTCTGGTCCTAAAAAGATACCAGTCAAAGTATAAGGAAGCGTAAATGCCAAACCTGCAAAAATAGCAAATGGCCAAATAGCGAAGCCTTCTCTCCAGCTTTTATTTTTACCAAAAAATCGAGTCAGCATCATTACCATAAAGAGTGGCATAGACGTACCAATGACCCCGTGCATAATGGCGACTTGACTGGTAATCAGTTGTAAAAAGTCGCCCCACTCTAGTCCTTGTTTTGCCAACTGAGTGCTGATAGCAGCTTTATCCAAGCCTTTGTTTACGCCAATAACGATAGGCGTACCGACCGCACCAAATGATACAGGCGTACTTTGTATCATCATTCCCATTAACACGGCACCTAGTGCTGGAAAGCCTATCGCGACCAGTAACGGCGCGGCAATAGCGGCCGCTGTACCAAAGCCAGCCGCTCCCTCAAGAAAGCAACCAAAGCACCAAGCAATAATAATGGCTTGCACCCGCCTATCTGGCGATACATTGGTAAATCCAGCACGGATAACGGCGATGGCACCAGTATGCTTTAACGTATTCAATAAGAAAATAGCGCCAAATACGATCCACAATACTGAGACGGTAATGACCATTCCTTGAATAATCGATGAAGACACGCGATTAAGCGTCATATCCCATACAAAGAGGGCAAGCGCGGCAGTAACCGCCAGAACGATTGGCATGGTTCTTTTGGCTGACCATTGCAAGCCTATCAAAAAAATACCACAGAGAACGATTGGCAGTAATGCAACAGTCCATATATTGTTTGATTCAAAATCATAATCCTTTTTTTATCGTGTAATCTTCCTTGAACCACTTCATCTAAGCATTTGTTTTTATAACTTCATGCTGTCGGTCAGACGAAGCTGAAAACAATCTCTGTCAGTGACATGATTAATAGAATGGTTAAATAAACAAATGCTCAAAATTCCCTAAAATATTCTACGCCTTGTCAATACATTGATATATTGCATCAAAGGACAATATTATTTTCTTTTTTTGCTATAATCCAAAACGTATTACACCAATTGAGGAACAAGTATGGGCAAAGCTGACGATATGATTTTATTCGTCCAAGTGGTTGATGAAGGGTCATTTTCTCGGGTCGCTGAAAAGCTGTCATTAACGAATTCAGTGGTAAGTAAACGCATTGCAAGATTAGAAGAGAGCTTAAACGCACAGCTACTGTATAGGACAACCAGAAAGTTAAGCTTAACCGATGCAGGAAGGACGCTTTATGACAAAGCTAAAATCGCTAAATTTGCCTTTCAGGAAGCTGAAAATGCCGTTACAGGCTATGGTGAGGACATGAAAGGCAACATACGTATAACCATGCCAGCGGTCTCTGCAAATCTAATATTGAGCGAATCCATTGCCGAATTCTGTAAACAACACCCAGAAATATCAGTAGATTTACAGATTACCAATCGATTGGTTGATTTGATAGAAGAAGGATTTGATCTGGCGATAAGGACAGCAGAGCTTGAAGACTCATCACTCATTGCAAGACGTCTTATAGATAGCCAGTGGGTCATATGTGCGACACCAGACTATTTAGAGCGACACGGTATACCTCAAACCCCTGAACAATTACGGAGTCATGAGTGTTTGGTCTATAAGTTTGATCATACGGCGAATGGTATATGGCCGCTATATATAGATGGCACGGAGCAACTGCTTCCTGTACAGGGTCGGTTTCATAGCAATCATCTTAATGCGATTAAACAAGCGACCCTTAGCGATTTAGGTATCGCCTTTTTACCACAAGCACTTGTTTATGAAGAAATGCGGCAAAATACGCTCTCTCAGATTTTGCAGCGCTTTACACGAAAAAAAATGGGTATGTATGCGGTTTATCCCAAGGCGCGGCAACCGGACCAAAAGTTGAAACTGCTTGTAGCGCATCTGCGAGAATCATTACATCAAAAACAGGCTTACTACTGTTAAGTAATAAGCTTGTTTTTGATGTGAATAAGCAAAGATGAATGAGAGTGTTTGTAGATAATAATCATATATGTCGACTTCGCTTTAATCAAAGCAAAGAACGCCTGAGCACTATTAGCTACAAGTATAAAGTACTCAGACATGAAGTTCAGTTTTACTAGACAATGTTATTAACATAGGCGTTTAATAGCTAAACTTTATTACCGAGTAGCTTTCATAAAGGCTGACCAATCTAAATAAAGTTTTATAATCCATTGACTGTATAG
>NZ_BAWH01000027.1 GCF_000586435.1 Psychrobacter sp. JCM 18901
AATGTATGCAGCTAGGTGTTTTAATAATTGTTGGCAATCCAATTGTTGCACAAATACTCATAATAATATTACCTTCATCAACTTTTACACTCTTAGATACACCTAAATCTGAAAGCTTTTGTTCAGTTGATATTAAGTATTTATTAGATTTTGATACATCCGATATTCTTATCCAACCTCTACCTTTCTCAGAAAAGTAATCAGGGTTGTTGATTGGTCTAGGAGATGCTCCGCGTCTTACATTGTATAGTTCTTTAATCTTAATTCTTTCAAAATGTTCATTAAACACCTCTTCTTTGACAAAAGATTTCAATGCCTGCATAGAGGCTTCATAAAGTTCACTCTTAGTAGAACAGTTTAAATTTGAATATTTCAATAAATCTATAACATCTGCTTGCATGCTTTTAGGTGGAATCAAAAATTCCTGATGCTTCAAAGTTCCCCAATTGATTGTTGGAGAAAGCGAGCCCACCGAAATATCTACAGCTCTATTCATAAACAAATCAGAGTGCATAAAGAAAGGGAATAGTGCAGGATCAATGATATCTGGGTTTGCCCTTAGAACAAGCGCATGTGCTGAACAAAACCCATCACAAGTCGCTATACCTGCTTTGCGCTGATAGGCACGGCGACGACCAAAAATGATATCGTCTTTATAGAACTTCAGTTTCGTACCATTTACATCATCAGGCGTACCATGGCGCTTAATATGCAGGGATTCTGAGTCAATATGCTACAGGCCAATATACACTTCTAGATCGGTATTGTTAGGATCGACGCGCTCTGAAATGTTTTGGGTAATTTCATCAAAGCGGTAGGTTTTCCAGTCTGACTTATCTAAGTTATTTAGGTCGATTTTTTCTGTTGCCATGATATTAACCTAGCTCCTTAAATAATTGTTCCATACTGGCTTTTAACTGCTTAGAGGATTGAGTCCAGTTGGTTAAAGCGTCATCGAGACTTATTTGTTCTTCACTACTATCAACGTTACTAACATATAAAGCCATATTTAGGCTGGCATTATACTTTAGGACGTCCTCAATGCTGACCACCTTACAAAAGCCTTCTTCATCTTTGTACGTCGTATAGGCGTTATAAATTCGTTCGATATGATTATTTTCTAAAAAGGCAATATTCTTATCTTGACGCACTTCTTTAACGGCGTTGATTATTAGTACTTTGCCTTTCTTACTTTCGTCTTTTTTTAGTCTTGGTAATCAGCAGGCAAGCTTCCATCGGTGAGTTATAGAATAGGTTAGGCCCTAGACCAATGACACACTCTACCAAGTCTTCCTCGATCATTTTGCGGCGCATCTGCATCTCGGCATCACGAAACAAAATACCGTGTGGCCACAATGAAATAGAACGGCCATTACCTAAATCTAGACTCTTTTGAATGTGCTGTTGGAAGGCATAATCCGCACAGCCTTGCGGCGGTGTACCCCATAAATTTCTGCCGTAAGGATCATTTTCAAAGGATTGTCTATCCCAGGACTTAATCGAGTAAGGCGGGTTAGCCAATATCACATTGAACTTTTTCAGTTCACCGTTTTCTATTAAGCCTGGATTCGCCAAGGTATCGCCACGCACAATCTCAAACTCTTCAATACCGTGCATAAACATATTCATGCGGGCAATCGCTGAGGTCAGCAGGTTAACCTCTTGGCCGTATAATTTGAGCGTGCGGTATTCCTTACCTTCATCTTTTAAATGCAGTGCACAGTTAAGTAATAAGCCGCCAGAGCCACAAGTAGGGTCATACACTGATTCACCTGGTTGCGGGTCCATGATCATAGTCATCAGCTTGACTACTGTACGGTTGGTATAGAACTCTGCTGCCGTATGGCCGCTATCATCGGCAAATTCTTTAATCAGGTATTCGTAGGCGTTGCCCAGTTTGTCGTCAGGTACATTGGCTAAATTAAGCGTGTGCTGCGAGTAATGCTCAATAAGGTTTGTGAGCATGGCATCGGATAGTCGCTCTTTATTGGTCCAGCTAGCATCACCAAAGATGCCTTGTAAGGTGTCAGGGTTGGCTTTCTCAATCGCACGCATAGCGCTTTGCAGTGCTTGACCAATGTTAACCGTAGTCTCACGAACATCTTGCCAGCGCGCGCCTTCTGGAATTTGAAAATGGTGGTTTTCTGCAAAGGCTGCATACTCCATATCTCCGTCTGATTCAGCCAATGCTTTCTCGAACTCTTCATCGTACACATCAGAGATGCGCTTAAAGAATAGTAAAGGGAAGATATACTGCTTGTAATCGCCAGCATCAATGGTGCCACGTAAGGTAGTGGCTGCACCCCAGAGGTATTTTTCTAATTCTTGTTGGGTCATCATATTAATGGTTCCTTGATAAGCAAGCTTGTTTCAAATGCTTTGTAGATACTTTCGATCAAGTTAGCTAATGGCGTAATATCGTTATGATCGACATCTAGCTGAGATAACCTCTCAAAAGGTATTTTTATCTTAATAAGATAACCAAAAGAGATATCAAACCGCGTCCTGTTTGACTTTAGAATTTTATCTTCCCATTTGCATTTACTTCTCCAGTCGCAGCTTATGTGCTCATCTAATAAGGCTTCAGTATCCTTCCAAGACTCCTTTCTAACTCTACCAGTGTATTGATTGAAATTTCGTTTAGTATATAGATTCTTCTTAAAATCATCTTCAGCGAGCCATAATCCAGTTATGTATGATTGCCCCATTATTTTAATATGGTAGCTTTTCTCTATAGCATAAAGCTCGCCATCAATTTTCAACTGTTGGCTAAACTGCGGCTCGCTTTGAAAAATATGATACCCCTGGCCTTTGGTATTACCAGGATATATCTCTACTACTAGCTCGCCTGTTTCTGCATTTATATCAAATAACAGCTCATTAGCCCACTTAGGTGTAAATGTGGTGCCTAGTCTATCTCTATAGGTTAGTTTTTCCACCAATTCGCTATTATCGCAAAACTTTATAATTGCTGATTCAATTCTTCTAGAAATAGACTTAGCATTAATGTTTTTTTAGAGAGCCAATCGGCGTCTCTGGTAGCCAACTAAAATTATGTTCTTTAACTAACTGGATAAAATCGTTAAGAAATCGGTTTGTATTACTTGTTGTTTTTTCAAAGCTGGCAACCTTAACAGCTATAGCCATTAATTTTCTCCAGTTCAGATCAACAGGAGTAACAACCTCTCTACTGTCATCAAGACACTTATTTTGATAACTAAGAACATTAAGTATTTGGTTATACAGTTGCGATGTGCAGTTGATGTTGTCTCTTTTAGCTTCTATAACAATTAAAATATTGTTTATGGTGATTACCAAATCACAAATTGGGTCATATTCAGTATTATGTTTTTGTTGCCAAAAACCAGACATAACGCTTTCACTCAATGACACAGCAAAAATCTTATCAAACTCATCAACTTGACTGGTCCTTTTTTTGTATTTCTATTTGTACCTCTGTATCACCGTCAAGATCTTCAAATAACTTGTTATACAGACCTGAGTCATTAATGATGGTCTTTAGTACTTCATGGAAAAACAGCGCGTCTTCTTGTAAGCATATTGCTAAAGCTCTCGTTAAATCATTTTCTAACTGATAACTTCTATTTTTTTTAGTATATGTTTTAAAAATATTTAAATGCTTATTCATCATAAAAACCTATTTAGTATCGTTTTAAATTGCTCTTCTGCCTCTAAGCTGGCTTGCCATGCTTGTTTTAAGTCCGCCATCGCTTCTTCTACACTGGGCAGGTTGTCTTCTATGATCTTCTCGACATAGAGCGGAATGTTGAGATTAAAATCGTTTTCTTTTAAGTCTTCAAAACTGGCGACCTTGGCGTAGTTCTCAACATCTTGGAAATCGCTATACCACTCATATATTTGCTGAACATGCTCTGGTTCTAGATGATTTTGGGCACGGCCCACACGTATTTGTTCAGAAGCATCAATAAATAGAACGTTTCCTTTTTTATCGGCATCTTTGTTTTGTTTGAAGATCATGACACATGCGGCTAACTGTGTGCCATAGAATACATTAGGACCTAAGCCTATTACGGCTTCTAAAATATCCTGCTCTAGTAATGCTTGACGGATTTTACCTTCAGCACCTTTACGAAATAGGGCACCATGAGGCAATACCACGGTCATACGACCTGTACTGTTCATGGATTTAACCATGTGCTGTACCCAAGCCATGTCGCCATTGCCTTTAGGTGGCACGCCAGCGATATTGCGTCCATAAGGATCATTAGCCCAGTTATCCGCGCCCCAATCTTTTAAGGAGAATGGCGGATTGGCTATAACACAATCAAAGGTTTTCAGGCCATCGGCTTGAAAAAAGGCAGGCTCACGTAAAGTATCACCACGTAGGATTTCAAAATCTTCTATGCCATGTAAAAACATATTCATACGTGCAATAGCACTGGATGTTAGATTTCTTTCTTGGCCATAGAGTTTAAGAGTACGAAAATCTTCACCGTTATGTTTCAGGTTATCGACACACTCTAATAACATACCTCCGGTCCCACAAGCAGGATCATAAATAGATTCACCTTCGTGCGGATCAAGAATAAGCCTAGCAAATGTACTACTGAACGTGGGGTATAGAATTCACCTGCTTTTTTTATTGGTTAGGTCAGCAAAGTGCTTGATCAGGTATTCATAGGCATTACCTAGCATATCTGGATTGGCATTTTCATGACCCAATCGATACTGTGAGAAATGCTCAATTAGATCAATCAATAGCTTATCTGGCAGCTTATTTTTATTACTCCACTGAGCATCACCAAAGATACCGTACAAAAAGTCTTGGTTAGCTTGCTCAATGCCGCGTAATGCTTGTTCTATGGCTTGACCTACGTTGGTGGTTGTTTCACGCACATCATTCCAGTGGCAGCCTTGAGGGATTTCAAATCGATGCATTTCTGGCATGGATGCATATTCAATATCACCGTCAGACTCTGCTAGAGCCTGCTTGTATTCCTCATCATAAACGTCGGAGATACGCTTGAAAAATAAGAGGGGGAAAATATAGACTTTGAAGTCTGAAGCATCGACGGGACCTTTTAGGATCCAAGCAGCTTTTGAAAGGTATTGCTCTAACTGGGATAGTGATAAAACGTCACTCATTAATAAATTCTCTCAACAAAGCAAATATAAATAAAATACAGCAGGATAAAAATGAGCAGGTTAAAACAAATAACGTACTATGAACGACTGATCTATTTCTATCAGGTCAAATTTCATAACTTTACAGGAATAGTAGTCTTGTGGTTTTTAGCTATTAGACTGAGATATCTGTATCTAGTGTTATAAGCCATTCTGAAATGAGATTCTGCTGTTTGAGGTTTTCCAAATTCTGATAAGCTTTTATAGCGTATATACTAGTAAGCAACGAAATATAGGAAGTAGTTAACTCTAACGATAGTGAACTATGCTGTCAATCTAGCAAACATTAATTTAGAAAAATTATCTATCTAATCTGTTGGTATAGATCAAACCACATTTCTCTTGGCTTTTAATATGGTTTATTGATGACAAGAATTTTCAATACACAGTAGTATAATCCATATTGTCGTTATCAACGCCGAAGTCTTTGCTATCTGCAATTTTTTTCTATCTCTAATAGGCGTGCATGAAGCTCTGGTATCAATCGTTCGCGTGCTGCTTGTTCTTGTTTATGAATATCACCAAGTGCAGCTAGAGCATTTAAACGACGATCTTGATCTGATTGTTTGAAATCGTCTGCTGTGATACCGCATAAAGGCATTTCTACCTCTGCTATGATCTTTAATGACTTAGCGAGGCTTCCAACCGTATCGGACAAAGATTCTGATAGTAATAATGCCTTTTGAACTTGCTCGCCAGCTTCAGGATCTTCGCTAGCTGCATCCGCATATCCTTGTAAAGATAGCGCTGTGGTCAGTGCCTGATCAAATAACTGACCTAAGTTATCAAACCTGCGTCTGGTGTTTTTAATGATCTTAGCACGACCTTGCGCATCAATAACTACGCTCTCAACTATTCCTTCAATCTTGCTTCCTGCTGCTTCCACTTCTGTGTCTGATTCCAGGTTTTCTGCTTTATTAGTTTTCGATGAGATTAAATGGGTATTTTGCGGTTTTTGCTTCCATTCTGGCTTGCTTCCATCGCTATTCACTTCTATATCTATGTCTCTTTTAGATGTTTGTACCAGGCTGTTCTTAACCCAATTTTCTTTCTTACGCCGTTTACTGATTGTACCGCTCGATTTTGGTGCCGCATTTCCATAACCAGTTTTCAGCTGTTCAATTAGTTCACGGTCGGTAATGTTAGGCGTATTCTCCCAGATAAACCTAGCCGATACCCATACTTCATCTTTCGAGTAATGACTACTCATAATCAACTCCTACCATTTCTGTATCGTCTATCATCTCAGGCTTTAGTAACGGCATACTATATTGATAGTTCTTGTTCCTATCCCTAAGCAATTGATGCTTATCTTCGTTGTTAACACGTTCTTTTATTTGCATCATCTGCAAATCAACGGCATTTACTTTTCGTGCCTGGTCGACTTCTATCTTTCTGATTACGTGCATGACATCACGAGTAGCTTGTGCAACTGGCTCACTAACACTACCGATACACTGATCAGCTTTTATAGCGTCACACAGCTCTTTAGTGCGTATTAATAGGGCTTCATGGTCGTTTGCACAGATAGACTTCATATGATCAACAACAACGCTGGCAAGTTCAGTGGTCATCATCTCAATAATGGCATGTGACTGAGTCACTACATGATTCACTGTACCTGCCAATATATCAATCTCAGGCTCAATAGATAGGCCGCAAATATAATCAAGCGATTGGCCATATAGATCTTGGAATATAAGCAGATCAATCAGGGTCAGATTCTTTTTACCGTTCTCAATCTCGCTAATACGATTACGATTGTTTGATACACCCCAGACAGCTTTCATAACGTCTGTCTGTGACATGCCAGCATTGCGACGTGCCGCTGCTAAATTTAGCCCTATTGTGACGTTAATTTCTTTAATATCACGTTTGGTATACCCTGATCGTTTGGCCACATACTTCTCCTAAGCGTTAATGTTTTAAAGTTAGTAACATGGCCATCACCTAATGAGTTCCGGCCATGCTGCTTGGTTAATTATAATTGCCACTATAATTAGGTATCACATCTAAATCGCTTATTATTGGCATGTTATTGGTAAAGCGTGCGTATTGACCTTCAAAAGCCAACCTAATAGTTCCAGTTGGTCCGTTTCTATTTTTGGTTAATATCACCTCTGCCATACCATCAAGCTTGGCGCTACCACCTTTCTCTTTTTGCTCGTAGTAGTCGTTACGGTAAATCATAACGATAAGGTCAGCATCTTGCTCAATCGTCCCTGAATCGCGTAAATCTGACATAATAGGGCGCTTATTGGGCCGTTTTTCAACCTCACGGCTTAACTGAGATAACAAAAATATAGGGCAATTAAATTCATGGCCTAACGTCTTTAGCGTGCGGGTAATGGTACTAATATTATCAATCTTGTACTGCCCATGGAGGCCGCCCATTATCTGCAAGTAATCAATACCAACCGCTGATAACTTCCCACCTGTTTCGCGTTTTATTCTGTTTAACTGGGCGCGTATCTCAGCAATGGTAATCTCCTTTGTCTCAACGATGGAGAGTCGCATATTCTCTTCGTCTGAAATGAAGCGCTGCATTCGTGCCCATTGATCAGTATCTAGTTGTCCTTTTCTAATAGACGTTAGATTAATGCTAGCCTCGGCACTTGCCAGTCTATCCATGACCTGATCTGATGGCATCTCTACACTAAAGAAAACCGCTTCACCTTCTTTATATTTTGCGATATGCGACAGACAATTCATGACCAATGCAGTTTTACCCATGGAAGGCCGGGCGGCAACGACGACCAGATTACCAGCATCAATCATCGCCAAGTTATCAAACTCTGAGAATCCAGTGCTGGTAAAGTTATTCAGGCCATCTTTAGCGGCTGCGATGCGCTCAATCATACCGCCCATCAACGTACCAACTCGCGCATAATTATTAGTGCCGCTACCCACCTCAAGATTGGCAATGGCACTCATGACCTCGTTGTTCACATCAATCGTTTGATTATCACCATCCTCAAGTTTTTGAATACCAAACTTAAACTGAGCGATCGATTGCCTACGTATTGACCGGCGTTTTACCAATTGGGCGTGGCTACGTAAACTGCTGAACGAAATGTTCGGCACTAAGCTCATTATGGCAAAGTAATTGGCCGGGCAGCACTTATCGTTAAGTTGGTTACGCTCCTCAAGCAGGTCAGTCACCATAACTTCATCGTAAGACTTGTTAGCCATTGCCAAATCACTAATAGCTTGATACATAACCTGATGTCTTACGGCTTCAAAATCCTCAGCAACAATAATATCGCTGACCACATCAAACGCCGTATCTTTACCTAGCATTTGATTAAGAACGGACTGCTCGACCTGGATGTACCTACGGTGTTCATTATTCATTTGGCAGGCCCCACAAGCTGAATAACAGCGTTTCTAGCGCGGTAGCTATCCCAATCGCATATCATTACTAATAAATTTTCACGTAATCTATCCCATGCTCTATCGCCTAAATATTTACTCAAATCATCGATGTCTAGATTAGTTGTTATCAAGGTCGGCGCTTTTTTTATATCTTAAATTAATTATCTGGGCAATTCGTTCACGGTCTTTAGCATGTCCATCGTATGCACCCAAATCATCAATGATTAATAGCTCATTGGCCGCCAAATTTCGCAAGTAATCATGTTCACTTTCTTGAGATTTACTCCAACGAGCTCTTGCTTGGGAGCCAATATTACAAGAGGTTTTCAGCTCGCAAGTGTGATCATAGAAATCCTGCTGGTTATAACTGTCAAATTCACTTGGTAAGGATTGCTCTTTTTCTAAGTAAAGATTGATGGCTATTGCATTGGCCAACATCGTCTTGCCTGTACCTGTGCGGCCAAGAATAATTAGATTAGGCGAGTCGCTATTGATTGATTCACTATACTGCTGTAACTGGGCAATCTTATCGCGCTGCTCAGCGTTTTTAGTTTCATCATACTGCCAGTCACTAAAACGCCCCTTATTTATGCTCACACCTTTTAATATCATTTTGGTGGTCATTAGTGCTTTCATGTTTTGGCTGTCAATTTTCAGCCGTTTATCTCTAGCTTTCTGTATTTTAGCGTCATTACATTTGTAGCACTCGATACTACCGTTAAGGTCTAGGTGTTTTGTCCGCCCGTGAGTATTGCAGTCAGTCAGAAGGTTACGCAGAAAACGGTTACCAACCTCTACCCTAGGTAACTCTTTAATGATTTCCATTAGACAGCTCCTTGTGCTGTAAACAATCCACCCAAAGGGTCATGGTTTGGATCATCATATTTCGCGTTTACATTCATATTGCTATAGGTAGCCGCTTGCTGATTAGTAGGAAGCTCATTGGCAATAATATCGTCTAGCCAGCCCTCATTATTCAAATACGTATACGGATCTTTGCGAAACTTCTTAACCGGTGTTGAAGATATATAAGCTGGCAAGTGCTGCATGATCTGTTCACGAACCTTATTGCTAAGAGAGCTCCATTTAGACTCACATTTACCCTTAGCTACAGACTTAGAATAGGTTTTCCAGAAAACGTCAAAAGGGATGTTTAGTTGTTTTTGGTTATTATTATCAGAGTTAGTTTCTAGTTCTTCGTTAATAGTTAGTAGTTTATAGTTAGTATTGCGACCGTCATGCGTTTTACATGCGTTCGCATTGCGTTCGCTCAATACCTCTTTTTTACTAATATTAGATTCTTTTTCATCCCATCTTGCCCTAGCTGACGCGCGTGCTTTAACTGATTTTGCTTTGTATGCTTCAATGTCTCTCTCAACTCTGTCGTTGATATAGCCATAATCTGTAAGCTCAAAAAAGTAATGCAATACGACGGCAATGCTATCGCTATGCGTTCGCATGCTTATTAGTAAAGCAATCTCAGTAATATCTTTAGGTAGTGGCCGCTCATTGAGATAGCAATAGTCCAACATACGGCGATACGCTAAATCCTCTATTGGCTCTAAAAAGCTAGTTTTACTCATATAATCTTTTGGACCAAAAGTGTAGTAGTGCATCACGTGGACTCCTATCATCATAATTTTACAGAACACCTTGCTAGATACATTACCTAAACTTAGGTTGTGATAGTTTTTGAAGTGTAATAGTGAATGTTGAAGAAATACGAATGGTTGAAAGCTTTTAGAAACAATCTGTTTGAATAAAGCTATATAACTTTGAAGGCATTGGTGTGGGCCTACGTTGAAAGTATTAATAAACTCAAAAAATCCTATGATACCCGTATAGAATTTTTTTGATATTTATGTAGAAGTCTTGAGTGCAATCAATTTTTTTGCTAGAGGTGTGTTGGTTTTTTTTCTTTAGGATATTCATGACTACACCTCCTCAATAATAGAGATATTTCGATTACTCAGCCATTCGATAACATCAGCATTACGCCATGCAGTCATAGTGCTAGATAGGCGAATCGGAGAAGGGAAGCGTCCATCTCGTGACCATGCCTACAAAGTACTGCTACCAAAAGGGAGGAATGGTAAAAGCTGGCTGGCACGACTCATGCCTTGCGGTGGCAAATATTTAGCATGCAGGCTATTGGATACTTGTTTAATATCATTTTGAATATTGCTAGTAAAAGATATAACTGAATTATCTGTAGGGATGTTTGTGTCTACCATATCTATAGCTCCATAATTTCCCCCAGCATTGTGCTGCGGATATGGAAAGTTTATGGCGTTGAGTGATGGACGTCATTGCAAATGCAATTTTCTCATTGCATTTGCAATTTTCATTATGAAAGTGATTAATACTTTTTTTGCTTCATTTAGTAATTTATTGGCATTGGAAAATATACCATCTATATTTCTGGTCTTTAAGTCTTTAAGTCTTTAAGTCTTTAAGTCTTTAATTTTTAGACTGGTGATGTATTCTGCAAGTCCCGTCTGCGATGGTTTATTATTGCTACCCTTGAAATGACGTGCTTGTACATCAGGGTCTAACAATAAGTCCTTCATAACGGCTATTAAACAGTAAGCACTGTCCTTTAGCTCTGTTGATGTATTATCGTACTTACTTATCTGTGCTTTAATATTTTTATTGTCAGCATTTACCTCATCAAGTAAAGATCTTAACTCAGCTATCTCTTGTGCTTGAGAACTAATTTTAGCGTCGGTTTCTGAACTATCAAAAACTAGTGAATTGATATGATTTTCATCATTATAAATAAACGAATCAATATAATCTTGTACTTGTTCGATTGGAAACAGTAAATCATTTTGACTTATTTCTACTCCTCCAAGTTGCCTTATCCTCTCTGCATCTTTCTCATCAGATGAGCTGTAAAGTTGAGTGCTTTTAGTTAGTTTTACATCGAAGTGATCACTTTTGATATTGCCTAGGGGCACCAAATGATGAAATGTCTTTTTAGCTAAGACAATTCTATCTCCTTTAGAAATGAGTTCTTCTTGTTGTGTTAGTTCATGAATAACAGCTTCGGTAATCTCAACCTTTTTTTTCTTTTTTTAGAGTACCAGTTAAATATGTTCGATATACTCTCATGGGTTAGATATCCTCTAACGGGAATATTGATGTATTCAGCATGATCGCCAGTACCACATACATAGGTCAAAGAATAACCATTAAATATGAATACAGGAATAATTTTTTTTCTTCATACAAGCATCTGAAAGCTGAGGTATTTCTTGCGGTTGATAAGATGCAGGTATGCTTTGTAATTTTTTTAGAGTTTGAGCTAAATTTAAATATCTCATATTCACACCCTTTCACCCTTAAATCAAAAATAGGAGCAAGGCAGTGACAGCATAAGGGTGTGAATAGCTGACGTTCGGGTAATTAGTCCTAGCCTTGCATAGTTGTTATAGCTAAGCACTAACTCAGCTTTTGTGTCTGTTCTTTAAAATTGCGATGAATGACGTTATCAATCTTGCCAGCGTAAGCATCATCGATGAAGTTTGCCCATTGGTGCATCATGTCTGTTCGATAAGGCAGATGCTGCGCTCCGTTATAAGCTTTACTTATTTTGTTCTCTTTCTCATGTGCCAGCTGTAGCTCTATTGCTTCGTGCATAAACTCTTGCTCATGTAGAGTTGTGCTGGCAAGCCCTCGAAATCCGTGACCAGTCATACGTCCTTTATAGCCCATGCGCCATAGGGCAGTAATAAAAGCATTGGTACTGTAAGGTTTGCGCGTTGTCGTATTAAAAAAACACATACTTATCTGAAAAGCCCATCGCTTTAATTTCTTGCAATATTTTCATTGTTTGTGGCGCGAGTGGTACTAGATGAGGTCTATCCATTTTCATCTTCTCGGCCGGTATGCGCCATATCTTGGCCTTGTAATCTACTTCCGACCATTCCATAAGACGAAGCTCTTGTGTTCGCACAAACGTATAGCACATGAACCAAAAACCTAGCTTGACCAGGATGTCGCCGCCATACGCATCGATATCTCGAAGTAATTTAGGTAACTGTTGACTGGTTATGCGGCTATGGTGCTTAACCTTATGCGGCTGCAAAGCTTCCGTTAAGTCATTGGCTGGGTTATGGGTTATCAAGCCCTCGCGTATAGCTTGTTTGAATATCTGCCTGTTTGACGTATTACGCGTCGCGCCATGTCAGTCGCGCCCCTTGCTTCGACAGCTTTGCCAATAGCAAGAATATCAGGCGCGGTAATCTCATCTATGTTCAGATGACCAATAGTAGGCTTAATATCGCGCTGGTACTGTGAATAGTCACGACTATGAGTAGTAGGTGCAATGTGGGGTTTTCGCTCTTTGTGCCAGCGTTGCGCTAAAGCATCAAATGTTTTGGTGCCGTCGGTATCTGCTTGCAAGCGCTTTTTATCCTGCTTAGGATTAATGCCTTGTGCTATTAGGTCTTTGATTTGTTGGTTGCGCTGGCGAGCATCAGCTAAGCTCATCGCTGGATATTTTCCAATCGTCAGGCTTTGACGTTTATCAGCATACTTGTAGTCAGATACCCATACCTTACTGCCAGTGCTACGCACCCATAAGCGTAGGTTATTACCGTCGCTATATTTGTCAGGTCGGCTTGGTGTACAAGTATCGGATGGCTTAAGGCGTTTGATTTGGCTATCAGTTAGGGACATGACGGTATATTTCCATGACGGTATAAGATATACCGTAAAATATACCGCAATTTTACATGGATTACCACGTTTTACGATAGAGGGCTATGGAGGATGTTTAGCCTATAAGTGGCCAAAATAAAGGGCAGACGGTCAATGACGGTCTGCCCTAATATTATGTTTGGTCGGAACGGCAGGATTTGAACCTGCGACCACTACACCCCCAGTGTAGTGCGCTACCAGACTGCGCTACGCCCCGAGTGACTGACTATTTTACGCAAAATTATGTATATTGCAAGGGCTATTTATAGCAGCCAAACTCTACAATATTATTCTGCATAGCATAGTCAGTATAATCGCTTAGCAGCCAATATTAACCCAATAATTCTTTTAGAATTTGGTTCACTTGCTGTGGGTTAGCACTACCGCGACTGGCTTTCATGACCTGACCGACCAGACCGTTAAAGGCTTTTTCTTTACCGCCGCGATATTCTTCGACCATCGATTCATTTTTTTGCGATGACTTCTTCAACGATGGCTTTGATAGCGCCAGTATCGGTTTCTTGTTTGAGGCCTTTATCTTTGATGATTTTATCTGCTGCATCATCGCCATCGCCGCCTTCGCGCTCGTATAGAGCACTAAAGACTTTTTTTAGCCAGTTTGCCAGATAGCGTGTCATCTTTGATACGCTTGAGCATGCCAGCCAATTGTTTGGCACTGATAGGGGAGTCGATGATGTCGGTGTCATCTTTGTTCAGGGCGCCGAGCAAGTCACCCATGACCCAGTTGCCAGCCATTTTGGCATCTGACTCACCAATTTCTGCGACCACTGCTTCAAAATAATCGGCTAGCTGACGGCTACCAGTTAAGATACGCGCGTCATATTCTGAAAGACCAAGCGCTTCTTCAAAGCGTGCGCGACGAGCAACTGGTAGCTCTGGCATCGCTGCTTTGATCGCATCAACCGTATGCTGCTCGATACGGACAGGTAGTAGGTCAGGATCAGGGAAGTAGCGATAGTCGTTGGCGTCTTCTTTGGTACGCATGGTACGCGTTTCATCACGCTCTGGATCATATAGCATCGTTGCTTGTACGACTTTGCCACCATCTTCTAAGATATCGATTTGACGTTCGATTTCACGATTGATAGCACGTTCGATAAAGCGGAACGAGTTTAGGTTTTTTTAGCTCAGTACGCGTACCGAGGTCAGCGCCTGGCTTGCGCACAGAGACGTTGCAGTCACAGCGGAATGAGCCTTCGGCCATCACTGCGTCTGAGATACCTAGCCATGTGACTAGCTGATGAATGGCTTTGATGTAGGCCAATGCTTCGTGAGCTGAGCGCATATCTGGCTCAGAGACGATTTCGATTAGTGGCGTACCAGCACGGTTCAAATCCACACCTGTCATACCGTCGACAGCATCATGGACAGATTTACCTGCATCTTCTTCTAGATGTGCGCGAGTGATACCCATACGTTTAGGATATTCGTTCTTTTCGCCTTCGTTGACGACGACATCGATATAGCCTTCACCCACGATAGGATTGGCCATCTGGGTGATTTGATAGCCTTTAGGCAAATCAGGGTAAAAGTAGTTTTTACGGTCAAACGTATTGAACAGACCCAGCTCAGCATTGACACCGATACCGAATTTTAATGCGCGATCGACCACACCAGCATTTAACACTGGTAATACGCCAGGCAAACCCAAATCGACGATACTTGCTTGACTGTTTGGCTCATGACCAAAGTCAGTCGGCGCACTTGAGAAGATCTTACTTTCCGTATTTAGCTGGCAGTGAATCTCGATACCGATGACCACTTCATAGCCATCGACAAATAGCTCTTTACGCACGGCGTGTTCACGGACGGCATTGTTATCAGTAGTAACTGTACTCATTATACCGTCTCCTTTGCGATGGTAGAGTGTTGTAGGTGATGATCGGTATGCTGCTGGAACAGATGTGCAGTCGTGAGCAGTTGACTCTCTTGCCAGTGCTTACCGATTAATTGCAAGCCAATAGGTAGGCCTTCAGTCGTCAAACCAACTGGCTGACTGAGGGCAGGTAGACCTGCTAGGTTGACCGCGATGGTATAAACGTCACCTAAATACATCGTTGCAGGATCTAGGTTGTCAGTAAGCTTGTAAGCTGCCGTCGGTGCGGTTGGGCTAGCAATCACATCACAGCTAGCAAATGCTTCATCAAAGTCTTTGACGATTAAGCGGCGGATTTTTTTGTGCTTTAGTATAGTAAGCATCAAAATAGCCAGCAGATAGCGCATAAGTTCCCGTCAAGATACGGCGCTGTACTTCAGGCCAAAGCCTTCAGAGCGTGAGCGTGTGTATAGATCGATCAGATCCGTTGGGTTTTCACAGCGATAACCAAAACGTACGCCATCGAAGCGTGATAGGTTCGATGATGCTTCGGCAGGCGCTAGCATATAGTAAGTGGCAAGCGTGATTTCAGGATCAGTGATGTTCACTTCTACAATCGTTGCACCAAGCTCTTCATATTTCTTCAGAGCCGCACGTACTGCTTGCTCAACTTCGCTATCAAGCCCTGTACCGAAGTATTCTTTGGCTACACCAATACGTAAGCCAGCAAATGGTTTGTCACCAGCAGCAGCTTGGGCATCATTGATATCTTGTACGTAGTCAGGCATCTCGTATTTGATAGAAGTTGCATCGCGTGGATCATGACCAATCATTGGTTGGAGCAGATAGGCGCAATCTTTAGCGCTGCGCCCCATGCTACCTGCTTGATCTAGACTTGAAGCGTAGGCAATCATACCAAAGCGTGACACACGGCCATAAGTAGGTTTGATACCTGTTAGGCCACAAAATGAAGCAGGCTGACGAATAGAGCCACCCGTATCACTACCAGTAGCAACAGGGACAAAACCAGCGGCAACGGCGGCAGCACTACCACCTGACGAGCCACCAGGAACGCGCTCTAGGTTCCAAGGGTTCTGTACTGTACCGTAGTATGAGCTACTGTTGTCTGAGCCCATCGCAAACTCATCCATATTGAGTTTACCTAAGCTAATCATGCCAGCTTTGTCGATGTTAGAAACGATGGTCGCGTCATATGGCGAGACAAAGTTATGTAGCATCTTTGAGCCACAAGTGGTCAGTACGCCCTGAGTACAAAAGATGTCTTTGTGCGCCATTGGTACGCCAAGTAGTGGACGTTGGTCGCCTTGTGCACGCATCTCGTCTGCCGCTTTTGCTTGTGCGCGTGCTGTCTCAGAAGTATGAGTGATAAAGCTGTTAATCTTGCTGTCTAGCGCATCGATACGCTTAATGTAGTGTTCAGTTAATTCTGCGCTGCTAAATTGTTTGTTTTGCAAGCCAGTAATGAGCTGCTCGGTACTTAATAAATGAAGTTCAGACATAAGGTGTCGTCCGTCAAAATGTTAATAGCATAAAATAAAATGAGATAATGGCAAATGCGTGATTGTATTATTCAGCCACTATTATTCAATCACCTGAGGCACTAGATACAAGCCTTCTTCTACGGCAGGTGCGACTGACTGATTACGCTCACGATTGATATCGTGTTTTGCCACATCAGCACGCAACTCTTGGCAAGCTTCATGAATATTGGCTAGTGGCTTGATGTCTGTCGTATCAACGTTAGACAGCGTATTCATCAGTTTTAATACTTTACTGATATCATCAGCATAGCTATCGGCTGTACTTTCATCGACACCTAAGCGGGCAAGGTTGGCAACTTCTAGGATTTCTTCACGGCTGACGTTGCTGTCAGACGTTGCTGGCTGCTGAGACATAGTTTCTCCAGTTAAGGACAGTTTTTGTTAGAGTAGTTGGTTACGAAAACGAAAATACGTAAGCGTTAAAATAGAAACAACTAAAATAGATATAAATAATCAGTGGGCTTATTATAAAGCATCTGACTCAAGTTTACAGAGCATGACGCTTGATTGATGCACAATCTCAACCAAGAGACTGAATTGATAAAGACGTAATATTAAATAAGATATGGTGTCATCCAAGCCATAATGCCAATTAAGACACAATGATTTACAGAGAATTGCAAAACTGACCCCCTAATTCATCATTGTTCCTTAATTGCTCTCCAATTAGCTTCTAAAATACGTTACAGTATGCATCTGCTATTAAGCAAAACATTCATCTGCCTGTAGGGCATTGTTAGTTATCAGATTAAATGATGTTTCATTGAGTTGAATGATATTCACTACTATTTCAAACTTTGTAACAACTTTTGGCGTCTAAGACAAAAATCCTTACTTACTGATGCAAATATCTATGTTTTTTTTGAGCTAAATCGGTATAATTTAGCTCAGTTTTTTTCATTTCATCATTATTGCTTGGATTTTGACTTGTTGGGATGATTAACTGTTGCCACAAGTAATGTTTAACGACGACCTGCTCAACACTGACGAGTAACACCTCAGTCAATCTCATTCGCCTCATTCGTAAGACGCTGGATATATTAGTCATGAACCTGTTTGGATTTTTATCAAATAATATCGCTATCGACCTCGGTACTGCGAACACCCTAATTTTTATTCCTAATAAAGGCGTCGTGCTTGACGAGCCTACGGTGGTCGCGTTACGAAGCAATCGTACTCAGAACCCGACCGTCGCCGCTGTTGGTATCGATGCCAAGCAGATGCTAGGTCGTACGCCTGCGAACATCACAGCGATTCGCCCGTTAAAAGATGGTGTGATTGCTGATTTTGAAGTGACGCAAAAAAATGCTTAAGCACTTTATCGCTAAAGTAAAAGCCAAGCGTTTTATGGCACAGCCTAACGTCGTGGTTTGTGTACCATGTAAGTCTACTCTAGTTGAGCGCAAGGCGATTCGTGAGGCAGTGTCATCAGCAGGTGCTAGCAAAGTACTATTGCTAGAAGAGCCAATGGCTGCGGCAATCGGTGCTGGTATGCCAGTTCATGAAGCCAGTGGTTCTATGGTGGTGGATATCGGTGGTGGTACAACTGAGATTGCTGTTATCGCACTGTCTGGTTGCGTATATGCTGAGTCGATTCGTATCGGTGGCGATATGTTTGATGAAGCGATCATCACTCATGTACGCCGTACGCATGGTTGTGTCATCGGTGAAACGACTGCTGAGCGCATCAAAAAGAAGTCGGTTCTGCATTGAATGAAGACAGCCAGCTAGAAGTGGAAGTTCGTGGTCGTAGCATGGCAGAAGGTGTGCCAAAGACCTTTACTGTCAATTCAGAAGAAGTACAAAAAGCGTTGACTGATCCATTGAGCGGTATTGTTAGCGCTGTAAAAGTAGCACTTGAGCAGACTCCGCCAGAGTTGTCATCAGATATTGCTGAGCGTGGCATTGTATTGACAGGTGGCGGCGCACTATTACGTGACTTAGACAAACTTATCTCACAAGAGACTGGTTTGCCAGTGACGGTAGCAGAAGACCCACTAACCTGCGTTAGTCGTGGCGGTGGTATCGCGCTTGATTTCATCAATAACAAAAGTTTAAACATGATTTTTGTTTAAGTCATCTTTATCCTTAATTGCCTTGTAGCCTTGGCAATATATGATGATGTATGTGAATGATGAAACTATAAATATAGTCGGTTCAATATAATTTGGATATAAGGAAGCCGAGCGAAAGTACTATAAGTCGTATGCTGAGCGAGACTGACACCGTATCTAATTTATAGAAAATTGACTATATATAAAATTAAAGGTAGCCGATTGTGCTACCTTTAATTGCATTCATTTATGCTAGAACCCAATATCCTCGATAAACACTCATGCTGTAAATAAGTGCTATTGTTCATTTTAGAATCCTTAAATCAGACGACTTATGACTCCAAGTATTTTTGCGCGCCAGCCGTTATCACTTCGTAAGACTGTTATCGTATTGATAGCAGCCTTAATTTTGATGTGGTTTGATAGCAAAAACTCTGATTGGTTTAAGCCAGTACGTAGCACCAGTCATGCCGCCATGCAGCCAATCTATGAGCTGTCTCTATTACCAAGCTATGCCAAGCATTGCAGGTGGTAGTCTGCAATCAAAAGAAGCATTGCGTCGCGAAAACATGCAGCTAAAGTCGCAATTGATACATGCGCATGCCAAGCTACAACAACAAGATTATATCTTGGCACAGAACGCACGCCTGCAAGGCATCTTATCTACCACCAAGCCTGAGCAGTTTGATCTTAATTTGGCGCAAGTCATCGGTACAGATACCAATTTGCTCAGACAGATTGTGGTGCTTAACAAAGGTGAGCAAGATGGCGTACAAGTTGGGCAAACGGTCATCGATGAAGACGGTGTATTAGGACAGATTATCAATGTCTACCCGAATACTAGCGTCTGTTGTTGATTACAGATGAGCAGCAGTCAGTTGCGGTTACTGTTAAGCGTACTGGTCAGCGCGCCATCGTTACAGGCCAAGGTATCCCATCTTCATTAAGTCTCAATTACGTCTTCAAAACATCGGATGTGCGGGTAGGTGATGAGCTAGTGTCGTCAGGATTGGGCGGACGTATTCCGGCAGGTTATCGAGTAGGGCGTATCGCGCATGTCAAAGACGAGCAAACCGATAACTTTAGAACCATCGAAGTTACTCCAGCAGCCAACTTTATCGACAATGCCTATGTATTAATACTTCAAGACAAGCTGCTAAATGAGAACAATGCTGCTGCTATGGCTCCATAGATAATGACGTAAGTCACAGTAGTAACTTTTTAAAGTTCTTTCCACTTATGGTATTCACCTTGCCAATATCCAATCAACAATATAACAGCAACCATCAAACACTCGCTAAGGTAAGTACCCATGTCGTATCCTGATTCTGAGAATGCCACGGTACTATTGATAGTTGTGATTGTTCTGAGTTTCATCGCTGCATCATCACTCAATGTCTATCCATTAAGCCCAAGCATGGCCACACTGCGTCCCATGGTCATGATCATGGTGTTGATCTATTGGTTACTGTTTCAGCCGCGCTATGTGGGTATTTTTACCGCGTTTACGGTTGGACTGATTGCTGATTTATTGATGGATACCCATTTAGGACAGCAAGCTTTCGCCGCTGTTGTGGTTGCACTGGTTATCAAAATTACCAGTATCTACGTCAGACAGTTGAATACCGTTAGCGCTTGGTTAATTGCTAGTCTAGGGCTGATTGTCTTTCAGTTAAATCTATGGATACTACAGATGTTTATTCAAAACGTCTTTGTCGCCCAGTCTGCTTTGTCATTATTTATGAGTATCATTAGCTGGCCACTCGTACTGTTTGCTTTGCGCAAGTTTTCGCGTTAATGAGTCACTAGCTATAGCTATTACTCTGATTGATAGATTAGTTTGCTCTGTTCACAAGACTGTATGACCACATACATCATAAATTTATAAATGAAGAGAATATCGATGGATATCGTTTTGGCATCTGGCTCTCCGCGTCGTCGTGAGCTACTAGAAAGAGCGCAATTAGATTTTACTATCTTAAGTATAGATATCGATGAGACGCCGTTGGATAATGAGTCGCCAACAGACTATATCGAACGCATGGTCGCAACCAAAGCCGATGCCGCGATACAACAATTAAGCGACACCTCTCAAGTAAATCACGATAGCCTTACCTCACCGTTTATTATTTTGACTTCTGATACCATCGGTGTACTGTCGGATGGTAAGACAGTATTGGTCAAACCCGTCAATCGCGAGCACGCATATAGTATGTGGCAGCGTATGTCTGATAACGTCCACGAAGTATGGACTGCCGTTCAAGCGACTCAAGTACAGCTATTGCCCAAAGTAGAACGAAGCCCCTCAGAACCTACACAGTGCTTGCAAATTATCAACCAACAGCGAATTACTGAGCGTACGGAAGTGACTTTTATACCTCTGACGACACAGATGATGAGCGACTATTGGGACAGTGGCGAACCCGCTGATAAAGCTGGTGGATATGGCATTCAAGGACTGGGTGCGGCATGGGTCAGTCGTATTAATGGTAGCTACACCAATGTCGTTGGTCTGCCACTGGCACAAACACTGGCACTAATCAAAGAAATGACAGAAGGCAGTATGGACACAGTCAACCCGTTATAATGGGATATGCACATAATGACACGGTAGGGTAATGGGCAAGAGCAAGTCGCATTTGTTACACTGTCAATCTAATAGGCGATGACCGTCTAATAAGAAAGCTGAGAGATAAGAGAAAAAAACTATGTCCGAAGAGCTGCTGATTAATATTAGTCCAATGGAATCCCGTGTTGCGGTTTTAGACAATGGTATTTTGGGCGAGATTTATATTGAACGACATCACAAACTGGGGTTGGTCGGCAATATCTATCTGGGGACGGTCGTACGTGTCCTTCCTGGTATGCAGGCAGCCTTCGTAGATATTGGTCAATCACGGACCGCATTTCTACATGTCAACGATATGCAGCGTGAACCACGCCCCGTTGCAGAAAAAAACAAAGCGGCTAAGGCCACTAAGCACGAGATAAATGAGGACGATGCGACTACCAATGCTGCTGCTGATAGCTTGGCTGTGACACCGCCTATTGTCAGTGCGCAAAGCACAGAAATAGTACCAGCGTCTAAAACATTGATTCAGCATCGTCTGCATGAAAGTCAGCGTATTCTGGTACAGGTAACCAAAGATCAGTTAGGAAGCAAAGGTGCTCGTCTAACGACCAATATCTCACTACCATCACGTTATCTAGTATATTTGCCATCGAGTGATCATATTGGCATATCGCAGCGTATCGATGGTGAAGAAGAGCGTAGCCGATTAAAGACTGAGCTTAGTAGCCTGATGCAGACGGTCAATCTAAAAGGTGGACTGATTGCCCGTACTGCAGCCGAACGCGTTCCTGTCGATAAGCTAGAAGAGGACATTTACTACCTATTGCAGCTGTGGCGTACTATCTGTGCTCGTCGTCAAGAGATTAATCATCATCAGAGCTCAGAGCTGATCTATCAAGAACTGTCATTACCATTACGTTCTATCCGTGACTTGGTTCACGCTGATACCGAAAAAGTCATCATTGATAATACGCAGATTTATGAGCAAGTCAGATATTTTGCCAAAGAGTTTGTTCCATTCGTCTATGACCGAATCGTGCATTATACCGCTGAGCAGTCGCTATTCGATGTACACCGTGTAGAAGATGACTTACGTGACGCACTAAAGCGCCGTGTCGATCTAAAGTCTGGCGGTTATCTGATTATCGATCAGACCGAAGCTATGACGACGATTGATGTTAATACAGGTTCTTTTGTAGGCGGTCGCTCACTAGAGGATACGGTTTATAAAACTAATCTAGAAGCCACACATGCTATCGCTCGACAGTTGCGCTTACGTAATCTAGGCGGCATTATTATTCTAGATTTTATCGATATGCTTGAGCAACAGCATAAAGATGACGTGCTAGAGAGCTTGCAGGCGCAGCTTACTCAAGATTATGCAAAAACCAAGATTACGCAGGTCAGTGAGCTTGGACTAGTAGAGATGACACGCAAGCGCACGCGTGAATCATTGGGTCAGCAGCTTTGTGAGCCGTGCTCAACTTGTCAAGGACGAGGGTTTGTCAAGACGGCAGAGACCGTTTGCTTTGAAATTTTTCGTGAGATTATGCGCTGCGCCCGCACTTATAATTCTCCCAAAAAGTTCACAGTGGTGGCTCATGCGGCAGTCATTGATTTACTGCTTACAACAGAGTCAGACACAGTAGCCGATTTAGAGTATCTACTGTAGAGTCATTACTTTTGATGTAGAGAATCTATACACTCAAGAGCAGTATGATATTGTTTTAGATTAATATTATTTAAAACAAATAATAATTTTAGATGAAAATATTCGTGTGATTAGTAGCCAGTATAAGATGGAACATCTCTAATGAGACTAGAGATTGCTCTTGCAATACCTAAAATACTATGTATAATATACACCACTGAATTATATATGCGCAGCTGAATAAAAAAAGCTGGCGCTATGACAGCTAGAGCATCGTTTCTAGCACTATTTCATTATGCCTTTGCTACTTTCCAATTAATAGGAGGGTCGGCGGGGCTTTAAACTATTTTGCTTTTGGCACGCTATAAGTTCGGATAAAGAACTCATTCTGGTTAAGAACAGAAGGCCGCTTTAAGTGAATATTTAACCAAACTGCTTTTGATCATGGTCTTGCGACGCAAGAATGACAAAGGCACATATTAGGAGCTTGCTGGCATGGCTAACCAGAGAATCCGTATCCGTCTTAAGTCTTTTGATCATCGTCTGATTGATCAATCTGCACAAGAGATTGTTGATACTGCAAAGCGCACCGGTGCGCAAGTTTGTGGTCCTGTACCGTTGCCGACTCGCATTGAGCGCTTCAACGTTCTAACCTCACCACACGTTAACAAAGACGCTCGTGACCAGTACGAAATCCGTACTCATAAGCGTATGGTTGATATCGTTCAGCCAACTGACAAAACTGTGGATGCGCTAATGAAATTAGATTTAGCGGCGGGTGTTGACGTTCAAATTGCTTTGGGTTAATGCACATTAAACACCCAACCCATTAATATAAGATATAAAGAGGTCTAAAATGGCGATCGGTTTAGTCGGTAAAAAGTGCGGCATGACCCGTGTCTTCACTGAAACAGGCGCATCTATCCCTGTAACAGTTGTTGAGGTCGATGCAAACCGCATTACTCAAGTAAAAAAATACTGATGTAGATGGTTATCAAGCCATCCAAATTACCACAGGTACTCGTCGTGACAGCCGCGTAACAGCTGCACAAAAGGGTCACTTCGCTAAAGCTGGTGTTAAAGCTGGCCGTGGTGTTTGGGAATTCCGTGCCAACGAAAGCGATCTTGAAGGTCGTGAGATTGGCGGCGAGATTCTAGCTGACTTGTTCGAACAAGGTCAGATGGTTGATGTGACAGGACAGAGCAAAGGTAAAGGTTTCCAAGGCCCTGTTAAGCGTCACAACTTTAGTATGCAAGATGCTACTCATGGTAACTCAGTGTCTCATCGTGCGCATGGTTCAACTGGTCAAAACCAGTCACCAGGTAAAGTATTCAAAGGCAAGAAGATGGCGGGTCAGATGGGTAACAAACGTGTTACCGTTCAGGGCCTAGAAGTGATTTCGGTTGATGCCGAAAAAGGGTTACTTGTCATCAAGGGTGCTATCCCAGGTGCCACCGGTGGCGATGTTATCGTACGTCCGTCAGTCAAAGCCTAAGCAAGGGGATTAACGTGGATTTAAAAACAGTTACAGGTGCGGCGGTTGAGCTTTCTGATACGGCATTTGGTCGTGAATTCAACGAAGCACTAGTGCATCAAGTCGTCACCGCTTATTTAGCTGGTGCTCGCCAAGGTACACGCGCACAAAAAAACACGTGCCGAAGTTTCTGGCGGTGGTATTAAGCCATGGCGCCAAAAAGGTACTGGTCGCGCTCGTGCGGGTTCTATTCGTAGCCCAATCTGGCGTTCAGGTGGTCGTGCATTCGCTGCAAAACCACAAGATTGGTCACAGAAAGTAAACCGTAAAATGTATCGCGGTGCGATGCAGTGCATCCTAGCAGAATTGATTCGTCAAGAGCGTCTGATTTTGGTAGAAGAGTTGAGCGTTTCTGGGCCGAAAACCAAAGAACTGATTGCTAAGTTAAACGATTTGAATGCACCTCGTGCACTAATCGTTACTAAAGAAGTTGATGAAAACTTATACTTAGCTGCTCGCAACATTCCACACGTCAATGTACTTGGTACAAATGAAGTGGACCCAGTGAGCTTGATCGCATTTGATAAAGTGATCATGTCAGTTGAAGCTGCGAAACAATTTGAGGAAGCACTAGCATGAATAACGCAAGACTTTATCAGGTCTTAAGAGGGCCTGTATTCTCAGAAAAATCTCAAATGCTTGGCGACTCACTTGGTGTGCAGGTATTTAAAATTGATTCTAATGCTACTAAGCTTGAAGTCAAGAAAGCAGTTGAGTTGATGTTTGAAGGTGTTGAAGTTACTAAAGTAAACACTTTGAATGTTAAAGGTAAGACAAAGCGTTTTGGTAAAAGCATCGGCCGTCGTAACGACTACAAAAAAAGCCTATGTTACCTTAAAAGCTGGTCAAGATGTACAAATGGCTGATGCTGGTGAAGAAGTAGCGAATACTACTGATTCTACTAGTGAAACAGCGAATAACGAATAAGGATTACACTCATGCCTATCGTAAGAGCAAAGCCAACATCACCAGGCCGTCGTTTTGTTGAAAAAGTAGTGCATCCACACCTGTACAAAGGTCGTCCGTTTGCAGCACTTCTAGAATCAAAAAGCAAGTCAGGTGGTCGTAACAATAATGGCCGCATTACTACTCGTCACATTGGCGGTGGTCATAAGCAACATTATCGCATTATCGATTTCAAACGTACTAAAGACAATATCCCAGCAACGGTAGAGCGTATTGAATACGATCCTAACCGTACTGCTCATATTGCTCTACTTAAGTATGCTGATGGCGAACGTCGTTACATTATCGCTGCTAAGAAACAAGTAGTTGGTGATACAGTAATGTCAGGCGAGACTTCTCCAATTCGTCCAGGTAACTGCTTACCGCTAAAAACATCCCATTGGGTACTGTGATTCACAATATCGAACTTAAAATCGGTAAAGGTGCACAGATGGCTCGTTCTGCGGGTGCTAGCGTTCAGTTACTAGGTCGTGACGGTGTTTATGCTATTCTACGTATGCGTTCTGGCGAAACTCGCCGTGTACACGTAAATTGCCGCGCTGTTATTGGTGAAGTTTCTAACACTGAAAACAACTTGAAATCACTTGGTAAAGCCGGTGCTTCACGTTGGCGTGGTGTTCGTCCTTCTGTTCGTGGTGTCGCTATGAACCCGGTTGATCACCCACACGGTGGTGGTGAAGGTCGTAACAAAGGTCGCCATCCAACCAGCCCTTGGGGTCAGAAGTCTAAAGGACTTAAAACGCGTCACAATAAGCGTACTGACAACATGATCATCCGCCGTCGCGCCAAGAAGAAATAAAGGAAGAATTTCATGCCTCGTTCATTGAAAAAAAAGGTCCATTCATAGACGCGCACTTGTTTGCTAAAGTTGAGAATGCATTAGACACCAACTCACGCAAGCCAATTAAGACTTGGTCGCGCCGCTCGATGATTCTGCCACAAATGGTTGGCCTAACTTTATCTGTTCACAACGGCCGTACTCATGTACCGGTTATCGTGAGCGAGCAGATGGTTGGTCATAAACTAGGTGAATTTGCCCCGACTCGTACGTATCGTGGTCACGGCATTGACAAAAAAAGCTAAGAGATAAGGTGCTTACCATGGAAGTAACTGCAAAATTACGCGGTGCCGCCATATCGGCACAAAAAGTTAGACTCGTTGCTGATGAAGTTCGTGGCAAATCTATTGAGCGTGCTTTGGATATCCTAACGTATAGCAATAAAAAAAGGCGCTGTGTTTGTTAAGAAATGCCTTAACTCAGCCATCGCCAATGCCGAACATAATCACGGCTTAGATATTGACGACCTAAAAGTCGCTACTATCTATGTTGATGAAGGCATTACGCTAAAACGTATCCTACCACGTGCCAAAGGCCGTGCTGATCGTATCAGCAAGCGTACTTGTCACATCACTATAAAGGTAGGAGAATAAGTTATGGGTCAAAAAGTACATCCAATCGGAATTCGTCTTGGTGTTGTAAAAAAAGCATAACGCAAACTGGTATGCTAACCCTAAACAATACTCAGAATACCTAATCAACGACATTCAAGTTCGTGAATATCTACGCAAAAAGCTAGACAACGCTATGATCAGCAACATCATGATCGAGCGTCCTACTGGCGCTGCTAAGATTACCATCGCCACTGCGCGTCCTGGTATTGTTATCGGTAAGAAAGGCGAAGATATCGAAAGACTTCAAAAAGAATTGACCAAAATTATGGGCGTGCCTGCTCAGGTCAACATTGAAGAAATCACGTCACCTGACCTTGATGCACGTTTGGTAGCAGACGGCATCGGTAGCCAGCTTGAGCGTCGTGTTATGTTCCGTCGTGCGATGAAACGCGCGGTACAGAACAGCATGCGTTCTGGTGCTAAAGGTATCAAGGTTGAGCTGTCTGGCCGTCTAGGCGGTGCTGAGATTGCTCGTAGTGAATGGTACCGTGAAGGTCGTGTGCCATTGCATACACTCCGTGCTGATATTGACTACTCGTCAATTCGTGCAGAGACAACTTACGGCACCATCGGTGTTAAAGTTTGGATTTTCCGTGGCGAAATCCTTGACGGTATGAACAGTGTATATAATCCCGTCAAAGAAGAGCAGACTCGTGCGCCAAAACGCCGTGGTCGTGGAAACCGTCGAAACTCAGACAGAGGTTAAACTATGTTACAGCCAAAACGTACCAAGTTTCGTAAAATGCACAAAGGTCGTAACACTGGGCTAGCTCATCGTGGAAGCACCGTTGCATTCGGACAAATTGGTCTAAAATCATTGACGCGTGGTCGTATGACAGCTCGTCAAATCGAAGCAGCACGTCGTACCATCACTCGTAAAATTAAGCGTGGCGGTAAGATTTGGATTCGTGTATTCCCTGACAAACCGATTACTAATAAACCATTAGAAGTACGTATGGGTAAAGGTAAAGGTCCAGTAGAATATTGGGTATGCGAAATCAAACCTGGTAAAGTGCTATATGAAATTGAAGGGGTACCAGAAGAGCTTGCACGTGAAGCTTTCACGCTTGCTGCAGCAAAACTGCCCTTTAAAACTACCATTGTTAAGCGGACGATAATGTAATGAAGATCAGTGAATTACGTGATAAATCATTAGAAGAACTGACCCAGTTACTTGATGAAAAGCAACTTGATGCTTTCCGTATTCGTATGGCTAAAGCAACTGGTCAGTTGGGTAATACCCATGAAGTACGTGACAATCGTCGCACGATTGCTCAGCTTCAGACTTTGATTAACGAGAAACAACGAGGCGACTCATGAGCGATAACAATCAAACAACTACCAATGCTAGCGTATTGACAGGTCGAGTTGTTAGCGACAAGATGGATAAGTCCATCACAGTTTTGATTGAGCGTCTGGTTCGTCATCCTTTGTATGGCAAGCAGCTTCGTCGTTCTACAAAAATCAAAGCACATGATGAGAATAATGTTTGCCAACAAGGCGATCTTGTCCGTATCAAAGAAACGCGTCCAATCTCAAAAACCAAGTCTTGGACTTTGGTTGATGTGGTTGAAAAAGTAGAAAAAATCTAAGTAAATTGCATTAAAAGCCAGAAGCTGTTAAAATAGCCGCCTTTTTAAGGATGCTGATTGCGCCGAGCGTATATCACTCACATTAAGAGTAAGTCGCGGTTATTTATATTAAAATGCCGTCTACTCATACTGTGCTAGCGGCAGCAACTGGTTTTTATTGCTCATACGTGTGGAGTAACGCTATGATTCAGGTTGAGTCAATGCTGGAAGTTGCAGACAATAGCGGTGCAAGAAGAGTTCAGTGCATTAAAGTACTGGGTGGTTCTCATCGTCGTTATGCATCAGTTGGCGACATTATTAAAGTAACGGTTAAAGAAGCCATTCCGCGTGGTCGTGTTAAAAAAAGGCGACGTGATGAATGCAGTAGTTGTACGTACCAAAAAAAGGCGTTCGTCGCCTGATGGTTCTGTGTTACGTTTTGATGACAATGCTGCGGTATTGTTGAACCAAAACAAAGCGCCGATTGCAACTCGTATTTTTGGACCGGTAACTCGTGAACTACGTGGTGATCAGTTTATGAAAATTGTATCACTAGCACCAGAAGTATTGTGAGGTAATCCATGTCAAAATTACGTAAAGGCGATACAGTTATCGTGATTGCTGGGAAAGACAAAGGCAAGCAAGGTACTGTACAAGCTGTAAAAAAACGATCGTATTAAAGTTGAAGGCATTAACATTGTTACCAAACATCAGAAGCCAAATCAGGCAACTGGCGTTGAAGGTGGCATTCTTAAGCAAGAAGCTTTTCTGCATATCTCAAATGTCGCAATCTTAAATGCGCAAACCCAAAAAGCAGACCGTATTACTTATCAGTTTGGCGAAGACGGCAAGAAACAACGCGTCTATCGTTCAAGCGGTGAAGTAGTGGCGACTGCGTAAGACACTAAGGTGTAATGGTAATGGCAAGATTAAAATCTTTATATAACGATGAACTAAAGCAGCAAATCAAAGAAGAGCTTGGTTTGGCAAATGTGATGCAAGTGCCTAAAATCACTAAAATCACACTTAACATGGGTGTAGGCGGCGCGTCTCAAGACAAGAAATTGTTGGAAGGTGCTGTAGCTGATATGACCGCGATTGCTGGTCAAAAACCTGTTGTCACCAAAGCGCGTAAATCAGTTGCTGGCTTTAAGATTCGTGAAGAATGGCCAATTGGCTGTAAAGTAACGCTACGCGGTGAGCAAATGTACGAATTTTTAGATCGTCTCGTTGCCATTGCAATTCCTCGTATTCGTGATTTCCGCGGTTTTTCACCTAAAGCCTTTGACGGACGTGGTAACTACTCATTGGGTATCAAAGAACAAATCGTATTCCCAGAAGTAGATTTTGACAAGATTGATCGTATCCGTGGTATGGATGTGACAATCACTACGTCAGCTCAATCTGATGAAGAAGGTCGTGCGTTGCTTAAAGCATTCGGCTTCCCATTTAAATAAGGTAAAGACGTTATGGCAAAGAAGAGCATGATTAACCGCGAATTAAAGCGCGAAAAAAATGGTTGCTAAATATGCTGAAAAGCGTATCAAGCTAAAAGAAACTATCAGTGATATGACTGCAAGTGACGAAACTCGTATGGAAGCGATGTTAGAGCTACAAGCTCTTCCACGTAACTCATCACCAGTACGTCTGCGTAATCGTTGTGCTATCACCGGTCGTCCTCACGGTTACTTCCGCAAGTTTGGCTTGTCACGCAATATGCTGCGTGAGCGTGTCATGCAAGGCGATGTGCCTGGTGTTCGTAAAGCAAGCTGGTAAGGAGTAACTATATGAGTATGCAAGATACCGTTGGGGATATGCTAACCCGTATCCGTAACGCACAAATGGCTAACAAAGTATCGGTAGCAATGCCGAGCTCTAAATTACGTAAATCAATTGCTGATTTATTAGTTAGCGAAGGTTATGTGGCTAGCGCTGTTGTTGCTGAAGAAGAAAACAACAAAGCAACCCTTACTATTGAATTGAAATATTTCGAAGGCCGTGCTGTCATCGAACTATCCAACGTTATAGCCGTCCTGGTTTACGCCAGTTCCGCGGTAAAGACGCTATCCCTACTGTTAAGCAAGGTATGGGTGTTGCTATCGTATCTACTAGCCAAGGTATCATGAGCGATCGTGCTGCACGCGCTGCTGGTATCGGTGGTGAAATCGTCGCATTTGTAGCGTAAGCTATACGACGATGAAGTCTATTTGATAGTTGTTAGGCTTCTATCGGTTGAGTAATATTAAATTATTTCGAATTGATAGATGTCTAACACAGTCAACTATGCTAAACTAACACGCTTTTTAGCCTGTTAGTTTTTTTCGCTAATATAAAGAAGTTAAATTTTTTAAGGAATATTCCTATGTCTCGTGTGGCTAAAGCCCCAGTGACGCTGCCAAACGGCGTAAGCGTTACTTTGAACGATCGGCAGGTCGAAGTTAAAGGCAAGAACGGTTCTATGTCTTTACGCCTGCATGAATTGGTCGAGCTGAAACAGGAAGATGATGCTATCATTTTCTCACCTACAGTCGATTCAAAAGAAGCTATGATGCACACTGGCACCATGCGCGCTCTTGTTAATAACTATGTTACTGGCGTAAACGAAGGCTTTGAAAGACGTCTTCAGTTAATTGGTGTTGGTTATCGCGCGCAAGTTACTGGTAACAAAGTAACCTTGAACGTTGGTTATTCTCATCCAGTAGAGTATACGTTACCTGAAGGTGTATCAGCTGAAACGCCAACGCAAACTGAAATTGTTTTGAAATCAAACAATAAACAGCAGCTTGGTCAAGCAGCCGCCAACATCCGTGGTTTCCGCCCACCTGAGCCTTACAAAGGTAAAGGTATTCGTTATAGTGACGAGCATGTGATTCGCAAAGAAGCTAAGAAAAAATAAGGTGAGTTGAAATGTTTGATAAAAAGCAGCTCGTCTGCGTCGAGCTAAGAAAACACGCGCACATATCCGTTTCTTAGGCGTTCATCGCTTAACGGTTAACCGCACGTCAAAACATATTTATGCCCAGATTATCTCTCCAAATGGTGGTGAAGTGATTGCTCAGGCATCTACCTTAGACAGCAGCTTGCGTTCAGGCGCGACTGGTAATGCTGATTCAGCAACGTCTGTAGGCCAAATGATCGCAGAACGCGCAAAAGCAGCTGGCATTACTAAAGTTGCCTTTGACCGTAGTGGTTTCAAATATCATGGTCGAGTTAAAGCTTTAGCAGAAGCTGCTCGCGAAAACGGATTGGAGTTTTAATCATGGCTAGAAATGATAAAAATGATAAAAATGAACAGACTGACGGTCTAGTAGAACGCTTAGTTACCGTTGATCGCGTAGCGAAAGTTGTTAAAGGTGGTCGTATTTTCTCTTTCACTGCATTGACTGTAGTGGGCGATGGCAATGGTCGTGTAGGTTTTGGTCGCGGTAAAGCACGTGAAGTGCCAGCTGCTATCCAAAAAGCACTAGAAGCTGCCAAACGTAATATGATTACTGTTGAGCTAAATGATGCAACTTTGCATCATCCAATCAAAGCACGTCATGGTGCTAGTAAAGTCTACATGCAACCTGCATCTGAAGGTACTGGCGTAATCGCTGGTGGCGCAATGCGTGCTGTATTAGAAGTTGCTGGTGTCAAAGATGTTTTGACTAAATGTTATGGTTCTACCAATACTGCTAACGTTGTTCGCGCAACGTTTAACGGTTTACGTGATATGTCAACTCCAGAGAAGATGGCAGCTAAACGTGGTAAATCTGTAGACGAAATCTTGGGTTAACTTAGACTAGGTGAGTTACGATGAAAAAAATGAAAGTCACTCAATTTAAATCGGGTGCCCATCGCCTAAAGAGCCACAAAGCGAGCTTGAAAGGATTGGGTTTACGCCGTATTAATCATACTGTAGTAGTAGAAGATACTCCTTCGACTCGTGGTATGGTCAATCGCGTTAACTACATGGTAAAAGTGGAGGAAGCGTAATGGGTCTTAGATTAAATGAATTATCACCAGGTGTTGGCGCAAAGAAAACTGCTCAACGTCGTGGTCGTGGTATCGGTTCAGGTCTTGGTAAGACTGGTGGTCGTGGTGTAAAAGGTCAGAAATCTCGTTCAGGTTCTAGCATTCGCTCAGGATTTGAAGGTGGTCAGATGCCTCTATATCGTCGTCTACCAAAATTTGGTTTTACCAGTAAACTGGCTATGAAGACTGCTGAAGTACGTCTTTCTGAACTGAATAAAATTGAAGGCGATGTAGTTAGCTTGAAACACTTAAAGCTGCTAACCTTATCCGTCACGATATGAAACGTGCTCGTGTAATGCTATCAGGCGAAGTCACTAAAGCTTATACTTTCAAAGGTATTAAAGTGACTAAAGGTGCAAAGCAAGCTATCGAAGCTGCTGGTGGTAGCATCGAGGAGTAGTAACGTGTCAAAACAATCAATGTCATCGGCTGGTATACCGCTTAATCCATTCGCATTTATACGTAAGTATGATGAGCTATGGACGCGTTTATTATTTTTAATCGGCGCATTGATTGTTTATCGTTTAGGGTCACATATTCCAGTTCCGGGTATTAACCCAGTTAATTTGGCTGATCTGTTTTCGCGCAACGAAAACACCATTCTGAGCATGTTCAATATGTTCTCAGGTGGTGCGCTAGAGCGTATGTCCATTATGGCACTTGGTATTATGCCATATATCTCAGCATCGATTATCGTACAGATGATGTCTGCAGTATTGCCATCGCTTGAAGCCCTCAAAAAAAGAAGGTGAAGCGGGACGACGTAAGCTAAACAAGTACACCCGTCAGGGAACGCTTGCTCTAGCCCTAGTACAGTCATTAGGAATGTGTGCCGGCTTAATTAGCCAAAACCTTACTTTATCTACTGGTCTTACTTTTTATATTCCAGCTGTTACTTCTTTGGTAGCAGGCGCAATGTTCTTAATGTGGCTTGGTGAGCAGATTACAGAGCGCGGCGTAGGTAATGGTATTTCAATGCTCATTTTTGCGAGTATTGTGGCTGGTACGCCAGGTATGATTTCGCAGTCTATTGAACAGGTCAATCAAGGTCAGATGAACTTGATTGTGCTATTTATTTTTGTATTGCTAGGTATCGCGGTTACTGCGGGTATCGTTTATATTGAACGTGCTCAACGCCGTGTTCCTGTGAACTATGCACAAAAACAGCAACAAGGTCGCAAAATTTATGCTCAGCAGCAATCACATTTGCCGCTTAAGCTAAATATGGCAGGGGTTATCCCAGCTATTTTTGCCAGTTCTTTGTTATTGTTTCCTGCAAGTTTAGGGCAGTGGGTCGGTCAATCGACTGATCCTACCTTTGTACAGAAAATACTTCAAAATATGGCATTAGTGTTGTCTCCAGGACAGCCGCTATATTTAGTACTGTTTGGCGCAATGATTATCTTCTTCTGTTATTTTTATACGGCATTGGTATTTAGTCCGCGTGAAGTAGCAGAGAACCTTAAACGTAGTGGTGCGTATATCCCAGGTATTCGCCCAGGACAACAAACTCAGCGTTACCTCGATCATGTATTAAACCGACTGACCTTTATTGGCGCGATGTATATGACGGTTATTTGTTTAATGCCAATGGTCGTCCAGTCATCGTTTGGTGTGCCGTTTCAACTCGGTGGTACGTCTTTACTGATTATGGTGGTTGTGGTAATGGACTTCATTTCGCAGATTCAAGCGCATTTGATGACCCATCAATATCATGATCAGACGTTAATTCAATCGCCCACTCAACCTTAAATGAGCGGTACGATATTTCAAGGAGCATGCTATGAAAGTTCAAGCATCAGTTAAAAAGATTTGTGGTAGCTGTAAAGTTGTGCGCCGTAAAGGCCGTGTACATATTATTTGTACAGCAGAACCTCGCCACAAGCAACGTCAAGGTTAATATTTAGTATTAGAAAACATCTAGTTTTCACTGCTAATTAAATTAATACTTGAAAAATAACGGCGGATGCGATATCATCCGCCACTTGCCGTGTTTATACAAAATCTTTTATAATAGAATCGATGAGCAGACTTATAGTCAAAACATCGATAATGACTATAAAAGCTCTAGTATTAACAGCAACAAATCTGAAGAGTAAAGCCTTATCGCTAGATAACGCTTATTTTTCTTTAATGGAGAGAAATCAATGGCTCGTATTGCCGGCGTAAACATTCCGGATAATAAGCATGCTGTTATTTCACTAACTTACATCTTTGGTGTAGGTCGTACCACTGCTCAGAAAATCTTAGAAGCAGTTGGCATCGCCCCTACTACTAAAGTCAGTCAGTTAGATGATACACAGTTAGATGCTATCCGTGCACAAGTTGCAAACTACATGACTGAAGGTGACCTTCGTCGTGAAGTTTCAATGAACATCAAGCGTTTAGTTGATCTTGGTTGTTACCGTGGCATCCGTCATCGTCGTAACCTACCAGTTAGAGGTCAGAACACCAAGAACAACGCTCGTACTCGTAAGGGTCCGACACGCCCTCTCAAAAGATAATTAACTTAGGAAGCTAAAAGATGGCAAAAGACACTCGCAGTCGCAAAAAGGTGGCTCGTCGTTCAGTATCGGAGGGCATTGCCCATATCCATGCGTCTTTTAATAACACCATTGTTACGATTACCGATCGTCAAGGTAATGCATTGGCTTGGGCCACTTCAGGTGGACAAGGCTTCCGTGGTTCACGTAAATCTACACCATTTGCAGCTCAGGTTGCAGCTGAAGTCGCTGGTAAAGCGGCCCAAGAATATGGTGTTAAGAATATCGATGTTTTGGTCAAGGGACCAGGACCGGGTCGTGAGTCTGCGGTAAGAGCACTAGGTGCATTGGGTTATAAAGTTAACAGCATCTCTGATGTAACCCCAATCCCACACAATGGTTGCCGTGCGCCGAAAAAGCGCCGCGTCTAATATTAAAGACGAAGCTTTTTATACTAAAAGCTTATAGGAGACATAACAATGGCCCGCTATATTGGACCAAAACTGAAATTATCACGTCGTGAAGGTACGGATTTAGGCCTTAAGTCTGGCGTTAAACCGTATGACGTAAAAACGAAGAAAGCTGGTCGTCCACCAGGTCAGCATGGCGTAAGCCGTAACAAGACCTCAGAATATGCTCTACAGTTGCGTGAAAAGCAAAAAGTTAAGCGTATTTATGGTGTACTAGAGCGTCAATTCGCGAACTACTATAAAGAAGCTGCTCGTAAGCGTGGCGCTACTGGTGAAAACTTGCTAGCAATGCTTGAGAGCCGTCTAGATAACGTTGTATATCGCATGGGCTTTGGCTCAACTCGCGCAGAAGCACGTCAGCTAGTCAGTCATCGTACTGTTATGGTAAAAAAAGCTGGCCGTGATGAGTTTGTTCGTGTGAACATTCCTTCAATTCAGCTTCAAGATGGTGATGTCATCGCTATCCAAGAGAAATCTCGCGAACAACTACGTATTAAAAACGCTATCGAATTAGCGACACAACGTGGTATTCCAGAATGGCTTGATGTTGACCACAGCAAACTACAAGGCACGTTTAAACATGCGCCTGATCGTATTGATCTACCTGCTGAAATCAACGAAAGCTTGATCGTTGAGCTATACTCTAAGTAATGACGTAATGCTCAATGTTATGAAAATGGCATTGAGCAATTAACGTTAATTAAACCAGTTTAATAAATCGAGGTGACATCATGATGCTAAATGCAACTGAGTTTCTAACGCCGAATGCCATTAATGTGGATACGGTTAACGAAACGATTGCGAAAGTCACGCTCGAACCGTTAGAACGCGGCTTTGGGCATACCCTAGGTAATGCTTTGCGTCGCATCTTGTTATCTTCATTACCTGGTGCTGCAGTCATTGAAGCTGAGATTGATGGTGTTGACCATGAATACTCAACGCTTGAAGGCCTGCAAGAAGACGTACTTGATTTGCTTTTGAACCTAAAAGGCTTAGCAATTACGCTTCATGACCAAAATGAAGTATTTTTGACCTTGGATAAACAAGGTCCAGGCACTATTACTGCTGCAGACATCGCGTTGCCGCACAATGTTGACATCATCAATCCAGAATTGGTCTTGGGTACATTGAGCGATCGTGGTCATCTTAAGATGCGTTTGCGTGTAGTGATGGGTCGTGGATATGAGCCAGCAAACCAGCGCCGTGAAGATGGTGATACGAAAGCAATTGGACGCTTAAAGCTTGATGCAAGTTTTAGTCCTGTGCTTCGTGTTGCTTATCAGGTTGAGAACGCTCGTGTAGAGCAGCGTACTGATCTTGATCGTCTTATCATTGAGCTTGAAACTAATGGCACTATAGATCCAGAAGAAGCAATTCGTAAAGCAGCCACTATTTTACAACAACAGATTTCTATCTTTGTTGACCTAGAAGCTGAAGAAGCGCCTGAGCCTGTGAAAGAGAAAGAAGAGGTTGATCCGGTGCTATTACGCCCTGTGGACGATCTTGAACTAACGGTTCGCTCAGCCAACTGCTTGAAAGCTGAAAACATTTACTATATCGGTGATTTGGTACAGCGTTCAGAGACTGAACTTCTAAAAACCCCAAATCTTGGTAAGAAATCATTGACAGAAATCAAGGACGTATTAGCGTCTAAAGATTTAGAGCTCGGTATGCGCCTAGATAACTGGCCACCAGCTGATTTACGTGTTGATGATCGCTTTTCTTATCGTAGCCGTTAAACTTTAAGGATTTTTGACTATGCGCCATCGTAAGAGTGGAGTCAAGCTGGGTCGTACCGGCAGTCATCGTAAGGCAATGTTTCAGAACATGACTAACTCATTATTTGAGCATGAACTGATCAAAACAACTTTACCAAAAGCTAAAGAACTACGTCGCGTTGCCGAGCCATTGATCACTATGGCTAAAGAAGACAGCGTTGCTAACCGTCGTTTAGCATTCAGCCGTATGCGTAGCAAAGCTATGGTAGGCAAATTATTTGGCACGTTAGGTCCTCGTTACCAGACGCGTCCAGGTGGTTATTTGCGTATCGTAAAATGCGGTTACCGTGATGGTGACAATGCGCCAATGGCTTATGTAGAATTGGTTGATCGTGACTAGTTTTATACCTAAGACATATTCCATAAAAAAGCTCCAATTCAATTGGAGCTTTTTTTGTCTTAAATTTGACTAAATATAC
>NZ_BAWH01000026.1 GCF_000586435.1 Psychrobacter sp. JCM 18901
TATTAATATAATTTTATAAAACTATTATGCGTGAGTTTTGACATGAAATCAGTAGCGATTTCAAAGAAAATTCAGCAATTGGACTGATACACTTTATTAATACGCATAAAAAACCAGCCAAGTTAACCTTAGCTGGTTTTGTGACTCAAAATAAATGAGTGCTTTAGCGACTAATTAGCAGCTGTAGTACATGTCAAATTCGACAGGGTGTACAGTTACGTTCAAACGTTGTACTTCTTCTTCTTTCAAAGCAATAAACGCTTCTAGCATGTCTTCAGTGAAGACATCACCTTTTAATAAGAAGTCATGATCGTCACGCAATGCTTGTAGTGCAACGTCTAAGCTCTCTGCAACCGTTGGGATTTGTGCTTCTTCTTCTGGTGGCAAGTCATACAAGTTTTTGTCCGCAGCTTCGCCTGGATGCATTTTGTTTTGGATACCGTCAAGGCCGGCCATCAACAATGCAGCAAACGCTAGGTATGGGTTAGCCGTTGGATCAGGGAAACGTGCTTCTACACGTACCGCTTTCGGACTGCTTACGTGTGGAATACGGATAGATGCTGAACGGTTAGATGCTGAATAAGCAAGTTTGATAGGCGCTTCATAATGTGGTACTAGACGCTTATAGCTGTTCGTTGATGGGTTAGTAATCGCATTCAACGCACGAGCATGCTTGATAATACCGCCAATGAAATACAATGCTGTTTCAGACAGACCAGCATACTCATCACCAGAGAATGTGTTTACGCCGTCTTTTGAGATTGACATATGTACGTGCATACCTGAACCGTTATCACCAACGATTGGCTTAGGCATAAAGGTCGCTGTTTTGCCAAACTGATGCGCAACGTTATGAACAACATATTTCAATTGCTGAACTTCATCCGCTTTACGTACCATCGTGTTGAATGCAACACCGATCTCAGACTGGCAAGACGCTACTTCATGGTGATGAACTTCAACCGAACCTTCACCAACGATTTCTTCGATGCGTTCACACATAACAGCACGCATATCATGTGAGCTATCGATTGGTGGTACTGGGAAATAGCCGCCTTTCACACGTGGGCGATGCGCCATGTTGCCCCACTCGTAAGTCTCGTTAGTCGACCATGCTGCTTCTTCAGCCGTGATCTTATGACTAACGCCAGACATATCGACTGACCATTTAACATCGTCAAATACAAAGAATTCAGGCTCTGGACCGAAATAAGCAGTATCACCGATACCAGTAGACTTTAAATACTCTTCAGCGCGACGTGCGATAGAACGTGGGTCACGGTCATAACCTTGTAGCGTTGATGGCTCGATGATATCGCAAGTCACTACCACAGTCACCGCGTCAAAGAACGGGTCAACAAAAGCAGTTTCTGGATCAGGACGCAAGATCATATCTGACGCTTCGATACCTTTCCAACCAGCGATTGATGAGCCATCAAACATTTTGCCGTCTTCCATGACATCTTCATCAACGGTATGCGCTGGGAAGCTGATGTGCTGCTCTTTGCCGCGTGTATCAGTAAAGCGAAAATCAACCCATTTAGCATTAGAGGATTGGATAAGATCTAATAGTTTATTCGACATGAATAGTCTCCGTTGTGTTGATCACGTAATTGCGATTTAAAATTATTAATATGATGTTCTTGTCCAAGAATGTCAGATGTGCTCTCAATACTAAAACAGCGCATTCGATATTATGCTTATTATCAGCACTATTTTGCGTATTAGTCAAGATGCTCATCTAAAGCGTTTACTTAATCAGACCAATATTTGTGCACATGGTCCAACATACGCCAATTCAATCCTAACGACATTCTAGCAATATACAACTCATAATGCTGAACTCTTCGGGCTCTTGTTAATAATTATTTTTAGACCAATTTCTTGGCTTTAAAAATAATCATAACAGCAATAATGCAAAGGCTATGCCAATGTATTGCCACTCTGATAACAGATATAGTTATAGATAGATTTAATTATCAATATTTACAGTGATTTATACGATTAATATCGTTATATATTCATTAATTCCCATCAAATTAATTTTTAGAATAGCACTTAATTAGAGCACCAGTTGAGAACCAAAGGCACTTAATTGGTGCAAATACAAATATATTTATTATTGAAATGCTATTTTATAGTGCAATGTTAATAGCTGAATTTATAACATTGTCTCTGACTACATCATTTTATGCGTCAAAAAAAATAATAAAAAAATATGTTTTTACTTGGTGCTTACTTAGATAGCCCGTACCCTACATTTGATAGAAAACAAAATAGTGGTAAGATAACCGCGCGCAATAACCTCCTCTGTTATAGTCAGAGCTGCTTGTGTTCGGCAATCAAGTGACTCGATAACAGTGAGAACAAATTTCATGTTAAAAATATAATAAAACTGATAAGTTGAAGCCTTAATGATTTTGATGATCGATAATTACGATAGCTTTACGTACAATATCGTACAGTACTTCGGTGAGCTAAAGCAGGACATCACTGTCTGGCGTAATGATCAGGTCAGCATTGAGCAGATTAAAACCCTTGCACCTGATGTGATTGTGATTGGCCCAGGTCCGTGCGATCCTGACCGTGCAGGTATTTCGCTGCAAGCCATTGAGACATTTAAAGGAATTATTCCTATACTGGGTATTTGCTTGGGTCATCAAGCTATCGGTCAAGCCTTTGGCGGTCAAGTAGTCAAAGCCGGCGAAGTCATGCATGGCCGTTTATCAGCTATCTATCACAACGAGCAAGGTGTGTTTGATGGATTACCTAACCCGTCACAGGTTACGCGTTATCATTCGCTCGTCATTGACAAGACAAGCCTACCAGACTGCTTTGAACTTACCGCATGGACACAAAATGCCGATGGTAGTATTGAGGAAATCATGGGTATCCGCCATAAGGAGTTTGCTGTAGAAGGTGTTCAGTTTCATCCTGAGTCGATATTGAGCGAAGCAGGTTACCAATTGCTTAATAACTTTTTACAGACTCACGGCTTGGCTACCCTGACATCCGATGAGCTACCACAAGTTGGCTAGATTTGCCTAAAAGCACTTTGGTAAAAAATGCTGCTTTCATGAGCCCATGCCAAATTCCACGCAGATTCATATAAAAAATAATAGTAAGCGAGACCACAATGAGTACGACAAAAATAGAAGAAACGCACACGCCAGAGAGTATTACAAAATTGTCTGACGAGCAAACGCATCAATTGCTAACCACAGCTTTGGGTAGAATATTTCAACACATCGATTTAACCTTTGACGAGATGTATCAAGTGATGCTCATCATCATGCAAGGTAGATGCAGCGACGCTATGATGGGCGCTATCTTGACAGGCCTACGCATGAAAGGCGAATCCATTGACGAGATTACTGCATCAGCCAGCGCCATGCGTGCACTAGCCGCCAACATTGAACCAAAGAACTGCGATTACTTGGTAGATATCGTTGGTACTGGCGGCGATGGTGCTAACTTGTTCAATGTCTCAACTGCATCGGCATTGGTTGTTGCGGCAGCTGGTGCACAAGTTGCTAAGCACGGCAATCGCGGCGTCTCGACCAAATCTGGTAGTTCAGACTTACTTGAGCAAGCAGGTATCAGTCTTGCGCTCACGCCAAAGCAGGCGAAAGACTGTATCGAAAACCAAGGTATCGGGTTTTTATTTGCACCCAATCATCACAGCGCCATGCGTTATGCCAACCCTGTACGCCGTGAATTAAAAGCACGTACCATCTTTAATATTTTGGGCCCATTGACCAACCCTGCTGGCACGCCAAACTTAGTCATCGGTGTGTTTACCGCGCAGTTATGTGAGCCGATTGCTAAGGTGATGAAAAACTTAGGCGCACGTCATGTCATGGTAGTAGGCGCAAAAGATGGTCTTGATGAAATCAGTCTTGCGACTTCGACCACAGTCGCTGAGCTAAAAGATGGCGAGATATCAGTCTATGACATGATGCCAGAAGATGCGGGTATCGAGTCACAAACTCTTATTGGCCTCGATGTCGACTCTCCAGCACAAAGCCTTGAGTTGATTCGTGCTGCACTATCTGGAGCCGACACTCATGACCGTGCCGTACTTAAAGCACGTGATATGATTGCGCTAAATGCAGGTGCCGCGATATACACTGCAGGACTTGCCAGCAACTACCCTAACGGTGTTAGCCGAGCACAAAAAAATCATTCAAAATGGTGATGCTTTACTCAAACTTGAGTCTTTAGCCAACTATACCCAACAGCTAGTCGCTCAAGGTTAACTTATAAACACTCATATACTGTCTATAGTCAAAGAAACCTAAAACGGATACAAGGCAGCCAACCACAGATTGTACAAGTCGTACATCTAAGAAGGGCAACGCCGTAGTCATTTAGTAGTTATTAATAGCTCTCTGACTATATTTACATTTAACGATATTCGGATACCAGTATGACCAAAACCCATTCAGACATACCATCAGTGCTACAGCGCATTGTCGCCACCAAAGTAGAAGAAGTAAAAGCCGCTCGCGAAGCATTGTCTCTAGAGGACTTGAAAGCACAGGTCGCAGCTGATGATAAACCGCGTCGAGGTTTTGCCGCGGCATTACGTGCTGCTGGCACTAAAGAAAATGGTATCGGTATCATTGCTGAGATTAAAAAAGCCTCACCGTCTAAAGGCATTATCAATCATAACTTTACCCCTGCTCTATTTGCGCAGCAGTATGAGCAAGCAGGCGCTAGTTGTCTGTCTGTATTGACCGACCGTGATTACTTTCAGGGCGATGACATCTATCTTATTCAAGCAGCTAATACCTCAAGCTTACCGATATTACGTAAAGACTTTATGATTGATGTCTATCAAATCTATCAATCTTACCTAATGGGCGCTGACTGCATCCTCCTCATTGTGGCTTGCCTAGATGATGCGCAAGTACAAGAGCTACATGCACTTAGTATTGAGCTTGGTATGGACGTATTAATAGAAGTGCATACCCAATCTGAGCTTGAGCGTGCGCTACAGTTGCCACGCTCAGAGCACAATATCTACGGTATCAATAACCGTGATTTAAATACCTTCGATGTGGACCTGCAAACCACGCTTGATCTTAAGAATATTTTAAACGACGCACTCGCTACTGATAGCGCTGAACAAAAACCACTTATCGTGACCGAGAGTGGTATTCATAGCAGTGATGATATTCGCCTTATGCTAAGTAATGATATTCAGCACTTTTTAATCGGTGAGCAATTTATGAAAACTGATCATCCTGGACAAGCGTTACAATCCTTACTTGCGGGCGTCGCAGCAGACGGGTAAAGTAACTCAATAATTTATGCTTAAATATATACTAATAGCTTGAACAATGTCTGCGCTATATACATAGTTCAATCAACCATTCATCAATCAACGATACGTTAACTTTTATGTCAAACTCTCTGTTTTCAAAAGAAATGCAAGACCAGCTCAAAGAACTTAAAGGCCAGCTGAGCAAGGGCCGTGATACCAATTCACCTGAAGGTGAGAATCAAAAGCCGACTGAGCCAGTGTCGCTACCGACTCAAAAGCAAGTAAAAAAAGACAGTCAAGCAGCTAGATAGTGAACACATCGATGACGATAAAGTTCTGTTTATGCAAGCCATGCATGGTGTCAATCAGCTAGAAGACAAAAATGTCCGCTCACCTGCCAGCGCAACTAAAGCAGGTAAGCCTGATGCAGCGACACTATCAAAACGTGCGGCGGCTCAAGGTAGTGAAGCCAGTGATTTAGGCGCAGGCTTGTCAGATATGCAAGCACTACTGAACCCTGTTGCTGCTGAAGCTTATTTGTCTTATAAGCAGCCTACACTGCAAAATAAAATCTTTGATCAGCTCAAAAAAAGGCAAGCTGCGTTGGTATGATGCGGTAGATATCCATGCTGTACAATAGAAGAAGCTCGCGAAGCGATGACTCAACTATTGAGCCAAGCCAAGCAGAAAAACGAAACCATGGTAAAAATCGTCCATGGTAAAGGTAGCGAAGCGATTCTAAAAACTTGTATCAATGGCTGGTTACGTCAATTGCCAGAAGTACTGGCATTTTGTTCTGCGCCACCAAAAGATGGTGGTAACGGTGCTGTACTAGTACTACTTAAAAAACCTAAAGCAGATGGCGAATAGGTCTATTGTTAGTGATACGGTACTATATAAAAAGGACTGCTTATTTGCAGTCCTTTTTTTATCAATCATCCATGGTTTAGACGTAGACTATAACGATGTTTCCTTTAATGAATACTCTCTTTCATGTACATTCCATTTAATGTGAGCTTCTCACCTTTTATTAATATATAGACTTGAGCACCTTCTAATTAGCAAAGCGAAATCACTATGAATATACAGACTATTGAAAACATTAACGAACTAGAACAGCAGATTGCTGCGCTGATTGCCATTGAACCAAGGTTTGCTCCTGTCCATAAGCAGGTCGGTACACCTAACCTTAGGCATAATGCAGGTGGGTTTGAGCAGTTGATGAGAGCGATGGTCGGTCAGCAGTTATCAGTTGCCGCCGCTGCCAGCATTTGGAAACGGTTGGTTGATGCAGAATTAATCACTCCGCAAGCTATACGCGAGGCGACAGATGATACTTTGAAGACACAAGGATTGTCTAAGCAAAAAACTCGTTATGTGCGTTCATTAGTGGATCATGATATAGACTTTGCAGCCTTAGAAACTTTGCCAAATGAAGAGGTCATAACAACCTTGACAGCTGTGACAGGGATTGGACGTTGGACAGCTGAGATGTATTTACTATTTTCGCTAAAACGTACAGACATACTCGCTGTCGATGATTTGGCCATTAAAGTTGCAGCCATGGAGTTGTTAGGCTTAGCAGAGCGCCCAACACCCAAGCAGCTTAAAGATCTAACTCAGCACTGGTCACCTCATCGCAGTGCTGCCAGCCTATTGCTTTGGTCGTACTACGGCTCATTACGTGATAAAACCGCAGTACCTTTATAACTAATAGAGCAAAAACTGAGCTAGTGTTATTCATTACCATTCGTGAGCAAAGAGTCTCTTTTAAGGCTGGTTCCATATAGAGAAGCCAGACTTGTTTTTAGTGTGCTTAAACTTACTTTTTCTTAGCATATGACTTTTATGCTTTAGTGCCTTAAGCGCACCACTTCTGCTGACGGTCGCCATAGAGAATTTGTGGTGACTTGCAACATCATTTTTAGCCTTGTCACTATCTTTACGAATATCAACGCCATCGTCGTTGTAATCTTTCCTGTATACGCTTGTGTTTACTTCCTTGTTATCAGACACTTCATTATTAGCAGAGTTACTACTGTTGTCTGATTCATCTCCTTCTGCTGAGTCATCAGTGCTACTTCCCACATGATGTTCAAGCTCCGTTTGATTAACAATCAACTGCTGAGTCGGCAATGCATGTTCTACTTTATATTTCGCGACTTTCTTTAATATATCGACAAACAAAGCGTTTTGTTTGTCATAGAACTCAATGATACCAATAGCATTCACATAAGCTTGCAACTGAATAACATAGCAATCTTGGCGCAGCTCCAAAATATTGACCTGATTCCATTCTTGATTGGTCAAATCATGCTCTTTTATAAATTCATCCAAGTCATTAACCATTTTGAATATTACGTCAAGATCAGCGGTACGCTTAATATATAAGTAATGGAAAAAAACGAAACATATCGCGAGAGGTAAAGTTTTCGATCTGCATCGATGAAAAATCACCATTTGGTACCGTAACAATCGTCCGCGACAAGGTCCGTACGCGTGATGAGCGAATACCAATATCAATAACTGTGCCTTCGTAAGTACCAAACTTACAATAGTCACCGATACGCACAGGTGAATCTGCCACCACTACAACACTACCAACTAGGTTTTCGATCGTCTTTTGCGCACCAAGAGCTAACGCCAAACCACCCACACCCAGTGCCGCAATACCAGTGGTCAAATCAAAACCCAAATTGCCAAAAATAACAATCACTGCAAATATCAGTAATAGCGCTTTGACAACCTTGCGCAGCAGTCCCAAAATTGAGACACGCTCAGTATAGTTTTTCTTGTAGCTTAGATTTACCGCTCGAGTAAATATCGCATCGATCACTCGTAATAGTAGCCAAGTCAGCGCCAACCAAGAGGCTATATCCGTAAAGCGATTGACTGGCTCACGTAGTGTCACCGATACGCCTGCATAAACCATCACTTCTGATAGTATCAATGCCATAATGACCACAGAGAGTGGCAATATTACTTTGTTAGGTAACGGCAATGGCGTACCACGCAAATACGGATAAACAATCCTTAATAAGTGGTATAGCAACCATACCGCGACATAAGTAAGTACAAAGCTAGTCACAATCATGGTGAGCGCGGCAACCAAATCAGCTAGCTGATAGCCGAAAAGCTTTTTACCATCTAAAGAATCAACCGTGTAGCGCGATACTAAGGTCGGCTCAGTATTTTCTATCACTTCTGGTACTGAGGTCAACGTATCGCTAGAGAACTGCCAATATTGCTCATTCTGTTTTGAGACCACCCTTTCGAGTAGTAACGGAACACTTCGCTCTCCGATATTAATCACACCGACATTTTCTTGGCTAGGTGGCAGCTGGTCAGTTAGATTACCCTCAGGTGAGTTACTAATCTGTAGATCCGGCTGAAAACGCCCACCTGCATCTAGTGCCTGTTTAAACTGTCGCACAACGGTCGTTGGGTTATCGGACTTTGATAAGTTGAGATAATTACTTGCCAGCAAATAATCATTTTCACCCAGCGCACTGATAAACCCTTGTACCGTATGACGCGGCGTATCTCGGCCAAACGAATCAGGCAATGGCGTACTTACTGTCTCTCCACTACTGTCATTACCCACTCCAAGCGCACCAGCCTCGACAGCATAAGCATTATTTGGCAAGGCAATGCTCAACAGCATAGTCAATAATAGCATTGCGACTATAATTGGCATTTTAGTAATAGCAGAGAATAAATTAGGCAAAGGACTGGGAGTCAGATTATGCTTGATAGACAAAACAAACCTCTTAGTTTAAAAATGGCATGATAAATGACAGGTGATGTCCATACTATAGTAACAATTATTTATGACAGCAGTACTTTTGATTACGCAATTTTGTAGCTAACTGTATTGGTATTTGATTTTTTACTCTATGTGCATTTCTAATAATAAGTATTTATTAAGACAGCTTTCTCTTATAAAACTAAGAAGATGCTCATAAAATATTTAGGTAAATTAATTTTTAATAGACTATTTAGCAAGCTAACCTGAATAACATTCAGCCTACCCTGAATAAAAATTAGGTTAAAGTAGTTTATAAAGCAAGTTAATTTGTAGATAATGAGCACAGTTTTGCTTATATACTGTTTTTTTGTAACTTTTGACCCCTTTTACGTCATAATAGTTACCTCTCATTTCTGCATTTTTAACTTGATTACTTTGGAATCGACTATGTCTGTATCACGTGCATCTTCACGTACCTATCTTCGTTTAAGTATTTTGAGCGCGCTTGGCTTACTTGCAGTAAATACTGCAATGGCAGCCATTTCTGAAAACGCTTCCATCAACGATAGTAACCTACCACAAGTTGAGCTTGATGAAATTGTCGTGACAGCCACACGTACGCCTACTAAAACGAGTAACGTCATTGCTCAAACTCGGGTCATTAATAGTGAAGAGCTACAACGTTATCAGGGTCAAACAGTTACTGATGTATTGAAAAATCAGCCTGGCATTAATATTACGCAAAGCGGCGGCATGGGAACAACCAGTAATTTTTATATGCGTGGTTACGATAGCAAGCAGGTGTTGGTGCTTATCGATGGGGTTCGCTACAGCTCAGTATCTTTAGGTAGCCCATCGCTAAATCTATTATCAGCGGATCAAATTGATCGTATTGAGATTTTATATGGCGCTTCAGGATCAAGTCTTTATGGCTCAGATGCGATGGGCGGTGTTATTCAAATTTTTACTAAGGGCAATAGCGTAGACCAATCTAATGTCTCTACTACCATTGGTTACGGTAGTAATAATCACTATCAAGTCGGTGTGACAGGCCAACTCAAAAACGATACTTCATCAATGAGCTTAGGTGTAAGTCGAAACGAAACTGATGGTTTTAACGCAATTGCTAATCGTAATTCTTTTGATTATAACGCTGATGATGATGGCTTTGAATCCACTAATGTCAGTTTGGCACTGCAGCACAAGCTCACAAATGCACTAAGTGCAGGGATTAGTGGCTTATATTCAGACTCTAAGACTGAGTTTGATTCAGCCGGAAAAGTCATTCCTTACGCTTACTCTGATCAAAAAAACGGTAGCGCTAATGCCTATCTACAATACAAAACCCCATTAACTCTGACTAAACTTAGCTACGGTCAAAGTATTGATAAATCAACCTCTCATGATAACAACTCTATCAGTTACGACAATGGTAGCCAGTTTGATACCACTCAAGAGCAAGCACGCTTAGAGACTAGTATTAACGCGCAACCTGGCACCGTCATTGTGGGTGCAGAATGGTTATCACAAAAATTAGATGCTTCAGACGTTTTAGACTTTTCAAACTTCCCTGATCCTGCGGTACAAACTGCCTATGACCCTGACGATAGAGATGTTAAGAGTGCTTTTGTAGGTTATCAATTAGCGGATACTTATTATGACTTGCAAGCCAACTATCGTGTAGATGACAACTCACAATATGGTAATGAAAGCACGTACAACTTAGGGGCAGCCATACGTCCGTTAGCTGGTATGCGCATCGGTGCAAATTATGCCACGGGCTTTCGCGCACCAACTTTTAACGATTTATATTACCCAGGTGATAACAATCCAAACCTAAAGCCTGAAAGAACTGAGAATACTGAAGTATTCGTTGAATACGCTAACGGTGTGCAAACTTCAAGATTGACAGGCTATCACACAGACGCAGAAGACCTTATTGCAAGTGGTACAAACATTAGCGAAGCAAAAATCAAAGGTTTGAGTTTGACCTCAGACTGGAATATGAGCACCTTTATATTTGGTCTAGGGTATGACTACTTAGACGCGAAGAACAAAACCAGAACTAATGCCAACTTTGATCAACAGCTTCCCTACCGCCCTAAAAACAGTGGTTTAGTTTATATCGGATATCAGCAGCCTATGTTTGATATGCGCTTAGAGGCGAAATATAGTGATGATAGACTGACAACTGAGAACAATGAACTTGATAGCTATACACTGCTCAACTTGAGTGGAAGCGCCTATATCACACCTAATCTACGTGCTAACCTGCGTGTAGATAATATTACTGATGAGGGTTATACCCTTGCAAGCCAATTCGGTAATGAGTATGCCACAGAAGGTACGAGTTATTTCACCTCTTTAACCTACAAGTGGTACTAATGTTAGCTGAGTAATATCAAAAAAATATCTAAATACAAAAAGGTCATCTAAAGGTGGCCTTTTTTGTGGTTATAGATTACTGCTTAAAGTTTCGTTTACCTACGCCGTCAGCTATTTATCTCAGTCAATAGGTGACAATTAACCACTCATCTATTACAATGACACCCTCCGAGAGGTGTTGCGCCATAATGATTGATTATTGCATCTGGGCTCCAAAACCATGCTAATCAATCATTATGTTAGGCTCGGTTAACTGTCGAGAGTCCATATTTTTGGTCGCTCACAGCGCAAACAACGGCACCTGCGTTTTTATTCTTTTTATCATTCGTTAACCACTGATAGGAGCATATTATGGACGCAGTGTCTACTACACCATCTGCCCATACGATCGATCCCTCTTTCACTGACTATAAAGTCGCTGACATCAGCCTTGCTGATTACGGCCGCCGTGAAATCACCCTTGCTGAAGCCGAAATGCCTGCCCTAATGGGCTTGCGTCGTCGCTACGAAGCCGACCAGCCGCTTAAAGGCGCAAAAATCGCTGGCTGTATCCACATGACCATTCAGACTGCCGTACTTATCGAGACACTAGTCGCGCTTGGTGCTGAAGTACGCTGGACATCATGTAATATCTTCTCAACTCAAGACCATGCTGCTGCTGCAATTGCTGCTGCTGGTATCTCTGTTTATGCTTGGAAAGGCGAAACAGAAGAAGAGTATGAATGGTGCCTACGTCAGCAAGTCCATGTTGGCGGCGAAGCATCAGGCCAACTTTGGGATGCTAACTTAATCTTGGATGATGGCGGTGATTTGACTGCTTTGATTCACAGCGATTATGCAGAGCTTCTTGATAACATCCACGGTATTTCAGAAGAGACCACCACTGGCGTTCATCGCTTGGTTGAGATGCTTGGTAAAGGTACACTTAAAGTACCAGCCATCAACGTCAACGATGCAGTTACCAAGTCTAAAAACGACAACAAATACGGCTGCGTCATAGCTTAAACGATGCTATCAAACGCGCTACCGATATGTTCCTTGCTGGTCGCCGCGCTTTGGTTATCGGTTATGGCGATGTAGGTAAAGGCTCTACACAAAGCTTACGCCAAGAAGGCATGATCGTACGTGTTTCAGAAGTTGACCCTATTTGTGCTATGCAGGCATGTATGGACGGCTTTGAAGTCTTATCACCATACATTGACGGTGACAACACTGGCGGCGCAGACAACATCAATAAGCGTTTGCTTGAAGACACTGACATGATCGTCACGACCACTGGTAACTACCATGTTTGTGATAGACATATGCTAGCAGCTCTTAAGCCTGGTGCTGTGGTATGTAACATCGGTCACTTTGATACCGAAATCGACACTCAGTTTATGCGTGATAACTGGCGCTGGGTTGAGATCAAGCCACAAGTTCATCAAATCTTCCGCTCAGACGATGAAAACGATTATCTAATCTTGCTTGCTGAAGGTCGCCTAGTAAACCTAGGTAACGCAACTGGTCACCCATCACGCGTGATGGACGGCTCATTTGCCAACCAAGTATTGGCTCAAATGTATCTGTTCGAAGAAAAATTCGCTGACTTGCCAGCTGACCAACGTACTGACAACCTATACGTAAAAGTATTGCCTAAAAAGTTAGACGAAGAAGTGGCCGCTGCGATGGTTGCAGGCTTTAATGGTACGCTAACCAAGCTGACCCAAAAGCAAGCTGAGTATTTGGGTGTGCCAGTTGAAGGTCCATTCAAGCCTGACGCTTATAAATACTAAAAGGAGCCTGACTGTGAGTAAGCCTGCTTTCTCCTTTGAGTTCTTTCCTGCGAAGACCGAGCAAGGTCACGAAAAGCTTCTCAGCACTTATGATGAGCTTAATAAGTTGTCACCAGCTTATTTTTCGGTGACTTATGGTGCGGGCGGTTCAACTCGTAGCCGCACCTTAGATATCGTACAGGCACTAAGTACTCGTGGTACCACTGAAATCGCGCCGCACATGTCTTGTATTGGCGACGACAAAAGTGAAATCGCTGAATTGCTCGAGTATTATAAGACTTTAGGTATTAGACGCTTAGTAGCGCTACGCGGCGACTTGCCATCAGGTCAGGTGGGCATGGGTGAGCTACCATTTGCGGTAGATTTGGTAAAGTACATTCGTGAGCATTCAGGTGATCACTTCCATATCGAAGTGGCTTCCTATCCTGAAATGCACCCACAAGCGCGGAGCTTTGAGTTTGACATTGATAACTTGGTAAATAAATACCAAGCTGGTGCCAATGCGTCGATTACCCAGTTTTTCTACAACGCTGACAGCTATCTGTACTTGCGTGATAAGTTAGAGAAACGCGGTATTGACACGGTAGCTCAGCCTTTGGTCGCTGGTATCATGCCAATTACCAATTCAAGCAATCTCTTGCGTTTTGCTGATAGCTGTGGCGCTGATATTCCGCGCTATGTACGTAAACAGCTGACAGATTTTGGTGATGACCGTAAGGCTATTCGTGAGTTTGGCTTTGATGTGGTTTATCGCTTGTGTGAACGCTTGATTGCCGAGGGCGTACCTGCCATGCATTTTTATAGCATGAACAAAGTTGAGCCAAACAAACGCTTAGTAGAAGCTTTGGGATTGACTGCTTAAATTTGTAAGCATTCTAGAATATCCCTTAATCACTCCTAAATACATTATTAATGACTGGCGCTTTTAGGAGCGCCAGTTTTTTTTATTGTCAAAATTTTGACCAATAACCCTTTACAGTTTTATTCATACACTTTATCTTATTTGATTTTTAAAAATTTCTTCACTGTGTAATAATACTGCTCTAAAAATAATTATCTTTATTAAGAAAAATTCTCATAAAACAAATGTCATTAATTGTCTCAAGTGATATTCTATAGATCTAATAATAACTATACTCAATCAAATAATAGGAATAAGACCACGTGCGACGTTTTTTTATGCCGTTAACAACGACAATACTGATACCTCACCACTGCCTAAATTGGGTGAGTTACCGCTAGGTAGCAATGTCGAATTGCCAGATAGCGTTGTCCATCACTGGTGCCGTGTACTACGAGCAAGTATTGGTGATCAAGGGATCTTGTTCGATGGATTTGGCGGCGAATATACAGTAGAGCTACAGGCAATCAGTAAAAAAAATGCCACTGCTACTTTGCTTACACATATAGACGACGATCGTACGCCGCCTACTATCACTCAGATTGGTTTGGTAATGAGCCGCGGTGAGCGTATGGACTATGCTATTCAAAAAGCAACTGAGCTTGGGGTAACTGCTATTCAGTTGCTCAGCAGCCACCATGCGAAGTCACATTGAAACCTGCTCAAGTTGAAAAGAAACTGGCGCACTGGCAACAAGTAGCGATCGCCGCTTGTGAACAATGTGGTCTTAATCGCCCACCTCTTATTCTTGCGCCACAATCTATCAACGAATGGCTAAGCAATACCAATTCTGATGCTAAGACTACTGACATTACGAAGGCGCAAATGGCTGTCAGTTCTATCGTTTCTGTGCTTAGTCATGATCCTTACTACCAAGTATTAGCAGACGCTGCAGATCTGTGTATGCAGATGAGCGTACCAGCAGCAGGACAGCCTGCTATGCCTAACGCTTTACCCGATACTCTCAAACAACAGACCCCTTATATCAAACTGTTGATCGGGCCTGAAGGTGGTCTGAGTCAAGATGAATGTCAGCAGGCAGAAAGTGTTGGCTTTAAGCCTTGGCAAATCGGCACAAGGGTCTTGCGTACCGAAACTGCACCAGTAGTAGCGTTAGCTACTTTACACGCCTTAAGCACCTAGTAAAAACTGATAAGTACTAGTATGACTATCGTAGTTTTTACCTTTTATGCTTATAGTCAAAAATAACGTCTGTTCTGTGTCGTACATAGTAAAATGCGACGCCAACTCAATGTTAATAAATTGATAATGCAGTTCTTATTTTTATAAGCCCTTATCTTTTGTGAGCCACTATTATGAGCAATTTTGACACTATTCCAGTAGCAATCAAGCAGCAGTTGATGAGTATGCTATGTGAACAGCTTGAAGATGCCATATTTATACTAGACGAAAATCTACGTTATTTATCTGTCAATCCTAGCTATGAGCTTTTGATTGGCTACAAAGAAGAGTTTTTAATCGGTCGTCCACTTGGTATATATGCTGCTGAATTTTTATCAGAAGCAGAGCAAGTAATTCTAAAAGATATCAAGAAAAACTTAAACGAACATGGTTTTTATGAACTTGATTTTTCGATGGCCAACCGTTATGGACAGAATATTGACTGTCATATTACTTATCGCAGAATTTATATAGATCAAATGGCTTATCATATTGGTATGCTGCGTGACATGTCTGCAGTTATTAAAGATCAAAAACAGGTCGCCCATTTACTCAACTATGATCAGCTCACAGGTCTCCCTAACCGCAAGGTATTTTTGAGTCAGACAAGTGACATGCTATTGGATAGTTACCAAGAGGTTGTCCTTGTACGCTTAAACATTGACCGTTATCGCAATCTTGCCAGCCTATTAGGCCTGATGGTGCCAATGATTTAATAAAAAACTTTGCAGAAGGAGTCGAAAAGCTCAAACTGCATAATTTACGCTCCTTTTCTCACTTTGGGGGTGATGATTTTGCGCTATTATTTGAAGTTAAAGATGCCAATATGGTACGTCATCAGCTAGACACACTCATGCAAATGTGTGAGCGTCCCTTCTCTACTGACAAGAGCCATGCGACAGATGCAAATATCTATTACCATATTTCTGTGGGTGTGAGCTGTTTTCCAAAAGACGATAACGAAGTAACGGGTTTATTGACCAAAGCAGAAAAAGCATTGGACTATGTCAAGCAGCATGGAGGCGATGATATACGTTGGTACGATGAGGCCATTGAAAGCGCTACCGCTGGCAGTTTAGAGTTAGAATCTGAGCTTAGGACTGCTACCATTGAAGGTCAATTCGTTCCTTATTATCAGCCAAAGTTCTCATTAGAGACTGGTGCTATCACAGGCTTTGAAGCATTGGTACGTTGGCAACACCCTACTCGCGGACTGCTCAAGCCCGTTCATTTTATCAATGCCATTATCGCGCACAAGCTCTCCTTTGATTTGTTTTCGCAACTGGCCATTAAAATTGTCAAACAACTCTCCGTTTGGCAACAGCAAGGGTTTCATCAACACGTCTGTATCAACGCTGATGCCGCGGAATTTAGCCACCCTGACTTCTTCGATATGGTGAGCACACTACTTACAGAGAATGGCGTTGCTGCCCATCAATTGCATATCGAAGTGACCGAGTCGTCTTTGATTCAGCGTCATGATAATGTAAAAAAACAGCTTAACTCGCTTAGAGAGCTTGGCGTACGTCTAGCGCTCGATGATTTCGGTACTGGTTATGCATCATTGAGCTACTTGCAAGAGTACCCATTTGATTTTATCAAAATCGATAAGAGCTTTATCTCCAATATTGAAACTGATCGTACCCAACACGCAATTGTAAAAGCCATTTTAGACTTAGCAGTCGCTTTAGACATGCAGGTCGTTGCTGAAGGTATCGAAACTGAGCAGCAGCGCGATGTGTTGTTAGATATGGGTTGCAAAATTGGTCAGGGCTATTGGTTTAGCAAACCCGTGGCTGCTGATGTCGCCACTGCGATGCTGATTAAACAAAATGCTTCTAAGTAAACGCTAAGCTATTCGCTATTAATCATAAACTACTATGTTCAGACTCCTAGCATACGAGCATGTTTCATGTTTATACCTGTGAAATAACTTACATGCTCGGTTCTACCAAATAGTGCTGTAATTTATACCGATGCGTTTGTCTTTATGGCGAACGCTATTTTTTTGGCTGTCGTTTTTTTCATGTTAATACTAATCATATAAAGGACTATCTGTCTTAGTAACATTAAATTTTTCATATGCTTAATGCTGCTGTTTCCTAGCGCCTAACGTCGATTGCATAACCGATGCAAGATAGGTTCATGACTTATCAGTCCTGTCACCAAACTTGTATAATCACTTATGAAAGCCTATCTTTTATAGTGAATTTGTTAGAGCACATTTAATCTCTCATTGACTCTGACAATCACCACTCTTTTCAACACTATTTTATGTAATCGATAGCATGGTTGACTTGCTTTACTGTTTATCATTTATTTAGATTTTCAGATTGGCTAGGTAAGAATAACGCACTAGAGGATAGTGCGACCATATGCTCATTATTGGCTATGATCGGTTACATTCCAAAAAGGACAGGAAGTTATGCAATACAAAGCGCCCTTACGTGATATCCAATTCGTTATGCATGAACTACTCGATAGTGAAAGCCACTACAAAACTTTGCCTGCGTTCCAAGAAGCTGACCGCGAGCTAATGGACAGCCTGTTTGAAATGGCTGCAAGCTTTGCTGAAAACGAACTGTCACCATTGAACCAAAGCGGTGATGCTGAAGGCTGTAAGTTTGACAATGGTAAGGTCACCACGCCAAAAGGCTTTAAAGAAGCTTATGACGCGTATTGTGAGCTTGGCTTCCCTGCTTTATCTGCTGAAGAAGATTTCGGTGGTCAAAACATGCCGTTCTCATTGTCTACTGTCATCAATGAAATGTTGGTACGGCTAACTGGTCATTCTCTATGTACCCTGGCCTATCACATGGTGCTATTCAAACCATCGAGCATCATGGTACTGACGAGCAAAAACAAACCTATTTAGAAAAAAATGGTTACTGGTGAATGGTCAGGCACCATGTGTCTTACTGAAGCGCATGCGGGTTCTGACTTAGGTATTATCCGTACCAAAGCTGAGCCTAAAGAAGATGGTAGCTATAGCATCACGGGTCAAAAGATTTTCATCTCTGCAGGTGAGCATGACCTAACCGGTAACATTATCCACATTGTATTGGCTCGTCTACCAGGCGCACCTGCTGGCACCAAAGGTATCTCACTATTTATCGTTCCTAAAATGACGGTAAACGCGGATGGTAGCGTTGGCGAAAGCAACAATGTCGTTTGTGGCTCTATCGAACACAAAATGGGTATCAAAGCTTCTGCAACTTGTGTCATGAACTTCGATGGCGCAACGGGTTACTTGATTGGACCTGAAAACCGTGGCTACAGTGTATGTTCACCTTTATGAACGTGGCACGTATCGGTACTGCTGTGCAAGGTTTGACTGCAGCAGAGTATGCGTTCCAAGGTTCATTGACTTATGCAAAAGACCGCTTAGCGATGCGTTCACTATCAGGTACGAAAGCACCAGAGAAAGCGGCTGACCCTATCATCGTACATCCAGCGGTTCGTAACATGCTATTGACTGAAAAAGCCTTTGCTGAAGGTGGTCGTGCGCTAGTTTATTATCTCTCACACTTTGCAGATACCGTCGCAAAAGGCGAAGGCAAAGAGTTGAAGTTTGCTGACCAAATGTTGTCACTACTGACACCAATTGCTAAAGCGTTCTTGACTGAAACAGGTCTGGAAGCTGCCAACCATGGTATTCAGGTTTATGGTGGTCATGGTTTCGTTAGTGAATGGGGTATGGAGCAGAACGTACGTGATACGCGCATTTCTTGCTTATACGAAGGTACCACAGAGATTCAAGCACTTGACTTGTTAGGCCGTAAAGTCCTAGGTTCACAAGGTAAGCTACTTGCGAACTTTGTAAACGTTATCCAAGAATTCTGTGAAGAAAACAAAGAAAATGACGAGATGGGTCAGTTCATTCGCCCACTTGCCAAGCATCTTAAAGAATGGGGCGATTTAACTGCACGCATCGGCATGCAAGCAACTGAAACGCCAGACGCTGTCGGCGGCGCTGCAGTAGACTATATGTATTTCAGTGGTTATGTCACCCTAGCCTACTTATGGGCACGTATGGCACTGGTTGCTCAGACTGCTATCGCAAACGGTACTGGCGAAAAAGCATTCTATGATGCTAAAGTTAAAACGGCTCAGTTCTACTTTGCTAAGCTATTGCCACGTACGACTACGCACGTACAGCGTATCAGCACTGGTGTAGAGCCATACATGAGCATGGACGTTGATCAGTTTGCCTTTTAATTAAAGCGCTAAACTTCGCTATCGTATAATCTTGAGCGGCAATATACTTCGGTGTGTTGCCGCTTTGTTTTGCAGATACTTATGACAACTATCAACATAGTTTTAACAGTAGCAACTATCTATAAGCACCGACCTATCTACCTTCTCACATTATAGTTGTCAGTGAGGTGTCTATAAGCACTTCAATAGCCGCTGCTAACTTTTGGTGTACGCACAATTCACGAAGAAATACACTCGCTCACAAGCTTATTTGTTAAACTTTGATTATTAATCGCTAAGGTTATACCAAGAGAACAGTTGATAATCTTAACAACTTCAATTTTAATTATTTGAACCAAAGGAATGTTTATGGCTGTTTATAATGCCCCTCTTAATGACATGCGCTTTATCTTAAATGACGTATTCAAGGCGCCAGAGTTTTGGCAAAACAACGAAAACTTGGCTCATGTCGACATGGAAACTGTCGATATGATTTTAGAAGAAATGGGAAAACTGTCAAAAAACATTCTACTTCCTATTAACCGTAGCGGTGATGAAGAAGGCGCAACTTTCGAAGGTGATGGCGTCGTCACGACTCCGACAGGATTCAAAGAAGCCTATAAGCAATATGCTGAGTCAGGCTGGGTTGGCTTAAGCGGTAATGCTGAATACGGCGGTCAGGGCTTCCCTAAAATGGTTACCATGCTCACCGAAGAGATGGTTTTTACTGCCAACCAGTCATTTGCCCTGTATCCAAACCTAACAGTCGGTGCGACACTTTGCTTAAATGCGGCTGGCTCTGAAGAGCAAAAGCAAACTTATCTAGAAAAAATGTACAATGGCGAATGGGCTGGCACCATGTGCTTGACGGAGCCGCATGCTGGTACTGATTTGGGTATTATCAAAACCAAAGCTGTGCCTAATGATGATGGTAGCTATGATATCTCTGGTACCAAAATCTTTATCACTGGTGGTGAGCATGACCTTACTGACAACATCATTCATTTGGTATTGGCAAAAACACCAAATGCACCAGAAGGCTCAAAAGGTATCTCGCTATTTGTCGTACCAAAATTCTTGGTCAATGCAGATGGTAGCTTAGGCGAGCGCAACACATTAGCGGTAGGCTCTATCGAACACAAAATGGGCATCAAAGCCTCTGCAACTTGTGTCATGAACTTTGATAATGCTAAAGGCTGGATGGTTGGCGCGGAAAACACTGGTCTATCATCAATGTTTATCATGATGAACTATGAGCGTGTCACTATGGGCTTGCAAGGCTTGGTGGCTCTGAGCTTGCCTATCAAAATGCAGCATTATATGCCAATGACCGTGGTCAAGGCCGTAGCGATACACAGCTACAAAGCCAGAAAAACCCGCTGATGCTATTATCCATCATGCTGACGTCCGTCGTATGCTATTGAACGCCAAAGTAAACACTGAAGCGTCGCGCTGTTTTGCGATGTATGTTGCCAAAAATCTTGATGAAGAGAAGTTTAGTACCGATCCTGAGTCAGCCAAAGCAGCTGCGGCTCGTGTTGCCCTACTGACACCAGTTGCTAAAGCATTTTTGACTGATAAGGCGCTGGAAGCCACTGTTGATTGTCAGCAAGTCTTTGGTGGTCATGGCTATATCCGCGAATGGGGTATGGAGCAGATCGTTCGTGATACCCGTATTGCGCAGATTTATGAAGGCACCAACGGTATTCAAGCGCTTGACTTACTAGGTCGTAAGGTTGCGCGTAACAACGGTAAGTACGTCACTCATTTCTTGGGTGAGATTCGTGACTTCGTTAACAATATGCAAGCAGATCATGCTATCAAGCAAGCTACGTTGAATGCAGCAGATACCATCGAAGAGCTAACCACCACTGTGCTTAACAACATTGGCGAACGCAAAAACGAAATCAATGGCTGTGCGGTTGACTACATGCATGCGTTTGGCTACCTCGCCTACTCGTACATGTTTGCGTTGATGGTAGAAGCCGCTAATGGCAAAGAAGGCGAGTTTTATACCAATAAAGCCAAGCTTGCGGATTACTTCGTTGGTCGTGTCTTACCGCGTATCGATGCTCATGCACAAATGGTCAAAGCTGGTAGTGACCCAATGATGAACTTTGATCTTGCTTATTTCGACGTTCCTGCAAGCTAAGCTAGCTTTAAAACTAACCTAAAATACCTTGATTAAAAGGACAGTCGTGTTACTGTCCTTTTTTTTGTCAAAATAACTGCTAACAAAATAATTCAATATCAATTGGCAGTTCCGATTAAAATAACGCAAGACAAGATGTCGCTCGACTACAATTGAACGATTGGTAAACATTACTCAACCACTTATACCGACTTAAATAATAAAAACGATTGAAACAACCATGATAAAGGGTGCGACGTGTCAGAATTAAAACGCATTTTACAACAGATTACTGCCTTGAGCGACGTGCCAGATCCTGCGGTACTCAAACGCTTGATTGATGAGCTACGAGTCAGTGATAAAGAACCTGCATTGGCCAACGAAAAAATTCAATCCCTTATTGATATCATACATCAGCATCCAGAATATGGAGATGGGCTGTCTAGTTTTGTGCTAAAACTGATTATCCAATATCGACAAATTGCGCTGTATACCGATACTGGTATTATGTCCGACCAAGGGTTTTTTAACAGTTTACGCCGGTTGATTGGCCATCGGTTTTTACCATTATTACCACAAGACGACTCTGTCGTAGAATTGGTGGGCTACTTATTTAATAAACGCTCTGATGAACGCTGGCTTGCCAATATTGAAAAGGAAAAATGGGACAAACTGGTTGAGCTGGTGCGCGTAGAAGAGAAACACTTAAACCTAGTCGCTACTGCAAAAAAACAGTATTCTAAACGCCATTATCATTTTGTCTTATCGCATCAGCGGTATCGGCTTGCATCCTGATTTGATGGAGTCGTATCCACAGATACTGAATTATTCCGCATCTTTTGTTGCACAAAATCAAGAAGCCGTACTCTTCGTTAATCAATATCGTCAAGCACATGAACTTGATACCTTGACAGATATTACGCCTGAGCAAGCAGTCGATCCCGCACCTCTATTGGTTATGCTTGAACAGTGCGAAGATATCGTCGCTACCGTACGCAAGCGGATTTATAAGACCGGTATTTCTATTCGTTTGACCAATATGATGCTGCGTTTAGATCAAAGCTTGCAGCGTATGCGGATTTTAACTGAGCTGGTCACAGACGATAATCAAAAGCGAGATCGTGCTGTTATCGAACTGATACAGGCGCTCATCACTACGGCCAATCAGCGCTATAGTATTGGCTATTTGATTGATAACAATACCAAACTGCTCTCTCGCAAAGTCACAGAAAATGCCAGCCGCGTCGGTGAGCATTATATTAGTACCGATAAAGCTGGCTATCAAAAGATGCTTAAAAAAAGCCTCTATTGGTGGCTTTATCATTGCATTTATGGCAACTATAAAAATACTGGCGTACCACTTAGCGCTCGCACCCATGGGTCGCGCGTTCATCAACAGTATGATTTATGGGTTGGGTTTCGTATTCATTCATGTTATTCGCGGCACAGTCGCGACCAAGCAGCCAGCCATGACCGCAGCTGCGATTGCCTCTACCATTTCTGAAGGCTCTGGTAAAAAAATCGCATCAGTTGACTAAGCTATCAGAATTGGTCGTCGATATCTTGCGTACCCAGTTTATCGCTATCATGTAACGTCATGTTAGCCGTACCCGTCGCTTTGATTATATCTTTTGCTTGGTTGCAATATACTGGTGCGCCAATGATTGACACTGAGAAAGCAGGACACTTGCTACATGATCTCGACCCGTTCCACTCATTAGCACTGCCCCATGCTGCTATTGCTGGGGTTTACCTGTTCTTATCTGGTTTGATTGCCGGTTATTACGATAACTTGGCAGTTTATAACAACGTAGGCGCGCGTATACAACGTCACAGATTGTTGAAATATATACTGCCTAGCTCATGGCTTCAGCGTTTAGGCGGCTTTATAGAGGCCAACTTGGGCGCTATCATGGGTAACTTCTTATTCGGGGTGTTCTTAGGTAGTACCGCAACTATTGGCTATATCTTCGGCTTACCAATTGATATTCGTCACATTGCCTTTGCTTCAGCAAACTTGGCACATGGACTATTCAATATATCTGCTGATGACATCAGCTGGAGCCTCATCCTAATTTCTATACTTGGCGTGGCCTTATTGGTTTGGTCAACTTAATTGTTAGCTTTTCACTGGCACTGTTTGTCGCCCTACGTTCTAAAGAAGTTCGCTTTTTTTGAATGGAGTCGCCTCACAAAACTGGTGTTTGGCCATATTATTAGTCATCCGTCTGACTTTTTCTGGCCACGTGATAAGCCAATGAAATATGCGCGTATCGATAGTCAGGGTCACATGATATTTGATGATACCTCTGCACAAAAAAATGGCAAATCTATACCAAGCAATTACGTGGTAAGGCGTTTGTCTGATGTCAGAATCTTGCCTGAATCTAAACATGCTGATGCTCAACATTCACAGACCAACACCGACATCAACTATGAAAAGCAGCCGACTGATGAGCATACGCAGCCGTATAACTCTCCTGAAAAGGTAATGGATTTGGACGATGGTTTAGTCGATGACGAACTAAACAGTGTTCCTTATACCGATGATATCCAATACGATAAGGCCACCAAAACGATAAGTACGATTGATAACGATGTTGTTAGTGATGAGCCATACCACACTGACTCTGATGACAAGCATACTGGTGATGCAAAAACACCTTTACCAAAACCTAAAAAAACCACCAAAGCTGCCTAGTTAAATAGGTAGTTGCGGTGGGTTTTTGCTCGATCAATCGTTGATATTAAAGTTATTTGTCATAAGACCTGTTATGGGAAGAAGAGCGGTTCCCTAGTTAGGGTTTGGCTGTAGTCCAAACTCTTTCAATAGGTATAGCTGTTCTAACTTATGACACGGCCTAGTTTATCTACATCAGCGACCATTTTAGGTATTCGATGTTCACCTTCCATTTCACTGACCATCTTTTTCGCCGTTGTAATATTTATACCAATACTGGTGACATATAGAGGGCGCTTACTTATCCCTCGCCAAACGGCATAGTCTTCTGTAATGTCATAAAAATGATTTTTAGCGATACCGATGATGGGCTTTGTATTAGCTAGGTGATCATACAGATATTTGCCTAATCCTGCTTTGCCAACACTATCCAGAAATACATAGCCGTCTATGATAATTACATCAAAAGGTTCGTCAATCTGGTTAGTCAAAGCCAGTAAGCAAGGCATTTCTCGTTTATAGAACTGACCTGACTCATAAGGCGCAACGTCATTAACTTCTACAGTATATTCATTTAGAATACGTGATTGCTTAATGCCTTCGAAGCGGATACCTGCAACAGTTGCTGTAACAGCGTCGGTTTCTTGGCCTTCTTTATAATGTACGTCTAGAATTAGGTAAATCAATTTATTACTACCTTAAAATACAGATGACTTAATTTTAGTGCTTCAAACAATTAATAATTCAGTATTACGATATTGGTATCGGGCATGTGGTATTTGAGTCGATTTATTTGCTTCGCTGAAGTTATCTTATCTAAACGAACCTCTTTTAATTTTCCAAATACTTGTTTATTAAAAAAAAGTAATCGAAATCCTCTAAGCCATCTAGTCCATTAAGAGACATGCTTTCAATATGTTCAAAGCTGTTATTTTTGACCCATATATTGAATAAGTCTTGTATGAAGCTTTTATCTATATCTAATCGTATAGACTTGCCAAATATAAATCTCTTATAATTACTCAATATTCTATACACGTCAGGCACAGATATAGGACTTTCCATATAAGATTTTGTGATTAAGGTATTGCCTGCGACTTCAAAATAGCTAATTCTGTTCAACAGTTCAGTGTATCTTATGCCAACCTTTTCATCATTGTTTTCTCCGCAAACAGAACTATAATAATTGAAATTTATTTCAGTTGAATGTACATCGTAAGAGTGCATCACTCCATTATCGCAATAATTTAATAAAAATTCTTTTGGTTCATACGAAAGAGTATTCCAGTCAATTCGATTTTCGAATATGCCGTCTTCGTGAGTATATAACTCTAGGTTGCACCTACCTTCTACAAAGGTATAAGACATACCTTGATACAGCTTATTCTTATAGAGTTGTGGTATTCCACGAGAACCATATATATCATCAATCTCATTACAGAACTCTGTAGAATCTATTTGGATAGGCGAAGATAGTCCTCTCTGACAGGGTGATACATAAGGCCTGATAATCTCTCCATTTTTGACCTCATAAGCTTCAAGTTGATGGTCAGGTTTATCAAAGAAGATAATGCCTGTGTATAGCTTATCGCGCTGATACCATTTACCGTTACTTTTATTTAACAGTGCTGATTTCAATCGTTGCATATTACTCATGTTAGTCTTCTCTGAAAGAGGAGTCATTAATCGTGCTAGTAGAAACGGTAATGCTAGAAGGATTCATTTTAAAATATACCTACACCGAACCAATCAGGTTCCTTCACTGGTTCGGTTCCCTAGTGAGGACTTGAATATTTAGCTGTGAGCTAATGGTATCAACGTTTTAAAACATTGGAATAGTCACAATGTACTTCATGGTGTACAAAACGTTAGTTTTCCAAGCTTAAGAAGCCTTGGATAGAACTATTGCTGAAGTTTTAAGTGCCACTATAGGAGGTTATTTTACTAACTGATGAGAGCATCCTACATTTTGTGTAATTATTGATGAAAGCCACATAGCTGTTACACAGAATATAGGATGCTCTCCATTATTAAGCTTACATACCTATAGGATAGATACTTCTAGCCAATATGGAGGTGTTTTTCCTTTAGAAGCTTGAGAACGTGGCTGAAGAATACGCAATTCATATTTACCTGAATATGGAAGCGTGTAATAACCTTGGTTATCTAGTTCAGAGGAATATTCTCCTACATTGACAGAATCTGATAAATTCTTATTAAATAAATAAGAATCTACATTCCCTCCCGTTGTTTTAACAGAAAGCTTTTGGTTCTTTTTGGCATAAAATGTATAGGAATCGTACTTAACACCCTTTAATTTCCCATAATAGTTAGCTGAATTTGCGCCTTTTTTTAAATTGAACATCAACAGTTTTGGCCACTGCATCTGAAGATGCGGCCATGACTGTAGGGCTTACCATTAGAACAGGAAGCGCAATTAAAATAGCAGCCGTTAAGTTTTTCATATTTTAAACACTCAAACAGTAAAAAAAACGATTTTATCTCAACGCACACTGTCAACCTTTATAGATATGTTATATTAATATTACTAATATAGAGAGTACCTTGATAGGTTACTGAACAAGGCTGCTCATAATCGTTGGTGTTAATTAAGACACTAGTTTCTAATTCTATCGCAAACCTAACTATAGTAGTAAAAACCTGAATTTCATTATGTAAACAAAGAGAACACTGCTAAATAGTAGTGTTCTCTTATTATATTTAAAGGAAAAAAAATTATGCGTTCTTTGCTTTTGACGGCAATGTGCTTAACGGTCAGCTTAACCCTAGTAGCTTGTAGTAATCAACAAGCCGATAGTACGGATCATAATAAGGAGCCGACAATAGAAGTACCTGTAGCGTTATTGGCGTTTACCGCTTCTGGTAATAAAGAAAAAAGTTGGCGGACAGTAGTTGAAGGAAATAAATTAAGTATAGAAGCAGAATTCTTAGAGCCTACAACAATTGTAGTAGTGGGTTCCGCCACTACTGAAGGCGTCGAATACGAGAGTACAGTCAATGGACAGCCTATTATTTTAAATATACGAAAAAAATATTTGTATCGATGACAATGGCTACCAAAATGAACTGACCGCAACATTAAGTTACGCAGGCAAAGCATATGATGGTTGTGCCATTACCGGTGCAATGGAAACTGCGCCTACATAGAAGATAAGTCTAACTTATGAATAAACCATTGAAAAAATTTAGCCTAGTATTCTTACCATCATTTTTGTGGGTCGTATTAACTGGGCTAGGATTTGGCTCTCAAAGTCTATCTAATTTGATTGAAATTATAGGAATTTTTATAGTATCTGTGCTGTGTTTATTTATCCCAGAACGATTTATAAAATATCAACACCTTCTTCTAATACTCTTAATAATCACTGCCTTAGTGCGTTTTTTAACCCCATATATACCGGAATAATATTAAACCAGTTGGCTATCTGAACCGCCCCGGGATTGTCGGAGACTCAACATTCTGAGAGAATACGACAATGAAAAGACAAGCCTACACTCCTGAGATTAAAGAGCGCGCTGTTCGCATGCTGATTGAAGCATTAAGCGACTATCCCTCCCCCTGGTCAGCTATTCAAGCCATTGCGCCTAAGATTGGCTGCACGCCCGAAACTCTACGATCGTGGCATAAAAAGCACATCGATAAAACTATACCAGCCAATATTCAAGCTCAAGATCAAGCTGAACGTATTAAAGAGCTTGAACGCGAGAATAAAGAGCTCAAGCAAGCTAATGAGATTATACGTAAGGCTGCTGCTTTTTTTCGCCCAGGCGGAGCTCGACCGCAAACTGAAGTGATGATTCAGTTCATTGATGATAACAAACAACACTATGGGGTCGAGCTGATCTGTAGAGTACTACCGATTGCCCCATCAACTTATTATCGTGCTCAAGACTTAAGCGTCAACCCACATAAGTGTTCATTGCGCAGTCAGCATGATGACTATTATATTAGCGAAATCAAACGTATCTGGCAGGACAGTAAATGCCGTTACGGCGCTCGTAAGGTCTGGCAGCAGATGAAAGCGGACGGGCTACAGGTTGCTCGTTGCACTGTAGAGCGTTTAATGAAACAGCATGGCTTACAAGGTGTCTGGCGGGGTAAGGGTAAAATAACAACTCACAGCCGTGATGATCAAAAGCGTGCTGATGACTTGGTTAATCGTAACTTTAGCGCTCATCGCCCTAACCAGCTCTGGGTGGCAGACTTTACTTATATCAAGACGATAAGCGGCTGGGTGTATACCGCTTTTATTATTGATGTGTTTGCTCGCGCTATTGTGGGCTGGAAAGTATCTAATCGTATGAACACAGATATGGTGATGGCGGCGTTAAATCAAGCAATAGCAGATAGAAACTATCCCAAAGATGTGATTCATCACAGTGATCGAGGGGTTCAGTATTTATCCATTCGCTATACTGATAAAATGGCTACATGCGGTGTTATAGCTTCTGTCGGTACGACAGGCGATTTATACGATAATGCATTAGCTGAAACGGTCAACGGGCTTTATAAGTCTGAGGTGATTCATTATTTAAAACAGAACTGGACTGGTGTGAACGATGTTGAACTAGCAACTTGAATGGGTGGATTGGTTTAATAGAACACGATTGGATATGTGTCACCCTTTGAGTTTGAAAAGCGGTATTATGATAATTTAACCCTGTCAGGCATCGCTGCCTGACTCAAGTAAATCACTCTCCGATAAAGTCGGGGCGGTTCAGTTGCAATGAGGCCGCGTTTTTTTGCTGGACTAGCTTCTTTCATCGATAGTCCGAATGCAGTCACGATACCACCACACATACCTAAGCAATGCGGCGAACCAAAAAATCCCATTAAGAATGCTGCAATTAATAGTGCCATAGTCATGAAAGTGCTTCCTATAACATAATACCAAATCCAAAAATACGATTAACTTTATTAGACTTGCTAAGCCTGTTAGCGGTCATAGTCAAAAAAGTTATCCTTATTATTCTAATTTTTGGAAATGGTATAAGAGAAATAAAGTCAGTTAACAATCTATCTTAATGACACCTAAAACTTATAGTTAACACCTACATAGAATGAGCGACCCGCGCCAGGTATAGCCGTGCCCCAGTTAGAGCTGCCATCTATCTCCTTATTCATAGACATAGTTCTACCTTGCCCCATGTAGGCACCGCCTAAAGGTAGGGCATGGTTTTTGTCAAAGACATTGTCGATACCAGCCTCAATCGCTACCTGTTTGAACTGATAGCCTGTATTGAGATTTAATAAGCCATAGCCTGCTGTTTTAATTTCGTTGCGAGGGGTGGATACATCCTTTTTAGCTGAAACACCAACCACTTCAATTTGGTTTTTCCAACCGTTGTTTTCCCGATTTAGGGCAACACTGCCATTGAATGGCATGATGTTATATAAGTCTGATCCGCTGTCTTTATTTTTTCCTTTGGTGTAGTTAAGTGATCCGGATATCCCCCAGTTTCCCCAAGCATTGGATGTCAATTCTCGATCGGCTGTCAGGTCGATGCCGTATATCTCAGCATCTTGGTTGGTATAACGCAGTACGTTGTATTGGTCGGCGGTGTGAGTGTCAGCCGCTGTGTTCGTCATACGATCCGACTGTACGGCATCGACATAGTCATCTATTTTTGAATAGTAAGGCGTGGCTTTGACACCCCAGCTATTTCCAGCACCGCGCCAATTTAGGGTGGCAGACAGTGTATTGGATTTTTCAGAACGCAGATTAGGATCACCAAAATAGCCATTGCCATCACCAACAGTGTTATTCATGACAGCCGCCATGGGCCATGTCGACCACGTATAACGCTCATAGAGACTGGGTGTGCGTTCTTTATGAGAAAGCCCCAATTCTAAGGTTTTTTTGTGCATCAATGTTGTAGCGGCCAATCGCGGTAACGTCGATGTTGTGGTCAGTGCTGCTACGGTCACTGACATTAAAGTTAGCGCTATCTCGCAGCTGATTGGTCATATTGTTTTGACCACCGATTTGATAGCCATGTACTTCATCAGCACTGGTACGTACGTTTTCATAGCGCGCACCAAGCTGGGTCGTCCATTCAGAAGAGATGGCTTTTTCCCACTCGCCATAGATACCGATACGCTGACGTTGACCATTGTTGATATTTTGAAAGTCATTTGGCGACATCATACCGTCGCCAGATGCCGCCCATGTGTCATCAAGGGTATAGTCTTGATATTCAGCACCTATATTGATCGTGCCTTGGTTGGTTAAATCGATAATACCTTTAATATTGGCTCCAATAGTCTTGCTATTAGTATTCATAGGCATGCCTGTGGCGGCGCCATATAAGAACTGTTTGTCGTCTCCAAAGTTCATATAGTGATCGACTTTTTCATGATAGGCCTGTGCTTCTAACTGCCCCCAATTTAACTCGCTTTTGTAACGCAAATTAATGCGGTCAAGCTGATTGTCGAGCATGTCCATCCGCTGATTTGGATATAGCTCTTTTGGGACGTTTTGCCACAGATAAGTTCCTTGTAGCAGATGATTGCCACTCTTATAAGCAATGTCTAATGACTGATTTTTGCTTTCATAAGCGGTTGAACCAACTTCGTCTTTCGCTAATGTTTTATTAGGGTTACCTGTTTGGGTATAAGATTTAAAATCACCACCAGCTTTATAGTTATCTGCCTGTGCGAAGCTGCCTTTATAGGTGAGGCTAAGCTGATCGTTTGCCGCTGTGTCGACAAGTTAGCCCCATAGGCGTCACCATTACTACGATAAAATGTGCCAATTTCACCTGAAGTTAGTATGTCGCTATCCGTTGAAAAGATAGGCTCTGCTGTTTCGACAACGATAGTACCGCCAATACTATTACCACCGACACTCACAGGCGTCACACCTGCATAAACGGTGGTCTTGTCTATAGCGCTTGGCGCAATATAAGACAAGGGTGAGTTCATACTGTTCGGACAAGAGGCGATTGAGTCAACGCCATCCACTAAGATACGCAGACGGTTGTCCGCCAAGCCTCTCATCACGGGCAAGTTTGAGATGCCACCGGCACTTTGTACATTCAGACCGGGTATTTTTGTCAGTATAGTGGCCGTATCACTGCTTGCCACTTGTTTGCTGCTAATAAATTTTTGATTAAGGCTGGCTGTTGTTCCAAGTGCATCGGTACTATATGGCTTATCCGCTGCTGTCGCATAAACGACGATTTCTGGCAATCGGATATGTGGCTCATCATCCGTAGTAGGCATGTGCGCTTTTACGGTTGTGGAATCCGCATAAGCGCTACTGATATGCAATAAAGACAAAGCTAAAACACTTAGTTTTAAAATAGGTACAGCGTTCATTGATGAAGATAACATCTTATTTTCCCAGAAATTCGCAAAAATATTTTATGAAATCGGTTATTCAGTTTTTACCAAGAGGCAAGATAGGCCAAGCTATTTATGGCTTAGAGTAGGCACTTACCGAATATTTTCCGATATAAATAGATAGTATTTTGAGTACAGTATTTTAGGCAAATAGGTACAAGTGCCTCAATCAGAGCGTCAAATGAGCGCGTTGATTGAGAGCATTGTCATTAATGCTCTAAAAATATTTGACTATAAATATGGATAATTATATGGGTGTGTCTGATGGTGGAGCGCGTGCGAGGGGTCGTAAAAAAATTACTAGGAGAGTAGGTATGTGAGCGATACAAAAACGTGACTGAGACAGTAGATAGCTCAATCAAAGCCGAGTCAGTATGTGTAAAAGCGACTGGCAATAGTGCCGCAGACATGGCAGTGCAAAGGTCGCAGCCACTGTATTTTACGGCATCAGGGTTAGATTCAGAGCTTTCAATCTTATCTTTGCTATATAAGGCTTCCTGTGAAGGTGCAGCATCAACGTTATGACTGGCTTAACGGTCGCAGGCGATGCTAAAGATAAGGATGCATTATGATGAAGGAAATGACGAGCGGCACTATCAATGGGTATGTTGTGATTCGTTTGCGCAATATCAGTCTGTATTTGCTCATACTGTTTGGCTGCCGATACAATCGGTGCAAGCTCTGCACAGATACCATGACCTAAGTGGGCATTATCATCCCATAGAGGTGTGAGCAACAGCGTGATGTGCATGATCCAAGCAAAACATGCGACCAACATGCCGAACCACATCGTTACCGGTGATGAATATCGTAAAACAAGCTTGTAGCGCTTAGTAGACATGATAGGGTCATCGTATTACCAGCATGCTGATGATGCATAGGTAACATTTATAAGTAAGGGGGCGCACTAACTTAGAACATCATTTCAAAGAATTTCAGAAAGAATTCTTAACAAAACAGATATTATCGTTAACAATGCCATTTTAAGACAATGACTATGGTCTTTACAAGCTTGAATCTTACATTGCTTTTGTAGCGAGTGTAGTAGTCAACTAATTTAGGATGATTAACAAGGGGATTTTATTCAAATACTGATTCTCTTTTCTTCTAGTGGCAAATAGTTATCGAGAGAGTGATATCTCACGGTCTAAAAGTAAATAGCCTCTAAATAACAATTAAAATCCTCGGTTCAGAAATAGCTTCATAACTACAATATGGCATCTATAAGCTATGCTGAAAAAAACTGTAGAACCCGTTTTGGTAAATTAAAGACTTAATAGAGCGTTTATCATGACTAAGATAACCAGGACTCATAGTGCCGCTTTTATGACTGAAACCGTCAAAAACTAGCAGATGACAACGACAACGGCAAAGTAGCTAGGCAGCTCAGGATGAATGAGACTTCTTAAATCAGGAAGGAGGAAGCGAAGCAGTATTATGCCCCGAGGCAAGATAGTGGCTATGCTAGCAGTAGGATTCAATAGCGTTTAAGCTATAGAACGCCAAGAAAAATGTGGTTTGACTTTCATTATCAGACTGCGTAAATAAAACCCCCTAAGTCAAGTTCTACAGGATTGATAGTATAGGTCTGTAATATAAGTATCTATTAGTTCACATAAAAAAATACTGCCCTACTTTTATCAAAAATATTCAATATAAATCGTAAAACACTCATTCATTGGAATGATTGGGGTAGTAACACATCATAATTTTGATAATTGAATGATTATCATTTACAATAATCTGTAAAAAACTACCTGCAAATACAGTTTATTCTCTAATAAAAATATTCGCAGTTCGCTAAATAACTGGCTGCTACTCTTTAACTATCGAGCTACTTTCTTATGAACAATGTGCAACCTTCAACAAATTCATCGAATTTACAAAAAAAAGTAATGCTCAACCAAATTCATCATAACCGCATAATACGAATATTATTTATGGCGCTAGGCGGTTTTTTTCTTCTTCATAGGCTTAGTCGGTATTATTCTTCCAGTATTACCTACCACCCCTTTCATTTTACTAACGGCAGCATGCTGGGCTAAAGGGTCTGATAAATTCAATCAGTGGCTTCTCAAACATAAAGTGTTCGGTGAAATGGTAAAGAACTGGCAGCAGCATCGAGCTATTCCTCGTAAGGCAAAATATTTGGCTTGGTCAATGATGGCTATGTCATGCGGTATGTTGTTTTACCGATTTTCTGATAGTTTGCAGTGGCTTGCTTGGGTTACATGCGCAATATGCATCACTGTTACTGTGTGGATGTCTCGACTGCCGGACGCTTAATTTTTCCTACTATTACAAGACGTTTTCCTGACTCCTTGCTAAGCCTTTGTAAAAAGTAAAATACTCTAAGATAATATATTTTCCTATTTGTTAATGATTATCGTTTACAATGTAACTATATTGTTTTATTATATGAAGAAACTATCAGCAATGTTATTAACAATTAATATTATTTCCTTTGACGACGAGGCTGATGTGAAGAAAATTGTGCTTATTTTTACTATAGGAAATTTGGAATGCACGAGGATTCAACTTATAAGAAGTCGATATATATACCTAGTCTTAAAGGTAAGTCTAAAACCCTATTAAGTATTCTTGTTGGAACTTTGATGTATCAATCAGCCATTGCGGATACTCAGCACCAAGAAGAAAACTTACCGATGTTACATATGGACACGATAACTGTTTATGCTAATAAGCAGCCCCCTATAAATGTAGGGGACGACCTTAAAACGGCCAAGACGATATCAGACAACCTAATTGACAGTGATAAAGATTTAGTCCGTTATAACCCTGATATAAGTGTGGCAGATGCAGGAAGATATGGTAGCAATGGCTACGCCATCAGAGGGGTAGATGGCAATAGGGTAGCTTTAAACTTAGATGGCGTTAGCTTGCCAGATAAGCAAGTCAGTGAAATATTTTCAGCTTATGGATATATGTTTGAGGGTCGATTTTCACCCGATGTAGAGCTTCTGTCAGAGGTGGAGTTTGAAGTCGGGGCGGACTCTTTTAATTCTGGTAGTGGTGCAATGGGAGGGTCTGTTAGTTTCAAGACCAAAGACCCAGAAGATTTAATAAGACCTGATCGTCAACTTGGTGGTTATATCAAAACAGGTTATAGCAATAGCAATGAAGAATTTAGTAACGCTTTTGGTTTAGCAGGGAAAAACGATAAGGTTGAGGCAATAATTAATTATGTGCATCGTGAAGGACATGAAACAAAAAAATCACCGAATGTTAGATTTCGATAAAAACAAACTAGATCCTGCCTATGATTTTATCAATGATCCAGACTATAAATATCCCTCTACAGGATACAGATCTAATACAGCAGCAATATTACCTGACCCATTAAGTTATACAACAGAGGCAACGTTAGCAAAGTTATATCTCCATTTGAACGAAGAAAACCGATTAGGTTTTCATGCCACTAAACAAAAAACGGATAGAGTATCCAATAACTTTACCAGAAAGACTTTTGCTTCAAGAATTGGTAAGGATACTGCAGAATTAGAAAGTTATGGCATCAGTCATAGATACCTACCTATTACTAGTGAGTTCATAGATGAGGTCAATACCACTTTAACTCAGCAAAAAAATTACAGGAGTGGCTAATACAGAAACTTATAGCCAAGTATGGGGATCTGACTCTTATAGGGTAGATGGAGTGAAGCATCGGCCTCAAGAGGACAAAACCATACAACTAAGTATAGAGGCAACAAGCTTACCGTTAGAAACTGAGAAGCTAGGCTCTCATACTTTGTCAGTTAATACAAAATATGCAAAGACGGACCATAGATTGACTTTAGAAGAAACTTATATTCCTTCTTCAGGCAACCCCAGTTCTTGGTACGATTTTATTGGGCCCTCAGTGAAGCAAGATATCTTCAATGTGGCCATTCAAGACAAAATAAATTTAACGGAAAAGCTCGATACGACGATTGGGCTTCGATATGACAATTACAACTACAAACCTTATATGGATGAAATCAATAAAAAAGCCATCGAGAAGGCGAGCAAATATTATCCGGTACGTATTGATTATGAGAATGGCGAGTTTGACCACAATAAGAAAATGGACAATATAGGCGGAATGTTCTCCATAAACTACAAAATCAGTCCCAATTTGCAGACCCAGTATCAGCTGTCTACTGGATTTAGGGCGCCTGCTACCAGCCAAATGTATTCAGCATTTGAGATGATGGGAAACAGCTTGACACCCAATGTTCATCTTAAGCCTGAGAAATCTCTCAATCATGAACTCAGTTTGTCTGGACAGTTTGAAGATTTAAGCTTTACAGCCACAGGGTTTTATACCAAATATAGTGACTTTATCAGCTTGTTGAATTCTCAAGAGGAACAACAACGATGCTATGAAGATTATTCGACCGGCCAACCGGTTTGTTCACCCCTTTCTATAAATATACTCAGCGCCCAAAATATTGGGGATGCAGAGACTTATGGATTGCGTTTAGGAGGCGTATGGGATGTTGGACAGCTTGCTGATACAGAAGGAGAGATTCAGGTATTTGCTAATTTAAATTATGCCAAAGATAAAACTGACAAAGGAACCAACCTGCTTGCGACTCAGCCTTTAAATGCAACGTTAGGGCTAGGATATGAATCACCTAAAAAGATTGGCAACTGTCTGCGAATCTAAGGTATTTAGGCAGAAAACATGCTGAAGACGCAAAAGTAGCTACCTTAGAATCAAATGGTTATAACATGCCTTATGAAAATGTCATTGCTCCTTATAAGCACATTGATAAGTCTAAATCGGCTTATGTATATGATGTTTATGGGAGTAAAAAAATTAGGTTCTAATTTAAAACTATCAGCAGGGGTGTTTAATTTATTTGATGCTAAATATGTTCCGTGGGATAACTTGCGTTCGTTAGCAGAATTAAACGTCAACTCTATGGTAGATGACCAAGGAGTTGGCATTGAAAGATTTACGGCACCAGGAAGAAATTACAAAGTAGGGTTAACCTACGAATTTTAGCCCATATGTCTTGGATAAAATACATAAAAAAACTATCAATAAAAACCCAAAAATATTTTGGCGTGCGCTCAATCTAAAAAAAGCTAACTAAATAGGATGAAATGGGAGAGCGCCCCTTAAATTAATAAATATAGGAAACAGTGATGAACTTACCTCTTAGTGAAGCATTAAAAAAAGCACTCCCGCCAAACACATGATAGTGTTGACATGCTCGTTTTATCTATGGAACCATTTGCCTCTATAGAAAATTACAGTAAATTTTTACAAGCACAAAATGCTTTTCACGAAGTTTTGCAACCTATCTATGAGAATCCCAGCTTAAACCTTAAGATTAAGGGACTTAATAGTCTATCACGCTTAGAACAAGTAGCCATGGACATGCAAGACCTTCACGTTAAGACTATGTTAGTCGATGAGGCTATACCTAGTCCAAGTGAGTTTGAATCTATTGGTTGGCTTTATTGCTCTGAAGGTTCAAATTTAGGCGCCGCAATTTTATATAAAGAAGCTCAAAAAAATTGAACTTACAAGTACTCATGGTGCAAAACACCTATCTGCACATAAAGATGGCAGAATGGTGCATTGGCGTAAATTTAAAGAGCAATTAGATGGCTTAGAATTGACACTAACACAACGCCAACAAGCATTAAAAGGAGCTGAAGATGCCTTTGCATTTTTTTAAAAGGGTCATTCGACAAGTAAATTATGCTGAAGAAACGGTATAACGGTCATTTAGATTGAATGGTTGCTGACATACATGGTCATCAATGTAATTCGAACGCGCCTTAAAGCAGACGTTCGGTTTTTTAATGCCATATTGAGTAATCACTGAGCTATGCTGAGGAAACCGTATAAATAAACTTAGTAAACTAACGACTCGATGAGGAGTTTGCCATGACTAAGAAAAAGCAAAGCTATAGTACGGAAGTTAAAGTATAGGTCAATCCTGGGGCGGTCTAGCTCTCTTTTATCGAGCCCATCCCAGATTCTGTGTAACTGCCATTTGCTCGGCCAGTTTTTTAAGGTCAGATTGAGTAGTCATTGCTTATTCTCCAGTTAGTGGATTATAAGCAGTTACACAAAGTTTGGGAAACTCCCATTATCTGATTATGGCTATTTTCCCTTTTTTATTTTTCTGAAGGCGTTTATAATTTTTGACAGTTTTGCAATAACGCGTAGCCACCTTTAGATTTTTTTAAATCTAACAAAGAGTAGACCATTGAGTCTCCAAACACGCCATCATTAATAGTTCCTACGCTCAGTAAGTAGTTATTATTGGAGAATACTGGATTATTTTTTTTACTATATTGATCATCAAAGTTTAGCTGTTGTGAAATATTATCGTAAGTCACTGTCGCACTAGTTTTTTGGTTATTAAAGTGGTAGGTTACGCTTAGATTTTCGTTGCTATCACACTTGTAGTTGACGACATAATTTTGCTGGTTAGATGGTTGCTGCTGGTCAGTGATAAAGCCTTTCAAATTAAAGTTTTTTTGCGGTGTTTGCATGCTTACGGGCATCATTGCGTGTTTGGCTTACGATAAGCTTATAATCCCCTGTATAAGGCAGGACTTGGAAATCACCAGAGAGTTCACTAGTTTTATTGTTATTTCCAAGATACAGTAACTTTAATACCACATCGTCTGATGTGTTTTGTCTTACTACTCTTAATACTTGATTAGCTTGTGCATGGAATATATATTCCTTTGTATCATAGCCAGTAATACTGCCCTTGATATCCAAAACTTGGGGGTTAGCAATATTACTGTGACTATTTTTATGAGAAGTCTCTACTGCATTAGTATACT
>NZ_BAWH01000025.1 GCF_000586435.1 Psychrobacter sp. JCM 18901
CTTGTTTTTATTGACATAAGTAAGCGCAATAGCCATCGATTATTATTAAGCAGTCATTATTTATTTATATACTGAAAATTATTATTGCATGTCTGATTCGCACTCTATAAAATAGCGCGACCATGTATTTTGACATGCATTATTTACGAGAGGTTTATTATGTTAAAACGTCATTTATTACTTGCTAGCGTACTTGCTGGTACCTTTGCAATCACTGCATGTAGCCAACAAACAGAAGAAAACACTGAAGCTGCTGTTGAATCTGCTGGCGATGATGCTGCTGCGAATGTTGATGCTGCTGCCGCTGAAACAGAAGCTGCTGCTGCTGAAGCTGAAGCTGCTGCTCAAGACGCTGGTGCTGAAGTTGCCGAAGGCGCTGACACTGCTGGTGCAGCTGCGACAGACGCTCTAGAAAACACTGGCGATGCTATTGCTGAAAGCACTAACACAGCGGTTGAAAATACTGCTGAAGCTGTTGCTGATGGCGCTAACGCTGTCGCTGATGGTGCAAATGATGTTGCAGTTGATGCAGAGCAACAGTACTAAGCTACGCGATAACTAAGTACTATTAACTAAGCACTATAATGACTGATTTGCTAGGACGCTATCGATTGATAGATAATCATTGGTAAATAATATCTAAAAATGGTCATTGCTTTATAAGCCTCAAAATACTAGAAAAGCCTTGGTGATTGCCAAGCTTTTTGCGTTGTATGCCATTGTGACAGTTTACAAAGTAACAGTTTATAAAAGTCAAACTGATATCAAGAGACGGTATAGACTGACAAATAGTCGGTCAACCGCTACGAAGACAGAACAATTTTTGCTATAATCACCGCGTGGTAATCATATCTAATACCATTCAGACTTTTACTAACCTATATACGGTCAGTATGGTCGAATATACAGTGAAATGATTGCTATCAAGCTGTTTTTTTAAAATACTATTCAAAATCTAATCAGAGAGCGTCTTATGGCCCTAATATCCTTACGTCAACTTCTAGATCATGCCGCTGAACACAGCTATGGTGTTCCTGCCTTTAACGTCAATAACTTAGAGCAAATGCGTGCAATCATGATGGCTGCGGATGCTTGTGATTCACCTGTTATTGTCCAAGCCAGTGCAGGCGCACGTAACTATGCAGGGTCAGCATTTTTACGTCATTTGATTATCGCTGCGATCGAAGAATGGCCGCATATTCCAGTAGTGATGCATCAGGATCATGGCATGTCACCAGCTATCTGCCAACGCTCAATTCAATTAGGTTTCTCATCAGTGATGATGGACGGCTCACTTGGTGAAGATGGCAAAACGCCAATGGACTACGATTACAATGCTAGCGTCACGCGCGAAGTTGTTAAGATGGCTCATGCTTGCGGTGTCTCTGTAGAAGGCGAAATCGGTTGCCTAGGTAGTCTTGAAACTGGTATGGCTGGTGAAGAAGATGGTTCTGGCGCTGAAGGCGTATTGGATCATGAGCAGCTTTTGACCAGTGCTGATGAAGCTGAGCAGTTTGTAAAAGATACCAATGTCGATGCGTTAGCGATTGCTATCGGTACTAGCATGGTGCCTATAAGTTCACACGTCCACCGACAGGCGACATTTTGTCTATTGAGCGCGTAAAAGAGATTCATGCCCGTATTCCTAACACGCATTTGGTCATGCATGGTTCTTCATCAGTGCCACAAGAATGGCTAAAAGTTATTAATGAAAATGGCGGTGATATCGGAGAAACTTATGGCGTGCCAGTTGAGCAAATCGTTGAAGCGATCAAACATGGCGTACGCAAAGTAAACATCGATACGGATTTACGTCTGGCATCAACCGGTGCTATCCGCGAATTCCTTGCAAAAAAATCCAAGTGAATTTGATCCACGCAAATATTTCAAAGCGTCTATGGTAGCGATGTCAGATATCTGTACCAATCGTTTTGAAGCGTTCGGCTCTGCAGGTCAAGCACATAAAATTCGCCCAACCAGTCTTGAAGGTATGGTGAACTTTTACCAATAAGACTGTGTTGTAGAACGTAGTTGTTAATCATGAAGTAGCAGCTGATTTTATAATATGCCACATAAGAGGTCGTAAATAATGATTGGATTGATTACCGGACAGGTGCAGTACTTGATGGCACCGACGGCTTGTATCATGACGACCTCTGGGGTGGGTTATGATATCGAACTGCCATTGCCTTCATTCTGTCAGTTACAGCTTAATGAACAAGCTAGCATTTGGACACATTTCCATGTTCGCGAAGATGCCCAATTGCTATATGGCTTCATCGATCGAAAAGAGCGTGATGTTTTTCGCCAGTTAATTAAAATTAACGGGGTTGGGGCAAAAATGGCCTTGGCTATGCTGTCTGCAATGTCAGCAGCTGAGCTAAAGATGCACGTCGAGCAAGAGTCGGAGACAGCATTGACTCGTATCCCAGGCATCGGTAAAAAGACGGCGCAACGCTTATTAATTGAGCTAAAAGACAAGTTAAAGAATATCGACGTTGATAATGGTGCGTTTGAATTGACACCACAGGAAACTACGATTCTCACGAAGGCAGTATCATCGCTGAAGTGGAAGGCGCGTTGATTAGCTTGGGCTACAAAGAAAAAGAAGCTCAGCTAGCGATTAAAGCTGCTAAGAGTAAAGGAGATACTTTTGCTGATACTCAAGGCTTATTAAAAGCTACTTTACAGCAATTATCTGGCTTTTAATTCATATTAATTAGCCGTCTATCGATGACAACCACATAATGTATTAAATTAATAAGCGACATTGAATGTCGCTTATTTTCGTTTTAGTGCTCGCTTAATGAGGTTTTGCATGACTTATGCGCAGCGTTTGGTTATGCTATTTGTTAACTAATTTTTTAATATAATGATAAATTCTATGACGCAAGATCGTTTAATTAATCCGCTAGAAGGCGCAAGTGACGCTCCTGATGCCAATATCCGACCAGCATTATTGGCTGAGTATATTGGTCAGCCGGTGGTACGTGAGCAGATGGAAGTCTTCATCGGTGCTGCTCGTGGCCGTGACGAAGCGCTAGATCACACACTTATATTTGGTCCACCGGGTCTGGGCAAGACGACCCTCGCCAATATTATTGCTCGTGAAATGGGTGGCAATTTGCGTTCTACTTCAGGGCCTGTGCTTGAGCGCCCAGGAGATTTGGCGGCCATGCTGACCAATCTAGAAGCGGGTGACGTGCTGTTTATTGATGAAATTCACCGTCTGAGCTCGGTTATTGAAGAGATACTTTATCCAGCAATGGAAGATTTCCAGTTGGACATTATGATTGGTGAAGGGCCTGCTGCGCGTTCTATCAAGCTTGATCTGCCACCATTTACCTTGGTAGCAGCAACCACTAGGGCAGGACTGCTAACCTCACCACTACGTGACCGTTTTGGAATTGTACAGCGACTCGAATTTTATAATATCGCTGATCTAACGACGATTGTCAGTCGTGCAGCACGTCTAATGCGCGTACCAATGAGTGAAGATGGCGCTGTAGAGATTGCGCGCCGTGCACGTGGTACACCAAGGATTGCTAACCGCCTATTACGCCGTGTGCGTGACTATGCCGAGGTAAGAGGCGACGGTAGTATTAATGGCGCGATTGCAGGTAGCGCGCTAGATATGTTGGCAGTGGATAGACGCGGTCTTGATCATTTAGACAGACGCTATATCGAAATATTGCACGAGCGCTTTGACGGTGGTCCTGCTGGTGTTGAAGCGGTAGCAGCAGCGATGGCTGAAGACCGTGGTACACTCGAAGATGTGATTGAGCCATATCTGATTCAACAAGGTTATGTTCTGCGTACTGCTCGTGGTCGCGTACTGACACAGATGGCAATTGATCAGATGTTATAATAATTAGTATTTAATAAAAAATGCGCCTGCTTTTGATTAGAAGTAGGCGCATTTTTTTGGCTATTGCTTTGGTTTTAGTATGGTCTTAGTCTTTATAATAGTATTAGGAAGCAGATAAAGCCTCAGGCCATATTTTCCCTGGATTAAGGATGTTTTTAGGATCGAGGGCTGCCTTGATAGCCTCCATAAGTATCAGCGCATTACCATGTTCTTGCTGCATATATTTTTGTTTGCCTTGTCCGATCCCGTGTTCACCCGTAAAAGTACCATCATCTCGATGGCCCGCGTGGCGAGACGACCGATAATACCCTCAGCAGTAGCTACCTCTTCAGGATTATTGGTATCGACCAATAATAAAACATGAAAGTTACCGTCGCCTACATGACCTACAATTGGTCCAATCATCCCTGATGCTTCAATATCTTTTGCAGTGGCGCTGACACATTCTGCCAAGCGCGAAATAGGTACGCAAGCGTCAGTCGATAGGGCGCTTGTCTCAGGACGTAACGCACAGCTAGCATGATAAGCATTGTGTCTTGCCTGCCAGAGACGTTTACGCTCAGCTTCATTGGTATCCCAAGCAAAATCACGACCATCAAACTCTTCGATAATATCAGCAAACATTTGCGCCTGTTCAGCAACGCTTGCCTCTGTACCATGAAATTCGACAAATAGCGTAGGCGTTTCGGTTAGATCGAGATTGGCATATTGATTACATGCTTTGATTTGCATTGCATCAAGCAGCTCGATACGAGCAATAGGTAAGCACATTTGAATCGTTAGCATTACGGCCTGGCAAGCATCTTCGATGGTTGAAAAATGACAAATGCCGCTGCCTATACACTCGCTAATACCAAATAGTTTTAGCGTGACTTCAGTGACAATACCAAGTGTACCTTCTGAGCCTATCATAAAGCGCGTCAAATCATAACCGGCCGCAGACTTCTTCGCGCGTGTGCCTGTTCGTACGATATAGCCATTTGCGGTCACTACTTCTAGTGCGAGTACCACATCTTTCATAGTGCCATAACGCACCGCATTAGTACCTGAGGCTCGAGTGGCGACCATGCCGCCAATACTGGCATTAGCACCGGGGTCTATCGGAAAAAAAACAGCCCTGTATCGCGCAGATAATGGTTTAGCTGCTCACGCGTCACGCCGGCTGAACGGTAACAGTCAAATCTTCATTATTGACTTGTAAAATAGCATCCATCGCATGCATATCGATGCACAGTCCACCATAGGGAGCATTTAATTGACCTTCCAAAGAAGAGCCGATACCAAAAGCAATCACTGGCATTTGATGCTGATGGCAAATCTCAACGGCCGCAGCTACTTCCTGTTTGTCCTGTACTATTAATACTGCATCTGGCGGCTGATTGGCTAACCACGTCATGGTATGGCCATGCTGCTCACGAACTGTAGCGTTCACACTCAGTTGTTTACCAAAACGTTCCTGCAAAGCTGTGATAGCCTCACTATAGTCTGGTTTACTAGTGTTATGGGTCTGTGACAGTGGTAGCGCTGACATGAGTGTTCCTATAGATAATGAGAATATTTAGCATTAACTTAGCATATTCAATATCCATTTGATATGATTTATTGACAGACATTTGTTCTATTGTAACTAAGTTAGGGTGCGCCAAACTACTACCAAGACAGCCAGTATATAAAATATAGGTGATAGCCAGCCGATAACTTGCGTAGCAATAGCAATAAAAATAGCAAACCCTGCAAGTGCCAACCAATCACGACGACGGTCGTTTAGCATGTCAGCACGAATTTGTTGTATTTCACGTAGTTGACTGTCTTGTCGAGAGCCCTGTGAGGCAAGGCTTTGTAGTCCTTGATCTAATAGTTTAGGAATATCGGTGGTAGACAGGAGCATTTCAGGAAGTTGTTGACGCAGTTGCTGTAGATTACGCATAGGATCTAATTGCTCTTTAATCCAACTGCTTAGAATTGGCTTGGCAAGTGACCAAATGTCCAGATCAGGATATAAATCACGACCGAGCCCTTCTACATGGACCAAAGTTTTTAGCAGAAGCATCAGCTGCGGTGGGATACTCATATGGTGTCTACGCGCAATGTCCAAAATCTGCATCAGTACGCCAGCAAAGTCGATATCATCGATTGATTTTTGTAGCATAGGGCCGACGGTACGTTTCATATCACGCATCAGGCATGTTTATCAGCATTTGGTGGTATCCACCTGCACGGCTGACGATATCAACCACAGCGGTAAAGTTATTGTTCATCACGGCAAGCAGCATTCGCGCCACGATGAGCTGATCGTCTTTTGATAAAGTGCCCATGATGGCGCAATCAAGCCCGATATAACGTGCTCATGACCTAAATCAACTGCTGCCATACCTGCATGTAAGGTTTGCACAGGTGGCGTCTCTACAAACACATTGCCTGGATGCATATCAGCATGAAAGAAGTTATCACGGAAGACTTGGGTGAAAAATATCGTTAAGCCTTTTTCTGCAAGCGCCGCACGGTCATAGCCTAACTGATCAAACATCTCAACTTGTGAGATAGGGACACCTTGGATACGCTCCATGACCATCACGTTTTTGGCAGCATCATAAACTTCAGGCACATACATCAGTGCTGAACCCAAGAAGTTGTTGCGCATCTGAGTAGTATTATCAGCCTCAAGCGTCAAATCAAGCTCATTGAGCATGACTTGCCGATAGTCTTCGACAATATCAATGATATGAATGGCACGTGCTGCTTCAATTCGTGCAGATGCCCAACTTGCCAATTCCCGTAGTAGTTCAAAGTCAGAAACAATCACAGTGCGAATATCGGGGCGAACCACTTTCACCACGACTTCACGCCCATCATGTAGGCAGCCGTATGAACTTGGGCGATAGAAGCGGCCGCTAACGGTTTGATATCGAATCGGGCAAACAAGGTTTCAATAGACTGACCAAGACCATGTTTAGGATGCTGAATTTGAGCAACAGCAATATCAGCGTCAAAAGGCTTAACTTTGTCCTGCAACTGAATCAACTGAGCGATAATCTCAGGCGGTACCAAGTCGCGACGCGTTGAGAGTAACTGGCCCAGTTTCAAAAACAGCGTACCCATATCTTCAAGCGCATACTTAATCGCATTTGGTTGGTGCTTTTTGCCCCATGCTGCTGGATGCATGCGAATTAATCGCGCCAAAGGCTGCAGCTGCGGTGCTTCCTCGATAGAAAAATGGGTATCAAGGCGATACATTGCGGCGATACGCCAAAGCTCAAGTAGACGAGCGCGGTGCGATAATAGCATGGGATTAGGTACTCTAAACAAAGACGAAAATGGGGTAAGCGCTGTGCTTAATCATAAATAGTGCCATCGGTAATAGCGTTCATTTATGATCGATGCAATCGGCTATTGATGAAACGAGTTATTGAGAAACTGCGCTTGCTCTTCTTTAATAGCAGCAAGTTTGGCTTCTTCTCGTTCGACGTCAGCACGTAATTTTAACAGTTGTTGCTTAAGATCATTTACTTCAGTCACCTCGATAGGGTCAGGTGTGCTATTGCCAGCCACTTCATTGGCCCAATCACTAACGTCATCAAAAGCACGTTTGGCACTATGACGCCAGCTACCTTTAAGCTGAGAGATAAGGAGATGTAACTGGCTAGCCATTGGTTTACCAATAAATGGTTCAAGCTGTCCAGCTAGGTCAGGATCAAACCCTGCAACCAGTTGTTTGAGCTGCATTAGCACTTTGTAATCACCAGCGATTGGTAGGTTGCCTTCAGCGCCACGCATCAGATTGAGCAGTTGAGCAGCATTGTCTACGGTGATGGTACAGTCTGGACGACTATGACCAAAACGTGCGCGTTCCATGCTGGCTTTTTGGCGCTCACTCATTTGGCCACTTGGCTCAAATATGCTCTCTGTCGTGACCGGCTCAAAGCGCAAACGCTCATGAGTGAACAAGATGTCTAACTGAATTTCAGGCAGTCCCATATTAAGTCGTAACACCTTACCTGCAAGCGGCGCTAAACCTGCTTTGGTAATCTCATCACTAGCAATGGCAATATTAATTAGCTTCTCGGCACCAGCTAATAGAAGGACAGTCAGCATAAGGCTCTCGCATCGGTAAGTGAGCGCCTTTGCATTAGCTGCATCAGCGCATGGTATGTTCGTGTTAGGTTCAATATAGTCTCCTAAACGTAATGGTCTTGCCAATCGTAATTTAGCGTTACGCTTTAAAGCCGCGATGGACAGCCACGATACCAGCAGTCAGGTTATGATAGTCACAGTTCTCAAAACCAGCCTGTTGCATCATCTGCTTAAGTGTCTGCTGATCAGGATGCATACGAATTGACTCAGCCAAGTACTGATAACTTTCAGCATCATTAGCAATTAACTTACCCATTACTGGCAGTGCGGTAAATGAATACAAATCATAAGCCTTAGATAGTGGCTCAAATACGGGCTTTGAGAACTCCAGAATCAATAGACGACCGCCTGGCTTTAGGACGCGATACATAGACTTTAGCGCGGCATCTTTGTCTGTGACGTTACGCAAACCAAAGCTAATAGTGACTAAATCGAAGCTTTCGTCATCAAAAGGCGCTAATGTCTCAGCGTTTGCCAAGACAAAATCAACGTTGTTACAGCCAGCATTGATCAGGCGCTCACGGCCCACTTCTAACATCGCAGCATTAATATCAGATAGTACTACGTGGCCATTTCTACCGACTTCACGGCTAAATACTTTGGCTAAATCGCCCGTACCACCAGCGATATCAAGGACATGCTGACCAGCACGCACGCCTGATAGACTAATCGCATAGCGCTTCCATAGACGATGAATACCAAATGACATCAAATCATTCATGATGTCATATTTTTGGCAACAGAAGTGAATACGTCAGCCACACGTGCTTGTTTTTCTGCTTTATTGACGGTCTTATAGCCAAAATGCGTCTGCTCATTACCATCTGTTTCAGGCGTGTGCGGATTATTGATATCATCACGCTGATTGAATAGCGTTTGTTTTATGGTTTGCTCTGAAGTATTTGTGCGAGTCGTTTTGTCGTTGTTTGGCATAGTGGTTTGTTGGCCTTGCGGCGTTCCAGTAGGTAGGTCTTGAACTTTAGTAAAGTCGCTATTGTCATCACTAGCAACGCTGTTATTCTTGCTCGGCACGACATTGGTGGTTTGATTACGTAATATCTGCGCGCTAATCTGTTGATTATGAGCAATACTGTCTTTTACCAGTTTGTCTTGCAAATGACCATTAGTCGTTGTGGCTTGATTAGAAGGAGCGCTGCTATCTTTTGCATTATCAGTCATCATGTTGTCCTAGAATTTATTTTTATGATTGTCTTTATCGGAGGAAGTCGTTAAATAGTAAGCGTCAACTGGCCATTTAGCATATTGAGTTTATGATACACCAAACGCTACCGGCTTACTGCCATTATCCGTATCATGAACCTGATCGATAATGGACAGTTCACGCTCGCAGAACGGCTCAATAAAATCGCTGACGCTACTCAGAGGTTTCATGGCCTTAAAGCTGTATCAATAAAATCATAAAGCGGCTGGTAGCCATGACGATAGGCTGTACTTTTTGCTAGTGCAAAGGCTTTTTTGAGCATAAACGAATTTAGGTGTTTGTCCGTGCGATAACAGACGTCTTTTAGATTAGCAATCTGAACTCGGCGCTCGTCTTCTTCATCAACAGTACGATAGGCGGTTAGCATATTCTCTTCATCCACTGGTAAATCCTGAGCGAGTAACCACTGGGCTAAATGCAGATCTAGCTCAATGGCAAAAATCGCCGCTTGGATGCCCATACTACCAGCCTCTAGGGCTGACTCTTTGGCAAGACGTTCTAGCTTTTTCGCTTTTGGCAGGATACGTGCTAACTGCTCTGCCAATAACTTGAATTCTTCGCCGCCATATAGTTGGGTGAGAAAGTAATCTGCCATTAGCTGGTTTTTGGGTTGTTCAAATAGCTCGCGATGCGTCTGTTGGAGACGTACTTGTTGCCATGATTGTACTTCTTTGAGCTTAGCGTTTAATGCATCATCTTGGTGATGAGGCATCGCCCAAAAACGTGTCAAATGCTGTTGTAAATCAGCTAAAGCGGTCATGGCAGTGAATCCTGTAGAAGTAAATAGGGTAATCAAATTTAAGTATGGTTGTTTTAAATATGGTGGTTCAGGGTTATAAGGCTTGCAACAACTGTTCTACCCTATACCCAAAATTGTGTTCACCTTAAAAGAAAATAATTAAGAATACAAATACCAATCTGTTACACAGCAATATTATTTACTCAATTGGTGCAGTGCTATGATTAAATGAGATGAAAATGAGCGATGAGATAAAAATGTTGAGAGTTATCTTATCGAGAGCTATCCCATAAGTCATTCATTAGTAAAGCAGCCCAATAACAATAGCGAGTGTAATCATGTCTCAAAAAAATGATACTACTGAACCAAAAGCACCACAAGCGTAAGTACACAATTTAGCGAGCAAGTTGTGGAGCAGCGTCTAAAGCCCAATCCTTTGAGTCAGTTTTCACTGGATGAGGATTCGCTTAGACTGGCATTGGTAACAGCTCAGTATGCTTTAAAAGCCACTCGCCAGCAAACGCCGCCGACCCTCAATAAGCCAACAGGTCTATTGGTGCTAGTTAATGGAATGGAGCAAGCGGGTAAAGGTACCGCCGTTAAACAGTTGAGGCAATGGGTGGATCCAAGGCTGCTTAAAGTTGAGGCAACTATTGGTCATTCGCCATTGAACTATCAACCCATTTGGCAAGCGCATACTAGCGCCATGCCACGCCATGGCGATGTCATGGTGTATTTCGGCAACTGGTATGCTGATTTATTATACAATGTCATGCGACTAGCGACATCAGATAGTGAGAACCTTGAAGCATTATCAAATGATAAAGGTCAAAAAGGTAAAAATTCGCTTCCTATCGCTCAGTGGCAAGACTATCTACAGCAGCAGTTGGACACGCTAAAAGCATTTGAAAAGGATCTTATTGCCAATCAAACCAAGTTATTAAAATGTTGGTTTCATGTTGATATCGAAACGTTGCACAGTCGCTTAAAGGATGATGAAGCAGATCCGCAGTTTTTGTATCAAATTGACTGGAATAACAAACAAGTCATCGAGAAGTTTAATGAGGTGGCTGCGACCTTGCTGCGTCAACAGGATGATTGGGTCATCATTGATGGTGACGATAAGTTAGAGGCCGCTGATAACTTTTGTCACTTGGTGCTACACGCTATGCAAACCGCGCTGGCGAGTAGTCAGACAGATAGCGATGACAATGATAATGAAATATCAGCAAACGCTCCCCAGTCCGAGACATTGGAACTTAACTCAGATACTAAACAAAAACAGTTTGAACCTGTACCGATACCTAAGCAGCTGACGTCTATTAAAGATAAAAAAATCAGCAAGTCCGACTATCGTGAGGCATTGGCAGAGAAGCAAGCGCGGCTTGCTGAGTTGCTACGTGCCCGTCAAGGTCGGCATGTGGTGTTTGCCTTTGAAGGGATGGACGCTGCGGGAAAGGGCGGTGCAATCAAGAGGTTGGTCGCACCGCTAGATCCTCGCGAGTATCAAATCTATAATATTGGCGCGCCGATGTTGTATGAGACTCAGCATCCTTACTTGTGGCGATTCTGGACGCGATTGCCTGACGAGCAAACCAGTCGTATTAGCCGTATCGCTATTTTCGATCGCACTTGGTATGGGCGTGTGCTGGTTGAGCGCATCGAAGGATTTGCATCTCCTAATGAATGGCAACGAGCATATGATGAAATCAACCGTTTCGAGGCGGACTTGGCAGCAGCAGGAACGTTGGTTATCAAGTATTGGTTAGCGATTGATAAAAAAGAGCAGCTTAAACGGTTTGAAGATCGTCAAGAAACACCGCATAAGCAATTTAAACTAACGGATGATGACTGGCGTAACCGTGATAAATGGTCAGACTACGTGCAGTCTGCAGCAGATATGCTGGCACGCACGGATACAACGACAGCGCCATGGTGTGTTATTGCAACCAACGAAAAGCGTCAGGCGCGTTTAGATGTGTTAGATCATGCTATAGAGCAGTTGTCGGCAATCACCAAAAGCAAGTAGTTGTTAAAGATGCCTGAAGTTTAAGGGCTCTTATAGGCTCATATAATTGTATTTCCTAAGTAAGATGGCTCAAAACATATTCGAGCCATCCTGTCTTTTACAGAGTGTAGTCTTGTCCGTATACACTCGCAGTTACAAATCTCGCAATATCATCATGCATTATGTGCTCATATTTAATATAATAGAGCGCAAAACAGCTTCTGCTAAATAATAATTTTAATTTAGCAAACAACGTATTTTGGTTATTTAGTATAGATAACTTAATAATTACGACAAAAATTGTTACAATAGCTGTTAGTAGTACCACAAATATCGCTAAGAAATATATAAGCCGCAAGATGCTGTAATCAGACGATTTGGCAACATTACTTGCGGCTTTGTGACATGTTGAAGGATGTACTTCTCCTTTCATTATAGTCGGTTTAAGACCTTCTAACCGCATGTTATATATTTTCTATTGCTACTTCATTAGATGCTGCGACAAGCACTGTGAGTAGCAGCGCAGTATTATCAACCTCATATAATTTTAATCAGCTTACGCAGGACGTACTAACGTATGGGTATTAGCAGCAGTTCTACAGAGTCAGTCAAGCCAGTTGCTCTATAAGAATAAATCTATTTTTTTGCCATTTTACTGATTGCGATGACTTCCTACTTTTTGTGGTGGGGTTTAGATTACACCATGCGTCAGCAAACGACGCTATTCATCGTGGCGACCGCTTTTGGTGTCTTTATGGCATTCAATATCGGTGGTAACGATGTCGCCAACTCATTTGGTACTTCGGTGGGTGCAGGGACGTTGACTATCCCGCAAGCATTGGGTATTGCCGCGATATTTGAAGTATCGGGGGCAGTCCTTGCAGGCGGGGAGGTTACTGATACGATTCGAAGCGGCATCGTCGATCTAGATGGTCTATCAGTGACGCCCAATCAGTTTATTTATGTCATGCTCTCCGCATTGGTTGCAGCAGCATTTTGGCTGTTATTTGCGACCAAAAAAAGGTCTGCCTGTTTCGACCACTCACTCCATTATTGGCGGTGTGATTGGTAGCTCTATTGTTTTAGGTATCACGTTAGGTGGTACAGATATGGCGCTATCAACGGTAGACTGGGGAACGGTTGGGACTATCGCTATTTCTTGGGTACTGTCACCGCTACTAGGTGGCGTGTTGTCTTATCTTTTATATGGACAAATCAAGAAAAACATCATTGAATATAATGATAAAACCGAAGCTTATATTGCGACGTTAAAAGGCAATAAAAAAAGTCTTAAAGCAAAACCATAAAGAGTTTTTGGATGGTTTGACAGAGTCTGAGCAATTGGCTTATACGTCAGCGATGTTACGTGATCAGGAAATATATAAAGATGATGATTGTAACGTTGAAGACCTAGAAACTGATTACTACAAAAAGCTTTATGATATTGAGAATGAGCGTAGTAGCCTTGATACTTTAAAAGCACTTAAGCAATGGGTACCCATCATTGCTGCCGCAGGTGGTGCGGTGATGACTTCTCTAGTCGTCTTTAAAGGTCTGAAAAATGTTAATAGTGGCCTGACTACACTACAGGGCTTCTTGATTATGGGTATGATAGCGGCGCTAGTATGGTTAGCGACTTATATCTATACCAAGAGTATCCGCGGTAAGCATAAAGAAGATTTGACCAAAGCGACGTTCATTATGTTTAGCTGGATGCAGGTCTTTACCGCGTCAGCTTTTGCCTTTAGTCATGGTTCAAACGATATTGCCAACGCGGTTGGTCCTTTTGCCGCTATCATGGATGTGATTCGTACTAACAGTATCGCTACTGAAGCTGCCGTGCCACCTGCTGTCATGCTGACTTTTGGTGTAGCATTAATCGTTGGTCTTTGGTTCATTGGTAAAGAAGTGATTCAAACCGTTGGTACCAATCTAGCGAAAATGCATCCAGCTTCAGGCTTCTCAGCTGAGCTAGCAGCAGCAGCAGTTGTGATGGGTGCATCGACGATGGGTCTACCTGTATCAAGTACTCACACGCTAGTAGGCGCGGTACTGGGTATCGGTATCGTCAACAGAGATACTAACTGGAAGCTTATGAAACCGATTGGTTTGGCTTGGATTGTGACGCTGCCTGCAGCGGCTACTATGTCTGCTATCAGCTATCTAGTATTGAGCAACATTTTTTTAATGCGCTGTTTTTATCAGTGAATTATTATAATTGAGTTTGAATAACTAAGTTCAACGCAATAAAAAACGCTTATCAGCATCATGCCGATAAGCGTTTTTTTAATGATGTATAACAATTTACTCGGTACCAAACTGCTTACGTTTTTTTGGCAAAAAATCTGTCCAATCTATCCATCGCATTTTCTAGGTCAAGCAAGTTAGGTAAGAACACCAGACGGAAATGGTCAGGTCTGTCCCAGTTAAACCCAGTACCTTGAACCATCAATACGTTTTCTTCAACGAGCAAGTCCATCATAAAATCCATATCATCGGTGATAGGGTAAACCTCTGGATCCATTTTCGGAAAACAGTAAAACGCGCCTTGAGGCATGGTACAAGAAATACCTTTAATAGCATTAAGACGTGAGACTGCATTTCACGTTGCTTATATAGGCGACCTTTTTCAGAAGTCAGGTCTTGCATGCTCTGATGCCCACCCATCGCGGTTTGAATAGCATACTGTCCTTGCACGTTAGAGCAAAGACGCATAGATGCGAGCATATCTAAGCCTTCAATAAAGTCAGCTGCGTGCTGTTTACGACCCGATACCATCATCCAACCTGAGCGAAATCCTGCAATACGATGTGACTTCGACAAGCCATTGTAAGAGAGCACCAGCACGTCGTCAGTTAGGGTGCTCATTGGGGTATGTACATTATCATCATATAGAATACGATCGTAAATCTCATCAGCCATGATGATTAAATCATGCTCTTTAGCAACTTCGATGATTTGCTTTAATAGCTCATCACTATAAAGTGAGCCTGTCGGGTTATTTGGGTTAATAACCACGATGCCCTTTGTTTTACTCGTGATTTTAGACTTAATGTCTTCAATATCAGGATGCCAGTTGTCTTCTTCATTACAGCGATAGTGCACAGCAGTACCGCCAGCGAGGTTGGCCGCGGCAGTCCAAAGCGGGTAGTCTGGCATTGGAATGAGGACTTCATCACCATCGTTCATCAATGCCTGCATGGTCATGACAATAAGCTCAGAAACCCCATTGCCCAAATACACATCACGCACATCAACGGCTGATAACAAACCTTTAGACTGGTAATACTGCAAAATGGCTTTACGTGCTGAGAAAATCCCCTGTGAGTCTGAATAGCCAGTCGCCTCAGATAAGTTCATAGCGACATCACGCAAAATCTCATGCGGGGCTTCTAAACCAAAAGGCGCTGGATTGCCCACGTTTAATTTTAATATGCGTTTGCCTTCTGCTTCCATCTTATTGGCAGTTTGTAAGAGAGGACCACGAATGTCATAGCAAACGTTTTGTAATTTATCAGATTTTTTTATGGTGTTCATAGCGTGACCGTTTTTCGGATTGGTTGTCGAATTGGTTTTTGAGTCTTTACCAGCAGTAGAAGTTAGCGTGGACTGAGCATCAGTTGTCTTAATACCTGACTGGGCGTGTGAACTCGTATCTAGCTCTTGATGTTTACTGCGCTCTACAGATGATGTCGACTCGTCTGCATCAATAGCCTCATTATTGAGGTCGCCGCGCAATAGGTAGCCTTCACTACAGCCCAAAATACGCGCGAGCGTAGGCAGCTTGGATGAGACAATGCCGTTGGTACCGCGCTCCCAGTTTGAAATAGCACCACGGCTCACTTTTGCACCAGCGGCTGTCATGGCTTGCGCTAGCTGCTCAGCAGTAAATCCTTTATCACGGCGCAACTGTACCAGTCGTTCCGCTTGCGTACTTTTACTATTGTCGTCAGACATTGTTGTTTGAGCCTTTGTTAATCAGTAAATATTCAGTGTAGAGATATATTAAACATTTTAGTCAAATACTAATGCAAGATATTATTGCATTGATAGTTAATTTGCAAATGATTTTACAATCAGCTTTATTAGTATTTGCAAGTATATCTTGCAATTAACGTTTGGCTTATGTTCATACGGCTCTAAATCTCTTATATAGACTATAAAATGTATGGGTATCAAAATTACATCTTTACCCATTATTATCTAAAATTAGTTTGCTATATTTGACTCAGTTAATCTCGTCAATCATGCTATCTATCTTACAATATAGAGAGTACTTTTCTTATATATGTCTTGAATAGTGCGTCGATAACCAACAGATAGAGCACGTCGTTCTCATAATCATATGGCGATAAAATAGTTACCGAGATTAGATAATAAATACTCGAATAAGGATAAATTATGCAAGACAATCAACTAAGCAAAGAAGAAATCAGCCAGTTGACTGAAGCTGACTGGAAAGAGCGTTTAACCGCTGATGAGTATCATATTATGCGTGAGAAGGGCACTGAACGCCCATTTACAGGTGTATATAATGATGCGACCGATGATGGCGTTTACCGTTGTAAAGGCTGCGGTGCAAGCTTGTTTGACTCAAGTAATAAATTTGATGCGAGCTGTGGTTGGCCAAGTTTTGATCAAGGTATCGATAACAGCGCGATTGAAGAGCACGTCGATAACTCGCTAGGCATGACTCGTACCGAAGTCACTTGCAGCAACTGTGGCGCACATTTGGGCCATGTATTCCCTGATGGTCCTACTGAGACAACAGGCATGCGTTATTGCATCAATCAGTATCTATTGATTTAGATAAGTCTGAGAAGTAAGTAGTCTAAGTAGTATTAGAAACGTGAAAGGGAAGTACAAGGTGCTTCCTTTTCAATAGTTTTATTATGTGTATGATAGAAAAAGAAGTAGTGCATAGACACTCAAAACAATAAAAACCTCAATTTAAGGATAAATGATGAGTACAATTTATGATTTTACGGCTGAGCGCATGGATGGTAGCTCACAAGCCTTTTCAGATTATCAAGATAAAGTATTATTAATCGTCAATACTGCAAGCAAATGTGGATTTACGCCGCAGTTCGAAGGCTTAGAGTCGCTATATCAACAGTATAAGGATCAAGGACTGGTAGTTATCGGTTTTCCTTGTAATCAATTTGGTAGCCAAGACCCAGGTAGCAATGACGAGATTGGTGCGTTTTGCCAAAAGAATTATGGTGTCAGCTTTCCGATGATGGCAAAGACCGATGTTAATGGCGCAGATGCTCATCCTATCTATGAATGGCTCAAAGAACAAAAGAGTGGCGTGCTGACTGATGGTATTAAGTGGAATTTCACCAAGTTTCTAGTCGATAGTAAAGGTCAGGTTATTGACCGCTATGCACCAACGACTAAGCCAGAAGCCATCAAAAACGACATCGAGCAAGCACTAGCCAATAAATAAGCATTAAATCTAAAAAACATTGGTTTTGTATGAAAATATAAAATCAATAAAAACAAATGCTTGCTAGACATTCTAATAAAAGTCGAAAAAAATATCTAAAAAAAGTGGTAAATATTGTTTGACACCCAACAGTAAATCTATATAATACACACCCACAGCAACGGAGCTTAGTGACAAACTTAAGAGCTCGGTTGATGTTGAATAAATTGCCTAGCAATTGTTCGAAGGGTGATTAGCTCAGTTGGTAGAGCGTCTGCCTTACACGCAGAATGTCGGCGGTTCGAATCCGTCATCACCCACCACTTCTTAGCAAGTGGCTAAACAAGCTAAGAGACCTAAGCAGCGGTAGTTCAGTTGGTTAGAATACCGGCCTGTCACGCCGGGGGTCGCGGGTTCGAGTCCCGTCCGCTGCGCCATATTTAAAACGAATTTAAACTGTTAAGTTTAAGCAAGTTTCGCCTCAAGCATTAGATTGTTTGAGGTTTTTTTTGTGTCTGTTTTTTTTATGTATCTATGTTTTATGAGTGATAAGTCAGGTAAGGAAATACAGTAAGAATTAGAATCTAGAGCCATGACTTATATTTACTCAAGTCATATCACTTAAAAGTCAGCTAAAACGACAACCCTTCTTTTATATCAGTCTTATACTGAGTAAAAGAAAGGTCGTCGTACTTGTTTTAGGTATAGCATGTCTTAGTTACAGTACTCTTTGGTGGCTTTACTTGGAACTCATTATCTAACACTTGAGATGCGTTTTAGCTCATTGTAGATTTTAGTTAAGGGTAAAGAGTTACTCATGCGTTGCTTGCCATGCACCCATTGACCCTAGATAGATATCAATGTGCTCAAAACCTCGACTAGCGAGCCATCCTGCTGCTATCGTTGCCCGAGCACCACTGGCACACATCAAGGTGTAGTGGCGACTTTGGTCAAGCTCATGCCAACGCTCGTTCAGATGACCAACATAGATATGCTGTGAGCCTTCGATCGCATTGGTATTTCTCTCATCGATATCGCGTACATCGAGCAACGTCCAGTTCTGAGCATTATTAAGACGACTTTCTACCTCGTTTGTATCGATCATAGGGGTTTGCTGCATCTGTTCCCCTTTGGTAGCGGCAGGGACGACACCCACATAGCCACCTATAACATTATCAAAAGCAATACGTACCAGATGCTCCATCGCAGTTGCCAGTTGCTCTTCATCAGAGGCAATCAGTGCCAAGCTTTGTCTTTCTTCAATAAACCATCCAGCAAACGCAGGTAGCATATTGACAGGTAAGCTCATAGAGCCGGGCAAGTGTCCTGACGCATATGCCATGGGTTCACGAATATCGATGAGATGATCAGCATCGCAGTCATGCAGTTGTTTGAGCGAAAGGTTACGCGGACGCATAACGACTGGAGGTGCTTCACCACCTTCCATGTTGAGGCGCTCCATCAATCTGAAGTAGGGCGGCTGATAATGGTTTTCGCTAGTCTTGAAGTCAATAAATGTCTCACGATCGGTAATCTGTAAGCGTGGGTTGTTCATTCTTTCGTGACCGACGGTAGAAACTCACGTTCTGCCATACCTGAACCACAGACGGAGCCAGCACCATGAGCCGGATAAATAATCGCCTGATCACCGAGCGCTAAAATGTCTTGTAATGAGTCATAAAGTAGACCTGCAACTTCTCTACGACGCTCAGGATAGAAGTCAGTACGACCGACATCACCTACGAATAGCGCATCCCCAGTAAAAACGCCAACCGCCTTATCTGGGTACGCTGTGTCAAACAGCGCATAAGCCAGGTGATCATCGGTATGACCAGGCGTTTCTAAGACACGGATTTCTAATTGGCCAATTGAAAAGCAATCACCATTACGTGCGGTCTCAGCGTAGACAACAGGTTGTTCTGGATTGGGTCCATGCAAAACTATTGCTCCTGTCATTGCAGCCAAGATAGGTGCGCCAGAAACCAAATCCTCATTACGATGTGTCTCAAAAATATGAGTGATTTCAAGCCCTGCTGCACGCGCCTTTTCTACATATATTGCGCAGTCACGACGTGGGTCAATTACCGCTGCTTGACCACTAGAGCCTACCAAGTAAGATAAGTGCGAAAGTCCAGGTGTCTTAATTTTCTCTAGTAGCATGGTCATTTCCTTATTGTTGTTTTAATCATAATAGTTATTTTAATCAGGTTTATTGGCAGTACAGAGCGAGAGCTATCAGCCAAATCTAGTTTTACTGTGCATAAGCTTGCATTCAATCTAGCATGAACTTATAAGTGTCATCAATATACAATAACATATATTAAACTTGTTATTTACATAAGACTAAACGTAGAGAATTTTAGGTTAAAGAGGTGAAGTGATCATTATTTCCACTATTTAGTTAATTGCTTTTACTTGTTGATATATATAGTTTAATCACATAGATGTATCTCTTTAGAATAAAAATATCTGTAAAACATTGAATTATTTTAATATGTCTGTATTATTGGACATATGGAAATAACTAATGCTATCGCAAGCTTTGCTGCGCTCTCTCAAGATACTCGTTTAAAGGCTTTTAAGCTGCTAGTCAGCCACGAGCCTGAAGGCCTACCTGCGGGCGAAATAGCCCGTCAGCTCTCTGTTCCTCATAACACAATGTCAGCCCACTTATCGGTGCTAGCACGGGCAGGATGGGTGGTCTCACAGCGTCATAGCCGACAGATTATCTATCGTGCTTCGCTATCACATATGGATAACGTCATTCAGTTCCTGTTGCAAGATTGCTGTGCGGGACATCCAGAATTGTGTGCGTCACTCATGGATAGCCTGAGTAGCTGCAGCGTAAATGAGTCTGCTGAGCAAAGTAACGATTAAACCAATTATCATTTCAATAAATACATAAAATAGGTGTAAAAACTATGAAGCCATTAATCTTTCATAATCCTAAATGCGGAACCTCTCGTAATACGCTTGCCATTATTAAAGCGTCAGGTGAAGAGCCAGAAGTGGTGGAATATCTGAAAAATACACCAACCCGCGACCGTTTAGTTGAGCTATTGGCACAAATGCAGATTTCGCCTAGAGAGCTATTAAGAAGCAAAGAAGCTATCAATGATGAGCTTGGTCTAGATAATCCTGAGTTGTCTGACGATCAAATTATCGATGCTATGATTGCGCATCCTATTTTAATCAACCGTCCTATCGTGGTGACTGATAAAGGCGCTGCTCTATGCCGCCCGTCAGAGCGTGTGTTTGAATTGCTAGCCAATCCAGTAAATAGCTTCACAAAAGAAGACGGCGAGGTTGTTACTCATGACAAACACTGAGGTTGACCAAGCATTGGCAGTTGATCCTACTGTTTCGCCAGAATTTAGCTTAGACGACTTACCCAATATTGATATAGATAATCTTCAGCCTATCGATATTGAGTCTTTGGTTGCGCCAAATGACTCACGTCATCCGCCAAGAATACTAGTGCTATACGGTTCTGTCCGTGCGCGCTCATTTTCTAGATTGGCCGCTGAAGAGTCTAGCCGATTGCTACGTTGGTATGGTTGTGAAGTAAAAATGTTTGATCCATCCGGCCTACCATTGCCTGACGATGTAGACTCAGACCATCCTAAAGTGCAAGAATTGCGGGAGTTGGCGCAGTGGTCAGAAGGCATGCTGTGGTGAGTCCAGAGCGTCACGGTAGTATTACCAGTATTATGAAAGCGCAAATCGATTGGATACCGCTGTCCCTAGGTGGCGTGCGTCCAACTCAAGGTAAAACCCTAGCACTGATGCAAGTCAGCGGCGGTAGTCAGAGCTTCAATACAGTCAATCAGATGCGTATTCTCGGGCGCTGGATGCGGATGATTACTATCCCCAACCAATCCTCGATACCCAAAGCGTTTTTGGAGTTCAACGACGACAATCGCATGGATATGTCTCCGTTATATCTGCGTCTTGTCGATGTCTGTGAGGAGCTAGTGAAGTTTACTTGGCTCACACGCGGACGTTCAGATTATCTCACTGATCGTTATTCAGAACGCGTTGAGAGTGCTGAAGAACTATCGAGCCGCGTCAATCAAAAATCGATCTAACCTCCTAATCGATCTAATTTCCTATATTAAATCGGCTGAATAAAATCAGCTTAAGTAAGGTCGTACAATGCTTGCATTTGCTATTTTTGTGGTCACTTTAGTCTTAGTTATTTGGCAACCTAAAGGATTGGGCATCGGCTGGAGCGCCATGGGTGGTGCTTTAGTCGCGTTAGCGCTTGGCGTCGTGCAGTTATCAGATGTGGGTATCGTCTGGGATATTGTCTGGGATGCGACCTTTACTTTTGTGGCGCTGATTATCATCTCGCTTATCTTAGATCGGGCAGGGTTTTTTTGGCTGGGCCGCATTGCACGTGGCACGTCTTGGCAATGGGCAAGGGCGCTTGTTGTTTCCGATGATTGTCATATTGGGCGCCTTTATTTCTGCCTTTTTTTGCCAATGATGGTGCTGCGCTATTACTAACCCCGATTGTCATTGCTATCTTGCTACGTCTGAAATTTTCGCCACCATCAGCTTTAGCATTTATCATAGCGACTGGTTTTATCGCTGATACGGCAAGCTTGCCATTGGTCACCTCAAATTTAGTCAACATTGTCAGTGCCAATTATTTCGATATTGGCTTTGGTCGTTATGCGGCGGTAATGGTACCGGTCAATATAGTGTCTGTATTAGCGACGCTACTGGTATTGTGGATTGTCTATGCACGTCATATTCCAAAAACCTACTCAACTAGCGAGCTAAGCGCTCCAGAATCTGCCATTACCGATCCATTAGTATTCCGAGCTGCTTTTCCACTATTAGGCTTGCTACTGGTCGCCTACTTTGCAACAGAGCCGTTGGGGCTGCCTATTTCACTGGTTACAGGTATCGCTGCTGTTGCACTAATGGCAATCGCTGGTCGCATATGGCAAGGCGGGCGTGGTGCGGTGGTCTCTGTGAGCGATGTAGTACGCAAGGCGCTTGGCAAATCGTACTATTCTCAATCGGTATGTACTTGGTGGTATATGGTTTGGGTAATGCAGGACTTACTGCCTATGGGGCGCAAGTACTCAACTGGTTGGGACAACAAGGTGCCGTCATTGCTACGGTTGGAACTGGGTTCTTATCCGCCATAGTCGCGTCTGTTATGAATAATATGCCAGCCACCTTAGTCGGTGCGCTTGCGATTGATCAAGCACAAGTACCTGCTGCAACGCGAGAGCTAATGATTTATGCCAATGTCATTGGTAATGATTTGGGCCCTAAGTTTACGCCGATTGGTAGTCTGGCTACTTTACTATGGTTACATGTGTTGGCAGAGAAGGACTACAAAATCAGCTGGGGGCAGTACATAAAGATTGGTCTACTGATCACGCCGCCTGTGTTGTTAGTGACACTGTTAGCATTGGTATTTTGGTTGCCAATGCTAACAATGTTGCCAAGCTAAACTAGACAATAGAAAACTTGCTATAGTAATATTCTATCGTGACAATGATATTCATTTTTAAATATCATTGTCATAATCAAGTATGAGATAAAGTAGTGATTAGCGCTTATCAAAATGGCAAAATAGATAACCAATATTAGGGTCTGTTGAACATTCAAATATTAGGACTGCTGATCGCTAAAATCGCATCAAACTAGGCGTAAACCGACGATAATATCGAGACCTTAACTAGGCTTGCAACAACGTTTGAGGTGATTTTAGCATCAGCCTTTCAGGACAGGGCTATTTTTTTGCCAATACATGGCGAAATTGTCTAACCTAGAACGACTAGGCGTCAAAAATTTCACTGCGTATTGTCTAAAAAAATAGTCACTGCCAGTACCACATTTGAATGTTCAACAGAACCTAAATGATACGCATAAAAAAACCTCATCAAATTGATGAGGGTTTTGGCAAATGCCATAATTGAATCAAAGTTGACTCAAGAAATTTACTACTAAAATGTGGCTCTCCAACCTGGGCTCGAACCAGGGACACACGGATTAACAGTCCGTTGCTCTACCAACTGAGCTATTGGAGAATAGGCTGTAAGTGTTTAATCGCTTACAACGAGCCTTAGAAGTCTCTAACGAGTTCTTGCTAAGTGGGGCGTATTCTAGCAAAGTTAAAAAATACGTCAAGCCTTTTTTTTGCATAATTAGTAAAAATTGTCATTTTAATGATGAGATAGCGTGTTTTTCCTAATTATGTCTAAGACTCTCGCAAAAAAGACGCCCTATAGAGTGTATAGGGCGTCTTTTTAATGAACAGCGGTAAGACTCGTTGCTATTTACGATTTATTCAGCAACGTCTAAATCAGCCACTGCTTTTTCGATACGTGATAGTGCATCTTTCAATGTTGCCTCATCAGTAGCGTACGAGATACGCATATAGCCGCCAAGACCGAATGCATCGCCAGGTACGACTGCCACGCCTACTTTGTCCAATAACCATGCTGAGAATTCAGTACATGATGACAGGCCAGCCGCTTTGATAAGCGGTACGATATTTGGATACACATAAAATGCGCCATCAGGACGCAAGCAAGTAATGCCCTTAATAGCATTTAGACCATCTACGACTAGGTCACAGCGCTTCTCAAAAGCGGCTACCATCGGCTCTAGTACGCTCTGATCACCACTGATAGCGACTTCCGCTGCCACTTGGCTGATTGATGTTGGGCATGAAGTAGACTGTGACTGTACCTTTTTCATCGCGCCGATTAGCTTAGCAGGGCCACCCGCATAACCGATACGCCAGCCTGTCATCGCATACGCTTTAGACACACCGTTCAAGATGATGGCACGATCTTTTAGCTCAGGTGCTGCGTTTAAGATATTGTAGAACTTATCGCCTGTCCAGCGGATGTGCTCGTACATATCGTCTGAAGCTACATAAACTTGTGGATGCTTTTTTTAATACTTCAGCGATGGCCTTTAGCTCATCTAATGTATAAATCATACCCGTTGGATTCGATGGGCTATTTAATACCAACAATTTAGTCTTGTCAGTGATTGCTTCTTCTAGCTGCTCAGGAGTAATTTTGAAATCTTGTTCAGCTGGGCATTTGACGATGACTGGCACGCCTTCTGCAATGATAACCATGTCAGGATAGCTGACCCAATATGGTGCTGGATGATGACTTCGTCGCCAGGATTGATAAATGCTTGAGCAAGGTTAAAGAACGACTGCTTACCGCCGACCGATACTAATATTTCATTTGGCTCATAGCTGATGTCGTTGTCGCGCTTGAATTTCTCGATGATGGCTGTTTTTAGCTCTGGCGTACCATCGACAGCCGTATATTTAGTAAAGCCATCATTGATTGCATCGATTGCTGCTTTTTTTGATGTGTTCAGGGGTATCAAAATCAGGTTCACCAGCGCCCAAACCGATAATATCTTTACCAGCTGCTTTTAGCTCTTTGGCTTTATTGGTAATCGCTAGCGTAGGTGATGGTTGGATGTTGTTGACGCGGTCAGACAGTTGCAACTCGCTCATGAGAGATCCTTTTTTTTATATGAGGGTGGGGTTGGTGAAAATCTGATATTAATTATATAACGTTTTCATTGCTATCAGGACAAGATGTCAGACAGTTTAAGAAAAGATAGCGTCATCTTACCGTAATACGGCGGTCATTCGACTATAGATGATGGTGATGATGCTTCGGCAAACGACGCGATTGCTAGTTTTTGCATTAGTTTTTGCATTGTAGCATGCTGATATTGAGCTGTCTTACGACGCTAGTAACAGAATATTGTGTCGTTGCTTGTGATAGCAGGGTATTTGTGAAAATGACAAATAACACGCTGAGATTAAGCTTAAGCCTAGACGATTGCGAAGACACAACAATAAACCTGTAGCCGACCACTATAATTATTTAGATTTGTTAAATAAAATGGCCTATAGCTTAATGAAATGCGACCAATGATATTTGTGAAAAATAACAATAATAGCTAGCTGTTATCAAAGGTCTAAATTTTTATTAAGCAATCAGTTCAAGAGCATTAATTCCATATTATGAAAATACTTAAAAAGATAAGAAGACTCAAAAAGGATATTTACGATGACAGATTCTACTGAAAAATTACATATTCTCATTACTGGGGCGACGTCGGGCATTGGTAAGCAGTTGGCAAAAGACTATCTGCTAGCAGATCATCATGTATATGCAGTCGGCCGTGACGACGAAGCGTTGGCTGAGCTTAAGACGTTAGGCGCAAAAACGATTGATTTAGACTTAATGGATCGAGAAAAGGTCATCGAAGCTTTTGAAAAAATCGACAATGTCGATCTAGCAATTTGCGGTGCTGGCATGTGCGAGTACTTAGATATGCCGAACTTTGATAGCAGTGTGTTTATGAAAGTGATGTCAGTAAACATGGGTACCTTATCGCATGCGATCGAAGGAGTGCTGCCAAAGCTAATCGCTTCAAAAGGTCGCTTGGTCGGTATCGGTTCAGCGTCTGCTTATGTGCCTTTTGCGCGCGCTGAGGCCTATGGTAGTTCAAAAGCTGCTATCCATTATCTGATGAAGACCTTACAGATTAGCCTTGCTCCGCATGATGTGTCAGTTAGCTTAGTCGTACCTGGTTTTGTTGAGACACCGATGACCAAACAGAATGACTTTCCGATGCCATTTATCCAGACGCCAGCGCAGGCCAGTAAAGCCATACGCGACGGTATCGAAAGTGGGCATGAGGTGATTGAATTTCCAAAGAAATTGACTATGCCTTTAAAAGCATTGGGCACGTTGCCTGATTTGGTCTGGCAGCAAGTTAGTGAAAAACTTAATAAAAAAATAATCTACTATCAATAGAACTCTTAGCCATCATATCGACAGAAAAATATAGAAGGGAATGCTTTTATGCCGTTTACTCGTTTCAAGCGTGCAAGTAACCAAAAGATTGCTACTAATGCTGCAACAGACTCTGACCATCAGACTGCCCAAAAACGTATCGCTATCATCGGCTCAGGTGTATCAGGACTGACATGCGCCCATTATCTAGGCACGCAACATGATGTGACGGTATTTGAAGCCAATGATTATATCGGCGGGCATGTAAACACGATTAATGTGGCTTTACAAGACGGTAAAAAAAGCAAAGAGTAGTAATGTAGAGAGTAGTGCGATAGATACAGGGTTTATTGTTTTCAATGAGCGCACATACCCGAACTTCTTTCGTTTGCTGCATGAGTTGCAGGTGCCATTTCAGGCAACGGACATGAGTTTTTCTGTCAAAAATACTGCACGTCATTTTGAATACAATGGTCATACGCTTAATACTTTATTATCACAGCGTAAAAATGTACTCAATCCAAAATTCTGGCAGTTTATCAAAGATATCTTGCAGTTTAATAAGCATATCAAACAGCTACGCCAAGATTATGATAGCGCACGCTCTCAAGGGCAAGATATCAGTAGCTTTGCAGAGCAAACGCTTGGCGGTTATTTGACGCAAAAGAAATACGGTCAGCTGTTTACCGATAACTATCTATTGCCAATGGTCTCGGCTATATGGTCAACCAGTCTAGATGAAGTACAAGATTTCCCACTGGTATTTTTTTGCACAATTCTTTGACAACCACGGGTTGCTAGACGTGGTCAATCGTCCGCAGTGGTTTACGATAAAAGGCGGTTCAAAACAGTATGTCAATAAACTGATTCCACGCTTTATCAAAGCGGGTGGCAAGATACGAGTCAATAGCCCAGTACAATCTGTGGTTCGTGATGGTGAGCAAGTAACTTTGACAGTACAGAATGCTTTGACAGTGCAGGATAAAGGTAACGCTGACAACCGTAGCGAAAAAATTGTATTCGATGAGGTTATATTTGCTTGTCATGCAGATACTGCGCTAAAGATTTTAAAGGATGCAAGCACCGATGAATCTGAAGTATTAGGTCATTTTCGCTTTACCAAAAACACGGCTGTATTGCACACCGATACCAGTGTTTTACCTAAGAAACCACTTGCATGGGCAAGCTGGAATTACTTAATAGATGAAACAAACTCAGGCAATACTAAGGATGAGCAAGCGTCTGGAAACGCACAAGTACCTGCAAAGCCAGTGCTGACTTATCATATGAATATCCTGCAACGCTTGACCAAAAAACACAATTATTTGGTCACCCTAAATCCAGCTGTAGACAACAAAAGCGTCGATGATAAGCAGATAATTAAGAGCATTGATTACAGTCATCCAGTATTCGATCTTGCGATGATTGAGGCACAGACTAAATGGTCGAGTATCTCTGGTAACGGTTCGCACACGCATTTCTGCGGAGCCTATTGGTTTAATGGCTTTCATGAAGATGGCGTACGCAGTGGATTACGCGTCTGTCAGGCGCTTGGGCTTGATATTGATATAAAAGACGAGGTTGATCCAGCTCATTTACCTGACGCTGATAGCGCGCATACGCCTTTCCGTTATAAAGACTTACCTATAAAAGCGGATACCAAATTACGTAGACTGAACAAGCGTGAAGTAACCACAGCGACAACCAATCAGGAGCTGGTCGAGTATGCTAATCGTTTGCAGAGTTCAACTGCTGATACGAGCCAATATAAGAAGCGTGGCTTATTCGGTCGCCGTAAAACCAAATGATATGACGATTAATGCCGTTATGTATTCTAAGTGTTTTGAAAGATTCGCTATATAAAAAGTACGCCGTTACCCAAGAGACTATTTATGACCACGTCCGCTCAAGATACCAATGCTATGCCAAGTCATGAGTATTCTTATGATACCACTGCATTGCCGCATCAGCTGTTTGAGGGTACGACATGGCACAGTCGGCTGCTACCTAGTGTGAATAAATTCGTCTACCCTTATCGCTATTGGGGCATCAATATTAGCGCACTAGCGGCAGGACAGGAACTTCCTGAAATTAGTACAGCAGCATTTGATGAGAGTAAGTTTTTAGAAAAATTACCATTACGTACAGTGTTACCAAAAAAGCTACTAGCAAAAGGTCTACCTCTATTTTCAGCAAAGAAAAAGGCGCTACAACGTTTCTGTGCTGATGACTATTTACAGCATATTGAGCTACAGCATACTGACCTACAGAGTACCAATAGCCTAAGTAATAATGAAAGCCTAAATGACAATGAAAACATAAGTAACAATAAAAATATTGATAGCAATTTGCGGTCTAATCAAGCATTGAAGCAGCGTCTAAGCCGAGCATTCGAGAAATATGCGGGGAGCGCACCTGAAGGCGATATGTTGGGACTGCTTATCTGCCGTAATGCGGGCATGTACTTTAGCCCAGTTAATTTTTACTTAGGGTTTGATGCGCAGCAAACGCCAACTCATCTATTGGCTGAAGTGTCTAATACGCCATGGGACAAGCGCCATTACTACGGGTTTTTGTTAGAAGGAGAGGATACTGATTTTTGTCATGACAAGGACTTTCACGTATCACCTTTTAACCCTATCGATCAGCTGTACCGCTGGCAAGTTACGGTAAAACGTACAAAGACAGACGAGCAATCTAATACTGGATTACAAGTGCGTATCGCTATCAATATCAGTGATGAGCGCGGTGAAGTGCTAAAAACTGGTATAAAGATATCAGGGGTGCCAATGACAGAAGATGCCGTTCGTCATAGCTTGCGAAAAAACCCTCTGATGAATATGACATCATTAACCCGTATTTATTGGCATGCGTTCAAGCTCTATGCGATTAAAAAGGTGCCGTATATCAACTACGATGAAAAATTGGCCGACAGTCAACAGAAAAGCAGCTAGCAGTATCGAACGCAAAAGATGTCTTATATTTACAGCAATCTTAAATATCAACAATCTAAAAATCTCGTTAATGTACTACTAAAAAATAAAGCATTTAAATAAGGATAAATACACGATGCCAGCACGACCGACCGATCGAGCACCAGTCACAAAACTAGAAAAATTAACTGCTCGTGTGAGCAAAGTGGTTAATGAAAGTGCTGTACTACAGCCAGTCAGCAATAGTGTGAATCACTTAGCGAGAAAGCTTATCTTTCGTGCGTTGCAGCACGTTCAGTTTGGTAGCCTCACGCTGATTGAAACATTTGATGAGCAGGAACCTAAGACAAGTAGCTTTGGCAAAGTAGCTACTAATGATGCTAGTAGCTCGGCGGTTGGTCGCCATTCGCTACATGTGACGTTACAGATTCATGATCCTGCTGTTTATCGTCAGCTATTACTTGGTGGCTCTATCGCGCTAGCAGACAGCTATATCGATGGTGAATGGGATACGGATGATCTAACAGGTTTGATTCGGTTGGCAGCTCGTAACTTGGCTGTATTGAATAAACTAGAGAATCGTTTTGCTGGTATTAGTAAAGCATTTGAAAAAGCGAAGCATCAGCTACGTAGTAATGACAAATCTGGCTCCAAATCCAATATCCTAGCGCATTATGATTTGGGCAACGATATGTATGAGCGGTTTTTGGACGATACGATGATGTACTCATCAGCAGTCTATCCTACGCCTGACGTGACGCTTAGCGATGCGCAACAGCACAAACTGTCGCTCATATGCCAACGTTTGCAGCTCAGTGCGGATGATAATGTGATCGAAATTGGTACAGGGTGGGGCGGTTTTGCTATCTTTGCGGCCAAACACTACGGCTGCCATGTGACCACCACGACTATCTCTGATGCGCAATATGACGAGGCGCAACGAAGAGTCGAGGCAGCAGGATTGTCTGACAAAATCACACTGCTCAAACAAGATTACCGCGAGCTGACAGGTCAATATGACAAGTTAGTCAGTATCGAGATGATTGAAGCGGTGGGGCATGAGTATCTACCGACTTTCTTTGCCAAGTGTAATAGCTTGCTCAAGCCGACAGGTCTTATGGTATTGCAGGCCATCACCTTTAATGATCAAAATTATCAAGACTATATCGACTCGGTTGATTTTATCCAAACGCATATTTTCCCAGGTGGTTGTCTGCTCTCAAACCAAGAGCTGACGACCCAATTTACTGAGCAGACCGATATGGTCGTCAAACAATTGCATGATTATGGTTTTGATTATGCGTACACGCTGCGTGACTGGCGTGCTGCATTTATGGCCCAGCGTGCAGAGATTCAAGCGCTTGGCTATGACGATGCTTTTATCCGCCTATGGCAGTTTTACTTTTGCTATTGCGAAGGTGGGTTTTTGGAGCGCACGATAGGTGTGGTACAAGTTACTGCGGTGAAGCCTAACAATATCGATACGCTACATTTTTCTGATTTGCCATCTGCCGTCTTAAATCATAAAACGGTTTTGAACGATGAGACATTTAGTGAAGAAGATAGAACAGACACCGCATCAGTATAAGTCTAATCATATAGATATGGTTTGCTTATGACATTAATAGGGTCTCATACTGCACAAACAGTTTGGGACCCATGTGTTGAGAGGTTGTACATCGAAAGGTTCTACGATGCTGGCAGGGCACGCTTATCACGTAGACCTGAATAGCGTGTGACCGCTAGTGCCATTAAAGAAATAACAGCACCGATCCAAGCTGTGTCTTGTAATGACATATTTTCAACCACGCTACCACCGATGATTGAGCCCAGTGCAATACCGATATTGAATGCAGCAATGTTCAATCCAGAGGCAACATCGACGGCATTTGGCGTATATTTTTCAGCTTGCTTAACCACGTAGATTTGTAGACCTGGTACATTACCAAAGGCGAAAGCACCCCATACTAGAATAGTTAGCACTGCGGCAATCTTGGACTGCATAGTAAAGGTGAACAGTAAAAGAATGACACTTAGGGCACTAAATATAATGCTAAGCGCACTAATAGGGCCACGTTTATCTGCAAGTTTTCCGCCCCAGATATTACCAATAGCAACGGACACGCCATATACGAGCATGATGAGCCCAATGGCTGATGGTGCAAATTTGGTTTGCTGCTCTAAGATAGGTGCTAGATAGGTAAATGCCGTAAACGTACCGCCATAACCAAGAATAGTCATGAGATAAACCAGCAGTAACTGTGGTTTTACAATGACTTGTAGTTGCTCTTTGAACGTTGCAGGGATAGATTTTTTTAGGTTTTTCGGTACTAATATTGCGCTACCAATTAAAGCGATTAAACCTAGTACTGAGACGACCAAAAACGTAGCGCGCCAACCGAAATGTTGTCCAATCCATGTGCCAAGGGGTACGCCAGTGACGAGCGCCACAGTAAGTCCTGTAAACATAATGGCAATTGCGCTAGCTTCTTTTTCTTTACTAACAAGGCTAGTAGCAATCATGGAACCAATAGAGAAAAACACACCATGCGCCAGACCGGTCAGTATACGGGCGAGTATCAAGGTTTCATAACTGGGTGCTTGCCAAGCCAGCAAGTTGCCGATGACAAACAGACCCATTAGGCTCATCAGTACTATTTTGCGATTCCAGCGGCCAGTGAGTGCGGTAAGTATAGGGGCACCGATGGCGACACCGACGGCATATAGACTAACGAGCAACCCTGCGGAAGGCAAGCTCACGCCGAGATCGGCGGCAATAGTTGGCACCAATCCAACGATGACAAATTCGGTTGTCCCAATTGCAAATGCGCTTAGAGTAAGCGCCCATAAAGCGAGTGGCATAACGACATCCTAATAATTAAATGATGCGCGTAGTTTGACCGATTTATAGTTTGCAAAAAACAGCACAAATGACAAAATACCTTTGTCAATTTTGTAAAGGTAATCATGATGATGGGACATGCTAAAACAGAAGACATAGAGATATTTTTGACGGTAGTAGACACGGGTAGCTTTACTGGCGCTGCCAACTTATTGAATCAGCAAGTAGCTAAAGTATCTCGTGCAGTGTCCAGACTCGAAGATACACTGCAATGCACGCTGCTAAATAGAACGACACGGCGCTTGGAGCTGACGGAGGAAGGGCATGTCTTTATAAGATATGCGCGTGAGAGTTTAAATACGTTATATACCGGTGAAGAGGCGATTAAGCTGTTAAAGCAAGCGCCGAGTGGCCATCTACGAATTGACGCCGCGAGCCCGTTTGTCTTTCATCAACTGACGCCTTTGGTTGGTGGTTTTGTGGCGCAATATCCACATATCACTCTCGACCTTACCTCGCATGACAATATTATCGATTTGCTTGAGCACAAAACGGATCTGGCTATCAGAATTGGCGATTTAAAAGACTCAAATTTGCATGCACGTCTATTAGGTAAAAGTAAGCTGCGGCTAGTATCCAGTCCTGAATATTTACATCAGTATAATGAAGTGACTCATATTGAGGATTTGAATATTGATAATTTGAGCACCCATAAGTTAATTGGCTTTAACGATGCGTCAAAACTAAATAGCTGGCCACTAAAAACACCAGTTAAACTGAATTTCCACATGACAGCCAGTAGCGGCGAGACCCTGCGTCAGCTATGTTTAAATCACCAAGGTATCGCTTTATTGTCACATTTTATGATTGGTGAAGATTTGAAATCTGGACGATTGGTTGAGGTATTGCCCGAGGCGATAGTCAGACCAAATAACCGCGAAGCCATACAGGCGGTATATTACAAAAACAGTGCCGTATCTTCGCGTATTCTGGCATTTTTAGACTTTATTCAACCAAGACTGACACTATAAATTTTATCCGTTTTTATTCATTTTATAAGAGGTAATATCATGGGTTACGTTTTTATTTATCTCGCTGCTGTGGTTATCTTTTTGGGTGTCGATGCTGTATGGCTAACGACCATGAAAGGCGCCTTTTATGAGTCGCGTATCGGGCATCTATTGGCTGATGAGCCAAACATGATGGCGGCTGGCGTGTTTTATATGTTTTATATATTGGCGCTTTGTATTTTGGTTCTGTATCCGCAAATCAAAGCAGGTGCATCGGTTGGTCATATTTTCTTACTCGGCGGGCTGATTGGCTTGATGGCTTATGGAACATACGACTTTACCAATTTAGCACTGTATAAGGGCTTTACGCTAGATACAGCGTTGGTAGATTTTGTTTGGGGTGGTATTTTGACCGGTTCGGTTAGCGCCATAGTAGCTTGGCTTGCGTATCGTTTTCACTGGTTAAGCTAATGCTTATATCTTGGCCTATATAACGCTGTTTAAATAGCCCTGATTTACACAATTTAGACTGTCCAATGACAGAGGTCTGTTTGTGCTATACGGCGACCTGCTGTATAAATGGTAGACATAATAAATAAGTGTTAACCCATTAAGGAATATTATGCCGCAATACAATACCAGCTCCACTGCCAAAAAAAAGCCCCATTAAACCACGAGCTATATATGTCAGTACTGATGACACCTGATATGGCGAATTTCATTGGCAATGTGCATGGTGGGGATTTGCTCAAGATGCTTGATCAGGTCGCTTATGCTTGTGCCAGTCGCTATAGTGGTAACTATGTGGTGACACTGTCTGTCGATCAGGTGATGTTCCGTGAGCCGATATATGTGGGCGAGCTGGTTACTTTTGCCGCCAGTGTCAATTATGTTGGTAATACTTCAATGGAAGTAGGTATCCGCGTCGAAGCAGAAGATGTGCGCGGTCGTACCGTCCGTCATACCAACAGTTGTTACTTTACGATGGTGGCTATCGATGACAATGGCAAACCAACCTCCGCACCGCCACTCGATATCAAAAACAAGATGCAGCAATGTCGAGCTGATGCAGCTAAAGAGCGAAAGAAGCTGCGTATGGAAAGCTCGCATCGTCCAAGTTGCGACTTCGAGGAGATTAACAAGCAGTTTGGCGAGAACGAAGAGTATAACGAAAGAGAAAAATAGCCCTAGTTATTTAGAACTAGCTAAAATTAGACCTCTTGCAAAAGTAGTTGTAATACACAACGTATATCATTGAACTCTACTTACTTAATAGATATGCCAAACATAGATAAGCTACTCAAACAAAGTGACGCTGGTTTTAAACGCTACACTGGCATTCATAAAACCACCTTTTATGACATGCTTGAGGCCATGGAAGAGCATGAAGCATCTAAGACCAAATCAGGTAGACCAAGCGTGCTCAGTCTTAAGGAGCAGATATTACTGGCCCTTACTTATTGGCGTGAATACCGCACGCTTTATCATATCAGTATGGACTTTGGTATTCATGAGTCTTCTGCTAGCCGTATCATTCGTAAAGTAGAAGACATGCTGATTGACTCTGGCAGGTTTGAATTGCCTAAAAAGTTGCCTAGTCGCGTCGATGAGGACATCAATTGGTCAGTCGTCATTGTCGATGCCACCGAAACCCCAATTGAGCGTCCAAAAAAAACCAAAGAGACTACTACAGCGGCAAGAAAAAAACAACACACCTTAAAAGCGCAGGTTATCGTTCATTGGCAAACCGGTTTGATACTTGATGTGCAAACCTGTAAAGGGTCAATCCACGATTTTAAGCTATATAAAGATACTTGTCCTGATTGGTTACCTGAGAACACTAACTATCTAGCAGACAGTGGTTATCAAGGGTTAGCAAAGCTACATAACCAAACTTTCACACCATTTAAGAAACCTCGTGGTGGTCAGTTATTGGAGATATGCAAACAGGCCAATCACTATCTGGCAAAGTTCCGTATTGTGGTTGAGCACAAAATAGGCTTAATCAAGTTGTTTAAAATCGTGGCTCATAAATATCGCAACCGTCGTCAGCGCTATGATCTTAGAATGAAGCTGTTTGCTGGTATCATTAATTCCGAGCTTAAACTATGACTTTTGCAAGAGGTCTATTGTATAAAGTTGTCCAGTTTTATTGAATTAATAATTCATACAACGACTCACTAAAAAGACACTGTTATTGTAGAGCGCTTATTTTAAGCTGATGTATGTTTCAAGCCATTTATCTACGGCAAAAATTCTACTATCAATACGTTATTTCAGTGAGTCTAGCATGAGTCTAAAGCCATCTATTGCTAATCCCCAGCGTCATTTACCAGCCTCTCCTAAGGCGCAAACACCTCGCGCGCGTGGGGCGGGCAATCCTAAAATTCCAAATGACCCTGAATTAAAACATACCCTTAATCAAAGCCCTGAAACCAATGATGAGCATTCAGGCTCACTGATCACTGTGTTAATTGCAGTCGGGGCCAATCTAGTTATTGCAATCGCAAAAACCGTTGCCGCCTTTATGACAGGCTCAGCTCCATGATTGCAGAGGCAGCTCACTCATGGCAGATGCTGGTAATGGTACTTTGCTCATCGTCGCAGAAAAAAAATCTATCAAACCTGCTGATAAAAGCCATCCGTTAGGCTACGGCAAAGAGTCTTACGTTTGGTCGATGATTGCGGCTTTCGGTGTATTTACGGCAGGTTCGATTGTCTCTATCTATACCGGTATTAAGGAATGGAACGCTACTGAGTCTGAGGCTAACTATACGATTGGCTTTATCGTATTGGCAGTAGCGTTTGTGCTCGAAGGGATCTCATTGATTCAGGCATACAGACAAAGTAAAAAGCATGGTGAAGCGCTCGATATCAGTGCACTTGGCTATGTCGTAGATACGTCCAACCCAACGTTGCGCGGCGTATTCTTTGAAGATTTAGCAGCAGTCATCGGTTTGGTGATTGCCGCTGCTGCTATGGGGATGCACGCTTATACGGGCGAACCATATTGGGATGCGTTAGGGTCTATCATCGTCGGTCTACTACTGGGTGTCGTCGCCATATTTTTGATCAGTCGTAACCGAGATTTCTTAGTCGGGCATAGAGTCACTGACCGGATGCACGAATACGTTTTGAGCGAGCTGCTGAATCATCCAGATATCGATAGTGTGTCTTACCTGCACTTAGAGTGGGTCGGCCCAAAAAAAGATATTTATGGTGGCGGCAGTAGATATCGCAGGCAATCAAAAAGAAGAGCATATCGCTCAGAAGTTTGAAGAGATTGAAAATTTATTTAGAGGTAACCCAGTCTTTCAAGAGGCTATCTTGACGCTGTCCGAACCTAACGCTGAGCTGCTAAGTTTAGAGAATATTTAATCTGAGGGTTTGATGGATTGAATATGTAATACGTATGTCATATCGAATGCTTTTAAGTACGTTTGCTAAATTCAAAAACCTAGACACGAAAAAGCCGTCAACTATGACGCTTTTTTATAACTCTAGTGCTTAGTGACTAGTCAAATTGAATGCTATTATTTCTTTGGTGCGTTTGCACCGATGAACCATGCGTCTTTATCAACGATACGGCTAGCTTCTGTAAATAAGTCAGCGGTGTCTTCATCACCTGCATCGCCAGCTGTGGCAATTGCTTCGCGCAATGTCTCTGCGACTTTCTTATAGCGGCTAGTTAACTCACGTACATGCTGATCTACCTCAGTGATGTCGGTTGGATAATCATCTAGGATAGACTCTTTGACTACGCGACTTGCCAAACCGTTTGGTTGACCACCTAGGATTACAATACGCTCCGCGATGGTATCTGATACTTCAAGGATACGCTCTGATGTTTCATCTAATAACTGATGCACACCGATGAAGCCAGTACCTTGTAGATTCCAATGGCACTGTTTACCATCTAAGGTTAAATCGATAACGTTTGCTAGGTTAGCGTTTAGCAAATCAATCATTTTTTTCGCAGTTTCGTCTGAAATACCACTTGCGTAACGTTCTCTCATATTTTACTCCGTCATTTATTTAAAATTATTATATTGAATGAAAGTTCAATGTATTTTTATTGGTCTTCTATTCGATGACAAGCAAGTTACAGCTAATGATACGAATTGCTATAAAGCTATTTGTTCACTAGTACTGAAAAGTCATCAACTTGTTAATTCAAGAACGATAATAGCAGCTTAATTCAGTGTTGGAACCCTTGAGTGTTAGGCTTTGTTAGGTGGTCGTGTAACGAGTTTGTTAACCGTGAAAAGCTTTGTAAATTTATCGAATACTGTGTGCGTTTTTTTATAACGATGTAAGTTTTATCCGCTACTATTAAGCCTTAACTTTTAATAAATCTTACCTTTATATACTCATATTTTGGGCAACGAGAGAGCGTTTCGACTATAGGATAAGACTCCTTATTCTCCTTTAAAAACCGCTGCTCAGACCCCATATTGTTATAAACCTTAAGAAGAAGAAAACCATTATGCGAATGCCTGAACCGCGCTCATCGCGTCAGTTAAATCAATTGGCCACTCAGCTCCAAGGCGAAGCTGAAATTAGTGGTGTTAATGCGTCAGGGACGCAAATATCAAGTCGTGCCTTTGAGATGGTGACTGACTTTGAGCCAGCAGGCGACCAGCCGCAAGCCATCAAAAAGCTAGTTAACGGTATCAATTCGGACATGGACGAGCAGTTGCTACTAGGTGTGACTGGTTCTGGTAAGACCTATACCATGGCAAAGGTCATCGCTGAAACTCAGCGCCCAACCATTATTATGGCGCACAACAAAACGCTAGCGGCTCAGCTATATGGTGAGTTCAAATCGTTTTTCCCTAATAATGCGGTCGAATATTTTGTCAGTTACTATGACTATTATCAGCCAGAAGCGTATGTTGCTGCTAGTGATACCTTTATCGAAAAAGACAGCGCTATTAACGATCATATTGATCAGATGCGCCTTTCCGCACGCGTGCCTTGTTAGAGCGTCGCGATGCGATTATCGTCGCTTCGGTATCTTGTATCTATGGTTTGGGTGATCCAGAAAGTTATCTAAAAATGCTATTGCATGTCGTTGTGGGCGATAACATCGACCGTACGGCGACCATCAAGCGTTTGGTTGAGATGCAATACACGCGTAACGAGCTAGATTTTGGCCGTGGTACGTATCGCTTGCGTGGAGAGCTGTTAGATATCTATCCTGCTGAGTCTGAGCAGCTAGCCGTACGTGTGCATTTATTCGATAACGAGGTTGAGAAGATTACGTGGTTTGATCCTTTAACGGGTAAGACAGTACGCAGCGTGCCACGTATTACCATTTATCCAAAGTCGCACTATGTGACGCCGCGCAATAAGTTAGAAGCAGCTAGCCATACGATTCGTGCTGAGCTAGAGCCGCGTTTAGAATACTTCCGTGACAACAACAAACTGATTGAAGCACAGCGTCTCAAAGAGCGTACTCAGTATGACTTGGAGATGATCCAGCAGCTTGGTTACTGTAACGGTATCGAAAACTACTCACAGCATCTCTCTGGCCGTCCATCAGGAGAAGCGCCGCCGACGTTGTTTGATTATATTCCAGAAGATGCCTTGTTGTTCCTTGATGAGTCGCATGTGACGGTTTCGCAGATTGGTGCGATGTATAAAGGCGATAGATCGCGTAAAGAAAACTTGGTCAATTATGGTTTTAGATTACCAAGTGCGATGAATAACCGCCCGATGAAGTTTGAAGAGTGGAGCGTATCAAGCCCAAAACCATTTATGTTAGTGCCACGCCAGCGCTATATGAGCTTGAACACAGCGAGCAAGTCGTAGAGCAGGTTGTTCGTCCGACGGGTCTGATTGACCCTGAGATTGAGATACGTCCTGTCTTGACGCAAGTCGATGATGTGCTATCAGAGATTACCAAACGCCGTGAAAAGGACGAGCGTGTACTGATTACCACATTGACCAAGCGTATGTCGGAAGATCTGACCAGTTATCTTAAAGAGTATGATGTAAAAGTCGCTTATCTACATTCGGACATCGATACTGTTGAGCGTATGCAGATTATTCATGAGCTCCGTACTGGCGTGCATGATGTGCTGGTCGGTATCAACTTATTACGTGAAGGCTTGGATATGCCTGAGGTATCACTGGTAGCGATATTTGATGCGGATAAAGAAGGCTTTTTGCGTTCAGAGCGTTCGCTTATTCAGACCATTGGTCGTGCCGCGCGTCACTTAAACGGTAAAGCTATTCTCTATGCTGATCGCATTACGCCAAGTATGCAAAAGGCGATAGATGAGACGGATCGTCGCCGTGATAAGCAGATTGCTTTTAACCTTGAGCATAACATCACGCCAAAAGGTGCTCGCCGTAGTATCACAGACAAGATTGATACTGGTGAAAGTTTGGATGCCAATGACAATCAAGCTATCCCAGTTAAGAGTAACTTGCCAGATGTGGATATCAATATCTTGCGTAGTCCTGATCTGCTTGCCAAAGAAATCAAACGATTAGAGAAGCAAATGCAGCAAATGTCGCGTGATTTGAAGTTTGAAGAAGCAGCAAAAACGCGTGATAAAGTGCTTGAGTTAAAAGCACATTTAATCTGATAACTTGGGTCGAATATTGAAGCTAAAAAGAGGCTAAACAATAGCGAAGGTGAGGTGCTTGTTGAGTACCTCACTTTTTATGGTTTATTCAATATCGGAATGTGCAGAATACTTGTAATACTGCGCATTGCCACTTACCATATCCGCATAAATCTCACCACCCATATAATATTTCAAAAATTTAAGTCAAATGCTAACAAGCCGAGCATTTGTAATGCTCTATTTGGGCTAGGCTTGTTGTTCTCATAGACCACATTGTCAACATATAATAAATTTTTGGAATGGACATAATCTAGGCGTATTATTTACTGTGCTTACCAACAACTTAATAGAATTAAACTCTAACGAAAACTCACTCGGCATGTCAGATGCGGCCAAACAAGCCGTTGTCGACTCTTTAGACATCGGCTTTCGTTATCCCGATGACCAACGTGCGGCGCTGATTACCAAAGTCGCTGAGATAAACGGTGTGACAGAGAGCCAAATCTCACTGGGTAGTGGCTCTAGTGAAAATATTCGTACTGTCGTCCAAATGCTACAAAATCAAGCATTAGTAGCAGGCAAAAAAATTCCAAGTTATCGTGCCGCATCCAACCTTTGCCTATGCTGAGTTATACGCGACATCCGTCGATGTGCCTGTGGTAAAAGTACCGCTGACCACTGAAAATTATGCCTTTGACTTGCAAAGCATGCAAAAAGTCGCTGATGACTTTGACGGTATTAGCTTGTTTTATCTGTGCAATCCAAATAATCCAACGTCGACTATTACTGACACAGAAAAGCTCAAAGAATGGGTAGGGCATGCACCAAGTAACCATTACTTTTTATTAGATGAAGCTTATTCAGAGTATGTGACTGATCCAAGTTTTGAGAGTGGTGTCGCATGGATACGAGAGGAGTACTCAGAAAACATCGTTGTAGTGCGTACTTTCTCAAAACTATGTGCACTCGCGGGCATGCGTGTTGGCTATGCAGTAGCTAGCCCGCAAATGATAGCTAGATTAGAAGCATTTATCTCGATTGATAATACTAATTTGTCAGGTGCTGTAGCTGCGTTAGCGACTCTTGATGATGAAGCATTTCTAGCATTGAGCTTACGTACAGCCAATCAATCGCGTCAGCTGGTCGAGCAAACATTAGATGAGCTTGGCTTACGCTATTTGCCATCGCAGGCAAGCTTTATATTCCATGAAATAAAAGGCGATGTGCAAACCTATATCGATAGAATGCGCGAACATGGCATTGCTGTCGGGCGTGAGTTTGCGCCAATCAGTGGCTTTAATCGCTTAACACTTGGCAGACCTGATGAGATGGCAGTATTTGTAGAGGTACTCAAATCATTTCGTGAGAAGGGCTGGGTCTAACTCAGTTAGTCAATGGAGTTCGATAATAAAAAAGGGAAGTTGCTTATTGGTCGCTTCTTTTTTTGTTGAGTCTATTTTTCTGGTTCTGTTTCGTTGGGTCTATATCCCATTCAAAGTCAATCGCACATTTTTACCAACATCAAACGCAGTTTTACATATCGCACCTTAAATAATCTAGCACTATCTTATACGATAACTGAGTAAAGCATGACCCGTTAATCACGCAGATGAATACTGGGTAACAGTCACAGTGCTCGGCATGCTCACGTATCTTATAATTATAAAGTTAGGGATGTACCTATGTTCGATATCAAATCATTTTTTAAACGAGAAGTAGAGAAAAAGCTTATCAATGTAGATGACTATATTTTTATGCCAGAACGCGTAGAGCTGGAGATTGAAGGTGGATTATTAAATTGTGTGTTGAATAGTGATGGTCGCGTAGATATTTTTTATAGCAAAGACGGCGTGACTGAGGTGGGTTCAGCGTCGCGCAAACACCCATTTACAGCATTTGAAAAAGAGCTATATCATGGTATTTACGATGACGTGATTAATGATTTAATTAAGGAAGTAGATAAAATTATTGATAGCACCTCGAAGTATTTCCGTCGTAGCCAATCATTACCTTTTACGGCCTCTATAACTTCTCAAGCATCTGACACAAATAGATTTTAGGCTAATTAATTGAACTA
>NZ_BAWH01000024.1 GCF_000586435.1 Psychrobacter sp. JCM 18901
TATTAATAGTAGACACTATCTAGGTTGATGGATTATGACTTTATTAGCAAAACCGAGTTTCTTGAAGAGTAGGATTAGAGTTGGGTTATGGACTACGGTTGCTCTCGCTAGTCTTTGTACATCTCTCACGAATGCTGCACCTATTTACAAAGTGGTCGATGAGCAAACCGGTCAAGTCACCTTTACCGACCGTCCACAGGATTATGAGCAGCAAGTTGGCAAACAAGTCAGTCAAATGGCTATTACGACGGGTAATGAGACGAGCAGATCAACTAGTCTGAATACGACAACCAATCCTAATACAAGTCGCCAATCATCAAATGCGTCGCAGACAGTGACTGCTACTGAGTCGCCTGCGATAAATACTAAGGTTACCACGCCAGTAACTATCAGTTAGCCATTACTGAACCTAGCGAAGAGAGAGCCTATCGTCGTCCCGTACAGAATATCGATGTCAATGTGCAGATTAAGCCTGCGTTACAGGTAGGGGATAGTGCCCGTATTTATTTTGATGACAAAGAGGTTGCACAAGGTTTGAGCGCGTCTATTGCTACTGTTGATGTTTTGCCAGGTACTCATACAATTAAGGCCATTATACAAAGCGAAACTGGCCAAACACTTGAGCAAATCACACGTACTGTATACGTGATTCAAAACACGACTACATTGCAAGACAACAAAAGAAAGGCAGCGCAGCTATTGGCTTATCAAAAGCTAGCTTGGTATCAAAAATTGATGTTAAAGCTGCGTCAACAGGAAGTTGCTCAGTCACAATAATGGTCTCAATAATGATTGAATATAATGGATAGATATCGCTAGCAAAATAAAAAGGCAAGCACCGTTAACGATGCTTGCCTTTTTTTAATGTAAATCACTTATTTTATTTTAACTATAAGCTGTCTTATTTAGTTAACTCGATGGTACCGTTAGCAGTCACAGAAATAGTGCTATTACCAGACTCAAAGCTTTGGCTTGGTACTGACTCGTCTGCCATTCCTGATTTCATGCTCATAGCGCTATACATTGGACGTGGATAGTTGCTACCTGTGTTTAGGTTAACATTGACGACGCGGTAGCCACGAGCATCCCAAGCGCGGGTAAGGCTCTTAGCTTGCTGCTGAAAAGCGCGAGAAGCTTCGGTCATTAATTTTTGTTCTAGCGCATCTTTTTTGGTATCTGATACGCCAAAATTAAGATTGTCCATCACTAAGGTTTCTTGTAAGTCAGCAATTAGTTGGCTAGTCGCTGAAAAGTCTGTACTTTTTAAATCTATGTTTGCTTGACCTGTCCAGCCGATGATTTTATCGTTTTTGTCATAGCGTGGATAGGTGCGCTGTTGCCCTGTGCTCACGGTCACGCTAGGGTAGCGCTTGGCAATTTTCATGGCATTGTTGATTGAGGTGTTAAGCATTGTAGCTAAAGTCTTAGAGTCAGTTGCTTGTGCTTTCTTGTACAAGCTGGCTCGTACTTCATCGTTCTGAATCTCTTCTTTTATTTCTGTCTGAAATGTCAGTTGATCGTAGCCTGTTGGCTCTGCATGGGCGCTACCCATCATCGCTGTCATGAGACAAACCGTACCAGAAGCTAGTGCTGCTTTATTCAATAAAGTATTTTTCATTATTATCTCCTAAGTTGATTCTAATAATATATAAATGACAATTATCAACGCTCATTCATACATGAAAAGTTGTCCCTATTGTTCTCTAGAAATCGACATGGGTGCAACTTCATTCACTAAAATAGCAAAATTCATATAAGTTGCTGTGAGAATTTTGTGACCTAAGTTACTGATATAATTTGTGCTCATACATTGCGGACCTGAGCTAATGAACTAAATGACAGTGCTATTTAGGGCCTAAAGCAAACAGTTTTAAGATAGGGGTTGTAAAATTAAAAATTTCTTGTATAATTTGCGACTGGTGGCTCCATTGGTAGCCTCGCAACATTGTTCTATGAATCCCGCCAGGACCGGAAGGTAGCAACGGTAATAGTTATAGTGTGTGCCGAGGATGTGCTGATGGAGTCGCTTTTTTTGCCTAAAATTTGATAATTATATTTATAAAGTATCAAAGACATATTTGTAATGTATTAAGCCCTTCATTGTAAAGGGCTTTTTTTGGGTCAAATTTTTGTCTGATGGTTAGCTAATTGCTTATGTAGTTTTCAATTTAATTTCCTGTTCGATTTCCTTTATAGTTCCGATCTAGTTCTAAGGTTTTATTGATTAATATGAGTTAAAATACAATGTATTAACTTTTTATTAACATTCTAGACACCTTGGAGTTTGATTATGAAGATGTTTGTTTGGCTATTCATTGCATTTTTGGTGTTGGTAGTTGTGATTGGGGTATCCATTTTTAATAAATTGGTACGCGCACGTAACCAAGCAAAGAACGGCTTTGCTCAAATAGATGTACAACTAAAGCGTCGTCATGATCTGATTCCAAACTTGGTCGAAACTGCCAAGCGTTATTTGAGTCATGAAGAAGAAACACTCACTCGCGTCATTAGCGCGCGTAATCATGCTCAAGATCTACAAGACTCTAATAAGCATCAGCCAGACTCGCTAGAGCATATGGCACTGTTTGCAAAAGCAGAAGGTATGCTGTCTAAAGCGTTGGGTCAATTTTCCGCTGTCGTCGAAGCCTACCCAGAGCTCAAAGCCGATAGTATGATCAAGGAACTCATGGACGAACTAACCAATACGGAAAATCGCATCGGATTTGCCCGTCAGCATTATAATGACAGCGTAATGTTTTATAATAATGATCGCGAAGTCTTTCCTAATAACCTCGTTAGTACGACGTTTGGCTTTCGTCCACTCAGTCAGTTGGTATTCGAAGACAGAGAAGCGATTGCTCAGGCACCGATTGTCAATATGGGCTAAGGTTTAGACAATTTTGGCGAACTCTAGGCAGCCTAATCTGATGGATTTTTTTTGGTGAACAGCGGATACGTACGCGGCGCAGTCTATTACTTTATGGACTGTTTTTCCTGATTGTACTTGCTCATATGGCAGTGGGACTGGCTGTCATGTCTATACTGCTGACAGTATTTACAGGCGGTATATACTACTGGGTATTGGTTCTGGTCATTGTCTTGACGTTAGGCAGTTTCGTTGGTGGTAGTTTTTTTTAGAGTATCGACGCCTGCGAGCAGGTGGCCGCGCTATTGCTCAGCGAGTAGGGGCGGTTAGGCTATTCATTGATAACAGCCAAGAAGCATGGGAGCACAGTCAAGGAGTCGCTCATCAACACGAAGCTGAAGAAAAGGTTCGCTATAGTTCACGTCATATAGCAGTAAGTGACGAGCGCGATTTTCCGCCCGTTTATCGTCGCTACTATGAAATCGCTCAACAACTGGCCATTGCGGCAGGTTTGCAAACCCCTATTTTGTACGTGCTACCTGACGAGCAGGGTATCAACGGTTTCGTCGCTGGTCGCCATAGCTCAGATATGGTACTCGTCGTTACTCAAGGTGCGCTAGATAAACTGTCTGATGAGGCGCTATACGGACTCATTGGTCATGAATATGGTCATATATTGCACGGTGATGCTACGTTCAATTTACAGCTGATGGTGGTATTGGCAGGCTTGCAGATACTATACGACTGGAGTGACCCAATATCTAATTACCGTTATTTTGATAGCGATAGTATTTCCCAAAAGTTTCTATCACAGAGACAGGTTGATACGCTTGCACGCAATACAGAAGCGCAAACCGCCAGTTTTACCACGCATAGTGAATGGGTCGCTTATTGGCAGCAGCAATCACAACAACAGCAGTCCTCAGCCAAGCGTCAGTCTAAATGGGTGCAAACGCCACCTATAATAGATCGTCAAGCCCCGCGTAGTGTCTGGACATTGCTACTGCATGGTTTGAGCTTCTCTAGTATGGCAAGCGCGCAGTTGATTAAGCACAGTTTTAATCGTGAGCGCGAGCTACTTGCTGATGCCACCAGCGTTCAGTTAACACGTATGCCTGCGATTATCGAAACCTTAAAAGCTATTCATCAAGACTCGCTCGGCTCGCGTTTGTCTGGCATCGCCGATATCAATGGACTCAGTCATTTTTTCTTTGCTAGTAGTGGGGCAGACTTGGGTGATGTGTCATGGTTTGCCACACATCCAAGCTTGACTGAGCGTATGAGCGCTATTAATGCGGATGCTTATCATGAGTTTGCGGTACAAGTTGCCAAAGAAAAGCGAATAAATCAGCAAAAGGTCAAAGAAATATATAGGCAACGACGCTTAGGTGATTGGGGGGCAACAAAAGAAAATAGCCTAAGTGAATATTTGCCAGAAAGAAACGTGCAGCATTCGTCAGTATTTGAGACTCAAACAGCTGCAACGATTAATATAAGAGACAATAAACAGATAAGTGACGCAAAAGTTCTTGCTGAATCTATAAGCGAAAATCGTAATAAAGATAATGGCGAATTAGAGATTGATGACGGTTTAGAGTTTGCCGTAGAAGCTGATGTGGTGGTCGATGGGCGGCTTCAAGTACAGGCCGAAGACGTTGGCGTTCATCAGCTATTAAAACCGTGGCAGTCCAAACCTGACGCTGACCTACCAGAAAACACATTAATTGGGTTTAATGATATTAAAAAGGTATCACTACCTCAGTACATACTCAACCATAGTCATCATCTTTAGGTGCGCTAGCATTAGTCGAAGCTGTCTTGCTTTGTCATCAGCATCAATCATTATCAACGACTGCCACTTATAGTTTGAATGATATTTGGAATGATGGCTTCTCTGTTGCGACTGACTCGACTTCCCATGAGCAAATATTACCGCATAGGATAGATACTAAGCTGATGACAGTAGTAGCCAGTTTGGACAGGCGTTTAGACAGCGCTTTGATTGAGCTCGCCTTAAATCAATTGCATCAAAAGAATTTATCTGAACTATGTATTGAAGATCTAAAGCTCAAAAGTAAAAACGATCATAGTCACGACAGTCATCAGTACTATAAAAAACAAGAGAAATGCCGTACGATGTTGTTGCGTTATCAGCAGGGCATATTTGAGCTGTTTAACCAACAGCTGACATCTGACTTAACCAAAAGCTTAGCTTATGATTCGTCAGATAAAAATATAGCTAGTGATAACGCTCATGCGGTTGCGATTACTCTGAATAACCCGTTAGCTTTAGCACATCAAAAATCGCCAATATCATCATTATGGCAAGCGCTACATTTGCAGCAGTTACTACCGATATTGTCTAAAGTTTTACAAGATACAGACGCGCAGTCTCTATGGCCGCAAATACTAAAGACTGGTATGGAAGACGTAAGGGCGCAACTAGATCCTTCAAGTCAGGCGTTTACAGGACTTAGTAAATCAGAAGTATCAGTTGTTGTCTTATTGGCTTATCGACTATCAAAAGATGCAAAAGGCCAGATGATCTCACTGCATGACCGATCGTTATTGAGTGAGGGTAACGACAGTGTGGCGCATTATATTGTAGATTTGAGACGGCATGCGCGCTTGATTAATATTGATCTGGTGACAGTAAGCGATGTTAATTTACAGTGGCTATTATTGACCGCACAGCACTTGAATAGCATTCAGTTATTGGCGATTATTTCTGCGGTTCCTGTCTCTGCCAATCACTTTATCAAGCGCTTGGTAGGTGATCCGAATGCTGATAATTATCGAGAGAAGCAACAGGATGGTAGTCAAATAGATTATAATGAAAGTGAAATGAGCCAGCCTACTCATAATGAGTATCGCCAATGGCTAAGTACGTTGCATACGGTGATGTTACACGATACGATAATCAGCCAAGATGAATACGATTGTTTGTTGGCAATATCAGAGCGTTGGCTCGGTATTCGACAGCTGTTTTGATGGGCATGTATTTATTACTTAATTGATAGTATAGCGCATGCTTAATGAGAGCTGCCAAAACCATAAAAATATCTATAAATGATATAAACAAAATGAGTAGGATAGTAGAGTCGAATGAGTGATACCCAAGACCCGCTAACTGTATTACAGCGCCGTGTGCAGCAACGCCAAATTCTAGCGATGATGGGTATCAATCAGTGGGTACAACCTGAGTCAGAAACCATCAATATGACGGACATTGCGACAGTTTCGGTTGAGCAGTCACATATTGATTCCACTGATATTGAGCCTAATAACAATGAAGTAGCGAGCGCTAGAATTGCAGGTACAGTTGATCAACCGTCTGATGGTTATGATATCAGTGATTATAACGATAGCGACTATGTTACCGATGAGTATGAGATTGATTCGCAAGCTACCAATGAACTGACGGCTAGTGAGCAAAGCCTGTTACTTATAGTTTTGATTCCGTTGATTCAAATACGGTCAGTTCAGATGCTGTTAGTTCAAGTACTGAATCTAATTATCATGACATCCCAAGTACTGCATCGAACCAAACTGCTGTAACCTCTACGAATGCACCTATTGAGCAACCTCAATTTGCGCAGAATAATTTTCCGCAAAGTAGTTTTCCACAGAGTGCTAGTGATGACAGCATAAATGATGATAGCTTAAAAAAAGTGGCACCATTTGACCTGCAAGGTGGTCGCTATGGTGACTGGGTAATATTGGTTGATATCAAAGCGCTAAATAGTGACAGTCAAAAACTATGGCAAAACATCACTCAAGCGCTATCAATCACTTGCGAGACAACATCATTCCCGATTTGCGACGGTATGGATACTGCTGAGCTTGCCAATGCCAGTCTTGCAGGATATATTTTTCGAATTGGCAGAAGCGAAGAAATACAAGTTGCTGCACTAACAGCGATACCTGATGGCCTACAACATCCCAATCTGACCACTGTGCCGACATTAGAAGAAATGCTCGCAGACAGTGATGCTAAACGTCAGTTGTGGGAGCAGATATCTCATTGAGTTGTATAAAAACTAACATCGATACCATTGCCTTTATCAACAAACTGAAATAAAAAAACATCCTTTTATTTCATCATACCTAGGACTGTGATTATGCCTACAACCCCAACGTCTACAGCAACTGCCACCCCGCATCGCCTGCCAAATTTTTGTGCTGGTCCTGCTACTATGCCAACAGCCGTATTAGCGCGCGCGCAGAGCGAACTGCTTGATTGGCAAGGTCGCGGCCTGTCGGTCATGGAAGTCAGCCATCGTAGTAAAGAGTATATGGCCATTACTGACAAGGCGGAAGCTAAGCTACGCACGCTTATGGAAATACCAGATAACTATAAAGTGCTGTTTTTGCAAGGTGGCGCAAGTTTGCAGTTTTCTGCGATTCCATTGAATCTGTTAAATGGCGGACGCGGTGACTATTTGACGACAGGAGCGTGGTCAGGTAAAGCAATCAAAGAAGCTAAGCGCTATGAAGCATTGGGTTTGGGCGAGATTAATTTAGTTGCGACTGGCAAAGAGAATAACTTTACTGACGTACCAGCGCAAAGCGATTGGAATATCAGTAAAGACGCCGTTTATTTTCATTACTGTGCTAATGAAACAATTCATGGCCTACAGATATTTGAGCCGCCACAAGTAGATGCGCCAATCATTGCTGATATGTCATCTTGTATCTTGTCGCAGCCGATAGATGTGTCTAAATTTGGCATGATCTACGCGGGCGCCCAGAAAAACATCGGTCCTGCAGGTCTAGTCATTGTCATTATCCGTGACGATTTGATGGGGCAAGCAAGTGAATGGTGTCCTATGCTGCTGAACTATGAGCATCAAGCTGACAAAGAGTCTATGTCTAACACGCCAGCGACGTATTCTTGGTACTTAGCAGGGCTGGTGTTTGATTGGTTGGAAGAGCAGGGAGGTGTAGCTGCTATCGGTAAAATCAATCAGCAAAAAGCTGACTTACTTTATAAGACAATCGATGACAGCAGTTTTTATAATAATCCAGTAGATTCTAAGTATCGTTCTATCATGAACGTGCCATTTACTTTAGCAGACAGCAGCCTTGATAAAGTATTCTTAGAAGAGTCAGAAAAAGCTGGCTTGTTAAATCTAAAAGGTCATCGTGACGTAGGCGGTATGCGAGCCAGCATCTACAATGCCGTACCAATTGAGTGGGTACAGCAGCTGGTTGACTTTATGATTGCGTTCGAAAAAAAGCACGCCTAAGCAAGATAATAACTGCTAGCGTATAGAGTCTTCATATATAAAATATACATCAAGAAGGGCGTAACTAGTCATGGTTGCGCCTTTTTTTATATTTATAAACAAATAATTTGGTCATGCTAGCGCATAGTGATAATAGTATATTGCTATCACCATTAAGTCATATCCACGGCAAACCATTAGGTTAAAAAAACCTAAGTTTGTTATGATAAAATTTTGCTATAACGCTGTTTTGCTGTCAGGCTTTACGTTTTGATATTTATATTGGTTAGCATAGAGGTTTGTTATAACGTCATGATAATAAAAAAACGCCCTGTTAAAAGCCATGTTGCTAACCATTACTGTCAGTTGGATACCGAGCAGTATCGCTGCACCTATCACGACGACCGCGCTTGGTCACAATAGCCCTACTGAGTACATCAATGCACCTTACTTACCTTATGCCAATCCAAAAGCGCCATCAGGGGGTACGCTGTCTCTAGATGCTCGCGGTACGTTTAATAGCGCCAACAAATGGATGACCACGGGTGTGGCGATGATTGGCACAGACTATCTGTATGATACTTTGATGACTGGTTCATTAAATGAAGCATTTACCATGTATCCGCAGCTGGCAAGTAAAGTGACATATGATCCAGATGATACGAGCTGGATTATCTATCATCTCAACCCTGATGCTCGTTTTTGGGATGGGTCGGGTGTGACCAGTCGTGATGTAAAAGCGACTTTTGAGGCGATATTGAACAAAGGCCCCATGTATATTCGCAGTTATCTTAGCGATATCAAAGACATTCAAATCATTAATGATCAACAAGTAAAGTTTGTCTTTGCCTCTGCTGACAACAAAGAGATTTTACTGACTGTTGGGCAGTTTCCTATATTTGCCAAATCTTCCATTGATGCCGATTTTGAGAAAATCAGTCTGTCACCATTGATGGGTAGTGGTCCTTATAAGTTGGGACGCGTCGATGCTGGGCGTTCGGTAAGTTATATACGTGATCCCAATTATTGGGGTCGTGATTTGATGGTCAATCGTGGCCGCTACAACTTTGATATGATCAAGTTTGTTTATTATCAAAGTGATGAGATTGCCTTTGAGGGTTTTAAATCTGGTCAATACCGTTTTCGCCCCGAAAATAAAGCATCGAACTGGGTAACTGGGTATAATTTCCCTGCCGTAAAAGCAGGGCTTATCCAAAAAGAGACGATAACCAGTCAAAATCCAGTACCGATGCAAGCGTTGGTGATGAATTTGCGTCGCCCAATCTTTCAAGATATTAAAGTTCGCCAAGCACTGACAGCTGCTTATGATTTTGAATGGATGAATAAAACCTTATTTCATGGGCAATATGAACGCTTGCAAAGCTTTTTTCATGGCTCAGAGCTCGCCGCAATGGGTACGCCATCTGACGCAGAAATGCAGGTGTTGACGCCGTTATTGTCTGAGCTTGAACCGACTCAGCGCCAAGCAACATTAGCAGAGTGGCAGCTACCCACCAGTGATGGGAACGGCTTTAATCGTCAAGGGTTATTAGAGGCGCGTAAGCTTCTATTAGAGGCTGGGTTTTATTATGAGGATATGAAACTATATCAACCTGATGGATCGCTTGCCCAGATTGAGATTTTGATGACAGGCGAGACCATGGGCCGTGTCTTGTTGCCTTATATTCGCAATCTAAAACGCTTGGGATTTGATGCAACCTTGCGCCAAGTCGATGGGCCGCAATATTATGAGCGTATGCGCCGTTTTGACTATGACATGGTAGTGGACGTATTTGCTCAAAGTCTATCTCCTGGTGCTGAGCAAGCGGCATTCTGGGGTAGCGCTGCTGCTGACGAGCCTGGCAATCATAATAGTGCTGGTATCAAGAATGCAGCCGTCGATAAGGTCGTTGCTGCCCTTGGTAATGCTAAAAATCGTGACGAGATTGTACTGTATACGCAGGTGCTAGATCGGTTGTTGCGCGCAGGGCATTATGTCGTACCACTATACGGTAAGTCTGGCACCAATGTCGCCTACTGGGATCAGTATCGCCATACTGAAAAGCTACCGACCAATGCTGTTGGTATCGATTACTGGTGGGTAGATAAAGAGGCAGAAGGACGTATCAATAAGTATTTAAAGCAGTAGACAGTTTTTATTATAAAGTTTGACCCGATACCGATAACAACAGTCAGCTGAGCATATATGCTGTTGCTGTCAAATAACAGTTAGATTAGGGCGTGTCCTCATTTTAAAAATGGTGATAAAAATGAGATAAATTGCCGTCAAACGAGGAAAATAGTGCAGATAATATCGAGATATTGACCAACTATTTGACGATGTTTGGCAAAATTTAGCTGTTTTTAGCCCATTTAGAGGGCACTCGTTTGAATTGAGGACACGCCCTAGATAATTTAAAATAACACGTAACAAAAATAACTACCGGTAAGGATTTAATATGAGTATTCGTATTCACCCAATCAAAGCATTTAGCGATAACTATATCTGGACATTGATTAATGAAAATAATAAGCAGGCGATTGTCATTGATCCAGGTCAAGCCCAGCCGGTCATTGATTATCTAGAGACGCATGAGCTCGAACTAACATCGATTTGGACGACTCACCATCATCATGATCATATCGGCGGCGTCGCAGAGTTGCAGGAATCGTATCCGATGACTCATCTGGTTGCGCATAGTGAGCATGGCGTCGATGAAGATCAAACTATCAAAGACGGTAGCACGGTGAGCGCATGGGGCTGCTCTGCGCAAGTCTGGGATGTATCAGGGCATACCGCTAGCCATATGGCCTATATCTTAGATATAGATGGGCAAAAGCATTGTTTCTGCGGTGATACGTTGTTTAGTGCAGGTTGTGGACGTGTGTTTACTGGTACGATTGAGCAACTGCATGAGAGCTTTAAGCGTTTGAACGGCTTGCCTCATGAGGCGCTACTGTATCCGGCGCATGAATATACGGCCAGTAACCTACGTTTTGGTCTATCTATTGAACCTGACAATGAATCGATGCAGCAAGCCTTAGCACGAGCAGAGGTACAAACTGAACAAGGCATGGCAACGCTACCAGTGACACTAGAGCATGAGCGCACGGTAAATGTGTTTTTACGTACACAAGAGCCGAGTGTAATCGCAGGAGTTAAATCCAAAATGCCTATCGATGATGAGAAGTCGTTAACGGTATTTGCAGCGTTACGTGAGCTGAAAAACAACTTTTAAAGTAAGTTTTTAACAAATAGTTTGCTTTTAAGCACCTATTTAATACACCACAATTCGCTGCTGAACGTCATTGCTATCTCTCTTTATTTAGGAAGTCGCCATTATGGGTCGTTATATCTTAAAAAGACTACTACTGATATTGCCGACACTATTTTTGATATTGCTTGCCAATTTTGTGATCGTACAGGCGGCACCGGGCGGGCCTGTTGAGCAGCAGCTGGCAATTATTGAGCAGGGCGCAAAAGATAATGCGCTTGGCGGTAATATTGGTGCGGGCAGTGCAGGTGGCAACGACAGTACTTATCAAGGCACGCGTGGTCTCTCTGAGGAGATGGTCGCTGCGATCAATGCTCAATATGGCTTTGATAAATCCGCTCCAGAGCGATTTTGGCTCATGCTAAAGAACTACGCTCAGCTAGATTTGGTGAGTCGTTTTTAAGGGCAGTCGGTGACCGATCTTATCATAGAGAAGCTGCCAGTCTCGATATCGCTTGGGCTGTGGAGTACGTTGCTCATCTATATGATCGCTATTCCGCTAGGCGTCTATAAAGCGATGCATCATGGCTCAGGCATTGATAAAGCCACTGCTATGCTGCTAGCGATCGGACATGCAATACCTGTGTTTGTCTTCGCAGTGATTTTACTGGTTTTCTTTGCAGGTGGCAGCTATTGGAATATCTTTCCATTACAGGGACTGACGTCCGAAAATTTTGATCAGCTAAGCGCGCTTGGTAAAGTAAAAGATTATTTTTGGCATTTAGCGTTACCGCTGCTGGCAAGTACTGTAGGCGGTTTTGCAGGTTTGACCTATTTGACCAAATTCAGCTTTTTAGAGGAACTAGGCAAGCAGTATGTACTGACCGCTCGTGCTAAAGGCTTAGGTGAGCGTCAGGTGCTATACGGCCATGTTTTTCGCAATGCGATGTTGATTATTATCGCAGGTATTCCAGCCGCTATCGTTGGTATCTTCTTCGCGGGTAATTTTTTGATTGAGATTATCTTTAAACTTGATGGCCTCGGTTTACTAGGTTTTGAAGCCATTCAACAACGCGATTATCCAGTGATATTTGGCACACTATTTATCTTTACCTTAGTGGGGCTGCTACTGCAGTTAATCAGTGATTTGAGCTATCACTTAATCGATCCTCGTATTGACTTTGAGGGGCGCTAATGTCAAATAATCAACCTTCACCAAATCGCAGTACTATTAATAGCGAACCAGATAAAGCGCCAATGCCTGAGCAGCTATCTACCACAAAAAAGCAACGCTTGAACCCTATCTGGCAAGCACGACTCAATCGCTTTCGTCAAAATAGACTTGGGGTGATATCGCTGTTTGTTTTCGCAGTGATATTTGTTATTTGTATGGCAGCTAACGTCATTGCCAATGACAAACCTTTACTGGTTCAATATCAAGGCGATTATTACTTTCCGGTATTAAAGGCCTATCCTGAAACGACGTTTGGCGGTGTATTTGAGACCGAAACCAATTATAAAGACCCTGCAGTGCAGTCGCTGATTGATGAGCAAGGGTTTTATATAATGCCGCCTATTCCGTTTGCCGACCAGACGCCCAACGTCGAGCTTGGTCTGCCTTATCCAGCAGCACCCAATGCTCAGAACTGGCTTGGTACTGATGATATGGGACGTGATGTGCTGGCACGGATACTTTATGGTATGCGAGTGTCGTTACTGTTTGGTCTGGCCTTGACGCTTGCGGGTGCACTGATTGGGATTATCGTCGGTGCGGTACAAGGTTATTATGGCGGCTGGGTAGATCTGGCAGGGCAGCGATTTATGGAAGTATGGGGCGGTATGCCTCAGCTGTTTATGATTATTATTTTGGTCAGTCTGTTTAGTCCCAGCATTATTATGCTGTTCGCCATGATGCTACTGTTCGGTTGGATGGGTTTGGTCGGTTTGGTACGGGCAGAGTTCTTACGAGCCCGCAACTTTGACTATGTGCGAGCTGCACGCAATTTAGGTGTTTCGGACAGCCAAATCATGCTTAGACATATCTTACCCAATGCGTTAGCTTCTAGTTTGTCGCAGTTGCCATTTATTCTAACGGCCAATATTATCGCTTTGACTGCGCTGGATTTCTTGGGATATGGATTGCCACCTGGCTCGCCGTCTATTGGTGAGCTAATGGTACAAGGGAAGAACAACCTTGATGCACCATGGCTTGCCTTGTCAGGATTCTTTAGTTTGACCTTTATTTTGTCATTGCTCATCTTCGTCGGCGAAGCGCTGCGTGATGCATTTGATCCAAGGCGTTCTTAATATGACTAAAAATATTATCGCCACCGAGCACAGCAACGCACAAAATGAAATCCCTAATAGTGCACAAGATAAGCTTATGCTAACCGTAGATAAGCTTACTATCATAACTGCTACAGGCATCCAGTTGGTCGATGCGCTGTCTTATGAGCTAAGACAAGGGCAAACATTAGCCATCGTTGGTGAGTCAGGCTCTGGCAAATCAATTGCCAGTCTTGCGCTATTAGGTCTGTTACCAGATAGTTTGACCATCACGGGTGTGGTACAGCTTGCAAATACGGCAGGTATGTCTACCTTGCCCATAGCGAATGATAAGGCGCGTAATGCTGCATTGCAGTCTATTCGCGGACAGAGTATCGGTATGGTGTTTCAAGAGCCGATGACCGCATTAAATCCGTTGCATACGGTCGCCAAACAAATCGCTGAATCGTTGCGTCTAGTTGGCGTGCCTAAGAAGCAATGGCAAGAAACCAGCATTGCTTTGCTAAATGATGTCAATATTACAGATCCTGCTGACAAGTTGAACCGTTACCCACATGAGTTATCAGGCGGTCAGCGTCAGCGAGTAATGATTGCGATGGCATTGGCTCAGCAGCCTGATATTTTAATTGCTGATGAGCAACGACTGCGCTCGATGTTACCTTGCAACATGAGATTTTAGCGCTACTAGATGATCTCAAAAGCAAGCACAATATGGCGATGATATTAATCAGTCATGATCTCAATTTGGTCAGGCGCTATAGTGATGAGGTCATCGTTATGCGCCAAGGTCAAACCATCGAACAGGGTCAAACGTCAGCGGTATTTGATCAGCCTAAAGCTGATTATACCCGCACACTTATCAAGCAAGACTTTGGGCAAGCATTAACCATAGAAGACGATAACGCAGATAAACAATCAATCGTATTAGAAGTGACGCGTCTTAACGTACAGTTCCCAATTGAAAAAGGTCTGCTTGGAGGTACCAAGCGCTGGTTCGATGCGGTCAAAGATGTCGATATGACGCTACAAAAAGGCCAAGCATTGGGTATCGTCGGTGAGTCTGGCTCTGGAAAAACCACCATTGCGCTGGGGCTTAGCCAACTACTGAGCAACCAAGCACGTGTGAATGGCAGATAGTGGTCAACGGGCAAGATATCTCAGCATTGTCCAAAAAAAGCGCTACGTAACTTCCGCTCGCAGATACAGATGGTATTTCAGGATCCATTTGCCAGTATTAATCCGCGTATGACGGTCATGCAAATCGTGGAAGAAGGATTGCTGGTACAAGACGTGGAAAAAGTTGCCCGTCAGCAAGCGGTGCTAGATAGTCTTGCTACGGTACATCTGCCTTTAGCATTTGCGCAGCGTTATCCTCATGAGCTGTCAGGTGGCCAGCGTCAACGGGTGGCACTGGCGCGTGCACTCATTATGAAACCAAGCTTACTTATATTGGATGAGCCGACCTCTGCGCTCGACAGTACCACACAGGTCACAGTAGTTAGTTTATTACGTGAAATTCAAGAAAGACTGCAAATCAGCTATGTTTTTATCAGTCATGATCTCAAGGTAGTACGTGCACTGTGTCAGCATATTATGGTGTTAAAACAAGGCATTTGCGTAGAATCTGGACGTACCGAAGATCTTTTCAATCATCCACAACATACTTACACTCAGCAATTATTAAGGGCAAGTACTGACTAGTTTAAACGACTTACTGTAGCCACTTAGATTGATCAATCAAACTAAGCGACTAAAATAAGCGGCTTGGTATAAAATTGACACATCACAGTTCATAATAATAGCGACATAACGAAAAAAGCAGTGGTACAATAATTTTAGAGAGCTGCCCATTTTATAATGCTGTGATGCGTATCTTTATACATTCTGGCGCTCGTAAATTAGTAATATTTAACTGGCTGGCAAAAACGGTCTTTAACGGTCTTTATTGCAGTTAAAACCATCATTAAAAAGGATTTTTGTGCTCATGAAAACACGAAACAGTATTACTAAATTGGTAAAGAACAACAGCTTGCAGCATGCTGGTTATTTGGCTGTCGCTAAGACTCGGGCAAAGGTATTAAAAGCAGTATCTTATGTGATACCTATCAGAAGACCGATGTTATTCGTTGGTGAGACTGCCTGCGATGAGCTATGCGATATGCTTATCAATGAAGGCAATACCAATGTGTTTATTGTCACGGATACAGTGCTCAACAAACTGGGCATACCTGCAAAAGTTACCGATTATCTAGATGCGAAAAATATCAGTTATCACATCTATGACGGTATTACGCCAGATCCTACTTTTAAAGTAGTTGAAGAAGGGCTACGTCAGTCTATAGAAGCCAATTGTGACTCTATCGTAGCCATTGGCGGCGGCTCAGTAATCGATGCGGCTAAAATGATAGCCATGTCTCAAGGCAACAAGTGCAAGCCAAAGCAGCTAATCGGTATTCTTAAAGCAAGAAAGCCTGCGACTCCGCTATACTGCGTACCAACGACGGCTGGCACGGGTTCAGAAGCGACACTTGGCGCAGTAGTATCGGATGATAAAACGCATCAGAAAGCACTGTCTATCGATCCAAGAATGGTACCGCTAGCCGCAGCGATTGATCCAGTTATTATGAAAGGCATGCCAGCCCATATTACAGCAGATACTGGTATTGATGTATTGACCCATGCTTTAGAAGCATGGATGAGTGCCAATGCCAGCGTAGAGACAGATTACTATGCAGCCTCTGCCGTAAAGTCTGTTATGCATTATCTACCACTAGCTTATAAAGACGGTGGCAATCTAAAAGCAAGAGAAGAGATGGGTATTGCTGCTCATTACGGCGGGATCGCCTTTAATAAAGCAGGTCTGGGCTATGTGCATGCTATCGCGCATCAGTTAGGCGCTTACTATAGTATTCCTCATGGTCGTGCCAACGCCATCGTGTTGCCTTATGTGCTCGACGTCAATCGCAAAGCGAGCAAGAAAAGACTGGCTGCATTGGCTAAAAGAACCGGTATGGTACAGAATGGTCAAGCAGCTAATGGCGATAGTGAGATAGCAGATAACCTGATTGCGCAAGTTAGAGGCTTGATTGCAGATCTAAATATTGATCCGACTGTCAATGGTATGCAAACCAGCGACTTTAATGATATTGCAAAGGCAGCTGCAAAAGAAGTCAGTGATACTTATGCCGTGCCAACCTATCTGTCAGCCGCTGAGATCAAAGAAATTCTAACGAAAATTAAGCAGGCAAGTGACGAACGTGCTGATAGTAATAATGAAACAGCGTCATAGTTTTTGATAAAGCTAGTGTTATTAAAATAAAAAAAAGTCTATTACTCTTTGGAGGATAGGCTTTTTTAATGCATTTGAGATAATAAAGTTTCCGTCTTATTTCCATAGTTAACTCATACTAAAATATATAATCGTTATCAAACAACCGTTTAATTTATCTTGTGATTAGGGCGTGTCCTCATTTTAAAAATGGTGATAAAAATGAGATAAATTGCAGTCAAACAAGGAAAATAGCGCAGATAATATCGAGATATTAGTCAGCTATTTGACACCGTTTGGCAAGATTTAGCCATTTTTAACCCATTTAGATGACTATCGATTGAATTGAGGACACGCCCTAAACTCAGTTGATAAAAAATATCTTAATAAACTGTAAATATATAACAGTATAGGAATGTTTCAGTGATACAAAAGCGTTAGGATATTTAAAGGACATTACGCTTAGGAGATTTTTATGAATCGCATATTACCATCTAAAATCATAGGGTTAGTTATCATAGCGAGTAGTGCGATTTACGCAGGCTGCGCATCAACTGAAAACAGCTCTACTATAAAGAACACAACTGCCGCTAACCCATATGCACCGACTACACCAGGATTAGCAGTAGCCACGGTAGCGGGTGGGTGTTTTTGGTGTGTTGAAGCAGGTTATGAAAAAATCCCTGGCGTGGTAGAGGTCGTATCTGGCTATACGGGTGGCACCGCTGAAAACCCAACCTACAAGCAGGTATCAGCAGGTGGTACTGGGCATACAGAAGCCGCGCAGGTGTATTATGATCCTAAGAAAATTACTTACAATGGCATAGTACAGGCGCTATGGAGAATCGCTGATCCTACTGATGATAAAGGCAGTATGTTGATCGTGGCACACAGTATCGTCCAGCGATTTTTTATAACAATGCGCAAGAAAAGCAAATCGCAGAAGCGGCCAAGCAATCACTGCAAGCATCTGGTGTGTATGATAAACCAGTAGTGATTGAGATTGTTCCTGCTAGCACTTTTTATCCTGCTGAAGAGTATCATCAGGATTACTACAAAAAGAACCCAATACGCTATAAAGCCTATACCTTCAATTCTGGTCGCTATCAGTTTATCGAGAGTGTCTATGGTAAAAACTATGAGCTTGATTTTAGTAAGTTTACGCCCGAAGCAGATAGCACACAGCCAGTGACGTCAAATAATACATCGGATAGCAAAGTAAGCAAAGGTTTTAACCCAGATACATTCGTAAAACCTTCACAAGATGCGCTAAAGAAGTCCCTTAGTGACATTCAGTACAAAGTCACCCAAAAAGAGGGTACTGAGCGCGCCTTTGATAATGAGTATTGGGATAACAAAGAGCCTGGATTATATGTAGACGTCGTATCTGGTGAGCCACTGTATTCTTCGCGTGATAAATATAAATCTGGTACGGGCTGGCCGAGCTTTACTCGTCCATTGGATACGAGCTTAGTGGTTGAAAAGCCAGATCGAGGGATATTTGGAACCCGTACTGAAATTCGTAGCCGTTACGCGGACTCACACGTAGGCCATGTATTTGACGACGGTCCAGCACCCACAGGCAAGCGCTATTGCATGAACTCAGCAGCTCTCCGCTTTATTCCGCTTGCAGATATGGAAGCTGCTGGTTATGGTGACTGGATAGATGATGTAAAACCAGTTGGTTAGTGCTATTTCCTATCACTCAACCAAATAAAAAGGACGCATCATATGCGTCCTTTTTATTTGGTTGTTATTCACAACAGCCTAATCAATTAACAGCGACTTAAAACGCTGGTTGACGTTTAGGTACCGCACCCAAAAATTCATTACGGGCTTGATTGTCGTGTTGATATTCACCAAGCATCGCGGTACTACGCGTGGTTGAATGTTGTTTGCTAACACCGCGCATCATCATACACATATGCGATGCATCCATGACGACTGCTACACCGCGGCAGCCAGTAACATCCATGATAGTATGTGCAATCTGCTCACTTAGGTTTTCTTGTATTTGTAAACGACGGGCAAACATATCGACGATACGGGCAAATTTTGACAGTCCCAGTACTTGGCCGTCAGGTAAGTAGCCGATATGAGCGACACCATGGAACGGTAGCATATGATGCTCACACAGTGAATAAAACTCAATGTTCTGTACCAGTACCAGCTCGCGATTGGCTGATGGAAACACAGCATCATTGACCACTTCTTCTATGCTTTGATGATAGCCTTGAGTCAGATGGGCAAAGGCCTTTGCAGCACGTACAGGCGTATCTAGCAAACCCGGACGATCTAAGTCTTCGCCAGTTGAAGCAATCAGTTGGCGATAAGATTCGGTACTTTCTTTATAATCTGGGGTTATGATGGGGGTGTTACTCATAAGTTTGGCAGCCATCCAAAATGTGGGTGTAGCTTAACGTTGAATCCTATCATGTGAGGATTCTTATAAAAATTGTGCAAGCTGGGAAGGGCTGTGATTATACTCGAAATCTGCTGAACTTCATACTGCTGTGGCTAGCAGTTGAGTCTTTAATCAATAAAGGGGTGCTTGGTACTTAATCGAAACGGTTGTAGTGTTAATATTCGAAGTGCAATTTTCTCATAAAATAAGCAAACTACTATAGTCTGAGTATTTTATCGTGAAGCGTTGATGCTAAAATGCAATCTAATAACTCACGAAAAACTCTCACTGTCGATACTACTTGAAGTGATAAACTGCTATTAGTCATTTTGACGTTATTAGTTGTTTGTATCAGTCAATCCAATAACAAGCACCAAATACAGTTTACGACTGTTTACTTAAATTAATTCGTGTATAATAACTCATCTTTTCATTTGTACTATTTAGTAGTCTCAATCTTCTAATTACTCTAAATAAATTCTTATTCTAAATCATCTCGATTGATTCAAAAGGAAATCTTATGCTACTGCAAGGACAACGATTTGTCGTAACTGGCATCGCAAGTAAACTCTCTATCGCTTGGGCTATCGCAGAAGCGCTGCACCGCGAAGGGGCATCACTAATTCTGACTTACCCGAATGACAAAATCAAAAAACGCGTCGATATGGCCGCTGAAAAATTTGAAGCAGATTTGGTTCTAGAATGTGACGTAGCTTCTGATGAGTCAATTGCTGCGTGCTTTAAGCAAGTGACTGCTCATTGGGGCGACGGTATTGATGGTGTGGTACATGCCATTGGTTTTGCACCGATGGATCAGCTAGACGGCGATTTTGTTAGCGCAACGACTCGTGAAGGCAGTCACATCGCGCATGACATCTCTAGCTATAGCTTCGTTGCATTGGCTAAAGCGGCTCGTGAATTACTAGCGATGCGCCATGGTTCTATGTTGACACTGACTTATGAAGGTAGCATTTCAGTATTGCCAAACTATAATGTCATGGGTATGGCAAAAGCCAGTTTAGAAGCCAGTGTTCGTTATTTAGCAACGTCTATGGGCGGTGAAGGTATCCGTGTTAATGCGATATCTGCAGGTCCTATCCGCACGCTAGCGGCTAGTGGTATCAAATCTTTCCGTAAAATGCTCGATATCAGCGAAAAAAATTGCGCCATTACAACGCAATATCACACAGACAGAAGTAGGTAACGCTGCGTTATTCTTATTGTCGCCGTGGGCATCTGGTATCACAGGTGAGATTATGTTCGTTGATGCGGGTTTCAATACAGTTGCTATCAGCGAGCAGTTGATGATGCTTGATGAACCAGCACAGTAATTGTTATAGATGATTCGTTTGATAATAGAAAAGACAGCCAAATGGCTGTCTTTTCTAGTTATACTATGAGTCTTTTTGGCTACGTGCTTTTTGGCTGCGTGCCTTTGGACGAGGGATATGATAACCAAGTTACCAAAGTGGATACTATGGGGCGGGGCGGTATTGGCCTTTAGTGCTGGTTGCGTGAATACGACGGCGTTAATGGGGTTTGCCAATTTATCAGTGTCGCACGTCACGGGCAATGTGAGCTTGTTTGCAGCGGCAATCGCTCATTCAGACGCGCGTAGTATTTTATATATTGGTACCTTGTTGCTGTCCTTTTTGGCAGGGGCTATACTAAGCGGCTTTGTCATTGGACAGACATCATTGAAACTCGGTCGTCGTTATGGACGAGCGCTATATCTAGAAGCAGCACTACTGTTGGTTAGCTATTGGTTGTATCAGCAGCATGATTACTTAGGGCAATTAGCAGCAGCAATGGCATGTGGACTGCAAAATGCGATGGTCGCAACTTATAGTGGGGCGGTCATTCGGACCACCCACTTGACAGGGCTGACCTCAGACATGGGGGCGGCAATTGGTAATTGGCTTGCTGGTCGTTCTATTAGTAAGCCAACCTTAGGGTTTCAAGCCATTATCTGGTATTGTTTCTGCGGTGGTAGCGCAGTAGGCGCTTTCTTGTTTGCAAAAGTCAGCTATGATGCGCTGCTTGTACCCATCGCAATCGTTCTAACATCAGCATTTATATATAACTATGTCTCAGATCATCTGCCAGAGGTGAGAGAAACAAAACTAAAAAAAGCGCTCATCATCATGACAAGCGCTTCTTATTTTTGCTGTTAATACTAGATAACTGGCTTTATCTGCCGTTCTGCCATCTTTTATTTTGCGCCTTCTTCTTGATGATCTTCATGCTCATGCATACCTTGCATCATATCTAGCGCTGAGTCGTCAGTACGCTGTTGATCTTCTTTGGCCAGACTATCTTGATTGATGTCTTTTGGCGCCATTTTTGTGGTTGCATCGGTTTTATTTGCATCTGTCATAGTGTCATTCCTTTTGTTTTTATTGATAATTTTCTATTCAACCTTCTGATTATGTGGTATCGGTTTTTACTTGTATAGCCCCAAATGATGAATGTTTGAATGCTTTATGTAATTTTTATCAACCAAGGCGTCCATTCAAAGCAGTGAGAACAAAGTAGTGAGAAAGCTACTATTGAAAAATCTCACAAAGTCGAGAGGTGATTATCATTAACGAATCAAACAGATATCCTAAAAAAAACAAAATTAATCAAAATGTATTCATATATAAGTTATTCTGATATGATATTTTCGCGCGTAATGTTCGCTATATGAATATCATGATGTCTTATAATAAGTGTGTGTTGCAATAATTTTGACTTCATACTCACTTTGGATGCGATAAGGATAATTTATGTCAGAGAAAAAGCTGGATAGCCATATTCCTGATGATGGTAACGAGTATTTATTTACGGATACATTCCCAAAGGGAACGGGAAAAGGATTGATCGTGGTCGCCATTGCGGCAATCATTAGTTTTATTATTTATAGTGTATTGCCATTTGAGGTCAGTGCTAACAAAGGGCTAGCAATGCTGTTTTTTATCGGCGTGCTATGGCTCACTGAGGCGATACACGTCACAATCACTGCGATCTTGGTGGTTGTGGTTGGGACATTAATTGGCATTCCTGATTTTAATGCTGAAGTCGGTCTGCAAAGCTTTGCTAGTCCCATTATTTATCTCTTCTTTGGTGGTTTTGCCTTGGCGGCCGCGTTACATGTACAAAAGCTTGATAGAAAGATTGCGCTAAAAATTCTATCGTTGTCGGGCGGCAAGCTCAGTACAGCAGTATTTTTGATATTTGGTGTGACGGCATTCTTGTCCATGTGGATATCGAATACAGCGACAACGGCAATGATGCTCCCATTGGCACTCGGTATTTTAACGCAAGTTGATAGTAAAGAAGATCGCGGTACTTTTGTGTTTGTACTGCTTGGTATTGCTTATTCAGCAAGTTTGGGTGGTTTGGGCACGATTGTCGGCTCGCCACCAAATGCCATTGCTGCAAAAGCATTGGATATCGCATTTGTTGATTGGATGAAGTTTGGTATCCCAATGATGCTGATACTATTACCAGTACTGTTGGGTGCGATGTATTTGTATCTAAAGCCGAACCTAAACCGTACTATGCAGCTAGAGCAAGATGAAATCATTCCTTGGACCAAAACCCGCCTATTAACAATTACTGTTTTCATTGTCACGGCAGCTAGCTGGATGTTGTCTAAACAAATTGGGGCTGCAGTTGGTATCGAAGATACAGATGCCGTTGTCGCGTTGCTTGCAGCAGTGGCGGTCGTGAGCTTGGGTCTAGTTTCTTGGAAACAGGTATCAGACAACACGGATTGGGGCGTGCTCATGTTATTTGGTGGCGGTATTGCGCTATCAAATATCCTAAAAGTATCAGGTGCGTCATTAGTGTTAGGCGAGACGGTTGCTAATGGCTTACAAACAGCGCCACTATTGGTGGTGATGCTTGCAATCTCAGCCTTTATTATTTTCTTGACAGAGTTTGCATCAAATACGGCTTCAGCAGCGCTCTTAGTACCTGTGTTTGTGGCAATTGCCGAGCATATGGGTATACCGAGTGAGGTCTTAGTACTTATTATTGGTATCGGTGCGTCCTGTGCCTTTATGCTACCAGTTGCTACGCCGCCGAATGCTATTGTGTTTGGTACAGGTTTGATCAAGCAAACAGAGATGATACGTACAGGTGTCATCCTTAATATTATCTCTACTATCATCGTTGGGTGTTGGGCATACTTTTTCTTACTGTAGTTAAATAACTCATGTAGACACAGTCATATGTACAAATGCTAAAAACCCCAATGTTCAAGACAAATTGAACGTTGGGGTTTTTTATGGCTTATCGTATGAGATAACGGTATAGAATGTTTATTATTAACGTCATCTTATTAAATGGATTTGATCACATGACACAGTATTTATTGAAAGCAGTTGTTCTCATAGTGCTAGGCGCAATTGCCGTGTTAATGGTATTTATAGCAAAATACTGGGCACCTGATCGTACCGTCGCTGAGCTAAAACAATGGCAACTACCCAACAGCGAATTTATAGACATACAAGGTATGCAGGCGCATGTAGTGCAGTCAGCTAACTGTTATAAAAATCGTGACAATGCAGCCGAAAAAAAACCGACCCGAAACAATCGTTTTATTGCATGGTACATCGGCAAGTTTGCATACATGGGAGGGCTGGACCAAGGCGCTGTCTGATCAATACTGTGTCGTGAGCATGGATTTGCCAGGGTTTGGTTTGACAGGTCCTTATGTGGACGAGAGCACACAATATAGCAGCGAAAATTATGCGGCGTTTGTCATTGAAGTACTTAATCATTTGAAGCTGGACCGTGTCACGCTAGCTGGTAATTCATTGGGAGGCAAGGTAGCGTGGCGTACTGCAGCTTTGTATCCTGAGCGTGTCAATCGATTGATATTGGTAGATTCAGTTGGTTATCCAGCAACGCCCAAACATATTCCTATTGGTTTTAAACTTGCTAAATATCCAGCGATGTCACCAATTTTAAATCGCATCCTACCCAGAAGTGTTGTTGAGAAAAGCGTTTTAAGCGTGTATGCAGACAATAGTAAAGTAAACGATGCCTTGGTTGATAGATACTATGAATTGACCCTACGCAAAGGTAATCGTCAAGCATTAAGTCGTCGCCTAAATGAGACTGATGATGACAGTGATCAAGCTCAAATAAAGCAGCTGGACATACCGACTTTGATCTTATGGGGTGCAAAAGATGATCTTATTCCTGTAGAAAACGCCGCGTTATTTCATAGAGATATACGTGATAGTCAGCTTAAAATATTTGATAACTTAGGTCGTCATGTACCGCACGAAGAAGATCCGTTAGCAACCGTTGACGTTGTAAAGCAGTTTTTGATTAGTGAGTCAGGAAATGGATAACTTAGAAAAGAAACAGATAACAACCATCGCTGCGATTTCAGATATTCATAGTAATGTCTACGCCCTTGAAGCTGTGCTTGCCGATATAAGATATCGAGATGTTGATCAGATTGTCAATCTTGGTGATATTTTATACGGGCCAATAGCACCTCATGCTACCTATGAGCTATTAATGGCAAATCGAGATGATATTATTACCATTAGAGGCAATCAGGATAGGCAGATTTATGAAGCCACTACGGCAGAAATTGCTAATAATCCAACCATGGGTTTATTATCAAAGATCTCTCTAAAAAAGCGATTGAATGGATGCGGTCTTTACCATTTGATTTTCATGTAAGTGAGGATGTATACCTCTGCCACGGTTCGCCGACCGATGACATGATATATTTACTAGAGGATATCGAAACGGGTCAACCAATAGTGCGTAATGATGCGACTATATTGGCGTTACTTGATGGTATTGATAATGATGTTATCTTATGTGGTCATACACACATCCCGCGTACAGTAGTACTGTCGTCAGGACAAACTATTGTGAATAGTGGTAGCGTTGGCTATCCAGCTTACGAAGACGATTTGCCTATTATTCATAAGATGCAAACTTATTCGCCTCATGCTAATTATGCTCTTATCAAATGTATTGAGACTCAACAAGGTAAACATTGGCAAACTGAGCATGTCAGGGTCGCTTATGACCATGAAGCAGCAGCAAATATGGCTCTAAGAAACGGACGTGAAGATTGGGCATTTGCATTGAAGACGGGTAGAGTGATTCCAGTATGACAGTACTTAAAAACGTTCTATCCTAGCAATGACAGCATTACCTTTAGATTAACTATGGGTTTTATTTAATAGAGATTACGTAAAATGCTAACACTATATATGGTTCAATTGGGCGGCCGTCCTAAAGGCCGTTTGATTGAGCAACACGATATTTTCTTTGGTGCAGCCAGTCAAGTGAGTGACTTGATAGGAGATATCAATGAACATTGGCCTGAGGTAAAAAAATAAATGGCATATTGATTCGTATCGAGCGATTGCCAAAGTGGGTAGTTATGCCATTAAGTTAATTGAACCAAGTCAGCAATTAAAGGCTGCTGCTGACTTAAAGTTATTCTTTATCAATCTAGGTGGCTATCAGCAGGACAGTTTTGAAGAATTCCATTATAAGCTACTCATCGTTGCACCTAACCAAGCTGACGCGATCAAACAAGCAAAAAAAAGTGATTTTTATAAGCAATCTACTTTTAAAGATAAAACGTCACCTTTCAATGCAGCTTCTCATATTGATGATAAGTTTGCAGTAGATATAGATGACATATATAACGTAAATGATCTTATCTCCAATGTTCAGCTTTCGATTGAGCCTATTAGTGATACAGATGAGCTGAATGCTAAAGAAGACAAAGAGTACGTCGGCTATCTAAGCATCAAGAATTTAAAGAAATTGGCGCTATAATAGATTTATCTAAATTTCATAAAAGTAACTCAATACACGCTTGATTAAATAAACCTAATGGACAGCTTACGAGAGCAATCAGGACTCGACTAACTTGAATCATACCCCAATTACCCCCATAATCTAACCAATTCTACATAATAAATAGCCTAAGCAAATATGCCCAATACTTCTAAGCCCAATATTCCTGAAAACAGCGATTCAGATACATCTATTGTAAATGAAACTCAAGATACTAAGAAGCCAGCAGTACCACTGGCGGATTTACCAGTACTTGCCAAGAATAGCTATTACTTAAGCCGTCTTGAACGTGAGCTGGCACGTGCTGCTGTGCCTAAGAATAAAAAAATCTAATCATGATTCTAAAGAAAAGAACAATTCAGATGATGTACTTGCCAAGAAACGTGCTCAGTACGAGAAAATAAAAACGCGTTCTCAAGAAGCTGTGCAAGCACGTATCGATAGTATTCCAAGTGATTTACCTGCCAAACTAAACCTGGATTTGCCTGTTAGCCAACGCGCAGAAGACTTAGTACAAGCGATTATCGATAATCAAGTCATTATTGTCGCTGGCGAGACGGGTTCTGGTAAAACGACGCAGTTGCCTAAGCTTGCGATGTTAGCAGGACGAGGTATTACAGGCCAGATAGGGCATACACAGCCCAGACGATTGGCTGCTCGTAGTGTGGCAAACCGTATCGCAGAAGAGTTAGGTGAGCCATTAGGTAATACTGTCAGTTTTAAGATTCGCTTTAATGAGCAAGGGACAGCGCAATCTGTTGTAAAGCTCATGACGGACGGTATTTTACTAGCTGAACTAGGTCATGATCGGTTTTTGAGTAAGTACGATACGATTATTATCGATGAGGCGCACGAGCGTAGTTTAAACATTGATTTTATTATGGGTTATCTCAAAAAGATGCTGCCCAAGCGCCCAGATTTAAAAGTTATTATTACCTCGGCGACCCTTGATACTAAGCGCTTTAGTGAATACTTCAGCGTTATGACAATAAGCTCAAACGGCAAGTCCCTGCACCTATTTTTAATGTAGAAGGGCGTAGTTTTCCAGTAGAAGTCCGTTATCGTCCGTTGACAGATGAGCCAGTGAATAGCTCGGAAGATGACAGCTACGATGATTTTGAAGAGAACCTGCCGCGTGCTGTGGTTGCCGCTGTCGAAGAGTGCTTTAGCGATGCGCAGAGCAAAGGCCACGCCGATCAAGCTGATATTTTGATATTTGCTGCGACTGAAGCAGAGATTCGCGAAACGCAAGAGGTGCTTGAGCGTCATGGCCCGCGCCATACAGAAGTACTACACTGTTTGCACGGCAGACTTATGAAGAGCAGCAGCGTATTTTTCAACCATCAGGTCGAGGTCGCCGTATTGTTATCGCGACCAACGTTGCTGAGACTGCATTGACCGTACCGGGTATCCGCTATGTGATTGACTTAGGTTTTGCGCGGATTTCGCGTTACTCGTATCGCTCGCGCGTACAGCGTTTACCGATTGAAGCGATTTCGCAAGCAGCGGCCAATCAGCGTAAAGGTCGCTGTGGCCGTGTTGCCCCAGGTGTTTGTATTCGTCTTTATAGTGAAGAAGATTTTAGTGGTCGTCCTGAGTTCACTGAGCCTGAGATTCTACGTACCAATTTAGCGTCAGTAATCCTGCAAATGGCCAATCTACGTCTGGGTAGTGTGGATGACTTTGAATTTATTGAGCCGCCTGATAGCCGATTGGTCACTGATGGTCATAAATTGCTAGATGAACTGGGCGCTATTACTTCTAAGAAAGATACCGCTGCTCAGGACAAAACCAATAAGCCAAAAGCTAGAAAAGGGCTTGATCACCTGCGTTTGACAGCAACTGGTCAGAAAATGGCACGTATGCCAATTGATCCAAGGCTGGCACGTATGCTTGTGGCTGGTTCTGACTTTGATTGTATTCGCGAAATGCTAATCGTTGTGGCTGCGCTTGCTGTGCAGGATCCACGCGAGCGTCCTGCCAATAAACGTACGCAAGCGGATCAAAAGCATGCGGTCTTCCGTCAAGACGATTCTGACTTTTTGTTTTATTTGAGTCTATGGAAGGCGCTGTTTGAAAAAGATGAAGACGGCAATAAACTGTCTGGCAATCAGCGTAAGCAGTTTGCTAAGAAAAATTATCTGAGCTTCCCGCGTGTACGTGAATGGCATCAGACGCATCGTCAGTTGGTACAGATGGTCACTGAGCTGAAGCTAACTGATGTTAATGAATCAAAAGCTGCTGATAAAAATGTGGCTGTAAATGATCCAACAGCGATTGAAGACGAAGAGTTAAAAGCAGTCAAGTATGCCAATCTGCATAGAGCGTTATTGACGGGTTTATTGTCTATCATCGCGCATAAGACTGAAAGCCGCGGTGAGTATTTGGCTGCGCGTCAGCAAAAGGCCAAGATATTTCCAGCCAGTACGGTGTTTAAACAAATACCACCTTGGGTAATGGCGTTTGAAATGGTGGAGACTTCACAAGTCTTTATGCGTACTGTTGCCAAAATCGAACCAGAATGGATTATCTCAGCGGCAGGTGATTTGCTGAAATATCATTACTTCGAACCACATTGGTCCAAGAAAACAGGACGCGTCAAAGCCTACGCACAGATTAGTCTGTTTGGACTGATTATTATTGGTAAGCAGCTGACCAACTATGAGCAAGTTAACTTAATTGAATCACGAGAGATATTTATCCGTGATGGATTGGTGACAGGTAACTTTGGTCGCAACGCGCCTTTTTTTTACAGCACAATATGGACAAGATTGCTCATGTTGAACGTATCGAAGACAAGTTACGTCGCCGTGATTTGTTGGTGGATGAAGAGACGCTCTATCAGTCTATGACAAGAAAATCCCTGAGCATGTCGCCAGTCGTAAAGCATTTGAAGATTGGCGTGCAGAAGTCGAAAAGCATGATGCCAAGCATCTGTTCTTCACTGATGAAGACGTACTTAATAGCCAAGCACCGACTACAGGAGACTTCCCAGAAGTGTGGAAGCTAGGCGATCTAAAACTGCCGCTCCGCTATATCTTTGATCCGGCCAGCGATGATGATGGTGTGACCATACGTGTACCGCTTGCCGCATTACCGCAGCTCGACGCGATTGAGCTACTGTGGGGTGTGCCCGGTTGGCGCTATGAATTGGTATTGCAGCTGCTCAAGTCACTGCCAAAGGAGATACGTCGTCAAATCGTACCGATACCCAATACTGCAGACAGTTTGTTTGATGAGTTGCAGCCAAAGGGTGGACAAGGATTGCTGAAACAGCTATGTCAGGCATTGCATCGTCGCGGTATCATGTCGGTGACACCAGAGAACTTCAATCCATCTACGATTGATCGCTATTTGCAGCCACAAATCTGCGTGGTCGATGAGAAAAACCGTATCATCGAAAAAGGCCGTGATCTGCAAACCCTACAGATTCGTCATGCATCTGAAACCAGTCAAGCGGTAAATGAACAGCAAGGCGTGCATACTGAGTTTCCTGAGCATTTTGCTTTCAGCAAAAATCATCATAGTGCAGGTGTGGTGATGAAACAGTTTGCAGCGCTCGTCGCTGATGAAGCGGGAGAAGCTGTATCGATTCATCAATATACTGATGTCAATGCAGCACTTCAAGCACATCGTATCGGGGTGCTGACTTTAATAAAAGGCAAACTTGGTGCAAAGAAAAAGCAGCTAACGAGCCAAATCGATAGTATATTTAAACTGGCATTTGCGCCACTTGGCGACATGGATAAACTTAAAACAATCGTTATAGATGCTGCGTTAGACGCGGCTCTCGAAGAGCACTATGTCTTATTTGATCATTCTGAGAATTTACCAGAAAGCGCCGATGACATCGCAGTTGGATTGAGCGAGGAGCTACCGTTTACCTCTGAGGAATATACCCAAACTCTTGAAGTGGTGGTGAATAATTTCTTATTAACTGGTCAAAGCGTTATCAAAACGCTTAAGAATGTTTATACTCGTTGGCAACGTATTCGCCAAGGACTACTGATGCTAGATCGCGAGATATTTGGTGAGTCTATCGATGATATCGAAGATCAGTTAGAAGATTTACATTTGGCTGATTTTGTTTATCGGATGGATTATAGCCATTGGCAACAGTATCCACGCTATCTTGAAGCGTTACAGATTCGACTAGAGCGTTTGGAGCACAACCTCGACGCCGACCTTGATGGTGTCTACGCGCTTGATTTGCATATGGAGCGGCTAGCAGGACGTGCGGATAAAGAAGCTATCAGTGAGTATCGCTGGATGGTGGAGGAATACCGTATTCAACTGTTTGCCCAGCCTATGAAAACTCGTATGGCAGTATCGCCCAAACGTCTAAGCAAAATGTGGGATAAGATGGGTTAGAGTAGGCGGTGTTCCAAATAAAAAGGCCAGATTAGCAATCGCTCATCTGGCCTTTTTATTTGGATAATATTTTATTTAATGACTGATTTTTTTCTGTCAACACACCCATACTATAGAGCACAAACGTAATCACAGTGATTGCCACGATAAATGGGGTTAATGCCCAAATCACGATATTTATTAATAATGAAGGCACGAGTCCATCAAACAGCTCAATATCTGGAGTAAAAAACTCAGTCATCACATCGACAGAGCGCTTGGCAATGGGAAATAGTAACGTACTAAGAGCCAATATATAGACATATTTGTTAAAACCTGGGTCACTCATGACAACTATAAAGTAAAACCCTAAGAAAAAAAGCAACGCCTAGCGCCCAGCATTTTAGAGTGTAACTTAAACGAATCATGTTATCTCCTCCCCAATCTATGCAAATATCATCTACTGAAAACAGCTCGAATACATTCATTTTTTTAAATATATACTATATGTTATATTACGGATGTATAGTGAAAGTCAACTGTTTTTTTGCTTGAACAACAAATTTCTTTTGGCTAAAAAAATGAGAAAGTGTAGAGATCTCTTGAGTAGGCATTGGCCTTGAAACCTAGTTATCAATGGGAGTTTCGATACTCAGATGAATTCTTGTAGCCAAAAGATAGTAGTCAATCAATAATCTGTGGTGGTAAATAAATGGTAAATTCATTCAATGGCTCTATGAGTACGCTGTAAGGCTGGTTTTGCTCTGAAGGAGTCACAATACCTAAGGTTGATAAGAGCTTGAAGTCGGCAGAGATAAGGGAGGCGGTTCTGACATTGAGTCTTTTATGCCAAACTCGATAAGTACCAAGCTTACCATCACGACGATGATAAAATCCTGCCAATGGATGGGTCAAGTAAACAAGAGCAGACTCAGTATCAGGAAAACCTGTAAATGCAAAAACATCCTCTACCTTTTGTTCAAGAGACACTTCGGCAGTAGCCCATTCTGAATCAGCAGTGACCGAGTATTTTGTATATCTACCAGTCTCATTATCAAAGTGACAATCGAAAGTCATATCAGCACTATGCCATGGCAGATTCCATAAATATCTAGGTATTGCCAATGTCCAAGAATCTAGGTCGTACCTAAAAACCATACACAGCGTTCGCCTGTCTCTATATCTATGATGTAGATACGATAATTGGTCTGCCCCATCGTGAAGGTTGGAAAAGGAAAAACGGCAGAGGTAAAATCAACGTCAATAAATGGGACAACAGAAATCAAGCCTTTTTCTATACCATCTATCATTACTGTATCAAGCTTGAACCGATCGGGAAATATACCCTCAAATCTCTCTGCTGGCACCGCATAAGTGATAATAGAAAAGTGCTTTAGACCGCAGGTAACATCGAGTCCTGTCGGCTTGGGTCTGTCATGTAAATATCTTCAAAATGTCTTAATTCTTGCACGATATTTCCTTATATAGCTATGATGGGGATACTCAAAAAAACTTATGATTTGTATTCGCTGTAGATATAAATAATGAGATGGCTACCACATTAGCTCACTACTTGGGCTCACACCAAACAATCGCTTATATTCGCGGCTAAATTGACTGGGGCTTTCGTAACCTACTTGCATGGCAATCTGTGATATCTGTGCTCCATGCACCTTGATCAGCCGCCTCGCTTCCATTAATCGCAAGCTTTTTTTTGATATTGTAATGGGCTTAATTGGGTAATTTCTTTAAAGTGCTGGTGAAACCCTGAGATGCTCATACCGCATCGACTGGCTAAGCTCTCAACCATAATAGGTTCATCTAAATGCGCCTTTATCCAGTCAGTCGCTTGGGCAATGCGGTGTGTATGGCTACCGCTAACGACCAATTGCTTAAGTTTGTTGCCTTGCTCAGCCAAGAGTAGGCGATAGTATATTTCTTGTTGAATTAAAGAAGACAGAAAATCAATATCGTTTGGATAATTAAGCAAGCGTATCAATCGATCAAACGCGTCCATTATGGTGTCATCTAGGTGCCACTTTATCCCTAAATGGCTGCCTGCCATTGGTTGTGTGGTCGGTAGCTGCGCTAATACATCTCTAATCATGGCTAAATCTAATTTCATTGATAAAACAATGACAGGGTTTTTTATCGAAGCATGTTTAATATGCATACTTAGCGGTATATTAACTGGACAGAACATCAAGTTACTATTGTCAAACCTTTGACAGTCAGCACCCAAATAAATCTCGCGTTCTCCCTGCAATACAATACAAATACTTGGCTCTTGAATATAGCTTACGGCTTTGCTTGGTTTGTCCGCGCAGTAAAAGAACAAGCCTGAAACAGCGGACTCGATGGTTTTATTTCTAGGTAGTACTGCTAAAAGTTGGTCAATAGTCGTTTGATTCATCACGAGTGCTTATTTTATAGAGTTGCCTGATAGTATGAATATTTGTAGGATTAGGCAAGAGTTATAGAGGTTTGTTCTAACGTATAAATGCAGAGGATTCTATAATAATCTCATCGCAACAGCGTAAGTACGACCTCTAATAATATGAAACAAGGAATAATTACTCATGAAAATATTTTATAAAACGCGTGCAACCGCTACTGGTGGACGTTCTGGCTATACTGGATTAGACGATGGTTCTTTAGGATTTGACTTGGTATCTTTTCAAGAGCAAGACAAAGAAGGCGTGAATCCAGAACAGCTTTTTGCCATGGGTTACGCGGCTTGTTTTGATAGCGCTTTGAGCATGACTGCACAGCACATGAAATTGCCTGTTACCGCTTCAAAAACCTCTGCGCAAGTAGGTATCGGTATGAAAGCTGACGGTAGCTACAACCTAGAGATAGAGCTGTCTGTAGAAGTATCAGGTATTGATGAAGCGCAGGCGCAGCAGTTGATCGAGCTACGCATCAGGTGTGCCCGTATTCTAATGCTACTCGCGGCAATGTCGATACTCGTCTAGAAGTTACTGTTGCTTAAATGCTGTTGTTCAACGACTGTTGACCGTAGACTAGCAATATTAAAATAATAACTCGAATATAAAACGCCTCGATTTATAAGAGTCGGGGCATTTTATGTTGTCTGGTAGAATCATAAGCTGGAACTTTTTCTGAGCAGTTTAGCTAATGATAGGTTGTTAATAGCATTATTTTATACCGGTACTTTTTTATTTAAGGTAAACACCAAGACCGCGCCCAAAATGACCGTACTTGCGATAATAAAGGGCATAGTTAACTGCTCAGATAAAAATATCACACCTAGCAACGCAGCAATCACAGGGACACATAGCTGAACGATAGCGGCTTGTGTGTTTTTCAATAGTGGCATCGCTGTATACCAGATACTATAGCCCAACCCTGAGGCGATCGCTCCGGATGCACAGGCGAGTAGTACACCTTCAATGGTAATAGCATCCAAATTGATATTTTTCAAACCTAAGTCATCTAGATACGTCATACCTACCAGTAGTAGTATAGGCACAGCGACTAAACTACGCACAAAATTAAACCCTGTCGCTCGCAGCGGTGAGACACATGATTTGCCGCGTATACTATATACTCCCCAAGCTATGCCGCTCATAGCCATTAACGCTGCAGCCAATGGTGACGGTATGGCAGCGGATGGCAACATCAGATATACAAACCCCGCCACTGCAACGACAAACGCTAACCATTGTAGCGCGCTGAGCTGTTCTTTTTTATAGATACCCCAGCCAATCATCGTCAGCTGAACCGCTGAAAACAAAATCAATGCCCCAGTGCCAGTATCCAGCTCTACATACGCAATTGAAAAGCACAGCGCATAAATCACCAAGCTGAGACTACTTAACCAACTGCCTTTGTCATTTAATATAGCGTGGACAGTAGATTCGTCATGATTAGACGTTTGGCGTCGCAGTCTGTAAGCATGTATAGCCATGATAATACCTAGACAGGCCGTCGCACTCACTAGCCTGATGATGGTAAAGCTCCAAGCATCGATGTAGCCTTCCGCCAATGCCATTCGGCAAAACAGAGAATTTGCAGCAAAGGCGATTAACGCAATAATAGTATAAATCGTGGCTTTCAAAAGTAATTCCTACAATGAATAAATGGCACAAAACAGGCAAACATAGGATTTTAGTTTTAGGTCTTAAGATACGCTGTTATAACGAACGTTTATTCTTAGCAAAGATAATAGATTTATAACTGATTAATTCAATTCATGGTTCGTAGCTGTCTCACAGGACAGGATATTTTGTCGTACTTATGGCAAAAAGTCTCTTTTAAATCAGAATAACGATAGTTGTATTGACGATAAGGTCTAAAAATAGGGATGATGTGCTTTGCATCAAATGAATCTTTAGAACAACATTCATTAAACACAATAAATCAGATAAATAAATAGGAAACGATAGTATGGATTGGGCAAGTATTTTTATTCATGACACAACTTGGTTATTTGCCTTTGAAATCTTAATACGTGTCACTGTCATGTTTGTATTGATTATCACATTTTTACGATTTACTGGTAAGCGCGGTGTCCGTCAGCTCTCTATTTTTGAGTTAACCATCATTTTATCGCTAGGTCTATTGCAGGTGATCCCATGTTCACCGAAGACCTGCCCATCATTCAAGCGGTATTAATCATGGGTACCGTCATTTCGCTCTATAGGCTTTGTACTTGGGCGATGATGAAATTTCAGCCTTTTGAAGACCTGCTAGAGGGGCGCTCAATGTATATTGTAGAAGATGGCATGCTGGTGCTTGATAAAATCAAAAAAAGGTGAAATGTCACACGATGAGTTTTTTGCTGAAATGCGCCAACAAGGGGTTGAGCATTTAGGTCAAGTGCGTACTGGTTTGCTCGAAGCTGATGGCAATTTTAGTATTTTATTGCACACCTCTGAAAAAACAGACTACGGGATGCCGCTTTTCCCCAAGCAATACCGACCGGTCGAGCAAGTAGAAGCAGGTGTTTATTATGCTTGTATGTATTGCGGTTACGTTGATGAAATCTCTGACCCCAATCAGTGTTGCCCGCGCTGCGAGGATAATTGCAATAATTGGGCTAAAGCGTTAAACAATCATATCGTCAAATAATATGACTACTTGGCTGCCTTAGCTCAGTTAATAAGCTAAGGCAGCCAATTTTTTCAAATTATCAGATAAAAACCTCTCATTTACTGACATTTTGTCTGACTTGTTTTATACAGCGCATGGCTCTCATCATTTATGTCACTTTATACCAGTCAAGTTTGCGAGTCATCACCATCACGCAGGCAAGTATCACAAAGCAGAATATCGCACCCAGTAATAGATTGAGATCTTCTGTACTTAAAATACCGAAAAACGCAGCATATAGTCCAGCAAGCGTCGCGGTAAAGATTACTGCCCGTTTGAAACCACCAAATACGTAGTAGCTATACCAGCCAATAAGCCCGACACAAGCACTGGCTGCTACCGTATAGGCTTGCCAAAATGCGATTTGTTCCGCAAGCGGCAGTAATAAGACATAAAAGACAAATAGTGCGCAGCCGACGAGCAGATACTGAATAGGGTGGATGTGACTTGATTTGAGTACTTCAAATAAAAAGAAAGTACCAAACGATACCAAAATTAATAGCAAGGCGTACTTCATGGCTCGTTCAGTTTGTAGATAGACATCGTTAGGGCTCGCAAAACTAACGCCAAAGCTGTTTAGCAGAATACTTTGATTGCTGCCAGCTACTGCCATACTGTCTGCCGTCAAACCTCTTGATGCTTCAAAAGAATCAGGATTGTACGAATGACTATCGGTATTAAGTGTTGGTTCACTTATGACAGTACATTGATGGTTAGGCGCGCTGAGACATTGAGAGAGGTATTGGTTATTAGCGATAGTTAAATACTGATTTTGCCAACTGGCATCGAATCCTGCAGCGGTAATGCTCTTGATATTTGGCAGTGATTTACCGATGAAGTTTGGTGTCTGCCAATCGCTGTGCATAGACAGAGTAAAGTTCTGCCCAGTTGGGACAGTCGTTACATTACTAATGCCAGCTAATGGCAAGTCGATCATAATATTGAGCGCTTGATTGTCTCTAGGATTAGATAACTGGCTATTTACCTCTGATTTATCTAAATTTATACCCGCTGAGCTTGTGGCAACAAGGCTGTCTTTATTCTGCTGGCTAGTAGGATTGATTAATTGATCCAATACATCTTTAGGAATATCTACTTCGACATAGGTTAAGTTCTCTATTATTGGTATCTGCGGATAGTTTGCTGCAATTGTTTTTTTGATTAATTGTGACAGTAGGCAGGGTAGCGACACCGCGCAAATCAGACACAGGAATGATAAGTTTTACCTTGTTCCAGTGGGTAATGGTTTTGGCTAGCTGTGTCTTATCTGCATCATCGTCAATTGTAGTTCCAGCCTGGTCTAAATTTTTTTAAAGTCTTACCAAGCGTATAACTTTGATTGAATGTCAGCTGACCATCATAGCTAGTAGCGCTATAGATACCGCGTTTATAGGTGTCTGTGTTTACTTTTAGGTTCTGTGCTGCCTGCGTCTGAAAGGCAAATATCGTCTCGATTTTCGAGTATGACGGTTCGCATTTGTTCTTTACATTTGGTGTATCAGATGACTGACATGCTGGTGTGACTGTCGTAGGGATGGCGATAAATGGATTAATGACTTCTTGTGGATTGACGTGCTGCTCGGTGATTTCTTTTATCACTGACTCTGTGTAGTATTGTCTCTCATATATGATGTCGCTAATCATACTGAGACCAATCGAAAAAAACGATACAAAGTCCTACAATGATGGATAACTTAGTCAATAATGTTTTTTTGCATGTTGTCGTCTCCTAAGTGTCTTTAGTCCACAGCTGCCGAGATAGCAGACTGTGGCTTTAAAAGACATCATAGAGAGGGCGTGAAGAGAAGATGTGCAGGAAGTATGAAATAACTGTGAAAGGGTGAAAGTTGATATTTTCGGATAATTATTTTTCGATTATTCATGTGCTTAATGCTTTTTCGTGTCGCCAACGACTTTATCCATAATAGCGAATAACAAGCCAGACAACACAAAGGTCATATGAATAATGACCTTCCACATGAGCTTGTCAGCATCAAGTTCACTCATTCCACTAGATATATCCATAAAGGATTTCAAAAGGTCAATCGCCGAGATAGCAACGATCGCTCCGATAACTTTGAGCTTTAGGCCAGAAAAGTCTACTTTGCCCATCCAGCTAGGACGATCATCATGAGTGCCAGTATCGATTTTTGAGACAAAAATCTCGTAGCCACTGAATATAATGATAAGCAATAAACTGGCAACTAGAGAGATATCAACCAATACCAATATATCTACAATCACACTGGCTTCAGAGGCCGTCAGAATGTCAGCAAACATATACCATAGCTTTTGGACAAATTTAATAAATAATAAAATAATGCCCAACACAAGCCCTAGATAAAAAGGTGCCAGTATCCAGCGGCTATTAAATATGGTTTTTTCTAAGTAAAGCTCAAACTTCTTTAGCATGGGTATCTCTTAAGTTTTAAAGACAAGAAAGTCTTAAAGACACAAATATGAATAATTTTTTTGGGTATAGCTATTTAGTTTTAGTCAGGCGATATATTATCTATATTAGCGAGCTGCGCTACTACTTGCTGAACGCGCGCTTTTTTATCGCCACTAATGCGTTGAAATGGTTTTTGATGCTTGCTTAATTGACTGGCGAAATAGTCGCTTATCTCATCGCGTTGGTGTGGACTGTCTCGCAGGTCATCAGCCACCCATGGCGTATCAACCTCAGTCAATAATATCAAATCATAGTGATGCGCCAACGCTGCTTGCTCAAGATCCGTTGGGCAGTCGCCATAATACCAATAAGAATAAACCATCAGCTCAAACAAACTGGTATCGCAAAACAAATAATGACTGGCATTAGACGACTGAGCGACTTGTTTGGCCAAGGTATTCTCTAGTGTCATCTGCCCCTGTGCGATAGGTAGTAGATCTTCCCGCGTACAAGTCAGCTGCTCGTCGTCCCATTTTGCCTGTAAGTAGGTGCGCATATATTCTGACACCCAAGGAGTATCAAAATGCTCGGCCAAATCACGACATAAGGTCGTCTTACCCGTACTTTCTGCTCCTAAAACCGCGACGTTGATGACAGGTTTAGGCGTATGTTGCTCGAGGTTGTACGCGGTAGCGTCGTTGCCATTCATAGTATGCCCAGATTGCGATAAGAGTGAAGACTACATATTGTAGCGCGGTAAAAGTAAAACCTTTATAGAAGTATAGCGGTACCGATATCGCATCAGCGATGATCCAGAGTATCCAATGCTCAATCTTACGCCGCGCCATGAGCCACATTGCCATTAAAAATAAAGCCGTAGTGAGCATGTCAGTATAGTCGACCCAAGTAAATAGATGGATTCCAAGTACCGCACCATCGAAACTGAAGCCATTATTAATCACTGGACGGAAGTAATAAACCAATCCTACAAAAGCTATCGTTCCTGCTGCCAAAGCAGATAGTATCGGGATGTCACCTGCATGCAAATGCTCAATACGGACATTATTGGCATTTGACTGCTTGTGCTCAACAGACTGGTTTTTCTTATTCTTTGACCAGTTAATCCAGCCATACAAGCTCATCACGGTATAGTAAGCATTGATGAACATATCGCCAAACAGCTGCCACTTCCACAGTAGGTACACAAATATAGCAGTGCTGACCAGACCGATAGGGAAGACTAAAATATTGGTTTTGCTGGCGAGTAAGACACTTGCTACGCCGAAGACAACGGCAATCAGTTCAAGAATGATGAATATTGTAGAGTAGTCAGCGTATTGACCAAATAACCAGTTGAGAAGTTCTGCCATTAGTATTCCTAAATATGAGCGCGTATCAATATTCTGAATAATCAAGATAGTTCGATGAATAGTACAGAATAAATGATGCCAATTATAACGTAGCTATCGCAAAAGGACGGCAGTCTTTGCTAATTTATGGCAAGAAACAGATTATTTGTAACAAAGTATTAGAAAAATTATAATATTCAGGCATAATAAACACACTGATTTTAAGTTTACAGTTATTCACTGAATTTGAATGGCTATTATTTTTCCACTTTTATGCTTATTCCAAGCACCACAGTAGTAGACAAGGAAGCTTATCATGACGACTTGTATCACAGGCACTGGTCTTTATATCCCACCTTACAGCATTAGTAACGAAGAGCTAGTTGAGTCATTTAACCAGTATGTTGAAAACTATAATACCGAACATGCTGAAGAGATAGCTGCAGAGACAATGACGGCACTTGAGCCTTCTTCAGCTGCTTTCATCGAAAAAGTATCTGGTATCAAATCACGTTATGTGATGGAAAAAGACGGTATTTTAGACCCTGAAATCATGGCACCAGTCATTGCCTATCGTAACTTAGGTGAAGAGCTGTCTGTGATGGCAGAAATGGGCGCGGCTGCGTTAAAAGACGCATTGGCTGATGCTGGACTTGAGGCCAACGATCTAGATGGTATTATCCTTGCTTGCTCAAATTTCCAGCGCACTTATCCTGCGGTTGCTATTGAAATCCAAAATGCCATTGGTATGGTTGGCGGCTTCGCTTATGATATGAACGTCGCCTGTAGTGCGGCAACGTTTGGTTTATCGCAAGCGCATGGCTCTATTGTTTCTGGTCTTGCCAAACGTGTGGCTGTGGTCAATGTTGAGATTACCTCAGCGCATCTAAACTGGCGTAACCGTGACAGCCACTTTATCTTCGGTGATGTGGCGACCGCTTCTATCGTTGAAGAATTAGATACGCCAAAAGGTTATGAGATTCTAAATTCTAAGCTATTTACTCAGTTTTCGACCAACATTAAAAATGAATATGGCTTTATGGATCGCTCAGAGTATCTAGCAGCACAGACTGAAATGTATCCAGATATCAAAGCACCGGTCACTGACAAGCTGTTTTTGCAAAACGGTCGTAAAGTATTCCGTGAAGTCTGTCCGAAAGTGTCAGAGATTATCACTGAGCACTTGCAAGAAAACGACATCCCAACATCTGATGTTAAGATGATGTGGTTGCATCAAGCCAATGCCAATATGTTGGATTTGATTCTACGTACCGTGGTTGGTAAAGATGCCGATAAATCGATTGCTCCGAGTGTTATTGCTGAATTTGCCAATACTAGCTCAGCGAGTCCTATGATTGTATTCCATCGCCACAAAGATGACTTAGTATCAGGCGATCTGGGCGTTATTTGCTCATTTGGTGCAGGTTACTCTATTGGATCGGTCTTAGTTCGCAAGGTCTAATACTTTGACTACTTGTTTTGATAAAAATAGCTAAGAATATTCTTAGCTATTTTTTTGTCTGTTGTTTTTGCTATTGAAATTAAGCTGTGACATCTAAATATAAACAGAGATGTTTGAGAAGATAACATCGAGATTACCGACAATATCAACAAGAATGATTAGAGGTTTTAATTTACCCCAAAAAAATTTGCTATAATCACGGGCTTATTCCTCTTATCTAATTAAAAGTCCTTTTATGAAAGAATCCTTACGCCTGCGTTTAGACCAGATGGTAGACCGTTATGAAGAGGTCACCGCTTTATTGTCAGATCCTAGTGTCATCAGTGATAATAATAAGTTCCGTGAATTGTCTGTTGAGCACAGCGACTTGATGGAGATCACGACACTGTGGCAAAACTACGTGGGTGCAGAAACGGATCAGGCCGATGCAGAAGCGATGCTAGCTGATGCAACAGATCCTGACATGAAAGAGATGATGATCGATGAGATTGAGAGTGCGCGTGATACCATCGTAGAGATGGAAGAAGCGCTCAATCTGATGATGCTACCCAAAGATCCTAACGATAAAGTACCAGCATTTTTAGAGATTCGTGCAGGGACAGGTGGCGATGAAGCAGCGATTTTCTCTGGTGACTTGTTCCGTATGTACCAAAAATACGCGCAGAGCCAAGGCTGGACACTAGAAGTGCTCTCTGCAAATGAAGGTGAGCATGGCGGTTATAAAGAAATCATCACTCGTGTATCTGGCAATAGTGTATATGGTCGTCTAAAGTTTGAATCAGGCGCTCACCGCGTACAGCGTGTCCCTGAAACCGAGAGCCAAGGTCGTGTGCATACGTCAGCTTGTACGGTTGCGGTCATGCCGGAAGTTGAGATTGATGATACCGTCGATATCAATCCTGCTGATATCAAAATGGATACTTTCCGCTCAAGCGGCGCTGGTGGTCAGCACGTGAACACGACTGACTCTGCCGTACGTTTGACACACATTCCGACAGGTACCGTGGTAGAGTGTCAGCAAGAGCGTAGCCAACACAAAAACCGTGCGCATGCTATGAAAATGCTGGTCTCTAAAATTCAACAAGCCAAAGTGCAAGCACAGGTCGATGTGGCGGACTCTATACGTCGTGACTTGGTCGGTAGTGGCGATCGCTCTGAGCGTATCCGTACCTATAATTTTCCACAAGGTCGTATGACCGATCACCGTATCAACCTTACCTTATACAAGCTTGATTCCATTATGGAAGGCGACTTGGACGAGATTCTTGATGCACTACTGCGTGAGCATCAGGCTGATTTGATGGCCAGTATCGGTGGCAATGACTAGTAGCTAGTCTTTAAGAGTACCAGTAGTTTTATCGTTTTTATCACCATGTCTGTTCTTATAATAATAAGTATTGATTTAATTTTTCTGTTTTCGTTTATCCATTTAATTACCTAAAAATATTGAGAGTGTTATGTCAAAGCACAATAATCAGAACCAAGATCAAACCCCAGTCGTAGAAGATGCTAACGAGCTAATCGCACAACTGCAAGCCAAGCTAGATGATATCAGTGCTTCAGGTAAACAGCCGTATCCTAATACGTTCAAACGCACTGATTATGCGCAAGACTTACAGACGGCTTTTGATGGTGTCTCAAAGCAGGAAATTGAAGAAAAAGCAGCAAATGGTGAAAAAACACAGGTCAACGTGGCAGGTCGAGTCATGCTCAACCGTGGTTCGTTTATCGTGATCCAAGATATGACAGGCCGTATTCAGTTATATGTAGCACGTAAAGAGCTTGATGAGGAAACGCGTGCGAGCATTAAATCACTAGATTTGGGTGACATCGTTGGGGTGTCAGGCTACATCGGTCGCTCAGGTAAAGGCGATTTGTATGTGCATATTGAAGAAATTACGCTACTGACCAAATCACTACGTCCAATGCCAAACAAGTTCCATGGCTTGGCTGATGTCGAGGCGCGCTATCGTAATCGTCATCTTGATTTGATGACCAATGAGACGACTCGCAATACCTTTATGGTTCGTAGTCAGATCGTTAGTGGTATTCGTCAATTTATGCTAAATGAGCGTTTTATGGAAGTCGAAACGCCAATGATGCATCCGATACCAGGCGGTGCAGTAGCCCGTCCGTTTGAGACGCATCATAATGCATTAGACATGCCTTTATATCTACGTATCGCGCCTGAGCTTTATCTTAAGCGTCTAGTCGTTGGCGGGTTCGAGCGCGTATTTGAGATTAACCGTAGTTCCGTAATGAAGGGGTTTCAACCCGTCATAACCCTGAATTTACCATGATTGAGTTCTATCAAGCATACGCTGATTATCATGACTTAATGGATTTGACTGAGCGTCTGTTTAATCAGTTAGCAATAGATGTGTTGGGCACAACAGAGCTTACGTATCAAGAAGAAGCCATTAGCCTAAAAGCACCATTTGCTCGTCTGTCAATGTCTGATGCGATTGCAAAATATGCTGAAAACTTTGATATGACACGTATCAATGATCGTGAATACCTAGCAGAATATGCATCTACGACACTTAAGCAGCAAGTCAAAGATGTGTTTGGTGTGGGTAAACTACAGACGATTATCTTTGAAGAAACGGCTGAGCATCAATTACGTCAGCCAACGTTCATTACTGAGTACCCAGCTGAGACCTCGCCTCTAGCGCGCCGTAGTGATGACAATCCTGAGATTACCGATCGCTTTGAGCTGTTCGTTGGTGGTCGTGAGTTGGCCAATGGTTTTAGTGAGCTTAATGATCCAGCAGACCAAGCCGAGCGTTTCCGTGGTCAGGTTGCTGAAAAAGACGCGGGCGATGATGAAGCCATGCATTTCGATGAAGAGTATATCGAAGCATTGTCTTATGGTTTGCCACCGACAGCTGGTGAGGGTATTGGTATTGACCGTTTAGTAATGCTATTTACCGACTCTGCTAGTATCCGTGATGTGATCTTGTTCCCGCATATGCGCCGCAAACAAGATAGCTAAGATGGGTTTGCTTGCTATAAATCCAAACTGATACTTAACTCAGCACAAAAAGCTTTTGCTCATTTTCACAGAATGGGTATCAGCTTTTTTGTGAAATATCGTTTATAGAGGTATTATGGATATTCAGCAAGCATCACATGCGCCATGGCAAAAAATGATTCAGCAATGCTTTTTATCATTGTATGAGTTGCCTGATGACAAAATCACTGACTCTGATCATTTTCAGGGTTATGATTTTGTTTTTGAGTTTTCTGGCGCTACTATTTATCTGCTCGTCAATACGGTTGTGATGCAAGCGAATAGACAAGAAGTGGATAATGCTAAAGTTCGTGAGTGGAGAAAAGAAGTTGTTAACCAACTCATCAAACGCCACGCTCAGATTTATCAAAAAAACGATAGCCTAGTTGTAGATAGAAGTGCCGCGACAACTGATAAAGCAGTTTATTTTATTGGCTTGACGTCATTGTCTATTAATCATCAAGACGATCAGTCGGGCCATTCATCTTATGCAGTTGGCTACGAATATGGCAGTCGGTTTTTTTGCAGAGGATTGTGTTTTAGACTTAGATGATGAGCAAAATATCCTACAAGTCTTTAGTCATCAAAACTTCGTTGATATCCTCAATCAGTTGGTGACGCCAAGTGATTTGACAACTTTTTTAGATTTTCATCGTCGTCAACTATCTAGTTTTGCATCATTTCAAAACGAATCAACATTGCTTAAACAGTTTCTACAATCACCTGACTTTCATCAAAGAGCGATTAGGGTGCAAGAGCAGCTAATCGATAACGAGTTAATTGAGCAAGTTGAATTACGCTTACTTAAAGCAGTAGAGCCGAATCAGACTGTGTTTGCCGATGCTTTAATGGCTGAGATGCAAAAAAATACGGGTATGTGGTTCAAGCTATTCAACAGTGTGCTTGAGCGTTATCATGAAGCAGGTACACCTTTACCAAATGAGCAGGTTGATATTTTGGCAGATGAGTCAATATATACCTATGCGTGTCTAGTAGAAAAAAATCTTAGCTTATAGAACCATAGATCAAGACTCGCGTTGGAATGGGTATGTCCGTCATGAGCATTCTTATCATGTATTTGGACGCCACTATCTCATGGTGTTTTATGCGCAGGACGATAGCAGTTCGCTAAGCGCAGAGAATGTTAGGCTCTCTTATAAAGATTTATTGTCAGACATCAACGTCCAGTTACAAGAGCCAGTAATGGACGATTTATTTTTACTAGGTGTAGAGTTTAGGCCGTGCGAAGACAGTGTAAACACTGAGGTTTATCTGGATATTTTTCATCAAGCAGGCTCATTGATTGATGAAAGTACTCAACGCTTATATGACCGACTGGCCCAACTTCAAGCTCAGTTATAACCTAAACATAGTACGATTCACTAACCCGACGCTTCCTTTATATTCGTATTATTTACATTGGCATTTATTATGACGCAGCAATATCAAGTTTTTAGCTCGCAAATACCGACCAAAAAACTTTCACGAGTTGATTGGGCAGACGCATGTGTCTCAAGCGCTGATTAATGCGATTGATTATAATCGTCTGCATCATGCTTATCTGTTTACAGGTACACGCGGTGTGGGTAAGACAACGATTGCGCGTATTTTATCTAAATGCTTGAACTGTGATACTGGTATTACTAGTACTCCTTGCGGTGTATGTGATAACTGCGTTGCTATTGATCAGGGGCGTTTCATTGATCTTATTGAGATTGATGCCGCTTCTCGTACCAAGGTTGAAGACACGCGTGAGCTATTAGACAATGTGCCTTATGCGCCAAGCCAAGGGCGTTATAAGGTCTATCTGATTGATGAAGTACATATGCTGTCTACGCACAGCTTTAACGCGCTACTTAAAACGCTAGAAGAGCCACCGGAGCATGTTAAGTTTTTATTAGCGACGACTGATCCACAAAAGCTACCGATTACGATTATTTCGCGCTGCTTGCAGTTCGTTCTGCGACCATTACCGCAAACGTTACTTAGCGAGCATTTGGCAAATATCTTGACTAAAGAGCAGGTAGCTATACTCAGCCAGCCATTTGGCAATTGGCAAGTGCAGCTAAAGGTTCTGTACGTGATGCTCTATCATTGACCGATCAAGCCATTGCTTTTGGTCAAGGAGCACTGGATGATGCGACTGTCAACGCAATGCTTGGCCTCATTGATGCCGCTGACTTAGTACGTCTAACCACGGATATTTATAATCATGATAAGTCTGCGGTTGCTGCTCACATTGAGCAAATGCGTGCGCAAATGGTCGATGCGACTAGCATGTTCGATGGGCTTGCTGAGCTGTTACATCAGTTGGCATTGACCCAACTGTTGCCTGAGGTCGCTCTCAATGTCAATGAGGCGCAAGCAAAAGATATTTATACGCTAGCTCAGCATATCAGCCTGATGTATTGCAGCTATATTATGAGATTGTTGTACAAGCCCGTGAAGGTGTCAAACTTGCAAGTACGCCGATGCAAGCGCTTGAGATGTGCATTTTGCGTTTACTGGCGTTTCGTCCATTGCCAGTCGATGAAGTCTTGAGCAATACTTATGATAGTGATGGGTCTGTTACCAAAGTACCAGCTATAGAACCAGTATCTTCGGTATCAGCTCCAGATGCTATTGCACATGAGGCGTCAGCACCGCCGCCAAAGCTTTATAATGTTGATTATCCGGCTTCAAGTCACGATGAGCTGCAAAGCGGTATTGATGATAATTTAGCGCAGTCAGTGACTAGTGCTATGCTTGAACCAGTTGTTGAGCCTGAACCAGTTGTTGAGCCTGAACCAATTGTTGAGCCT
>NZ_BAWH01000023.1 GCF_000586435.1 Psychrobacter sp. JCM 18901
TAATACAACAATAACTCTTGAATATGACAGCCATCACATCCATGACAAACGCCAATAGATGGCGTTTCGGTCAGTTTTTCAACCTAATATAAAAAAATTATTAATACTGTTCCCAATGCCCATTGCGTAGCAACAACTGACGGTCAGCAAGCGCCGCCAAATTGCGATCATGCGTCACCATAAGTAGCGCGGTTTGCATGGTGCTTTGTAGCTCTGATAACAGGCCAAAGACACTTTGTGCATTGTCATAATCTAGGTTACCTGTTGGCTCGTCCGCCAAAATAAGCGATGGCTTAGTCACTAGCGCGCGTGCAATTGCCACACGTTGACGTTCGCCACCTGATAGCTCACCTGGCCTATGCATCAAACGATGCTCAAGACCGACATTTTCTAGAATCTCAACCGCTTGCTTGCGAGCATCAGTCGTTGATACTTCTGGACGCATCAGCAATGGCATGGCTACGTTTTCGATTGCTGTAAACTCTGCTAACAGGTGGTGAAACTGGTAAATAAAGCCTAAATGCTTGTTACGCATTGCTCCTCGCTCAGTTTCATTCATGCTATTTAATAACTGACCATGCAACCAAACCTCACCACTGGTTGGCGTATCTAGACCACCAAGCAAATGTAGCAACGTACTTTTACCTGAACCACTGGTTCCAACGATAGCGATGCGCTCACCCGCATGAACAGTCAGATCAAGACCAGTCAATACTTGTGTACTGACCGCGCCTTCATCATATATCTTATTGATATTGGTCGCCTCTAAAATGGCAGACATAGCGCTTCCTTTATTTTATTTATTTCGATGTTTAGGCGTTTGCGATTACTCATAGCGTAGCGTTTGAGCAGGCTGAATCTTAGCCGCTCGGCGCGCTGGATAAATCGTTGCCAAAAAGCTCAATACAAACGATGCACCTGTGATTAATACCACATCTAACAAACGCAACTGCGATGGCAAATAATTGACAAAATACGCATCAAATAGATTCAGACCAAAGGCTTGGTTAATAAAGCCTAAAATATCGCTGACCGTAAGTGCAAATATCACACCCAGTATCGTACCAGCGATAGTACCGATAACCCCGATGACCACACCTTGGACCATAAAGACTTGCGTAATCAAACGAGGAGACGCACCAAAGGTTTTTAAGATTGCGATATCTGCTTTTTTATCGGTTACTAGCATGACCAGACTTGAGACAATGTTAAAAGCAGCAACTAAGATAATCAAAAATAGTAATAACCCGACCATGGCTTTTTCCATTTGAATAGCCCCAAACAGATTGCCATGAGTTTGTGTCCAGTCATTTGGATATAGCTTTTCAGGTGCGATAGCAGCCGCTTTTTCCGCAGCTATCGGCGCAGTAAAGATGTCGTTAAGCTTCATGCGTACGCCCTGCGCGCCTTCTGGCAAACGCAGTAATTTTGCCGCATCTCCCATCGGGATAAACGCCATGAGACTGTCTACTTCTGGCTGATCGTAAAGATACCTGTCAGAGTAAATCGCTTAAATCGCGGTATCACGCCTGCTGGTGATGGCGACGCTTCTGGCAATACCAGCGTCACTTTATCCCCTATTTGCAGACCTAAAGACTGCACCATCTCCTCGCCCAACACGATACTGAAGTCACCACTTTTCAGGGTGTCAATACTACCTTCAATCATATGCTCGTTAATGATGGAGACGTTTTTCTCATATTCAGCTCGACGCCTGTCACCATGATACCTGCGACCTGACCATTTGATGTCAGCATCCCTTGCAGTTGAATGAATGGCGCCACAGCTGCCACTTCTGGGTCTTCTTTGATCTTATCAGCTAGCTGTTCCCAGTCGCCAATAATTTCTGATGAGACCACAGTAGCCTGCGGTACCATTCCCAAAATACGGGTTTTCAGTTCACGGTCAAAGCCGTTCATCACTGATAGCACCGTAATCAATACGGCAACCCCAAGCGTCAGACCAATCATCGAGATGAGAGATATAAAGGAGATAAAGCCATTACTACGTTCTGCTCGGGTATATCGTAAGCCGATAAATAACGCTAAAGGACGAAACATATTCAAACTCTTTATCTTATCTACGTGCGACTTTATATAGGTTGCATAACGAGCAGTAGTAAATGCATCATACAGTTGCTACTACTCACATATAAATCAAACACAAAAACAGGGTGTCAGACGAGCCAATAACAGCTGTCAAAAGGGAGCTAGTTTGACACAAACTAGCTGATATGTGCCAGTCATTAGCAACAACTGAGAGTATTTTTTTACCAAAAAAACTGGGTTTTGTTATTATTTTTTTATAGGGGGCTTGCTATTAGCTGTACCAATACCTATATATTATATGCTAAAGACAATTGTCATTAACCCCTCATTGAGGTTTCTGATCTTTTACTGGCTAGGCTGCTGACCATCATAAACCAATCATTTAAAATGTTGGATGGTACACAAGCAAATATAGTATTAGATACAAACCTCACGCTGACTTAATTTTGAGTATTTTCATGACCATAAATTATCAATACAAAAACATTCAATCTCCCACCAAGATCACGTTGACCGATGAGCAGTCTGCAGGTCACGCCGATCACTGGCGTATTCTGACCAATGATATGAGTCATGATGTGCCTGAATGGCTACAAAAAATGATTGAAGTCGCCGCGATGCCTAAAGGCCTGAATAACAACGTCAGTGCAAAAGATAGCTGCCTGCTTCTATCAGAAGATCAGCCTTGTCATATTAATCAAGTGCTCGCGATGAAGGATGGTAAGCCAGAATGCTTTATCAATGCCTATCCTTGTGTCGATAGTCCTTACGGATTGAACTGCAAAATTGAGCGTGTCATCGCTAATGACAACTCGCATGATGCCGTGTTGCGCTTACGTACTGCTGATGGCAGCATTATTTATGCGTTTGATCAACTCTATACGACCAACCGTCATCTATATCAGCGCGACACCTCTTATTATGTCAACTTTAGTGCTTGGGCGCATGAAATTAAGCTAAGCGAGCAAAACGAAGTCATCATGGTAGAAGATCAAGAGTCTATCCGTTATCACCGTGCCTTTAATGACATCGTGGCAGCAAATGACGGAAAAATCCCTGATGATCTGCAAGAGCAAATCAGTGAATGGAAACCTGAAACCAAAGAGCAAATGGCACCTGTTGAGATTAATTTAGGCCATATGTGCGCTTACTTGTTTGGCGATACGCTAGGACAAGAAGATGAAGCTTGGTGTCAGGGGCAAGTGCTTGGCAAGCAAGAAACCGTGTTTAACGGTAAATCTATCATATTGTTTGATGTGGTAACGCTACGTGAGCAAGATGCAGATCCTTTTGTAGTGCGTATCGGTGCGCTTAATACTGCTGAAACTAATAGTATTAAAGTACATGACTACGTTCAAGCGAACGTATGGCTACAAGCAGCGATATACAAAGAAAACCAATCAAATGTGACGCAGCAATCAAAAGCTAGCTAGCCTGTTTGAGAAATCTTCTCTAGCTTTCATGCTTACTTATGTACTTACGCAATAAAAAAGCCCCTAATATGAATTAGGGGCTTTTCTGTGTCTTATGAATTCTTTCAATGCAAAACGTAACGTAAAAATCGTATAGGTATATGATTAAGCCATCGTCGTCATTGATTTGATGCGAGTATATAGCTCTTTTTGCTCTGCGCTTGGACGTGCAGTCTGTACGGCCATTAGCTGTGACATATCGCCTTCGACACGGATTTTGCCACTCATAAACGCACCCATGATTTGGTTGGTATCAAAATCAGTGATGATAGACTGTAGGATATCGCGATCTAATAGCAGCGTCGTCGTTGCATTATCATTTAAGCCACGATGCAGCAAACCATTTGCAAAATTGGCTTCGATAGTTTTATCAGCTTCAGCCACTTTTAGGTTGACGACCATATTGGCAAGTACTGGTGGTAAATTTAACTCACCTGCTTCGTTGCCCATTTTTTCTACTTGCTCAAACCATTCATCTGTCAAAAAAAACTGCCATATTATATTATCCTTAATTGATATTCTGTCAGACCAATACCATTTGAGGCGCTGTTGGCCTAACTATTAGAATTATTAAAATGATTGCTATCAATAGACCTATGCAATACATAGCCATTAATGACGTTCAGCCTCATTATAAAGGGCGACTTGATAAGAAGTAAAACCTATTTATCGGCTCAGCAATATTATTGTTACAAAACTTCTTTGCAGGCCTACGCTTATGTCTAGCGAGCGCTTCCCCTATTCAATCAAAATGAGCATCTAGAATAGTGACAAAATTGTGTATAAAATAGAGGAGTAGCACAGCAATAATAAGTTGCTCGCTAACATTTATACCAAAGAGTTTGTATTTTGGCGCATAGTTCTGATGATATTTAATTAGGATTGCGTTACAATACCCTTAAACAGAGTCGGGAGTTTTAACCAAACATTACATAATCGTGTTTTTTTGTCAGCCGCCGCTAGCATACATCTATGGTCAATGCGTTTTAATAGCCCTATAGATATGGGTATCTATCTTCATTAGTACAGATTTTTTCGTAATAATTAAGATACATATTTAGCCTTATGAGATGTTTGATGCTCAAAACGGCGCGTCTTCTTATTTACCTTGATGATCTATTAACAATCCTACTATCGATTGACTTTAAGTAAAGTGTATGAAATGCCTATTTCTATTTATTAGTATTAACTAATAGACAGTAAGGGCCTAAATCGGTAGTTAATGACGTCATTACGCTAAATAAGCCAAAAAAACAACATGTGTTGGCGCTAGTATAAATACAAATTTGAGAGTGTTTATAGTGCAGACAACATAGATTGTTGGTTAATTCTGTTGATAATTCGGGCTGTAAAGGAATCATCCAATGAGTTTACAAAACACAGCAGTCGCCCCAGTTGACCGTGAGTATGAAATTACTATCGTAAGATTTTTTACGATCATGGCTGTCGTTTGGGGCATCGTCGGCATGAGTCTTGGTGTGTTCATTGCTTCACAGTTAGCATGGCCAGCACTCAACTTTGACATTCCATGGCTGACCTTTAGTCGTTTAAGACACTGCATACCAATGCGGTGATTTTTGCGTTCGGTGGCTCTGCCCTGTTCGCAACGTCTTACTACATCGTTCAGCGTACCTGTAAGACGCGTTTATTTGCGCCATATTTGGCTTGGTTTACCTTTTGGGGTTGGCAAGCGGTTATCGTATCCGCTGTTATTACCCTTCCTCTAGGTTTGACCTCAACTAAAGAATACGCTGAGCTTGAGTGGCCGATCGATATCCTAATTGCCTTGGTATGGATCTCTTATGCCATTGTATTTTTTGGTACGCTCATCAAACGTAAAACCTCACATATCTATGTGGCTAACTGGTTCTTTGCCGCTTTCATCATTACGATTGCATTACTACACATCGTAAACAGCATGGCGATTCCAGTTAGTGCGTTCAAATCTTACTCGCTATTTGGCGGTGCAACTGATGCGATGGTGCAGTGGTGGTACGGGCATAACGCGGTAGGTTTTTACTTAACGGCAGCCTTCCTTGGAATGATGTATTATTTCGTTCCTGTACAGATTGGCCGTCCTATCTATTCTTATCGTTTGTCTATCGTTCACTTTTGGGCATTGATTGCTTCATATATGTGGGCTGGTGGTCACCATTTGCATTATTCAGCGCTTCCTGATTGGACGCAGTCTCTTGCTATGGTCTTCTCAATCATCCTATTCGCACCATCTTGGGGTGGTATGATTAACGGTGTACTAACGCTATCAGGTAGTTGGGATAAGCTGCGTACCGATCCGATCATTCGCTTTATGATTGTTGCATTGTCGTTCTACGCGATGTCAACGTTCGAAGGCCCAATGATGTCTATCAAAACAGTGAATGCGCTATCGCATAACACTGACTGGACAGTTGGTCACGTACACTCAGGCGCACTTGGCTGGGTTGGTATGATTACGATTGGTTCGCTATACGTACTGTTACCACGTATTTATAACAAACCGAAGATGTACTCTATCAGCTTAATCACCACGCATTTCTGGCTAGCGACTGCAGGAACGATCTTCTATATCGTGTCTATGTGGATCTCAGGTATTGGCCAAGGCATGATGTGGCTTGCTACTAACCCAGACGGTACTTTGGTATATAGCTTCGTTGATACTGTTGAATTCTCGCATTTCCCATATATTGGCCGTGCATTTGGTGGCTTCTTATATGTATCGGGTATGTTTGTAATGGCTTATAACTGCTATAAAACACTCAAAATGCCAGAAGGTAAGCCTGTAGATGTCGCTGATCCAACGGATCATGAACCTAGTGTCGAAAAACCTTCGACAGCTAACGTATAAGGAGCGATCATGGCTGGTACACCGCATGAAATTATTGAAAAAAATACAGGCTTGTTAGTCATTGGTATCGTGATTGCTATTAGTTTTGCAACGCTCGTTGAAATCGTGCCATTGATCTATGACAACAAGGGTCCTGAAGAAGGTGGGGTGAACGCTCCCCTTCCTGCAATGGAGCCTTGGACAGCGCTTGAATTTGAAGGTCGTGATATTTATATTCGTGAAGGATGTCACGTTTGTCATACTCAAATGGTTCGCCCACTACGTGCAGAAGTTGAACGTTACGGACCATATTCACGTGCCGCTGAGTCGACGTGGGATCATCCATTCTTATGGGGATCGAAACGTACTGGACCAGATTTAGCACGTGTTGGTGGCCGTTATTCTGAAGATTGGCAAAAGCAACATTTGATCAATCCACGTTCGCTAGTGCCTGAGTCAGTTATGCCAGGTTTCCCTTGGTTAGCGACTAACGAAGTAGATGGCGAAAACATTCAAGCTAAAATGCGCCTATTCCGCGATCGCTTCGGTGTTCCTTATACTGAAGAAGATATTGAAGGCGCTCCAGATGCAGTGCTTGGCGCTACTGAGCTTGACGCTTTGGTCGCCTATCTACAGCAGTTAGGTACCGCAATGGAAGGACAGCGCTAATGGGTATTGGTGAATTACAAACAATTGCGACCGTTTCTGCCTTTGTTGCCTTTGTAGGCGTTGCATGGTGGGCGTATTCGCCAAAAAACAAAAAACGCTTCGAAGAAGATGCACAACTTGCGCTTGATGACGAGGATATAAAGTCTCTGTCTGAAGAGCAGCGCAATAAGGATAAACGATGACATTTTTTTGGAGTTCTTGGATCACTGTATTTAGTTTTGCTTGTTGGCTATTTATTCTTGGCGTCCTTTTGATGGTTCTAAAGTACAAGCCAGAAGTAGAAGAAGACGGTACAACAGGTCATGAATATGATGGCATCCGAGAATACGACAAACCCCTGCCCAAGTGGTGGTTAGTGATATTTTTTTGGCTCAATCGTCTGGGGCATCGCTTACTGGGTGTTTTTCCCAGCCATGTTCCCTAAGCATTGGGACGGTATTGCCACAGTAGAAGTCGATGGCGAAACGGTACCTTGGACCTCTAAAAACGAGTTGTTCAGTGAACTTGAACAGAACAACAAAGTATTTACTGATAACTTTGAAAAAAAGCATTTTGGTAAAAGCAGACGCTGCAGGCGCGACTACGACACTTGGTACGCTAAACGAGTTACAAGCGACCATGCGTCGTAGCGAAAACCCACCAGCAGATCTACAGACTAAAATTGACGAAAAAGTTGCAGAACTTGCTCCTTACGTCGAGAAACTGTCTGAAAATCCAAATGCTTTAAAAGTTGGTAGCCGCTTGTTCCTACAGAACTGTTCTGTATGTCATGGCTCTAACGCTAAAGGTGCGACAGGCTACCCTAACCTAACAGACAATGATTGGTTATATGGCGGCGAAGCTAGCAACATTCTGACCACGCTACACAATGGTCGTATCGGTGGTATGCCTGCTTGGCGCGATCAGATTGGCGAAGACGGTGTACGTGCAGCATCTGAGTATGTATTGTCACTATCTCCAAACAACGGTAGTAAGAGTAACGGTGAACTTGACCAAACTTTGGTTAATCAAGGCGAAGCTATCTTTAAGCAGCAGTGTGCACTATGTCACTCTGAAAGCGGTAAAGGTATGATTTCAGCAGGTGCACCGAACTTGACTGACAATATCTGGTTATATGGCGGTGAGCGTGAGACTGTACGTAATACATTACGTTATGGCCGTGCTGGCGTTATGCTCAGTGGGAAACTAAGCTAGGTAACGAGCGTATCATGCTACTTGCTGCTTATATCTACTCACTATCAGATAAAACAGGCAAGTCACCTGAAGCAGCACCAGTTACTGCAGCTACTCAGCCTGTAGCAACTGAAGAAGCAACTGCTAACTAAGACGTTGTTACTGTACTGAATATGGACGAGATTTAATGAAGGGAGAACTGTTATTGCAGTTCTCCCTTTTGCGTATAGCGGTATTGTTTTTTATTTAGAAATGACAATGATGAGTGGCTATCGACACTAGAAATCGTTCTCATATATTCGTTGCTTTTTACGATTATCACCCCATTATTAGTAGGGAGAATGTTAGAATAGCTATTTTTTAAAATAGTCTATTGGTCATGGCTTTATATCGCTCTGACTCAATCACATAACACGATAATCAGTTTCGCATAAATCAGATACAGGCTTGTTTAGCTACTACTTGTAGTACCTTTACTCCCCTTTGCCTGTATCAAGGTTATGTTGAACCGACTATATTTACAATCGATCATTTGGTAAGCAGATTAGAAAGTTTTTTTATCGAATTTTTTTATCCGCTATTTACTGACATTGATAACATCATACACTCATATACCTCGACGCTAGAGGTGTTTGTTCATCATGCCAGCAGACTGATTCTTTTTTTAAAGAGGCACGTTTATGTCAGCACAACAACCCAATAAAATCCCTGTACAACAAGTCGATCTTGATGCAACCAAGCATCGCGTGCACCCGAGGTTTGTCACAGGTTTTTATCAAAATATTCGTGTAATCACGATGTATGCTCTTTTGGCGGCTTTTTTTTACTTTTGCCATGGCTGCGCTATAATGATAGACAAGCAATATGGTTTGATGTGCCATCGCAGCATTACTATATTTTTGGCATGACGTTTTTGACGCAAGATTTTTATTTTATTGCTGCCTTTGCCATTATTGCCGCGTTTACGCTGTTTATGGTGACGGTATATGCTGGACGCGTTTGGTGCGGTTACGCCTGTCCTCAAACGATATGGACGCATCTATATCAATATGTTGAAAAGTGGGTGATTGGCGATCGTAATAAGCGTATCAAGTTTGATAAAGCGCCATTAAGCGCGAGCAAAGTATTCAAACGTACGGTTGTGTATTCAATTTGGTTTTTGCTTTCTGTGATTACAGCAGCGACCTTTGTTAGTTATGTGGCAGGTACAGATTCTCTATATCACAGCTGGCAGTCAATAGGAATGATTCCTTTCCCTGATTGGCCAACATGGGTATGGGTTTCAATGTTTATCTTTACCTTCGCTACTTATGCCAATGCAGGCTACATGCGTGAGCAGATGTGTGTACAGATTTGTCCTTATGGCCGCTTTCAGAGTGTGATGTTTGATAAAGACACATTGATCGTATCTTATGATTATGAACGCGGTGAGCCACGCGGTGCCCGTAAAAAAGGCACAAATCCAGAGCACCTGGCGACTGCATTGAATGTACATGTGTGTGCAGGTCTGCCCTACTGGTATCGATATTCGTGATGGTTTGCAAGTTGGCTGTATCCAGTGTGCAGCTTGTATTGATGCCTGTAACGAAGTGATGGACAAGGTCGGCTATCCGCGTGGACTGATTCGTTATACGACCGAACGTCAGTTAGCAGAAAAAGAGCCAAGCCGCGTACTGCGCCCACGACTATTTGCTTATTTGACATTATTAGCCGTACTATGTGGCGGTGTGATATATGCGTTAACCGATCGCGTGCCCTTGGAAATTGATATCCGCCGTGACCGCAATCAGTTATCGTCTATCAACAATCAAGGCATGATCGAAAACAGCTATATCGTCAAGCTAACCAATAAGACACAGGATGCTCATACCTACACGATAACGCTTGCACCGCAAGAGGGACTGAGCTTAGAGCTGCGTTTTAACGATGTGCCACTAGAAGCAGGCGAAAGCTTTGATATGCCAGTGAGTATTTATGGCGATCCTGATGTGATCGAGTTTGGCCAAACACCTGTGACTCTAAACGTGAGCAGCGAAAATGGCAAGTACAAGGTAAGTAAGCAAAATATCTTTACGACCCAAGGTCAGTAAACAATTAACATACCCATTATTTAATTTCATGTATGTCATTCGGTAGTCTGTAAATAGTGCAACTAGGTAAATAGTTTGCCGTTCTAGCTAAAGGCTATCGAATAAATGCTTTATTATTAAACTGGCAGTGCTTAGCTGCCAAATTATCCGTTGATACCATTTGTAGATGTCTAATGAACAGATATCTATCGAATGCGTATCTGATGCATAGGTATTTTATGTCTACTCCACCACCGAACTTTAAACATCAAGATAAACAGCCATGGTATAAAAATTACATGGTCGTTATCTTTGTGATTGGCATGCCTGCTGCGGTCGTGATCGCTTGTATCTGGTTTGTTTATTACTCTTACCAGATCCGTGATAGCGTGGTACGTGACGACTGGTATATGGATGGCAAAACGCTCTATCATGATGTGTCTCGTGACAAGCTCACGTATGACTTAGACTTGCATGGACAAATGCAATTTGCAGAAAATGGCGATATTGTGTTTTATCTTAACTACCCTGAGCAAAGCGTCCAGTCAGGCAAGCTGCTAAACGGCACACCACTTACCTATCCTGATACGTTGGAGCTGTCTATTTCTCATGCAACGGATATCAAAAAAAGACCGCGATGTTGTCCTTAAGCATGTTGAGGGCAATAAATACAGCGCACAAGTCGATATTGACCCTGTAAAAGCCAAGTATTACCTTCAGGTTAGCAATGACGGTAAAGATGATTGGCGTATGCAAGATGTCGCCAAGCTTCCGCGCTCAGAGGTTAGCTTTAAACCTTTACCTGTCTTTGCTAAAAGTTAATGCTGTTAGTAGCATCCAGACATAAAAAAACCAGCCACTCGTCAGAGATCGGCTGGTTTTTTTGAGCTATTTAATATTCTACTAATGAATAGGTACTATTTAATATGACCCTGATTCATAACTACTAAATCACAGGGTTAATCGTTGGGATTTTCTGTGCTTTACGCTCGTTTTGCGCGGCTTTGTCCGTCTCTGTGGAATAAGGCTTGTCACTAGCGAACTTAGGATTGAACGTTTGCGTCCTTGGCGATACAGGTAAACCAATCTCAGCCAAACTATCCGTCTGCCCAGCTTGAATATTGTCGCCTTCAAATAAACGCTCATCATTATCGCGATCAAGACTGAGTGTTTCAAAATCAAACAATTCACGATCAGCTAACTGTGATGGCGCGACGTTTTGCATTGCCTTAAAGATAGAAGCCAAACGCTGCGGGTGAGCGTCATCCCATTCACGCAGCATATCGTTGATGATGGCACGCTGTAGATTGGTTTGACTGCCACATAGGTTACAAGGAATGATTGGAAATTCCTTTAATTTGGCATATTCAATGATGTCTTTTTCTTCGACATAGCCAATGGGCGAATCAGCATATTTTGCTTGTCATCACTCAGTAGCTTGGGCGGCATTGATTTGAGCGCACCACCATGAAATAAGTTCAAAAAGAAGGTCGCCAACATATCGTCACGGTGATGGCCAAGGGCAATCTTAGTCGCGCCAATTTGTTTAGCAAAGCCATATAGTGAACCGCGGCGCAGACGTGAGCACGCCGAGCAGTAAGTCTTGCCTTCTGGCACCACGCTTTTGACGATGCTATAGGTGTCTTTTTCTAAAATATAGTGGGCGATGCCCTGCTCGTTTAGATACGCAGGTAAGATGTCTTCCGGATAGCCTGGCTGCTTTTGATCAAGATTCACCGCGACGATATCAAAATGAATCGGTGCAATGCGTTTTAGCAGCAATAAAATATCAAGTAAGGTATAGCTGTCTTTACCACCCGAAACACAGACCATCACCACATCGCCATCTTCAATCATGTTGAAATCGCGGATTGCCCAAGAGACTTGGCGACGCAGCTTCTTTTGTAGTTTACGAAAGTACGCTGACTCGGTAGGTGCTTGCGCATCGGCAAACTGCTCGTCAATCATGTCCTCATCATTGCCATCTTCAGAGACGTCATCGTACTCTCTACTATCAGTATCGGTGTCTAAAGCCTGACTATCAAAGCTCATTGCATCAGATACATCATTAGCTTGAGAAGGAATGTTTGGCGTAAATAAGGTTGCTGTGGTCATAAGTTACTCAATATCTTTATAAGGGTGATTTTACTATAAAGCGATTTTCGATAAGGCTTTTAAAGCATTATCACCGGCGTCAGGTGACTGATACTTTAAAAGCTGCGATTATAACAAATATTGCTAACAGATTGAAAAGATGACAGTAATACCGACTTTATTTTATTACGATGTTGTTTAAATTTGCTTTAGTAGCTTAGTGACGGGTGATTGGTCGCTTCGTGGTTCTGTAGTAGCGTATTTTTGCTAAAATAGCCGTTTTCGTAAACCAATAATAGATACCACTATGACTAACGTTACTTTGCAAAACACTCCTAATCAAGTATCAGATGCTGACTTAGCTGCTCTTACCAAAAGCCAAAATGCGGTTGTCCTTTTATCAGGCGGTCTCGACTCGGTGACTTGCTTATATTGGGCAAAAGCGCGCTATGCATCAGTGACAGCAGTCAGCTTTAACTATGGTCAACGTCATAATAGTGAACTTGTCGCCGCAAAAACTATCGCTGAGACAGCAGGTGTCAATCATAGAATTATTGATATTGATATCGCACAACTGGGTGGTTCATCATTAACAGATCACAGCATGATCGTGCCAGACGGTGATTCGGACAAATTCCCTAGCAAAAAACGCGATGAGATTGATAACGACGCTATCCCAAATACCTATGTGCCTGCGCGCAACACTATCTTCTTATCTTATGCGTTAGCAGTCGCCGAAGTCGCTGATGCCAATCATATCGTCATCGGTGTCAGCTCAGTTGACTATTCTGGCTATCCTGATTGTCGCCCAGAGTATATAGCTGCCTTTGAACATATGGCCAATCTCGCGACAAAAGCAGGCGTCACTGGCCATCGCTTATCGATTCAAACGCCATTGCAGCAATTATCAAAAGCCCAAACTATTGAGCTTGGTCTGTCATTAGGTGTCGATTACGGCCAGACGATTTCTTGTTATCGTGCAGATGCCAATGGTCTTGCTTGCGGTGTTTGTGATAGCTGCGCACTGCGTCGTCAGGGCTTTGCCCAAGCTGGCGTAACCGACCCTACTCATTATCAGTCTTAATTAATTTTAGTCGGTCCTATATAGACTGGATACAGTATAAGGCGCGCTTATTCCACTATCCTTCCTTATGTTTAAATCATATCGAACCGACTATGTATCAACGCTAAATATTGCGTGGAATGGTGACACCCATCAACATTCGCGCAACATTCGCTTGCATTAACACAGCACGTCGTTCTTGTATTCTAATCGACATACTTGCTATCGTATGAACGATTATATTTATCGAAAGATGTACCTGACGATATCGGTCACTCATATATTGATGAGTTGACTTTGCATTGAGCAAAAGATAAAAAAAATTGACGCTACCCGTAAGAGGAAATTTATGAAGTTGTTGCCAGTACTACCCCTAGCCTTAGCGGCCCTGTTTGCCATGCCACAAGCCAACGCTGCTGACATTAAGCAAGACAATATCAATTCATGTGTCAATGGCGCAGTCAAATACAAAGTCGCTGACAAAAGCAACGCAACCAAACTATGTAACTGTACTATTGGTGTGCGCAGCAACATGACTATCGGTCAAATGTGGGAAATCGAAAGCTACGCACAAGACAAGAAAGACCCTTCTAACCTGCCATATGTGAAAGCGATGCAAAAAGATTTGCAGCAGTGCACCGTTGGTTTGGATTTGAAGAAGCCGCAAAAACCTGCTTAACTTCTAATCGTTTGATATACAAAAGACTGGCTATTGCCAGTCTTTTTTTGTTGCCAATGAATGGGCAAAGTGTAAAACTGATTATTTATTTCTACTAATCTGCCTATAATAAGAACACTATAAATAGAACCATCATTAAGCCAATACACATAACTAAAACTAATAAGGATTTTACAATGGCCAAGCCAACAACAGAAACCATTCACCTACCTGATTTTCCAGTAACCATAGTACGCAAGCTTGCTGGCAATTTTATTCATGATGAAATCAATTTAAAAGAAATGGTCGCTAATACTGATAAAGGCTTGATTTTATATTTTTATCCCAAAGACAATACGCCAGGCTGCACTACACAAGCAACAGAGTTTACCTCGCACCTTCATGATTTTGACGAATTGGGCTACGACATTATCGGCGTCTCTCGTGACAGCGTTGAATCTCATGAAAAATTTATCGACAAGTATGATTTACAGATTCCACTCATCAGTGACGCTGATGAAAAGCTATGCCAGTATTTTGACGTTATCAAAGAAAAGAATATGTATGGCAAAGTTACGTTAGGCCTTGTACGTTCAGCATTTGTATTCAATAAAGACAGCGAGCTGACTCATGCGCAGCGTAACTTACGTGCTAAAGACTATACCAGTCGCTTACTGACTATATTGGCGCCATAATTACTGGTTATGTACTTAAATCAGTATTATTGGCACTATAATTAAGTCAATATTCATCATAAAAACGATAAAAACCGAATAAAAAAATATAAGCCAAGCATTCAGTCTATTACTGAGTATAACTTTGCCTCTATTAGAGAATAATATGAATAAACAATTTGGCACGACCACCGACGATACGCCGAAAGAAGTCACGCGCAAAGTATCTGTCGCTATTATTGGCGCGGGTACCGCAGGTCAAAATGCTTTTCGCCAAGCGAGTAAAATCAAAGATGACGTAATCATTATTAATGAAGGATTTTGGACCACGACCTGTATTGCGGTCGGCTGTATGCCTAGTAAGCTGCTAATTGCAGCTGCGGATCGCGCACACGATGCCAACCATTCTGCTGAATTTGGTATTCATACAACCACGCAAATAGATGGAAAACGCGTCATGGAGCGTGTACGTGACGAACGCAGTCATTTTGCCAGCTACATTAAAAAACAAGTAGACAGCTGGCCTGATCATAAGAAAATCGACGGTCGTGCTCGTATCAATGAGCAAGGGCTAATCGAGGTCAATGATGAGCTGATTGCTGCTGAGCAAATCATTGTCGCCACAGGTAGCTCGCCGTTTATTCCTGATGGATGGGCGGATAAGCTTGGTGATACCATGCTAACGTCTGATAGTGTCTTTGAGCTTGAAGACTTACCAAAAACGATGGCTGTCGTCGGTGCTGGTGCTATTGGTCTAGAGCTTGCACAAGCATTCACACGTTTAGGTGTAGAAGTCACGCTGCTAAACCGTGCCAAACAAGTGGCTGGTCTAAAAGATGATAATATTAATAATAAAGCCATGGATTGCTTAAGTCATGAATTGACCATGCATCTAGGCAGCGAAATTACCGATGTAGGCACAAAAGCAGATGAAGGTAATAAAAATGCGTTTATCAAATATGAAGACAGTGCTGGTGAGTCTCAGCAATGGCAAGGCGAGTACGTCTTAGTTGCTACTGGTCGTCGCAACAATATTAAGCAGCTAGGTGTCGAAAACTTAGGTGTTGAGCTAGACGATAAGAACCGTCCAAAAGATTTAAGTAAAAAAACAGGTCAGATTGGCGACTTAAACGTCTATATCGTTGGTGATGCCAATGCTAATATTCCGTTATTGCATGTGGCCAGCGATGAAGCTATAGTGCAGGTAGTATAGTCTGCGAAAATACAGAAGCGGCCTATATTCGCCCACCTGCGACGCCGTTTTCTATCGTATTTTGCTCACCGCAAATCGTCAATGTTGGTATGTCGCTACCAGAGATTCAAAAAGATTCAGAACTCGAATTTGTTATCGGTAGTGTGAGCTTTGATAATCAAGGACGTAGCCGTGTGATGGGTGTCAACTGCGGCTTACTACATATCTATGGCTGCAAAAAGACAGACAGAATTTTAGGCGCCAGTATGGTCGGTCCTGATGCTGAATATATCGGTCATATACTTGCTACAGCGATTACCAATGATTTGAGCATCAAAGATATGCTCGACACCCCTTTTTATCATCCGACGATACTAGAGGGACTACGTACGGCGTTACGTGATGTGCAGTACAAAATGGAGATACCTTTCCAATCTCTAGATACCCAAAAGGATAATTCTTAATCGACCCTTTAGCTAACTCCTCAAATCAGCAATGCCTTTAAATTAATAGTAACTAGTCTTAACCATTACTTTATTTGATTGCCTTGACGACTTGAGGTAATTTATAAATAGATATTCGTTTACAACTTTTTGTACAAACACATCCTGCATGGACGAAAAAAATGCCAATCGCTAGTGTTACCGACTTTTTTTTGAAGAGATCGTTCGCGACTTACATACTAGCCTATATCTTGCTCTCGGCGGCTCTATAGATGAAGAGTCACTTAATTGGTCCTCTCAAGCAGTAGAATTGGCGAGCACTGGCATCAAAATCCTAATACTGCTTGCGGTATTGGGATTTTTTATTGGTTGGCCAATTATATTCTTAGACAAAGCCAAGCCAAAATTAGACTAAATGAGCGCCGCACTAAGATTGTCCGTTCAGTTTTGCGCTATGTCTGGATTGTCGCCAGTCTGATAGCGATTATGAGTCAGATAAACTTTGAACCAGAGACCATCAAAGCCACCGCGAAGGCAAGCACTTGGGCAGGTATCTATTACGTACTTTGGGCATCATCAGGACAAATCATTCACAGAGTCCTACAGCACTATGGTCTCAACGCTTCCATAGAGCAGCTACTCAAAAATATTTTATCTGTACTACTATTGGTACTCGGGCTTGCCAGCGTCATGGCGCAATTTGGCTTTGACATCGTATCGTTAGTAGCAGGTTTGGGTATTGTTGGTTTGGCGGTTGGTTTCGCCGCTCAGTCTACCCTTGCTAATTTTATCGCTGGTATCACCATTCTGCTTGAGCAGTCTTTTCAAGTCGGTGATTGGATTCATATCAATGATAATGAAGGGCGGGTGGTACTTATTGCTTTACGCACCACTCATATTCTCACTCGAGACAACATCACTGTCATTATCCCAAACTCCAACGTTGCCTCGTCTGAGGTGATTAACCTGACTTCCAAAAACTTTATCCGTTTTGATATTCGCGTACGTATCGCGTTCGAAGATGATATAGAAACGGCTCGTAAGGAAATTTTGCAAGTACTTAGCGATACCGATGCGGTGCTTAATCGTCCTGAGACTTCAGCGACCGTGGCAGAAATTGGTGAGTACGGGGTGTTCTTTATCGTACGCTTTTGGGTCAAACCAGCAGCCGTTGCCCGCATACCCAAAATCAAAGAAGTGCTACAAGAAGAGATTAAAATCGCGTTTGACGCGGCTAATATCTCTACGCCCTATCCGCATATGCGACTGCTAATGCCAAAGGATGTTGACTACCCTATTGCAACCAAACCCTTTGCAACCACTACTCAAATCGTCCCAGAGGAATTACCACTGACGAAGGGTGAGTAGAGAATTTATTGTCACGTATTTAGCTATCACATCTTAAAATCTTAAACACGGCTACTTTGAACCATCCTACTGTGAATTATGGTAAAATTGCCGGTTACACCGATTATCTTATTATTTGCTTTTTTTGTCAATTTAGCCCACAGGTACCCGTATGACCGAACAAACCGCGCCCGCATCTCTAACAGCAGCTTCACCAGAGTTTTCGCTTGATCTTATTATTACCTGTGCCGATGGGCTTGAGGCACCACTGCAGACTGAGCTAACTAGCTTTGGCATTGACAGCGAAATCAAAAGTACCGGCCGTCTAGCCGTAACTGGTGGCTTACGTGAGCTATATACCATCTGCCTATGGTCACGCGTGGCCTCGCGGGTATTGATGCTGATTAAACGTAAAAACATCAATGCAGAATACGACGTTGCGGAGCAGCTATACGGCTTGGCAAAATCGGTCAATTGGACTGAGCAATTTAGCTAGAGCAAACCTTTGCTATTCGTCTGTCTGTCGATAAGCGTGTCGCTGTCAGTCAGCAGTTTGCGATGCTACGTATCAAAGATGCAATTGCCGATACCTTTAACGAAGTTTATGACAGCCGTCCTAACGTCGACAGCAAAAACCCAGACTTCTCTGTTTTTGCAACCATCAATGATAAGCAAGCCGAGCTATATCTAGATTTATCCGGTACCAGTTTGCATCGCCGTGGTTACCGTGTGGCCATGACAGAAGCACCATTAAAAGAAAACTTAGCAGCTGCCCTACTCTATAGTGCTGGTTGGCACAAGAAAAACGAAGCTGGTGACGCACCTTTCTATAATGCGTTAATTGACCCAATGTGTGGCTCTGGAACGTTCCTTATCGAAGCGTTATTGATGCATTGCGACTATGCCGTGGGTATCGACAAAGCTGCCAATCAATTTGGCTTTTACCAGTGGCAGCATCATGACGAGACGTTATGGCAAGAAATGATCGATGATGCTCAAACGCGTTTCCGTGAAGCATTAGAGATTGCCAACGAGCAGCCTGATACGTTGCCGCTTATGCTGGGCTTTGATGCTGATAGTGGTGCGATTCTTGCCACAGAGAAAAACCTTATTGCCGCAGGTTTACAAGACCTTTTACCGCTACTCGATATCGAGCATCGTGCGCTTGATCAACTTAGTAATGTCCTTAAGCCATTGGTTAATGATGGTCGATTGAGCAATCCTTTGGTCATTACCAACCACCGTATGGTGAGCGTTTGGGTGATGAAGAAATGATTAAGCCGTTGTACCAAGCGATTGGGCTGATATTGCAAGACAGCTTTGCCGGTAGTGGCATTGACCGATGCTTGGCATATTGGCCTCTCATGTTGAACAAGTAGATATTCTACCGATTAAAGAACCAAAAACCTTACGCTGTCATAATGGTGCTATCACCGTCTATTTCCGCTACGGAACGCTTATCGCTGGGCAAACGGGCAATCTTGTTAGTCGTTTTGAGAAACGCGAGATTGAAGTAGAAGATGGTCAAGACTTCATTAACCGTCTGCAAAAAAACCTTGCTAAACTCAAGAAACTGGCCAAAAAAAGACAACGTAAGCAATATTCGTGTTTACGATGCTGATTTACCTGATTTCAAAGTCGCGATCGACTTATACGGTGATTATGCTCATGTGCAAGAATATGCACCACCAAAGACCATCCCACCTGAGACTGCGAAAAAGCGCTTTAACTTGGCATTGATGGTATCCGTGAAGTCTTTGATATTAACCGTGAACAGATCTTTATCAAAACGCGTGCCCGTCAGTCTGGCAACGATCAGTACAGCAAGCAGAACACCACAGAAAAACGTGGCAAGTTTCATGTTGCGCGCGAAGATGGTGCCTATCTGTATGTCAACTTTACAGATTATTTAGATACTGGTCTGTTTATCGATCACCGTAATATGCGTGCTCGTATCAAGGACAACAGCCGCGGTAAAGCCGTACTTAACTTGTTCGCTTATACTTGTACTGCAAGTGTGCATGCAGCGCTTGCTGGTGCGAAAAAAAGTCACTAGCGTCGATTTGTCACAGAACTATCTAGATTGGGGTAAACAAAACTTTGTCTTGAACGGTTTGGACGTTAGCCGCAATAAATACCAATTCGTTGCTGCCGATATCTTTGAGTGGATTAAAGACAATACCGAACAGTTCGATGTTATCTTTATTGATCCACCGACCTTCTCAAACTCTAAGAAGTTTCAAGGTACTTTTGATGTGCAACGTGACCATGCTGCACTGATTAATCGTGCCATGAACCGCCTCACCTCTGATGGCGTCTTATACTTCTCTAACAACTTTACGCGTTTTGAGTTAGATGAGCAGTTGACTCAGCGTTATGACATCATTGATATCACACAAAAGACCATTGGCTTTGATTTCAACATCAAAAAGCCGATTCATCAAAGCTTTGAGATTCGTCATCGTCAAAGTCTATAATTCGAAATTTTAGATTTATAGTTTAGAATCTAAAGTCCGTAAACAGGATTTTGATAAACAAGAATATAGATTTATAAGGCAATATAAGTACCTGAAACTTCTGTTTTTTGCCGAATGTATATGAAATATAACAATGGCCCAATCAGCTTTGATTGGGCCATTTTTTTTGTTGCTATGATAGAGCGTTACTAGGCGATGGATTTGCGCAGTTATTGCGTAAGCATCGCCTTTTTTCGATAACCTATAAAACCACTAACGTCTAATAAAAAGGATAACACCATGGCTTTATCACTTAATAAAGGCGGTAATTTATCGCTAACGAAAACTGACCCAAATTTAACCAAGTTACTTATTGGTCTTGGCTGGGATGAGCGCGCCACCTCTGGTGCTGAGTTCGACCTTGATGCTAGCGTGTTTCTACTAAATGGCGCAGGCAAAGTGCGCGGCGATCATGACTTTATCTTTTACAATCAGCTGAAGTCTGACAATGGCGCTGTTGAGCATACTGGTGACAACCGTACTGGCGAAGGCGACGGTGATGATGAAGTTATCAAAGTAAACCTAACTCAAGTACCTGCAGACGTAGATAAAGTAGTCGTGACAGTGACTATTCATGACGCTGCAGCGCGTAGTCAGAACTTTGGTCAAGTCGCCAACGCCTTTATCCGTGTTGTTAATGAAGAAACAGGTACTGAAGTCGTACGTTTTGATCTAGCAGAAGACTACTCTGTAGAGACAGCAATGGTGTTTGGCGAAGTATATCGTCACAACGGCGAATGGAAATTCCGTGCTGTTGGTCAAGGCTATTCAGGCGGTTTGCAAGCGATGTGTCAGCAATACGGTGTCGATATCTAGAACCATTATTTACTGGTATTTAGTCTGTTATTAGTCACTGTCATCACGTCCAAAATAGCAAACCGCCATCGTTGCAAATAGTCACAATTTTTAATGGCCAAATGACTAGTAATGCTTTACGTTTCGTTTAAAATTATGCATAAAAAGTGGTTAGTAATAACCGCTTTTTTGCGGTTCATGCCTATACTAGGTAGACCTTAGCTTTACGCAACCATACAGGATGTGTCATGAGACATTTTTATTTAGACTTTATCTTTACCGCAATTGCTTTGGCAATAGCAGCATGGTGGGGATATTCACATGGCGGTATGGGTGGCATGATAGCCACTCTTTCTATTACCGCTATTTTGGCCGTCATGGAGATTTCATTATCTTTTGATAATGCGGTGGTCAATGCTTCAGTCCTTAAGGGCTGGGACGAATTTTGGAAAAAGATATTTTTAACCGTTGGTATCCTAATCGCCGTATTCGGTATGCGATTGGTCTTCCCTATTGTCATCGTCGCGGTTACTGCCGACCTTGGTATGATGGAAGTCATCAACTTGGCTTTATATAGCCTGAAGAGTACTCAGCAAGACTGATGGCACACCATGCGGAAATCTCAGCATTTGGTGGAATTTTCCTACTATTGGTATTCTTGAACTTTATTTTTGATGACAAAGAAGTACATTGGTTTGACTGGCTTGAGAGCCGTTTAGCCAAGCTAGGCAAAGTCGATGCCATGAGCGTATTTGTAGCGCTTATCGTCTTGATGATTGCGGTATCGTGGGCTAATGCAGAGCAGTCAGGCGCTGTCCTAATTGCAGGTGTTTGGGGTATCTTGGTTTATCTGGGTGTACAGGTTGTATCGGGTATGCTTGAGGGCGATCTGGAAGAAGACCTAGAAAACGAAGAGAATGGTTCGGGCGCTGCGGCGACCAGTGCCATTATGAAGGGCGGTATCATTGGTTTCTTATACTTAGAAGTCCTAGATGCTTCATTCAGTTTCGATGGCGTGATTGGCGCATTTGCAATTACCAATGACGTGATTGTTATCATGTTAGGTCTTGCGATTGGTGCGATGTTTGTACGTTCTATGACTATCTTCTTGGTAGACAAAGGCACGCTTGATGAGTTCATCTATCTTGAGCATGGCGCACATTATGCAATCGGCGCATTGGCACTGATTATGCTATTGTCAGTGAAGTTCCATGTGCCAGAGATTATCACTGGTCTGATTGGTATTGCCTTTATTGGTTGGGCGCTGCTAGCGTCACTTCAACATCGTAAAGCTGAGAAAGCAAGCCTAAACTAAGGCGTGTTCTCAGTGTAGTCTGTATCTAGTTATACATCTAAGCAGGTCATATCATCAGGTATGGCCTGCTTTTTTTGACAATTTTGCCTTACTGTTTTTGCCACCCTATCAGGTCATATTGAAGCCCCAAGATATCGGAATAACCCATAATTGAGACAATCAATGGTTAAAGTTACGTTTGCCCTGTTACTATCACCCTATCTTCGGTTAAAATCTTCGTCCTTAAATAAATTGTCGAAATAAGACCCTATAAACGATATGCAAAAAAATTCTTGATGATATTGCCGCAGAGATGGCAAGAGAAACTGACCGCGGCAAAGTAGCAGATTATATCCCGCAATTGGCTCATGTCGACCCGAACCAGTTCGGTATAGCCGTAGCGACTCCTGATGGGCATATGTATGCAGCAGGTGATGCAAGCACTCTGTTTTCCATCCAAAGTATCTCTAAGGTATTTACCTTAACCATTGGTCTTGGCAAGCTAGGCGATACACTTTGGACACATGTCGGGCGTGAACCATCTGGCGATCCCTTTAATTCAATTGTGATGCTCGAGCACGAGTCTGGCCGACCGCGCAACCCATTTATCAATGCTGGGGCAATCGCCGTGGTGGATGCTATTATGATGGGGCATAAACCCAAAGAAACACTGGGTGAAATCCTGCAGTTTGTTCACCTCATTGCAGATGATGAGTCAATTCGCTTTGATCATAAAGTAGCGGCTTCTGAGATGGCGCACAAGGACCGAAATGCCTCTCTAGCGCACTTTATGAAATCCTTTGGTCGTTTAAGACACGATGTGGATAATGTATTAGGTACGTATTTTCATCAGTGCTCAATTGCAATGAACTGCCAACAGTTGGCCAGTGCCGGTCTTTATTTAGTGTCTAACGGAGTTGATAAGCACTCAGGAGTACGTGTAATCAATGAAAAACGAGCACGCCGTATTAACTCATTGATGATGATGTGTGGTCATTATGATGGCTCTGGCGAATTTGCTTACCGTGTGGGCTTACCAGGCAAAAGTGGTGTTGGTGGCGGTATTTTGACGATAGCACCTGGTAAAGGTTCTATCGCTGTCTGGTCACCAGGGCTTGATCATGTAGGTAACTCTAAGCTTGGACTAAAAGCACTAGAGCGCTTCGTACAAAAAAAACTGGCTGGTCGGTTTTTGCAGAATAAGAGATACATGTATATTTATCTAAATAGGTTTTTTTATATAATGCCATGCTCTCATACTAGCTGCGAAGCATACCTAAGCCATGAGTTAGTTTATTCTAAGCCCATATAGTCAGTCGGTGCTTTTTAAAGCGATTGTTTTATCTAAGCTACCTTTGTGCTAAATCCCTTTTGTATGAAACATTACTTTTCATAACAATATCTTAACGACTATTGCTAAGTTGATTAGAAATTATCAAAGATACAGAAGTATTATGTCCCTTAGTAAGCATATAGTAAGCGCACAAAATACGCCTTGCTTAGTGAGCAAACGCTTAGTATAGTAAAACCTAATGATATGCAGGGCATAGCGTACAGGTAAGTTTTTATTATTTGCTCTGAGGTATCAGTCACTGCACAACTTTTAGTTTATTTTTTTATCAATCAATCCACTTAACTATTAATCCAAAGGATATTTGTATGGCTATTAGCTTAACAAAAGGCGGCAACGTAAACTTATCAAAAGAAGCGCCAGGTTTAACTAACATTACAGTCGGCCTAGGCTGGGATCCACGTGCACTGACGGCCAAGAGTTTGATTTAGATGCAATCGGTTTCTTGATTAACGAAGCAGGCAAAGTCCGTAACGACCAAGATTTTATCTTTTTCAATAACTTAAAATCAGACAACGGCGCTGTTGAGCATACTGGTGATAACCGTACTGGCGAAGGCGATGGCGATGATGAGAAAATCAAAATCAATCTTGCGAGCATCCCAGCTGACGTCAACAAAGTAGCTATCTGTGCAATCATCTATGAAGGCCAAGCACGTAACCAAAACTTCGGTCAAGTTGGTGATGCTTATATCCGCGTCGTAAACGACAATGGCGAATCTGAAATCGCTCGTTACGACTTATCAGAAGATGGCAGCACTGAAACAGCGATGATTTTTGGTGAATTATATCGTCACAGCGGTGATTGGAAATTCCGTGCGGTTGGTCAAGGCTTCAGCGGTGGTCTTGGACCATTAGCAGCCTCTTATGGCGTAAATGTTTAGCGTTAAAATTAACATAAACGTTTAGCAAGCAATTATCATAATCAGACGTTTGGTTATGATCTAATAAGCCATCAAGTGTGCCCCTTTAACGCATTTGATGGCTTTGATTTTAATTGGCTTATGATTAAAGTTTATAGAGAAAAAAAGCAAAGGCACACATTAAGAGCATTTAACAAAGATATTAGAATAAGGATTTGCAAGCCATGGCCGCAACATTCAGTTTAATCGGTACTATTGAACCTTTTTTTGCATTGTAATCTTAAAAAAAGGCGATTCAATTTATTGTGAAGCCAATGCAATGGTGATGATGGAGTCCAATCTTGAGCTAAAAGGTAAGCTACAAGGTGGCCTGATGCAGTCACTGATGCGCCGCTTTGCAAACGATGAATCGTTGTTTCAACAGCAGATTGAAGCGGTTAATGGTGAGGGCGACTGTTTGCTTGCGCCCACGCTCGATGGTGATATGCAAATCATAGAAGTTGGCAAGCAGCAGTATACATTGAGTGATGGTGCGTTTGTCGCGGCTCAAACTGGCGTCGATATCAGAGCCAATATTCAGCGCAATTTAGGCGGTGCAGTATTCGGTGATACAGGCGGCTTTATGGTGATGCAGACTCAAGGCCAAGGTCAAGTCGTGGTATCTGGTTTTGGCTCGTTGTTTGAGATTGATGTCACACCAGACAAAGACGTCATTATTGATAACGGTCATGTGGTCTGCTGGGACTCGAATCTTGAATACAAGTTGTCAGTTTCGACCAGTAAGAAAAAAAGGCATCATGAGCAATATTATCAACTCTGTTACTAGTGGCGAAGGTATGGTTCTGAACTTCTCCGGAAGTGGCAAAGTCATTATTTGTTCACGCAATCGTGACAGTTATCAAGGTTGGATACAAAGCGTCCTAGGTAGTAGCTCAGGCGGACGTGGCGGCGGTGGTGGCTTTTTAGACAATATCTTATAACACCTTTCGCAATTTATAATACTTTTTAGCGTTATTTTTCAACGGTTTTACCCACAATTATTATAAGGATACTCACATGGCAGTTAGTCTTCAAAAAGGTCAAAAAATCTCCCTAGCAAAGAGGCTGGTGGCGAGCTGACTCAAGTTAAACTAGGTCTAGGCTGGGATGTTGCGCAAGGGCCACAAGATAAAAAAGGTGGCTTCTTAGGAAAATTATTCGGCGGTGGTTCTGGTGGCGACTCTATCGACTTAGATGCTTCATGCATTATGTTCGATGCTAACAAACAAGCGGTCGATGCCATTTGGTTCAGTCAGCTAAAATCGAAAGACGGCAGTATCGTGCATACTGGTGATAACCGTACTGGCGACGGTGATGGCGATGATGAAGTCATCAATGTCGATCTCTCAAGAGTACCTGCCAATGTGGTTTCATTGGTATTTACGGTCAATAGCTTTACTGGTCAAACATTTGAGACCGTAGAAAATGCGTTTTGCCGTATCGTTAATGCCAATAACAATAGCGAAGTAGCACGTTATAACTTGTCTGCCCAAGGTGGACATACAGCGATGGTAATGGCAAAGGTTTATCGTCATAACAATGAATGGAAAATGCATGCGATTGGCGAGACAGCTTCTGGCCGTACTTTCCACGACTTAATGCCTGCTATCACACCGCATGCATAATTGACTTGAGACTTAACTGGATTATTACCAATCTAGTTAAATAGTTTATTTCAAAAAAAGAGCGGCCCATCTATCAATAGTTGGGCCGCTCTTTTATGCTTGTTATCTATAGTTAAGAATACTATTTACGTCCACGCTTCCAGCTAAAGCCCCAATTAAACGCTTTGTCCATTTCTTGGTGACCTTTGAAGTATTGGTTGATACGCTCAACATTGATACTGCCTTGTTGATTGACTAAACGGGCAATGGCACACATGGGTAGATTACCTGCACCTTCGGTCAAACGTGTCTCAATCGGTGATTGATCGGGTACATGGATAGTCACAACCCCATCGGTTTTTTCCCAGTTGGGCGCGCTTCATAAATAAACGCAAAGATAAACACCTCTTCAATCTGTGACCATTGCTGACCGTTAATATCTAGCCATTCACCGCCGCTTACCTGCCCCGTTCTATCATCCGCACGTAGGCAAACATAAGGCGCTGATTGTAAACTACCAAAACGATTACCCAACGCTTGAATAAGGGTTTTTTTCACCATTTTTTAGATGAATCATAGCGCCGACATCTAGATCGATACCGCTTGATTGATGCTGCTTAAACAGATCTCCCAGTATGCCTTTCTTGGGCGCGGCTTTATCACTTTGCGGGCGTTGGTTCCAATCTAAATTGACCGAAATTTTTCCAAAATCATCACGTTTTTTTAAGATTGATGCTAGATTGGTTTTTAGTTAATGTTATTTTACTAAGATTAATCGAAGGATTGGTAGGAATCGGTGGTGGGTTGTTAGTTTGAGACGTGCTGCCTGCTTTTTGCGTATTGATTGGTCGCTGAGTGTTGATAGGTTGAGGCTGGCTTGGTGCAGGGTTATGATTTTGGGCAGGCGCGTCATCAGCGATTTCCACACCGAAATGCTCAGACAAAGGTTTTAACCCTCCCTCAAATCCTTGGGCGATAAAACGAAATTTCCAGTTTCCTTGTCTGCGATAGCATTCAGCCAATATAATGGCTTTTTCATTACGTCCAGCGCTACTCAGCTGACAGGTCATCAGCACTTGACTGCCCTGTAATACTTGAATATCCACATCGCCAACTTGCGATAGTGTTTGCGCACTAGAGAACGCTAGGGCAATTTTCTCAATACTTGCAGGCTGTGCAGACAAATTAATATCAAAAAAACCCATCACTGTCATGACCGCGAAAGCTAAGGCTACCATCATCGCTACGTGTCTGACCATAAAATATCATGTCTCCATCACCGCGTACTTTGCCGTCATTAGTCAGGCGATAAGCGGCACAATCAATGGCGTTTTGGCTTAAAATACGAATGCTAATATTGTCAGTCGGTAGTGGCGCATTGGCACCTGCAATTAGTTTTTGAGGTTGGTTTTGACTCATCATACGTCCTTTAGATTATTTATTATGCTGTTGTCATTTTCATGCTGACTGTCATCATATAGTAGCATGGATATTATGAATTTTTTTGAACCAGACAATCGCGATATAAGCGATAAAGTTATCCTTACAAATCCTTATGACTATTTTATTAGAGGCGTTTATAACGCATATCATTTGTATATAATATGTCCTATTAAACCGTATACCTTTGCTACTACTACTAGATTTACAGTAGCAATATTGACTTGCCCACTCCCCTACACCTAATGATAACGCTGAGAGAATTATGAATAATCTTGCTGACAATAGTAACCCTTCAATACCAGTAGCGGCGTGGTTAGCTGAAGGTCAATCTAGCCAGCGTGATATGTTGGAGAGCTTACAAAGTCTAAAGAGCAAATCAAACAACACTTTTCAAGTTATTGCCTCACACCGTCATGATAGACCTGAAATTTTTGAATTCGCCGATATGGTTTATCGCGAGCCATCTGACTCGATTGTAGATACTGATACCCAAATGACTAGCGAACCTGCTATACCACGCTGGCAGTTCGTATTGGATCAAGCTCAAAAGCATAACGTAAAAGTGCTGCTGACTGGACGCAATGGTATCGATTATGAAATGCATCGTGAGAAATTTGACGCTGTTGGTATTCGCTTATTGACGGGCGCAACCAGCGTAGCGGCACTAGAGTCAATCGATGATAAATTTGCTTTTATGCAGCATTGCCACACTCATAATATTCCAGTGGCAGACGCATGGCGTTTTGACAATACTACTGAGCTTGAGGCTTTATTAGCTGAGCATGGTGACCAACCTCTATGTGTGAAACCTGTCGTCGGTATTTTCGCACAAGGGTTTTGGCGATTAGATACGGGTAAGGAATATGGCGAGCAGTACGATAGCTTTGAGCACTTATATTTCACTGAAGAGAAAAAAATCAATACAGCCCAGTTTGTAAGTGCCTATACTAACAGTCAAATGGTACACGAGCGCCCTGTTCCAATGCTGCTCATGCCTTATCTATCAGGGCAAGAATACTCTATCGATGTGGTCTGCGAATATGGCGAAGTCCTAGCTGCTGTCACTCGTCATAAAACAGGAAAAATACAACATGTTGGTTATGAGCAGTCTGTCATGGATGTCGTAATCCCACTGATTAGGGCTTTTGGCTGTGATGGTATCGTCAGTGTACAAACCAAAGCTGATGATAGCGGTCAGCACCGTGTCCTTGAGATTAATAGCCGCCCATCAGGTGGTATTGGTTATACTTCTCATAGTGGGATTGATTTGACGCAAGTCGGATTTTCTTACTGGTTGGGGCTATCAGAGAGATCTAACTTAGAGACCAATATTCAGCATATTGAACCATGCCAAGTACGCTCTATTATGATGAGTGTCAAAATTGAAAAGGATGATGAATAAATAGTCTGCTAAGCATGCACGTGGTTAGCAGATGATTTGAACAGACACAAAAAAAGGTTTTTAGATTAATATCTAAAAACTTTTTTATGTCTGGTCATTCTTGAAAAGTATTAAAAATGAACGTTTAAAATTACTCGCCAAATGCTAGTGTCGCTTGCTTAGGTGCATTTTTAGAAGCAATGACCCATAGTAAGCTCAATACGATTGCTGAACCGATGAAGATCATAATTGATGAAGAGATGGCACCTGCATGCGTATAATCCATAGACATCGAGTGATCAGTCATCGTCATTTCCATCGCGGCTATACCAGTGTAATGCATACCACAAACAGCAAGACCCATGATGAAGGCACTACCAAAACGCTGTAATGTACCACGTAGATTGAATGCCAACCATAGCGCAGCAATAGCGGCTGCAATAGCAATTGCAATCGATAAGATAAGCAGCGGTATATTATATGACATGGTAGCGTCCATCTGCATAGAGGCCATACCGGTATAATGCATGGCTGCAACACCTAGCCCAGTAAGTACGCCGCCACCGATTAACTTAGCAACGCTTGGTTCACCGCGACCTACGATGACAATACCGACTGCAACGAAACAAATCGCGAGTAGCATTGAGACAATTGTCAGACCCAAGTCATAAGTCACAGGCATCTTCATATCTACTGCCATCATACCGATATAATGCATAGACCAAATCGCACCACCGATAGCAATCGATGATAACGCTACCCAAAAATACAAATCTGTTCCTGGCTTAGCAGAAGGTACTCGAATGGCAAGGTTTAAGCCAACATAAGAACCAAATACTGCAATGGCGTATGAGACCAACACCAAAAGTAAGTTATATTCAACTTCCATCATTTTTTTGCCTTTTATCTATCATAAGAATTGAGTCAAATAACGTTACTTTTATTGCAACATGGTGCGTCATTCGCTCGTTGATTTTTTTGCATAGACATGAAATTATCTACACGCAGTTTTTCTTACCCAATGGTAAATTCACAAATATTGGTACTGCCTGCGCCGCAGTTAGTCTCTTCAACTTGAACCACATCTATAGCAGGGTTGCTTGCCAAAAAGCCTTCTATATAGCCCACAATAAAATGGCATCCTGAGTGAGTATGATCTGACGACTTACAGAATGGACATTTGATTAAATAGATCACATTATTCTTTGCTTTAACTTTAGACAGACCTTTTAGTGCTGGTACAAGCTCACGAGTGATCGTAGTAGGCATCTTTAGTGGACTACCAAGTGAATAATCACGTTGGTAAATACCGCCGCCAACCTTGCGACCCAACTCCTGCAATGCAGTCACACGTCGCTCAATAGGTAAACTATCCTCATACTGGCTGACAATATCTGCTATTTTAGGGTAATAAGCACCAATGGCTGATAAGACGCTTTTTTTCATCTAATGTCTTTTTTTGCAGGGGCAGCTGACGAGCCACCCTCTTCTTCTATTTCTAGATTAAAAAGCGTACAACCTTCAATTGAAGATAAATCCTCGATTAGATCTTCCTGCGTTTTAGAGCCCAGGCTTCTTGCGATCACATGAATGATATTACCACCATTCTCTGAAGGTTCTTGCTTTTGGGAGACTAGCTGATAACCTGCTTTGATAAGCGGCGAAATAACATTGACCAGACGAATACGTTCAGAAGACGTTTCTAATGCACAAGAGAATTTCACAGAGCACTCCTTTTCTTAAAATACTGCTACGCTTTCTTATATCAAGCTATCTAGATAAACTAATGTGAATAACGTTTCAAAGGTCCACCAACTGACTTTCTCACAATATAAAAAAATATTCAGACATCAACCACACAATAGTTTTTGTATATCTTTTATATTATAAGAAATGAAATATCTTCAGTAGATGAAATTTCGATTTTTGTAGTTATTAAGCATACAAGTGCTCTAACTACTAGAAATTCATTAATCGAGAAACAGTAGCAAGCTTGAAAATAAGATTAGAATTAATAGGTTTAAATCAAATACTATTTTTAAACTTTACAGATAACACTTGGTCACAGTAGAGTTACTAAATAGCAATAGATTTTGATTGTATTATCACTGGAATTTGGTTTTGTAGCAATACACTACATGGCTTTGTCCGATAAGTGGCTACATTAACCGACAAATGGCTAGACTATAAAACCTCATCATTATTTTCTAAAAGGAATTAATTATTAAAAGGGATTTTGAAACTATTTAAACCTATATATCTTGATATATCTATTATGCAATTAATCTTAATTGTTTATTAAAACATCCATTAGCGTTTTTTTCTTTTTGGAATAGTAGGTTTAAAACAAAATCAAAACCCTTTGTATAGTCAGACTTTAGTCTCAAGGATAAAATCATTAAACAATAAAAATAATTATAATCACGCAAATAAACTAAGGAAATGTGATGTTGAAGCAAGTCGAATTAGTGCTAGGAGCCAATACGGTTATCGAAAATACAAAGTGTTCGATCGCATTTTCTACTACTAAATCATTGGGATTTGGACAGCAGCTTGGGCTATTGTGGTTGCCATTAGATGCCTATCGTAAAGCCGTTTGTAGTCCTGCTTATTTACATGAGTCTAAAGACTGGGCTCAGCTCGATAACAAGGATAATCCAAGTACATGGCAGTTAGATTTACCCCAGCTATTTAATAAAAATAATGTTAGTTTCTTACAACTGATTGCTTATGTTTATCATGAGCCAAGCCTAAACTTGCCAGCGGTAGAGTTAAACGACGTAAGCCTCACGCTCAACAACGGGGATATTCACTATAACTTCACAACAAACGAGCGGCATATCAAAGCGGCGATTATATTAGAAATATATCAACGTAATGGACAGTTCAAATGTCGAGCGCTTGGCGAGGCATCAACGCATGGCTTAGCGAGCCTTGAACATCATGTACAGGTTAGTCTGGATGTTCGTCCACCTAGCACACATACGCTTATTCAAGAAGCTCAACAGCAGCAGCGTACTCAACCAAACAACGAAGCTCGCCCTCCCCGTCATGTACAAGCAGGCGAAACTTGGACAGGAACAGCGTTTGCTATTGCTCCCTATCATTTGCTCACCTGCTATCATGTGATTGAGTCAGCAGCGATGGTTGGCGTACGTCAGCAAGGTCAGCCTGATCGCGAGGCACAAGTCGTACTCAGCGATATCGGAAGCGACTCAGCTATTATTAGAGTTAGTGATCCTTTGCCTAGCTACCTCCCATTGGCGCAGCAATGTGTTGATATATTGGGTGAGACCATTACCACACTGGGGTTTCCGTTATCAGGACTGAGTAGCCAACTGCAAGTCACTCAAGGCTGTATATCAGGATTGACAGGTTTAAATAACGATATCCGTCATATGCAATTCACCGCACCCATTCAGCCCGGTTCTAGTGGTAGTCCTTTATTATTGCCGACTGGAGAGGTCGTCGGTATGGTCACATCCAGTCTGGTTCATGAACATGCACAAAACATGAACTATGCAGTGAAATTTCAGTTATTATCTGCCTACTGGCGATCGCTGGCATCAGCTTGGAGAACACGACTGATTTGACCAGTGCTACGCCTCTTACCACACCTCAGCTAAGCAAGCAAAGTCGCAGTGCCTTATGGCTGGTTGGCTGTCAGGGTTAAAAATCTACGACGACATACAAATAAAAGCGCCAAGGAATATGAATGTTAAATGAGCAACACAGTACGACCATCACCCTACCCCGTGGTACGCTAGATCTAACTTATCAAACCAACTCAGCCACCAATAAATCAGCCACTAATAAAAATGGTGCAGAACAACGCGACCGTTATCAATTAGAAGATTTGCTAGGATTTGCACAGCGTATCAACAAAACGGGCGTTTCTGTTTGTCTCAAAAGTGCTAGGTCGTCATATTCCCGTTGCGCCAAGCATCATGCGAGAGGCATTCACTGATTTGGCTAACTTAGTGCCTAGTGACTTGGCTGAACCAGTACTAGTCATTGGTATGGCAGAGACCGCGGTAGGTCTATCTGCTGGTGTCCATCAAGCGCTACAAACGCGCTATCCTCAAGCCCTGCTATTGAACTCTACGCGTCATGCACAGCACGATGAAAGTAGTGATGCAAATGGTACTGACTCCTTGCTGACGACATTTTGTGAAGATCACAGTCATGCCAGCCAGCATTTGATTTATCAGAGCAAAGATAGCGTTACTCAAATGCAGCTACTGGCCAGTAAAACATTAATTATGGTCGATGATGAAGCCTCAACGGGCAATACCTGTGTTAATGTCGTCACGGCCCTACGTGAAGCAGGACTGACCCAGTTAGAACAGGTGCATCTGACAACATTGGTCGACTGGTCATTAGATCAAGAAACACCTAATCCACAGTCAGATGCTAAGCCTGCACGTATGGCAGATCGTCTCGCTGGTATTGAGTTTCATCGACATCATTTACTGTCTGGTGCCTGGCAATGGACAGATGCACTTAATCCTGAACCTATTACGATGCCGTCGGTTGATACTACTGCCGCTGGTAGTCAGGCGCTCGGTGATACGGGTAATTGGGGTAGGTTTCCAACACTAGACAGTACAGATGGGTTTGATAACTATCTTTCAAGTTTTCAGGCTACATTTACCAGCTTCAATGGCCAAGAAAAAATTTGATGTTGCTCAGCTACCAAAAAGAATCCTAGTATTGGGTAGCAATGAGTTTGTTTGGTTGCCATTTCTATTGGCTGAATGGCTTGAAATAGAGTCTAAAAAACTGAGCGGAGATACAAAGTCCATGGTTAATTTTAGCGCATTAACCCGTTCACCGATTGCGCTTGGTGGAGCGATTAACACGATGCTGAGCTTTAGCGATAATTACGGGCTTGGTATGACCAATTTTGCTTATAACGTTGAGCCTAGTGATTGGGATTTGATTGTGTTGTGTATAGAAACATCAGCTGATAGTGTGGATGCTATGTGGCGAGGTTTGGATAACGTGCTGGTGGTGAGCCCTAGTCTTTAAATTGCTCTCTAACTTTCAAACCTATTATTTACGGACGACACCATGACTACCTCATTTTTTAAAGCTAACCCAGGCGTTATTAAGCTTATGCCTTGATGGATTTGGACGACACACTATTCCAAACCCAGCGCAAAATTGATACATGGGACTTACCCACTACTGAGCCTGAATCTTTGGTATGTGCGACGGTCAATAAGCAAGACGAACCTTTAAGCTTTATGAGCCAGCGCCAAGCAACCTTTTTTTAATTGGTTACTTGCTAGTACTGAATTAGTTGTAGTGACGGCACGGGATCGTAGTGAAATAAAACGCGTTAAGCTGCCCTTTGATAGTTGGCAAGTATTAACTCATGGGGCGATTATTTTAACGTCTGATGGAGCGCTGCTGAGCAGTTGGCAGCAGCATATGTATAGTAAGCTCGCGCCATTGCAAAATAAGCTTAATAAGTTAAGCGAATTATTTGCCAGTCATAGTCAAAGCGAGCAAAGTCATTTAGTATTCACACCGCATATCGATAGCTTTAACAATGGTTCTGTTGATGAAGAGCTAACCATTTATCTGGCTGTCAAACATGCGCAGAAAGATCATCAAGCGCTCGTAGATTTAGCTGAGAAACTGCCCACTCTGATACGTGATTTTGATCAAGATTTCTATGTTCATGTGAATGCCAATACCTAGCGATATTGCCCCATGCGGTTCATAAGCGTCATGCGGTACAGTTTTTATTAGAGCATCATTTAGACCATCAGCGTCCCAGTTTTGGCTTTGGTGATAGCTTAGCTGATTTGCCTTTCTTGCAGTTATTGGACTGGTACGGTATGCCCAATCATGGCCAACTGCATGAGCAATATCAGTCTAAATCGTCAGTCTAAGCCATCAGGCTAAACCATCAGTTTCAACAACAGCCACACAATCCCATTGTTATCATTCCGAGTGCTATTATTCATACTATGACTTTACCTAATATACAGATAAAAAGAGCTACTCTGCAAAACTATGGCTCAGGCAGCTATCTTGCAAGCGATGTCACCGTCCTACTCGATATGGTGGATAAGGACGCGGTTGCCGATGTGCCAGTCAGTCAAAAAGAAGCGCTTATTCAAAGCGGACAACGCCATTACTCTGACATGCTGACCTTAGAGCAAGCACCTACTGCAATGCATGAGCAGCTATACATACAGGCGTTAGAGCAAGGGTCAACAAGGACCGCGACTGATATCGCTCATTTGTCTCATACGCTACATCATGTTTTTCAGCAGAATGTGAGTGATGAGCATCCACTGGTTTTGGTCAGTTTGGTGCGAGCTGGTCTGCCAATTGGTGTGTTATTGCAGCGTGCGCTGTCGGATACAGACAGTAGCTATCGCTTGCCAAGTGTACATTATGGCATCAGTATCATTCGCGATCGTGGTCTTGATCCAGTGGCTTTGCAAATGCTACTGGATGCTTATCCAAACAGTCCAATCGTATTCGTCGATGGTTGGACAGGTAAAGGCGCTATTTATCAAGAGTTGGCTCGTAGTCTAGAGACGTTTAGCGATTCTACTCATGTTAATTTTGCCAACATTTTTCATCAAGGCGCTGACGTCATTCCGCTACTGACTCTTGCCGATCCGGCTGGCGTTGCTTGGCTGGCGGCTAGCGAAGAAGATTGGTTAATCCATCGGGTTTGTTAAACAGCACCGTATCAGGATTAATTTCGCGTAGCTTATACACGGAGCCGTTATCAGGCCTGCATCGCAGTGTCTTTTATGATGATTTAATTGAGGTAGATCATAGCTTGGCATTTATCGAGCGTATCGATGCCGTGAGACGATCATTGGTTGCAACTCCAACGCGTTTACCGACTTACCAGCAGCCACGCTACCAGACGGCTGCATTGATAGAGACGCTGGCAGCAGATTATCATATCGTTAATCGCAACCGTATTAAGCCGACTATTGCCGAGGCAACACGTGCCATATTACGCCGTGATCCCGAACGTATATTGCTCGCCACTGCTGAGCACCCTGATACCATATTGCTACGCCATTTATGTGCACAACGAAATATCACTATCAGTGTATTAGGTGATAAAATACTGCCTTATCAAGCCATCACGCTTATCAAGCAGCGCTCCCAAGACACTTAATACATTTAACGGTATTAAATACTTTCTTTTCCGTTCTCTTATACCCTCTACTTATGATGCCAATTATGTCAGATATGCTAAAAACCGAGTCAGAACTTTACAATGATACCCAATCTTATGCGCATCTGATCACTGAGCGTCATGCGATGGTCAAACCGCACACGCACCATCCATATCAGCTCGGTGCTAGCTTATACATGCCTGCGACTCGCCAAGATATTTGGCAAGTCATCAAGCGGGACAAACTACCGACGATTAATAGTATTATTATCTGTCTAGAGGATGCGGTCAGTCAGCAGGATGTAGAGTTGGCGCTTGAGCGTTTGCGCACCCTGCTGGATACTTGGGCTGAGCATGTGAATAGCATTAATGCGCCATCTAAATCAGCAAAGATTCATGCTCAGCATCCGACGCGTCCACTGGTTTTTATACGTCCACGTAGCCCGATGATGCTACAGCAACTGGCTGACTATACCCATATTGACCTCATCGATGGTTTCGTTATGCCAAAAGTTGATATGTATAGCTTATCTAACTGGCGCATGGCTTGTCAGAACCTAAAAGTAGATCAACTACTTATGCCGACGCTCGAAACCGCAGCGCTGTTTAATCCGCATCACAATCAGGAGCTTGCCATCGCTTTTAAAGAAGCGTTTAGCCAACCAGTTTTTGCATTGCGTATCGGCGGTAATGACTTGTTCGCAGCATTGCGCTTACGCCGCCCAAAAAACAGTATTGTCTATGACTCGCCTATCGGTACGTTGGCTTATCAAATGCTGGGCTGTTTTGTGCCGCATGGTTTTTATCTTACCGCGCCAGTATTTGAGTATTTAGATCAGCCGACGCTGTTTATGCAAGAGCTGAATCGAGATGTCAGCTTAGGATGGTAGGCAAAACTGTCATTCATCCAAGCCAAATCGCCCTAGTACAGCAAGCTTACTGTGTGCCATTGAGTACATTAGATGAAGCACAAGCGATCCTTCACTCTGAGGCCAAAGCGGTATTCAAGTACAATAATACGATGCTAGAGCCTGCGACGCACCGTGCTTGGGCGACTGAAATTGTTAATCGTGCAGAAGCCTTTGGTACCATTGATGACGGACATAGCCAATACAGCTCACGAATGTAGCTTTCATCTCTGATGATGGCTGACTGCCATTTAACAACTTACACCATACAAAAAGCCGCTATCAAATACAGGTAGCGGCTTTTTTTTATATAGAGATTTGCTTAGGACTTCTATAGATATAAGGCTTCAAAGCTCTCGAACAATATCTATATTAAGCACAACTTTCCAAAAACTGACGAAGTACTTGGTTCACTTGATCAGGCTCTTCTACTGTCGATGTATGACCGGCACCTTTGATAATAGCAAGCTTGGATCCAGCGATAGCAAAATGCATGCGTTCAGATTTGGCATAAGGCGTGGCGGCATCTTCATCACCTACCACAATTAGTGTTGGCGTTGTAATCTCACCCAGCTGCTCATAAGTACCTGTACGCTCAATCACGCCCATTGTTGCTTTGACCACGCCGCCCTTGCGATTGCTTTGTAGCATCGTTAGCCACTGCTTACGGTCAGATTTACGCAGCTTATCTGCCAAGAACGTACTGCCAAACATGATTGGCATCACTTTATTACTCACACGCTTCATACCTAACCAGCGAATCGCTTTCACTAGCTTGCGATACTGAGGGATATTTTTTGGATCTTCAGGGTCAGCAGAGGTTTCTAACAGCGTTAATGACAATAGCAGCTCAGGCGTTTGAGCGCGATACGTTGAGCCACGAACCCGCCCATAGATAGCCCAACAAAGTGACACTTATCAATACCAAGCGCTGCAAGCAAGCCAAGCGTATCGTCAGTCAGCGTCTCCATATCATAGCCAGACTTAGTAACCTGCGACTGACCTTGCCCGCGAAAATCAAAAGCAATACAGCGATAGTCTGTTTGAAAATGCTCCACTTGCTTGTCATACATCTGCGAGCTCCACAGTAGACCGTGAGCAAATACGATAACGGGCTTTGTTGTGTCGTTCGGTGCGCTGTCTTCGTAATAAATATCAGCGTTATTTACAGTGATAGTTGGCATAACCACATCCTTGTTTGATCAATGAAAATTTCGAGCGTACCCTTGTGTCTTTTACGACTCTTTTACGCTCAACCTAGCATATTAGCATAATCCATTAGCCCCTTAGGTCATAGCCTTTTTACGAGCCAGTCGTTTTGTCTCATTAGCTAGCATCAGCTTTTACGATAGAATAGGAAAGTTTACCAGTATGTAGATGTGTCTTAAGCGCCCACAAAACACGCTTTTATAATCATAGCAAGCTGCTATAGTAATCAGCATTGAACCATTTTTACCTTTATCTCAAAGTATTGTCATTGATACAAAATATTAAAACCGCCATTTAAAATAAGGAAATCTCAAATGTCACAGTCTCTCGTCGATTATCAAGTTGCAGAGCACATTGCTACCATTACCTTTAACGATCCAAAAAGCTTAAACGCTTTTGGCACACCTTTAAAAAACCAAGTCTTGATAGCGCTAGATAAAGCGGCTGCAGATGATCAAGTACGGGTGATTATTTTGCAAGGGGCTGGTGGTAACTTCTCAAGCGGCGGCGATATTAAAGAGATGTTGTCTGAAGGATTAGACAAGAATGTTGTTTCAAACAAATTGAGAGGTATGGTAGAAGGCGCAGGCGAAGTCAGCTTAAAGTTACGTCATATCCATAAGCCGATTATTGCTAAATTAGAAGGCGCTGTGGCAGGTGCTGGCATGAACTTGGCGCTTACTTGTGACTTTCGAATTGCCGCAGACAATGCAAAGTTTGTACAAGCGTTCGTTAATATTGGCCTAGTTCCAGATGCAGGTGGTATTTACTTATTAAACCAATTGGTTGGTGCCGCAAAAGCCACTGAGCTTGTAATGCTAGGTGATAAGCTAAAAGCAGAAGATATGGCGCGCTTAAATCTGGTAAACAACGTGGTTAGTGCTGACGAGCTAGAAGCCACCGTCCAAGCATTGGCGCTACGATTGAGCCAACTACCAGGCAAAGCGTTGGCCGCTATGAAAGAGAGCTTCAACGTACACGCCTTCGCTGGTTTGAGCGCAGCGTTAGATACGGAAGTAGAGCAACAGACAGTAATGGCAAAAACTGATGACTTTATCGAAGGGGTTAGCGCCTTTATCGCAAAGCGTAAGCCGGTATATCAAGGTAAATAACAAGATAAACAATAATGCCATCAAAAAAGGGCTGCCAATATGGTAGCCCTTTTTTTGTCAATGCCTTTAATTAAGAAGCGGTAGCGGGTTTAGAATGATGAGGTAACGTAAATATCTTGTCAAAGATCAGAGTAAACGTAAACGTATAAACTAAGAAAAATAGCAGTAGCGCTACTTCCATCATAAAGGCTTTTACTAGACCAACATCGTACCAAATCATATAAAGTGGCAAGCAGATTAACACCAGCCCACCCTCAAAACCAAAAGCATGAACACTGCGTATCCATAACGTGCGACGTACAATGCGCTTGCGACGTTCCCACGCTTCAAAAGCGGTATTATATATAAAGTTCCAAACGACGGCTGCTACCGACATCATTACGGCGATTGGTAAGGATTCTGATGCATCACTGTGACTGAGTTTCATCAATATAAGGGTAGATAAGATAATCGCGATAATTTCGAAGGCGGTCACATAAATTAAGCGACGTTTAAGCGGTGATAAGGTCATCAACCAAGACTCCAAAGCACCTGTATTTAAACAGCAAGGTGCATGTCAAAGTATCGGTCCGTCCCGAGTTAGAAAAGATAAATAAAGTGCAGAGCCACGGTTTCCGCCTGCCCCTATATTATACATAACATAGCGTAGAAAATCAGCCAGTACATTTATACAGACGTAAACAGATTTATCAAAAACCGACTTTATCCTAGGCCAGACTATTTTGCTGGCGGGCCCCATTGATTGGTTTCAGGCTTAGTATCATTAGCACAAAATACAAGAAACACAATGCCGCCTATCAGTGGTATTAAGGATATTAAAAACCACCATCCTGAGCGACCCGTATCATGTAACCTGCGAATACCAACAGCAATACTGGGTAAAGCAAGACCAAGCGCTACAACTATATAACAGGCCCTGTTTCTGCGTCAAAAATAATTGCATCTATTATCATCGCAAAAATTGCCAAGATCATATATACCAAAGAAAAATACCAAAACTCTTTACGGCGTGCCCGACCAGAGAAATTGACATAATTTCTCATGCACTTTTTGAACCAATCAATGATTCCATAATTTGCTTCAGCATTATGATTGTTAGCCATCGTAGATCTGGGCAGTGGCGGCGGAGTCGCTTTATCAAGCTTAATATTATTTTCCATAGGGCTTTTTATCTCAGTCGTGAAAAGTAGAAATCGTTAGTGAAAATTATCAACAATTAGCTTTGATTATAGATACTCAATAAAAGTTTGTAAATAAATACTAGTTTTCTTAGAGTCATCAATAAAAAACCCCGCATCATGACGATACGGGGTTATTCTATTATTAAAGCTTAAAAACGTTTTGCTTAAGCTGCAACCAAGATTAGGTCAACTGAGCAACGTTGATCTTGTCTGCTTCTTCAGTATAGTCTTCCATACGATCGAAGTTCATGTATTGATAGACTTCATCACCCATGCTGTTTAGCATGCCAGCATACTGCTGATACTCATCGTTAGTCGGCAATTTACCAAGTACCGCTGCGACTGCTGCAAGCTCTGCAGAAGCTAGGTATACGTTAGCGCCTTGACCTAGACGGTTCGGGAAGTTACGAGTTGAGGTCGATACCGCAGTAGATTTCGGTGCGATACGTGCTTGGTTACCCATACATAGTGAACAACCTGGCATTTCAGTACGAGCGCCGGCTTGTGCATAGATGTTGTAGTAACCCTCTTCCATCAACTGGCGTGCATCCATCTTAGTAGGTGGTGCAATCCATAGACGAGTCTTCAGGCTTCCTGCTGGTACGTCTTGTAGCAATTTACCAGCGGCACGGAAGTGACCGATGTTGGTCATACATGAACCAATGAATACTTCATCAATGGTATCACCAGCCACGTCTGCTAGCGTTTTTGCATCATCTGGATCGTTCGGGCAGCAAAGGATAGGCTCTTTGATTTCGCTCATATCGATAGTGATGTCGATCGCGTATTCAGCATCGTCGTCAGCACGCATGAGGCTTGGGTTAGCCAACCACTCTTGCATTTGCTCAACACGGCGGCTGATCGTACGTGCATCGCCATAGCCTTCTGAAATCATCCACTTAAGCAGCGTGATGTTTGAATTTAGGTACTCAGTCACTGATGCTTCAGATAAAGTGATGGTACAACCAGCAGCACTACGCTCAGCTGAGGCATCAGACAATTCAAACGCTTGCTCAGCAGTCAAATCTTCTAGACCTTCGATTTCAAGAATACGGCCGTTGAACTCGTTGATTTTACCTTTCTTATCAACCGTCAAGTAACCTTCTTTGATCGCTTGATAAGGGATAGCATGTACTAGGTCACGTAGGGTGATACCAGCTTGACGCTCACCAACAAAACGAACACGAACAGATTCAGGCATATCAAGTGGCATCACACCAGTTGCCGCTGCGAATGCAACTAGACCAGAACCCGCTGGGAACGAGATACCCATTGGGAAACGAGTATGCGAATCACCACCAGTACCAACGGTATCTGGAAGTAGCATACGGTTCAACCATGAGTGAATGATACCATCACCTGGACGTAAGCTTACGCCGCCACGGTTCATGATAAAGTCAGGTAGTGTGTGCTGAGTCTCAACGTCAACTGGCTTTGGATAAGCGGCAGTATGACAGAATGACTGCATCACGAGATCCGCTTGGAAACCCAAACATGCCAAGTCTTTTAGCTCATCACGCGTCATCGGACCAGTCGTATCCTGAGAACCGACCGTAGTCATCTTAGGCTCACAGTACATACCTGGACGTACGCCCGCCAGACCACAAGCTTTACCAACCATTTTCTGGGCTAGCGTAAAGCCTTTACCAGTATCAGCTGGCTCTTCTGGCTTAGCAAATACGTCAGAATGACCAAGACCCATGTATTCACGAGCACGGTTAGTCAAACCACGACCAACGATCAATGGAATACGGCCGCCAGCACGTACTTCATCAAGCAATGTTGGTGAGTTCAATTCAAACGTTGACAATACTTCGTCAGAATCATGCTTAGTGATTTTGCCTTCGTACGGATAGATGTCAAATACATCACCCATGTTTAGGTTATCAACTGCCACTTTTTCAATTGGCAATGCGCCAGAATCTTCCATCGTGTTAAAGAAGATAGGAGCGATATTGTTACCAAGTACGAGACCGCCGCCACGTTTGTTTGGCACGTTAGGGATATCTTCACCCATCAACCACAATACTGAGTTAGTTGCAGACTTACGGCTAGAACCAGTACCAACGACGTCACCCACGTAGCTAACGGATGGCCTTTTTCTTTCAATTCTTCGATTTGCTTCATTGGACCAACAACACCCTCTTCGTCAGCATTGATGCCGTCGCGAGAGTTTTTGTGCATGGCTAGTGAATGCAATGGGATATCAGGACGGCTCCATGCGTCTTGCGCAGGTGACAAGTCATCCGTGTTGGTTTCACCAGTGACTTTGAACGTCGTGTAAGTGGTTTTCTTTGGTACTTCAGGGCGATTCAAGAACCATTCTGCGTCAGCCCAAGACTGAACCACTTCTTTTGCGATGGTGTTGCCCGCTTCTGCTTTTTCAGTCACGTCATTGAACGCGTCAAATACTAGCAAAGTCTTTTTCAATGCTTCAGCTGCATCTTGTGCCACTTCCGCGTCATCTAGTGCTGCAACCAATGGCTGAACGTTGTAGCCACCTTGCATGGTGCCTAAGATTTGAACCGCTTTTTGCTTGCTGATAAGTGGTGATGAGGTTTCACCTTTTAAGATAGCGGCCAAAAATGCTGCTTTAACATATGCTGCTTGGTCAACACCAGCAGGGATACGATTTTCTAGCAGGTTCATCAAAAACGCATCTTCACCTGTAGGTGGCGTTTTTAGGAGTTCAACCAACTCTACTACTTGTTTTTCGTTCAGTGGTAGCGGAACCGTTCCTAGCTCAGCACGTTCTTCGACATGTTTACGATAAGCTTCTAACACAATAGTCGTCCTCGTTAGTTGGGGTTTAGCACATTACGTGGGTAGTCAGCATGACTGCCTGCGTCGATATACTATAGGGAATAATTATTGGTGCAATCATAGCTTAAAACGCTCTAAATGTTAATGGCTCAGCCAGTAAAAGGCGGATAGTAAGGCCATATCGAACATTTATTATAAAAATAGTGCTCTCTACAATAGCGTTGCATGCCCCATTATCAGTGATGTCCCATTGATTATTGTTAATAATGATTACTTGCTTTATGCACGCGCAGTCGCCATATGACTGTTATGCAACTCTGTAAGAGATACCTTCAATAAATACTAAGGATGCCGATATGGACGATAGCACCAACTATGACAATGGGCTAAAAGTACGCACTGAGGTCATGGGTGAGCAACATGTCAAACGCTCACTTGATGCTGCCACAGGATTTACCCAGCCGCTACAAGACTGGATAATTGAACACGCTTGGGGCAGCACATGGCAAGATGACTCAGTACTGCCGCGCAAATATCGCTCATTAATCACGATTGCTTTTTTTGATTGCCCAAAAAAGCCCAACTGAGTTAAAAGGCCATATTCGAGGCGCGATCAATAATGGTGCCAGTGTCGCTGAGATTCGAGAAGTATTAATGCATAGCTTGCCCTACTGCGGTGCACCCGCCACCCAAGAAGCGTTTCGCGCCGCTATAGATGTACTGAATGAGTTAGAGATTAACATAGATATTTAAAACTATGGTTGTCAGAGCAATCGTAGTAATCTTAACGATATTGTTCCAAAATTGACTGCCAAATTTCTGCTATAATATCGCCACTTATAAAACATTCTGATAATTCCATAAACCTTATAGTATAAAGGGTTAAGAGATAATTCCATTATGACAACTGCCGTACAAACGCATGTACCTGCTGCTAAAGCCAAACCAAAAAAAGCCATCCAAGGCGAAAAGCTACGAGGCTATGACAAAGTTGCCCGTATCCCAATTAAGGTGATCCCGACTGTCGAGGCAAAGAAAAAGCCTGATTGGATTCGGGTAAAAATGTCCTCGCCTGCTGAAGTTGCTCGTATCAAAGCAACCTTGCGTGAGCAAAAGCTTTATACCGTTTGTGAAGAAGCGGCCTGCCCTAACCTGCCACAGTGCTTTGCTGATGGTACAGCCACCTTTATGATCATGGGTGATATCTGTACGCGTCGCTGCCCGTTCTGTGATGTCGGTCATGGTCGTCCTAATGAGCTAGACAAGGATGAGCCGCGTCATACCGCTGAAACCATTCAAGGTCTACAGCTCAAATATGCCGTAATCACCTCTGTCGATCGTGATGATCTAAAAGACGGCGGTGCGGGACATTTTGTAGAAGTGCTAAACGAATCAAGAGCGCTTAGCCCAAACTGCTTGATTGAAATCCTAGTGCCCGATTTCCGTGGTCGTATGGATATTGCGTTGGATTTATTGACAGAGACTGCACCAGATGTGTTTAACCACAACATCGAAACCGTGCCACGTCTATACAAAGCTTTCCGTCCAGGTTCTGACTATCAGCATTCGCTAGATTTGCTTAAGATTTATAAAGAGCGTCGTCCTGATATCGCCACCAAGTGCGGCTTTATGGTTGGTCTTGGTGAGACAGAAGAAGAGATCTATGCCCTACTCGATGACTTAAAAGCTCATGATGTAGATATGATCACTATCGGTCAGTATCTACAGCCTAGTAAAAACCATGCGCCTGTCGATCGTTATGTCCATCCAGACGAGTTCCAACGCTATATGGACTACGGTAAAAAGATTGGCTTCTTTAGCATTTGGGCAGGTCCAATGGTACGCTCAAGCTACTTTGCAGATCGTCAGTACTATGGCGAAGACTGCCCAGCACCTATCCGTAGCAAAAAAAGCATTAGAAGCTGAAGGCAAACTTGGCTGCTAATTTAGCAATAAAGTGATGTGAACAACAGCCGCTAAGAACAGTAGCTAAGACAGTTATTACGACATCTCGAGAATATTAAAAAGGGTGAATAACAAATTTGTTATTCACCCTTTTTTTTAGCTTTAATAAATTGTCAAAGGATTAAACCTAACGCTTTACACGGTTAAAGTTGGCGTTGGCTTTCCAGCTGTTTTTATATTGAATGCAGCAATACCAAGGACAATAATACCACCTGCGATACCAGTCGTAATCTCAGGATAAATCAATAGCAAAGCACCAATAGCTAAGATGACACGAGTTACCGTATTCATACTGCCTCTGAAGTACCCTTCAAGTGCTGAGCTTAGCGCAATAACACCCGTCACCGAAGTCACTACTACTGTAATGATATCTACAATAGGTGGCAGCGGGAAATCTTTTGCCGTGACTGCTAGGCCGGTTGGATCTATCATCAACATCGTTGGATTATAAATAAACATAAACGGCACGATGAATCCCGCGAGAGCAAGTTTGAGGGACAAGAACCCTGTCTTCATCGGATCTCCACCGGATATACCTGCACCCGCAAAGGCTGCGAGACACACAGGCGGTGTAATATTGGCAAAGATACCAAAATAGAAAACAAACATGTGCGCTGACAAGATTGGAATATCAAAACCGGCCAATGCTGGCGCAGCCATCGTCGCCGTAATGATATAGCAGGAATAGAGGGTAATCCCATGCCCAAAACCATTGATGCCAACATCGTTAAGATAAGCGTAAAGAATAGTGATCCTGCGCCTAGCGTGACGATAGAGGACGTCATTACCGTACCAAAACTGGTCAGACTCACAACCCCAATGATAATACCAACGACCGCACAAGCAGCCATGACCGCTAATGACTGGCGCGCACCATCTTCTAATGCACCCAAAATATCAGAAAAGCTCATGCGAGTTTCGGCACGTAGCATACTGATCACAACGGTAAAGCCAATGGTATAAGCTGCTGCATATCCCACAGGTACGTTTCTGATCAATAAGAAAATCAAAAAGACAATGGGCAATAGCATGTGACCGCGGGCTTTTAATACTTCTTTTACCGCTGGTAAATTTTCTTTAGCAATACCTTTTAGATCTCGACGTCCAGCACGGAAATGCACCTGCGCAATGACGCCTAAATAGTATAATATCGCTGGCAATAATGCTGCTAAGGCAATCGTGCTATACGGCAAGCCTGTTGTCTCAGCCATAATGAAAGCACTGGCACCCATAATCGGAGGCAAAATCTGTCCACCAACCGAGGCACTGGCTTCAACTGCACCTGCGAAATCTTTGTGATAGCCGACCTTCTTCATTAACGGAATAGTAAAGGCACCCGTACTAACCACATTTGATAAAGCTGAGCCATTGATACTGCCCATAAAGCCACTAGAGATGACTGCTACTTTTGCAGGTCCGCCCTTTTTATGACCAGCGATAGCCAATGCCAAATCATTAAATAACTGCCCCATTCCTGAACGTGCTAAAAACGCACCGAACAGAATGAACAAGAAGATAAAGGTGACCGATGCACCAATCGCAACAGAGTACAAACCCTCTGTTTTTAAGAATAATTGACCAAAGATATCACCCATATCATAAGGGCGAGTCAAAAGTCTGTCAGGCATAAAGTCTAAATGACTAACAAATGGATAGCCAAAAATATGCCGGCCAAGATTGGCAAAATCCAACCAGTAATACGGCGACTGCCTTCTAACACGCAGACTACCGTAATCAAAGAAAATATCACATCGACCTGATTGGCCATACCGCCACGCGAGGTAACGATATCTTGATACTCATAAATGAGATAGCCCATACCGGATAGAGACAAGGCAAACCAAATCCAGTCATACCATGCCACTCGCTTGCGACTGCTTTTTTTGCTGGCTGGAAAAATTAGGAATATCAATGCAAAACCAACACCCACGTGTACAGAGCGCTGTAACAGTGCTGGCATTGGATTAAAAGTGATATATAAATGAAACAGTGAATAGAGTATACAAATGCCAGCAATGAAATATTTTACTGGTCCTTGAGTGATATGACGCGTGATTGACTCTCGGTCATATTTTTCCAATACTGCTCGGTTGACCGCATCCGCCTCAGCATCGTTATCAACTTGAGCATCTGGCATGGTAGTCACACTACCTTGATCCGTCACTTGGGAGTTCATGACAAAAGTCCTTTTTAAATCTATCAATTAAATCATACGTCTTAGGCATGATCACCACTTCAGAATAGTCTGGCACCCACTGGTGAATCAAGAAACGATGATCACCATAATCCATTTCACCTTTGGTCAGTCTAGATACGACCCAATTAAGGCGAGGCAGTTTTTCGTTAATTTGATAACCCAGATAGCCAGGCTTTTGTATGGGAGCGAGCGGTTCAGTTGAGGGCGTCCCTGCACCGAACGCTTCAAAATAGGTCGTGGTCAGTAACAGCTCCGCACCTGCTGTACTGCTGCCGTCTATGCGTTGATACTGTTCTTCCCACCACTGTTTTTCTACAGAATGTATCCAACGTAGCTGAAAATCAGGCTCAGTGAAATAACAAACCTTATCATCAGCACCGTCTACGCCTGCGACTCGCACTTCAACGACAGACTGAAGCGTAGAGCCTAACCATAGCGTAAAAAAAACCAGCGCTGCAATAAATGCCGCGCCAGTTGATAACCATAATGAATTACTTGGCTGCTTGTTCGTCATAGTATTTTTTTAGCTCCAGGATGGATTGGGCTACCATGCCATCACGAGCGGTTTCTAGACTGATATCATTGGCCGCTTGGTGAGCTGTTTTTAGACCATCTAAATTATCAAACAATGCTTTGGTTAGTTTATAACCATCCGCTTCAGATAGATCAGAGCTAACCAATAGTGCATTCATGATTGCGGCAGTTGGTACGGCTGTTTCGTTGCCATAAGTGCCAGCAGGAATCTCAAAGGTTTTGAAGTAAGGCTTGGTCGCGATGATTTCTTTTAGCTTGTCTTGGTTGATAGTGACAATCTGCAAATCTAAGCCTTGTTCTAACTCCATCAAAGATGAGTTTGGTAGGCCGCTACTAAAGAATGCCGCTTCGATCTTACCTGCTTTCATACCATCAGCAGCTTCAGCAAAGCCTAGATAATCAACGGTGACATCATCATATGTGATACCAAACCCTTCTAGTAAAGTACGAGCATTTACTTCTGTACCAGAACCTTGATCCCCTACCGCAATGCGCTTGCCTCGTAAATCTTCAATGTTTTTGATACCAGATTTTTTTGAGGTTACGATTTGCACGACATTAGGTACAAAACAGCAATCTGCTGAATGTTAGTGATTGGCTGCTCAAAGTTGTTTTTACCTTCGACAGCATCTGTCACTACGTCACTTAGTGCCAAGACCATATCGACCTTGCCTTGGGTCAATAGATTGACGTTTTCGACTGATGCGCCAGTGGTTTGTGTTTTTGAGTTTACGCCAAAGGTTTTGACATAGACTTCAGACAATGAGGTGCCGATGATGTTGTAAGGGCCAGACGCACCGCCAGTAGCAATGGTCAAAAACTTAGTATCAAGCTTATCTACTGCAGTATCTGTTGCCGCACTATCTGCAGATGCAGTATCACTGCCCTCTGAGCTTGGAGATGAGCATGCAGTTAGACCTAAGGCAGCACTCAACATAGCTGACAAAAGTAATGGGGATTTTAAAGAATTAAGCATTGAATTCATCCTTGAAGTGGTCGATTTTGTACGTTTAACAATATCCGTATTTATACATAAATACGTTACAGACGAGTAATAATATAGTAATTCTGTCAATAAATAAACCTTAGCTTACTTTCTCTTTTTCTTTCAATACCTTATATTTAAAGCTATCAGAGAAAATATAGGGCATTCATTAATTAGCTAACATATACGTATGTTTTGCTATGCGAAACAAAGTTCCATTTAATAAATATTAAAACAAAAATTGTCGCTATTGTAAACCTTTATCGATATCTAGCAAATATCGCCATATCGCATTATTTCTTAGGAATTTTTAGATATAGCAAATTAATGAGGACTCTGAATTTATAACTAT
>NZ_BAWH01000022.1 GCF_000586435.1 Psychrobacter sp. JCM 18901
GACACATCCTTAAAATGCCAGTAAATACTGGCACTAAATTGGGTTTGATTTTAATTTTAATGGTAGAAGTACGATTAAAGTGACTTGCTAGTGAAGCAACTTATTACTTGCCTAGTAAGTCATCGGTCTTAGCTGCCATGACAAAATCATTGCGATGCAAGCCCTTGATACTATGTGACCACCAAGTGACCGTAGCCTTACCCCACTCTACCAATATACCCGGATGATGTCCTTCTGCTTCAGCGATGTCTGCCAGTTGATTGGCAAATGCCATTGCTGAGACGAAGTTTTTAAATTTATACTGACGCTGTAATTGCTGAATACCATCTACTTCGATCAATGACCAATCAGGAATTTGCGGTAATAATTCTTTTGCTTCGGCTTCATCGACTTTCGGTGCGCCAATGCGGCAAGCTTCGCAGCTGTTTTGTGATAGTGCTGTCATAATAAAATCCTTTTATAGTGGCTGTTTTCGATGTCAGTTTTTAATGGTTATTTTGATAGCTATTTTCTAATACTCGTACGTTCATGTTGATATAGCTTTGCTGCTATCTCAATATTCCGCACTGAAGTGTTGGTTTTCATGTTTAATTTTGAATTGACGTTTTTAACGAATTTTTTTCTGGATAGGTCGGCTCAAATAGTCCAAGCGAAATTGCTTTTTTTGACCGCACCCATAATGTCACTATTGACAATATCAAATAAGGTATCTAATTCATCAATGACATAGTAGATCGGCTGTATCTGATCGATACGATAAGGTGTACGCAACACATCGAGCAAATCAAACGCTCGGTGTTCTGGTTGGCGCTCTACTTGATGTGAGCTTTCACCTTGCTGATCAGAATACTCTCTAAGCGCATAGACCGTTTCAGAAGGTGAGCTTAATATACCGCCGCCGTAGATTCTACGATTTTCTATGCGACTGCCAACCAAGCCAAACTCAATGGTAAACCAATACAATCGTGCTAAAAACCAGCGCTCCTCTTTCGTTGCACTAAGACCAAGCTTACCATACGTCTCATTGAAGGCTGCAAACGCAGGATGGGTCAATAGCGGACAATGCCCAACGATTTCATGAAAAATATCAGGCTCTTCAATATAGTCCATGTCATCAAATCGACGAATAAACGTCGCCACAGGAAAGGACTTATTGGCCAGTAGTTTAAAAAAATTTACCAAAGCTAATTAATGCAGGCACAGCGGCAGTTTGCCAACCTGTGGTCGCTTGCAATACCTCATCGATATCATGCAGCTGCGGGATATGCGTCGTCGGTAAGTTTAACTTAGTCAAACCCTCTAGATATGCAGTACACGCACGATTGGGCGTTTGTTCCGCTTGACGTGCCAGCAGCGCTTGCCACATCGCATGCTCATCATCACTATAGTGAATATGGCCATGGCTATCTGGCTGGTGTGAGATATACGGCTGTTTTTTATTTGTCGCGTTAGAATGACTGGACGCATCGTCGCTTTGCTTATTAGTCGCAACGCTATTGGTACCGATGGCAGTATTAAGAGAATATATCTGTGATAGGCGTTCCATGCCTGTATTCCTTTTATCGCAATGAGAGCATTATCTTTGCAGTCGTGCTTGTAGGTAATGCACTTATTAAGGACAATACAAACTCCTTTTGTCTTGTCCAATTGTTAAATGTGGTCTAAGCGTTAGGTAGCTTTATAGCGTTTCAGTCTCTGGCTGACCGACTGTGCCGCGACGTACTTGGTCGCGCTCTATCGATTCAAACAACGCTTTAAAGTTACCTTCACCAAAGCCATCTGCATAATCGCCTTTACGCTGAATAAACTCAAAGAACACTGGACTACCCAAAATAGTTTCAGAGAAAATCTGTAGTAGCAGACGCGGTGCACCGCCTTCTGTCGTACCGTCCAACAAGATACCGCGCGTTTGCAAGTCGGCGACATTTTCACCATGGTTTGGTAAGCGCTCGCTCAGCATTTCATAGTAGGCTGCATTTGGTGCAGTCATAAGTGGAATACCAGCCGCTTTTAGCTTATCGATACTGGCAAACAAGTCATCACTGGCTAGCGCAATGTGCTGAATACCTTCGCCATTGAAATGCATTAGGTACTCTTCGATTTGACCACCGCCCTGTTTGGCTTCTTCATTCAGTGGAATACGGATTTTTCCATCGGGTGCGGTCATGGCTTTACTGGTTAGTCCCGTGTACTCACCTTTGATATCAAAGTAGCGAATCTCGCGGAAATTAAAGATACGCTCATAGAATTTTGCCCAGTACGCCATGCGTCCACGATAGACGTTGTGCGTTAAATGATCGATGACTTTGAAGCCATAGCCGACAGGGTTTCTGTCGATATCTGCAAAGAACTCAAAGTCGACATCATAGATAGATTCGCCATCTTTATAGCGGTCAATTAAATAGATTAGTGATCCGCCGATGCCTTTGATAGCTGGCAACCTAAGCTCCATCACCCCAGTTGGCACGTCTACTGGCTGCGCACCCATTTCAACCGCACGCTCATATGCTTTTTTGGCATCTTTTACGCGAAAGCCCATGCTACAAGCGCCTGCGCCATGCTCTTCAACGAAATAACTTGCTTGACTTTTTGGCTCGCGGTTTAGGATAAGGTTGATATCACCTTGGCGATATAGCGCAACGTCTTTTGAGCGGTGATTGGCGACATGGGCAAAACCAAGCTGCTTAAACAATGCGTCGACTGCATCAGGCTGCGGAGAAGCAAACTCGACAAAATCAAATCCATTTAGTCCCATTGGGTTGTCAAATAAATCTGCCATTGTAATTATCCTTAATTTCAATTGGTAATAGAAAATCGATGAGTAGTAAAAGTCGATTAATAGTAAAAGTCTATAAAACGATTAATAATCAATCTTTATTGTTGACGTTGTATTTATATTAGATTAGCTTTATTTATAAGACTAATTGTTTTTTATGATTTATTTATCAGGTTTACTTATGAATATCAGCATTCGCCAATTAACTGCATTTATCAAAGTCGCTGACAACGGCAGTTTTACTCGTGCTAGCGAACAGATGTATTTGACTCAATCTGCTGTTAGTGGATTGATTAAGGAATTAGAGACTGGCCTCGGTATCGTGTTGTTTGATCGCACCACTCGCCAGTTATCTTTGTCAGCAGTAGGACGGCACCTACTACCGCAAGCGCGGCGTATCTTGAATGAGATGCAGCTTTTTGAAAATGAAGCGAGTAGTTTGACCAGCTTAGCCCAAGGTCAGGTACGCTTGGCTGTATCACAGTTTGCAGCTTCTTCCCTACCTGCTGTCATCGCTCAATTTGCCAAAGAATATCCAAATATCGGCGTCTCACTATTGGACTGCTCAGCCGAGAATTTGCTTAAACATATCCAAGATATTGAAGTCGATTTAGGCGTTGGCACCGAACTTGGTTTTATAGAAACTGAAGATGATATCGGTGCTGATTTGTTGTATCAGCTACCTTTTTGCGTGGTTATGCCAGACAGCCATACACTGGCACAAAGAGACGAAATCACTTGGCAAGATTTATTAGAAACGCCGCTGATTACCTTGCAAGGTCCGTTCCTTGAGCAAGTAACCGCAGAGCTCGACGGCTCTATCTCCGCTCATGTTCAACAAGCCCGCTACAAGGTAAACTTTATGTCCACCGCGCTTGAGATGACGCGGCAAGGCTTTGGTATCACGCTGTGTCTGCCTTATATGCCTGAAGTTATTGATTGGGTCAGCGCCAATGGTCTGCTGATGCGACCACTCACTCAACCAGTCAAAATGCGGCAATTCTTTATCTATCAGCGTGCCTCACGGGCTCTCTCTCCGGCGACCATTGCTTTTAAGCAGTTCTTGCAAACCTATTTTGCGACCCATTATAACGACCTACATCACTCTGACTCATCGTCTAGCGAATGACGTATAGCATTTCAAATGCGCTTGATAGATGGATAAATAATCTATTTAGCTATTTATTTTATTAATTGCCTCATATAACTCACTCTCGTGTTGAGTTCAGCCGCGATTTGCTCTATGATTTTCGGCTGCTCGATTTATATTTTTATAAGGAAATGGCATGTTTGAACGTATCGATTATTACGCTGGTGATCCAATCTTAGGTCTTATGGAAAAATACTCAGCAGATAGCAATCCTAACAAGGTCAACTTAGGCATTGGTATTTATTATGATGAGAGTGGCGTATTGCCTGTACTCGACTGTGTGAAAACAGCCGAAGAGCTTATTGCTGATCCTATCGCACCGCGTCCATACCTACCAATGGCAGGCCTGCCAGGCCACCGTAAAGGCTGTCAGGAATTACTATTTGGTAAAGACGCCCAAATTTTAAAAGACGGCTTGGTCGCTACTATCGCTACAATCGGTGGTTCTGGTGCGCTAAAAGTCGGTGCTGAATTTATCCACACATGGTTCCCACAAGCTAAGTGCTATGTGAGCGATCCAACATGGGGCAACCATATCGCTATCTTTGAAGGCTCTGATGTAGAAGTCGGTAAATACCCGTACTACGACAAAGCCAACAGCAGCATCAAATTTGATGAAATGATTGCGTTTTTTGAAACATTAAACAAAAATGACGTCATTTTGCTACACCCATGCTGCCATAACCCAACCGGTATGGATTTGACCCAAGCACAATGGAACACCGTACTCAATGTCGTGAAGGCGCGTGAGCTGATTCCATTCATGGACATCGCTTATCAAGGGTTTGGCGAAGACATGGACAGCGACGCTTACGCTATTCGTAAAGCGGTTGAGATGGGCCTCCCATTGTTTGTTAGCAACTCATTCTCTAAAAACTTATCGCTATACGGCGAGCGCGTCGGCGGCCTATCAGTCGTCTGCCCAACCGTAGACGAAACCGAGCGCGTATTCGGTCAGCTAAACGCAACCGTACGCCGTATCTACTCAAGCCCGCCGTCACATGGTGGACGTGTGGTCGATATCGTCATGAACGATGAAGCACTACATGAACAGTGGGTTAGCGAAGTTTATGCGATGCGCGACCGTATCAAAGCCATGCGCCTAAAGCTAAAGTCAGTGTTAGAGGCTAAAATCCCTAACCGTAACTTTGACTACATCACTCGTCAAAACGGTATGTTTAGCTTTACTGGTCTCACGCCTGAGCAAGTCGAGCGTTTACAAACTGAGTTTGGTATCTATATGGTTTCTAACTCACGTATGTGTGTGGCTGGACTAAATACCAGCAACATCGACTATGTGGCCAATGCCATGGCAGACGTCTTAAAAGACTGATTAAACCACGTAAGCCATGTTACTCAATATGTAACTTTATAAAAAAATAAACATAGATAAGAAAGGCTGAGCGATTGCTCGGCCTTTTTTTGTGCCTAGCATTTAATCAAAATTATTTCGTCAAAACTATTTTATTAAAATCATCTAGTCAGAACCGTTTAGTCAAAACAACGACAACCACTTTTCAAAGCAGCCTTTTCACAAAAGACATTGCACAAAAAAACTTGCAATCCATATATCAATAAATTACATTATGCGTAAGTGATTAATTATAACGTAATTCATAATGTATATTAGCAAGGAGCAAATCATGTCAACGACTGACAGCACCCTCACCTCTTTTATCGATATCGCTGCTGACTCTGACTTTTCTATTCACAATCTCCCTTATGGCATCTTTAGCGAGACCAAAGACGCTGCTAGTGATAACAAGCGCCGTGCAGGCGTTGCCATTGGTGAGCATGTACTGGATCTATCTGTACTCGAAGCCGAAGGATTATTAAGTTTGGATGGTGGTCCTTATTTTGACCAATTCACTCTAAATTCTTTTATTGATTCTGGTCGAGACAATTGGACGCAGGCGCGCACTACCATTCAAACACTGCTGTCTAGCGACAATGACATTTTACGTGACAATACAGACTTGCAAAGAAAGGCGCTATTTAAGCAAGCAGACGTCACCATGCATTTGCCAGTGCAAGTACCAGGCTTTACCGATTTCTATTCATCGAAAGAGCACGCGACCAACGTCGGCACCATGTTCCGCGATCCAAACAACGCCCTATTGCCTAACTGGACCGAAATGCCTGTGGGTTATAACGGACGCGCCAGTACCGTTATCGTCAGTGGAACTGATATCGTACGTCCATCAGGTCAGCTAAAGCCTAGCCCTGATGAGCGTCCTATCTTCTCAGCCTGTAAGCGCTTGGATTTCGAGCTAGAGACCGCCTTTGTCGTTGGTAAAGGTAATCATATCGGTCAGCCAATTGCCGTAGATGATGCCGCTGATCGTATCTTTGGCATGGTGTTGCTCAATGACTGGTCAGCCCGAGATATCCAAAAATGGGAATACGTGCCTTTAGGTCCATTTAATGCCAAGACCTTTGCCTCCGAGGTTTCTCCTTGGATTGTCACTATGGATGCGTTGGCTCCGTTCAAAACAGCTTGTCCGACACAAGAACCCAAGCCGCTTGCATATCTAAACGAAAAAGCGAGCGATAACAGCTTTGACATCAATCTATCGGTTGAGTTACTGCCTGAAAATGCGGAAACAGAGACAGTCATTTGCGAGACCAATTTTAAATACATGTATTGGTCAATGGCACAGCAGCTTACCCACCACACCATCACTGGCTGCAAAGTTGAAGTCGGCGACATGATGGGCTCAGGCACGATTTCAGGGCCAACGCCTGATTCTTATGGCTCGATGCTAGAAATTGCTTGGAATGCTACCAAACCAGTCACGCTAAAAGGCGGCGAGACGCGCAGCTTTATTGAAGATGGTGACACGGTCATCATGAAAGGCTATAGCGAAAAAGACGGCATCCGTGTTGGCTTTGGTGAAGTACGCGGCAAAGTATTACCAGCACTGAGCTTTGATTTTGATAAATAGTATTTAAGAAATAACATAGATAGAGAAATAGCAAAATAGGCGTGAAAACTCTCATGCAGGCTGATAGGAAGACAAATGCATTCACCTACTCATCGTTATGTGAATACAGCCAAATGAGTGACGCGCCTTATCAAAAGGAGTTTGATATGAGCTTTCAAATTGAGAAAATCCATCATGTGGCTTATCGCTGCAAAGATGCCAAAGAAACCGTCGAATGGTATAAAAAGAATCTAAATATGGATTTTATTCTGGCATTCGCAGAAGATCATGTGCCTTCGACCAAAGCCTTTGACCCTTATATGCACGTCTTTTTGGACGCTGGTAATGGAAATGTCTTAGCGTTTTTTGAAGTACCCAATCAACCTGAGATGGGCTTTGATCCTAATACCCCAAGCTGGGTGCAGCATTTGGCGCTAAAGGTTAAGGACCGTGACGAGCTAATTGTTGCCAAAGAGCATTTAGAAAATGCAGGCATCGATGTCATTGGCGTGACCAATCACGGCATCTTTCACTCGATTTACTTTTTTTGATCCCAACGGTCATCGTCTCGAGCTGACCTATGATGATCCAACCTCAGAAGACAAAGTATCGATGATTACAGATGCCATCAAGCAAGACATGCTAGATGAGTGGTCTCGTACCAAGCGTGCTCCTGCACATACACAGTTTCTGCATAGTGATGAGCTGGCTGAAGCACGCGAAGTTGCTCCTGTCGGCGAGTAACTCTCCTGTCATTCTGTTTACTGCCTTTTTAAATGATCAGTTAATCATCGCTTTAATTATAAAAGTGCTAATTGACGACATACCCTAGGTATTAATGAATAGCGAACCATATCTAACCATCATGAAAGGACTCTATGATGAAAATAAGAACCCCTCTAGGAATATTCTTAGCCGCCTCGATTGCGATGACTGGTTGCTCCAATAACGACCAAGCAGGAGGCGCGTCTACAGATGCAGGTGAAGTGACAACATTGCGGTTCTCGCATTTTATGACTGCCACTGACAATATAAACACCGAAGCGTTAGAGCCATGGGCAAAGAAAATTGAAGCAGATTCAAAAGGTCGCTTAAAGGTTGAGATATACCCTTCTGCGACGCTCAGCAAACCAGGTGCTACCTATGACGCTACAGCTAAAGGTAGCGTAGATATTGGTATGCAAGCGCAAGGATATACAGCAGGACGTTTTCCTTTGACTCAAATCATAGAGTTGCCAGGCATCACAAATACTGCACAGCAGCAGAGCTGTATACTTCATAAACTATATGACGAGGGTGTCATTAAAGACGAGTACGAAGACACTCACTTGCTAGCGCTGATAGGCACTGGACAAGGTGCACTTCATACGGTTGATAAACCGATTCGCACGCCAGCTGATATGAAAGGTCTGCGTATTCGCCAACCTTCTGCGGTTGCTAGCCACATTATCGAAGCCACTGGTGCTGCACCTGTCGGCATGCCTGCCAGTGATACTTATACCTCTCTGCAGCGCGGTGTCATTGATGGGCTCAGCTTTACTTGGCAACCTATTCAAGCGTTTCGCCTTGATGAGCTGATCAATACGCACACCAATATTCCTTTTTATAACTCCACCTTTGTGATTAGCATGAACAAAGAGAAATATAACAGCTTGCCTGATGACCTCAAAAAAGTGATTGATGACAATTCTGGCGCAGAGCTGGCAGCACATATCTCTAAAGTATTTGACATCAGCAATGCCAAAGCGATGGCCGCCGCCAAAGCAAAAGGCGATATTATGATTGATATTCCTGATCCACTTAATGATCCAGATTGGAGAGGCCCATTAATGGAAGGCTCTCAGCATTACCTAGATGAAGTAAATGCAACTGGCCTAGACGCTGACAACGTATACGAAAAAGCAAAAGCGGCCAGTAGCGCCTGTATGGTCTAAAGGATACATATCAGATGACTATGGCGTGAATTGAAGGCACGCCCTAGCTTATAGCACCATTATTGGCTAGGCAATTTGATAACGCTGCGCTATCGCCAGTATTTTCTTAACCACATTATGTTGCTCACTCATAGGCAATTGCTCTGTTGTTCCAATGATAGTGATGGCATATTCTAGCGGTAAATCTTCATCATCAGTTTTATCACTACTCGTGGGTTGGTTAACAACGCTATTGGCAAGCTGCGGCAATATGACAGGTATCGTAATGGCATTAATCCCCATAAGCATATCGCCCGTCACTGTCGCATAGCCTTGAGTACGAATTTTGGCTTGTAGCTGAGCAAAATCCTGCCATTTCTCGGTCATATCTACAGCGGTATTAGTCGTATGCCATTCAGCTGTGACCAATGGCTGAATGACGGCATCAGGTTGATAACTGGCAAATAACTGCCCTGTGGCCGATGTCGTCAGAGGCATACGTGAGCCAATGCGAGTAATGATACTAATCGGACTGTCTGGCTCAACGGACTGGATAATAATAGGGCCTTCGCTAAACCATTTGGCAATTTGCACACCGCAGTTTAACGTGTCTTTGATCTCATTAGCCACTTGCGTGAGACGTGCCAAGAGATTGTTTCGGTTGAGTCCAGTATGTCCTAATGATGCCAATGCATTGACCCTATCGCCAAGCCCATAGCGCCCATCATCAAGCTTACGCGCGTAGTTTTTGCGGATGAGACTGACCAAGTAACGATGGGATTTTGCTGGATGCATTTGCATGGCTTCAGCGACATCCTTTAGCATCATAGGCTCATTGCGGTCGATCAGCACATCGAGTATCGACAGCCCAATCTCAAGCGACTGAACCCCACTTTGGTTTTTACTGCTGATAGAACTGTCTACAAGGGTTTTGTCTGCTGGCATGATTTGCTCGATTCTGGTGTACTTGGTTATTTTTTTAATAATGCTTTGCTTGTTAGTGGTTTGTTCAATAAGGGTTTGCCCGATCAGATATTACTGAGATACAGACCCTACTTCATAATATTTATCTTTATAAAAACACATCAATATAAGGACATGAATCATGATGACACTTTATGGCTACTTTCGTAGTAGCACGTCTTACCGTACTCGTATCGCTATGAACTTAAAAGGCTTAGATTACGATGATATCACGATCAATCTGGCACAGGATGAGCAGTTAGAATCTGCTTTCAAAGCGATTAACCCGCAAGGATTAGTACCTGTCCTACAAGCTGACGATTTATTATTATACCAAAGTCCAGCTATCTTGGAGTGGTTAGAAGAGGTCTACCCTGAGCACGCACTATTACCTAACGATGCTGCTGGGCGTATGCAGGTACGCGCGCTGAGCGCCATGATTGGTTGCGACATCCACCCAATTAATAATCGCCGCATTTTACAGTACCTACGCAATGAGCTGTCAGTAGACGAGAAAGATGTGATTGCATGGTGCAATCGCTGGATCAGTGAAGGTTTTGCCGCTTTAGAGACACGTTTGGCAGCGGATAACAATCGCGGACAGTTCTGCTATGGGGACAGTCCTACTCTCGCAGATTGTTATTTGATTCCGCAAGTCTCTTCTGCTCGCCGCTTCAAAGTAGATTTGAGCGCTTATCCCAATATCGTCGCCATTGATACTCATTGCCGTACACTAAAGGCATTCGCAGATGCGGATCCTATGATGCAGCCTGATGCGCCGAAACGTGATGCCTAATTTAAGACAGTTTTTATAGGATACCTATCTTTATAGAATATTTATCTTCTCGGCCAAATATTAAGTGACTTAGAATTAACACTTAGTATTTGGTCTGGCTTCGTTCTTCAATATTCTTTACCCCTACCTATCTTTACAGCTTAATTCCTAGCTTAATTGCTGAATTTTGTCTCATTGACTATTATTTATTCAATTTTTACAATATAATTTTTAATATATTCATATTAACGGTTGTATGGTGGGCAGTTGTTGGTTATTCTTTATATAAGCATTTGTCATCGCTCAAATTTGTACTTTATCAGCTATAGAAAAAAGTACTGTCTTATTCATCAAGATAAGGTTGAACAATATGAATGATATATCCTCAGCAGAGATAACCACCCTACCATCGAATGCAGCAAACAAGATTTATGCATCAGCAATCATGTTCAGAGATGAAACAGAAAGCGCTAGAAAAATTGCACCCGTGGTAGTCAATAAACTTTCAGAATTTGCATTATTTAGAATAGGGCTGCCTAAATCGTTAGGAGGATGGGCAGGAAACCCAATAGAAACGCTAAAAACTTATGAGACGTTGGCCAGTGCTGAAGCCTCCGTTGCTTGGATTGTTTGGAACAACCATTTGGCCTGTACATTCGGTCGATTTTTGGACGAGTCCAGTATGAAAGAAGTATACAGCGACCCCTCTCATATCTATGCCAATTCCGCACGTCCTGAAGGCGTGGCACAAACAGTAGATAATGGCTATATGGTATCAGGACAATGGACACTCGTCTCTGGATGCCAATTGGCTGACTGGTTTGTGCTCCGTTGCCTCGTTATCTCCGAAGGCTCTCCTACGACCCTTGGCCCAGGTGCAAATTTAAAGCTATTTTTTTATTCCCAGGAAAGATGTAAAAATCATTGATACATGGGACGTGGGCGCCTAAATGGCACAGGTAGCCACGATATAGTTGTCAAAGACGCTTTTGTCAAAGAGGCTTATGCAGTTGACTTTGATAGTCCTGTGGCTGTCGATACTGCCTACAGTCGACTGCCTATTGGTTGTATCAATGCTGCTGGCTGTGCAGCTATGGCGCTAGGCGTATTAAAAGCCGCTATGGATGACTTGGTTGATATGTGCCTTGAGAGAGTAACGCCTGGTAAGAGTCCAGATCTACGCGACCGTGCAACGGTACAAGCTACCATTGCTAAGAGCAAAACCGTACTGGCATCAAAACGCGCCCAACTGCATCATAGTGTCGAGGTACTATGGGAAGAGGCACAGCAGCAGAACACCTTTACTGATATACAGCTTGCAGATGTATGGGCAGCGTCTTGTGAAGGCGCAAGAGAAGCTCGTGACATGGTATCTGAAATTTACGCAGTCGCTGGCACAGCCTCCCTATATAAAAAGCACAAGATAGAAAGAGCACATAGAGACATTCATGCGATTTTGCAGCATGGCATTATTCAACCTCACTGGATGAATCAAGCAGGTATGGCCTATGTTGGACTGACACCGAATGGCGCAATGTTTAGAATATAGAAGCACCTTAATTATAAATAATAAGCGCTTGTAAGATACAATTTACAAGCGCTTATTTTGATTTATCGATAGCTTTATTACTTTAATTGTTTATCTTTAAGCCGTAAAAAAAGCAAGACATTGGATGTCTTGCTTTTTATAGTCTTCCGATAACTACAGCTGAAAGGCTTTGTTAATCAAAATGGAAGCCTGCACCCACTGCACCGCCTACGTTGCCTTGAGTATCTGCTGTACCATTTACCTTGATGACCCAGCGACCGTCATTAGATAATTTAGAGAAACCAATCGCTACAGCACTCTCTCCATTATAGGTACCGACACCGCCACCGATCAATGACTTGCCTGCGATATAAGCCTGAGGCATTGCCGACATTGCCATTGCCGCTGAGATACCTGCATTTGCATCGTCTTCTACTTCGTCGATTTTGTAGCCAAGATCGCTCATGTTGTTATTGAGTCGACTATCAAGCGCGCTAAGCTGACCATAATTGACGGCATCTGTTGCTTCGACCCCATCGGCGACACCAGTCATGCGTTGGTTACCAGCATATAGACCTTGAGACGTCATACTTGGTCCATCTTGCATACTAATGCCTTCACTATTGATAACCGTTGTCCCAACTGTGACACTATCAACGCTGATATTACCGTTTAGATCAAACTTAATACTACTGCCATCTGCTGTGGTGGTGATGTTATTACCACCAGTGAAGCTTAGGACACTATCATCGCCAATTGGTTTGTTGATATTGGCACCACTGTCTGCGCCAAAATTGAGTCCAGCATCTAGCTTGTCCGTATTGGTTTTGATATTCGTGGTATTGGTCTTGATATTGCTGGTATTCGTAGCAATATTTGTCGTATTGGTCGCGATATTGGTTGTATTAGTGGTAATGTTCTCTGTGTTAATTTGCACATTTTCACTAATTTCAATCGTGCCTTGTCTGATAGAAGCAATCGCACCATCGATATTGCTTTCACCCGTTCCACCAATGTCACTGTTGGTAAAAGTACCATCTTCGGCATTGTAAACAGTGTCACCACCGATAATACTGCTGATACCAGTGCCTTGGGCATAAAGCTGACCACCATTTATGGCGTCCTGACTTGTCGCCGAAACCTCCCCATTTTGAACGTTGGTAATTTTGGTACTAGCGGCATCAATACCACTTTTCATGATGCTTGGGCCACCTGCAATGGTCAGTCCATCGTCATTCATAACCGTACCACCAGTGGTTACGCTATTCAAAGTAATATCTGGGTTCAGATCAAAGCTAATATCATTAGCATTGGTAGGTATGGCTGCAGCTTGTAGTGATGGACTACCATTAAGAGCAGCGACATCACTCACTGATTTCCGAGATACCTTGATATTACCGTCTTTACTACTAAGGTCTACGGCATCTCCTTGTTTTACCATAGTAGCGATATCACCTTGAGCGGTGATGCCCCAACCTTGATCCAAAGCAATGGCTACATCTTTCAACTGCCCAACATTGACAGCATCCGTATTTAGCACACCTTCCCCAACATTGCGAATGGTGTTGCCTCCATTGTCTAGACCACGACTACTCAATGAGACCTGAGAAACCATTCTATTCACACCATTTCCAACGAAGGTAAAGCCTGCATCACTCATGATGCTGTTGCCTATCTGTATACTGCCATCATCTCCAAGGTCTAACTGATTATTCAGTTTCACTTGGACGCCAGTCGCAGAAGCGACAGTAGTCAGATTGTTATCTCCTGTGACATTGATAGTATCGCCTAGCGAGAATTGCTGATCATTATCGCTATTGCCGTCACCAATTTTGATACCTTTAGCAACTTCGTTATTGGTCTTAAACAGCTGACTACCGTTAACCGCATCTTTACTAGTAGCGCTCAACAATCCATCAGCAACATTGGTAATTTTGTTGTTGCCATTGTTCAGACCATTGTTAGTCAGTGCTACCTGATTATTATCACCATTATATAAAGTAATGCCTGCATTATTAACCTGAGTATTGCCAGTGGTAACGCTGCCTGTATTACCAAGATTAATATCTTTATCCAATCTGATAGTCAAGGTATCAGTACCATTAGCAGTGACACTAATGTTTTTCGTTGCTGGATCAGCATTGATGGTATCGCCACCTTTGACAGTTAGCTTTTGACCAAGTTTACGGTTGACATCGGTACCACTGTCACCCCCAAAGTCTAGACCTTGGTTGATAGTAGAATTGGTTTGATTGAGCTGGTAGACATTAACGGCATCAGTATCGTCCTCACCAGCAGCAAGACCCGTGATTTTACCGGTATTTTCAGCATTGATGATTACCTCACCAAACTTCGGTGAATCAGCCATTTGAATCTCAATACCACCATCTTGTGTCGCAATCGTATTGATATTGCCTGATGAATATGTACCAATAGCTGTTTTACTACCAACAATCTGCATCTCCTTGTTTAGGTTGCGAGTGACATAACCAACAGTTGGATTGTCGTTACCAGAGAAACGTAAACCATCATCTTCTAACGTCGCTATGGTATGACTGTTACCGTCACCATCTTCGTAACTTAAGCGAGTGACGTCTGTGTCATCATCAAATACGTCGCCAGGCCGGATTTCTGGACGCATGGTCAGCGTTGGACTCACACCATCTATCGCTGCAGGACCGTTAGCCCGATTGTGCCATCAGCGCCATTAAGGGCAATGCCAGATTGACCGTCTGCACCATTCACACCGATAAAGCCATCTACACCATCTTCACCGTCTAGATCTGCTCCACCAACACTGAGGTTGTCGCCTAATGCAAAGTCGATTTCATTATCTGCCACTGTAGTGACGATACTGCCATCTGTACTGGTGTATTTGACCGTCTCACCAAGTTTGACTTTGTCTTTAGTCTCACCAGGCGCTAATGAAGCATTGTCGGCAGTAATGTCGAAACCTAAGTCAGTCAGATCCGTTGTCACGTCATTCAACTGATCAAGGTTCACCGCATCAGTACCATTGACACCTTTTCCAAGGTTCGTGATTGTGTTGGTTGGGTAATCCTCTTCATCAGCGTTGGAACCCATATCAATACTCGTACTGCTGATAATCGGACCGCCGTCATTGATGGTGATGCTGTCAAGATCCGTTAGGTTCTTAGCCATTTGAATTTCTAGTGCACCGTTATCTTTCTTAACGGTTTTAATATTGGCTGCAGAAGAAGCTCCAGTAGTCATACCACCTTCGACACCTAGAGTTTCACCTACCATTCTATTAATCACTTGTCCATCATTGCCAACAAACTTCATACCTTTATTAACTAATGCAGTCGAAGCGAGTTTTAGCTGGTCTTCCGTTGCTGCTTGACCTGAAACAATAGAGGTACCATCCCATGTCTTATTGGTTAAACCATTTATTGTGCCAGTAGCGCCATTGATCGTCACTGGGCTTGAACCACCAACCGTGATTTTAGTCGCCTCAACGACGCTGCTGTCAGCACCATCTTTCACGGTAACTTTTTTTGAACTCAACGTTGTCTTTAGTTGCAACTTTGATACTGCCATCTGTTTCACGAGTCAGTAGAATGTTATCACCTGAGGCGAAGTTGGCTTTGTTATCCGTTTTCGTTAACGTCTTATCATCAGCACCATCGACCTGAGTAATAAGTGTCTGTATGGCATTGTCAGCATGACTCAAGCTGGTTTTAGTCTTATCACTTAAATCTACTTTGTAGTTGGTGATATTGTCATTACCTTTATCACCAGCGGTAACTGTCAATGCAGTGTCATCTCCACTAGAGACACTAGTACCATTGGCATTGACGGTGTAGACATCCTGTTCGGTATTGCTGTCGATTGAGAAGTCAACACTGTCGACATTGCTACCTTTGACGACTTTGGTTCTGGCAGCAGCAGAGAAGTTTTTAAGTTGACCGAAGTTCACCGCGTCTTTATCATTACTACCGTCGTCAACATTCACAATTTTTCTATTGCCAGCATTGATACCGTTAGTGGTAACGCTTGGGCCACCAACAACATAAAGCCCAGTGCTATTTAGATTCGTAATGCCAAACGGACTTGCTACCGTAACACCTGTAAGGTTGATTGAAGTACCAGCCAATGCATTTCCAGTTGTCATACCGAAACGGTTAACGTTAGTGACAGGCCCTAGACCAAGTGGCAAGCTGCTACTGCTTCCCATTTTGATACTGCCATTAGTGTCTAGGTCTAGATTGTTATTGAGCACAACTTCAACTTTGCCATTGTCTATTTGCGTAGTGAGGTTGCTGTTAGAGCCTATAATATCAACCGTCTGACCTAGGTTCTTCTGAACCTCATTATTATCAGCAGCTTTGATACCAAAACCTAAGGTCGTTACATCACCAATGGCAGTCTTTATATCACCGATATTTGCAGCATTTAGCTCGTTGTTTACATCAGTGAGGAGACCGCCGCTTAATACCCCTTTGATTTGCTGATCACCAGCATCTATACCACTAGTAGTAAAGCTTGGACCACCAGCGATGGTCAGACCGTCATTATTAACTAGTGTATTGCCCGTAGTTACGCTACCGTCAGCGCCAAGGTTGACTTTCTCAGCTAGTTTTACAACTAGGCCACCCGTTTCATCCGCTTCGACACCAATATTAGCAGTCGTTAGGTCGCTGGTTGCACTACCAGTAATACTCAGGGTTTGGCCAAGTTTACGAGTGGCCGTACCAGTGTCACCTGTGAAGTCAAGACCTAGATCAATGACACTTGAGATACCACCTTTTAACTGCGCAACGTTCACTGCGTCACTGTCTTGACTACCTGCTGCAACATTGATGATCTGACGGTTCCCACCATCCTCTCCTGTACCAACCGATACAGCACCGAAATCTACGCCACTCTGAGTATTCTTGATAGCTGTAGTAGCGGCTGTATTGGCACCTGTTGGTATATACCCTACCTCGCCGCCTGCCACATTAGCTGCTGACCCTGCGCCTAGTGCCACTGAACCTTTGGCATTTGCAGAAGAACCCATACCAAAGGCAGAAGAGGCATCACCTGATGAGCTTGAACGGACACCCACAGCGGTAGATAAATTACCCTCGGACCCTGCTTTGACCCCAATTGCTACAGATGCGGTGCCTTCTGACTCAGTATGTCCATATGGATTATTTGGATCTTCTATAAGGTCGCTATTAGTATACGCATTAGATAACTCGTTAATACCAGCAACCTCTGACGCAGTATCTAAATCATCACCACCGATCGCAATAGATGATGCTCCTGTTGATACCACATTGGCACCAATGGCAATAGATTGTTCACCCAGTGCTTTAGTATCCTGTCCACTGCCACTACTACCAATCGCAATAGCTTGTTCACCTATTGCTTTCGCATTTTTACCCATGGCGATAGCGTTTGGTCCAGTTGCGCCTAGGTTGTCCTCATTATCACCGCCAATAGAATTTGCACTGTAATACTTGGTTTTATTAGTGGCAACCGTGGTCGCTAGGCTAGATAGTTGCCCTCCATTGATCGCGTCCTTACTACCAAGAGCAATCAAACCATCCGCAACGCCTGTAATCTGGTTGTTACCATTGTTCAGACCGTTATTACCTAGCACCACATTATTTAACGGATCACTTGCTGTAATCTTAATACCAGAGTTATCGACCAAGGTATCGCCCGTTTTCAGACTGCCATCAGCCCTAAGTCGACATTTTCATCAAGCTTTACCGTCAGTGATTTATCACGTCTATCAGCCGTGACGCTAATATTTTTGGTACTAGAATCGCCCATTACTGTTTCACCACCTTGGACCGTTAATGTCTGGTGGTAGAATGGATTTGTATAGATTTTAGGCGCTGAATCATCTCCGGCAAAGTAGGTGCCCACTGCACTTGCTTGCATGCCAAAACCAGCCGCTATTAGCCCAATTCCTATTGCGCTCAGGCGTAACGTCTTGATAGCAGACAGATTAGATGTTGTGTTGATAGTCGCGTTAGAGCTAACACTAGATTTGGAAGACTTGCCACGTCCCTTCGCATATTCACCAACGGCGGTAAAACAACTTAAGGCTTCATTCCAGATGACTTTATAGATGCGGTTCATGATGCGTACTCCCTTACAGACTTGTCAGATTTAAAAAATCAGAGATAAAATCCATCTTGCAAGAGAGTTGATATAGTAAAATAAAACAAATTATGAACTTATAATGATTGAGCTTTTTCAAATATTTCTAGTATTGAAGTTTAAAAAAATAGGACGTTTTGTTTTGTAAGTTATGTATCACTCTCTTTATATATTAGTATTACCGAATATATAAAGAGAGACAATACCGTCCATCTGTATTTTGATACCGTTCATGCATATATATTCATAAAAACGAATATATTTATTTATATTTATGAATATATGTACTAAATTATGACCATTTTTAAAAAAATCAGTATTTTATGTAAGTCAGGTATACGTTTATATGCACCATCACTGCATCATAAACGCATGCCACTTACATAAAATATTTATCAGTAAGGTATCTTACTATTTAGTAGGTAATACAATTTCTACAACCAAGCCTTGAACGTCATCACGGCGATTATGTGCATTGATATATCCTTTATGCGCCATGACCACAGCGTGAACAATAGCCAATCCAAGACCATAGCCGCCAGTATCACGATGCCGAGCAGTATCGAGCCGCACAAAGGGATGGAAAATACGTTCTAAGTCTTTTTCTGCGACACCGCCGCCTTCATCTGTTATATTAATTTGAACAGCTGATGCCTTATTGTCCATTTGTATTGCTTTGATTTCAGCAATCACTGTCGAACCCGCTGCCGTGTGCATAAAAGCATTACGAATGACATTTTCAAGCGCGCTATACAGCTGTTCAGCATTGCCTTGTACTGTCCAAAATCCTTCCAAACTATCTAGCGCTGAGCTACAGGCGGTTGCCATTGCCAATGCACGTCTTTATGTTGAAATTCAAAGCAGACATCCTCTCCGATATTACTAATAGTGTCGGATATATCGACTGCCTCACTCTCCAAATTATCGACGGTATATTGCTGCATTTGTAGAGACTGAATATGAATGATTTGCTCAATTAGCTCATTCATTCGTGTAGATTCTTTATCGATACGGTCCAGATAACGATTGGCATTGGGCGCAAAGTCTCGAGTCAGCTCAGTCGCTACATCCAGACGAGCAAGTGGCGAACGCAGCTCATGTGAGATATCACTGAGCATTTGCTTACGTGCCAGCTCACTGTCAACCAGTCTGGTCGAGAGATGGGCAACGTCTTTGGCAAGTAGCCCCAACTCATCATCGCCCATCTTAGACAGTTCTGGGTTGGCTTGATAATTACCATCAATCATACGGTGTACGGTATGTTGTACACGGCCAATTCGCTGGGTTAGCGTACGACTGAGCCATATGCAGACCAATACACTAAAGATAACGATCAATAGCAAACGTATTGGAAAATTACCGTGCTGTAGCTCTACCACGTCTGAAAAACGCAAGTGCGGACGCAACTGTATGATAATTGACTGACCATCAGGTAATTCAACAGACATATCAGCCAGTTCAGGACGAGTATCGATATCAGCTACTGCTGCACTACTTGCTGTTCTTGGTCTTAGGAACTTTTGCCAAAAAGACGGCTCAATTTTCGGTATTTCATTGTCGTGTTCACGAAGTCTATTGTCAGCATTGCGACCTTCTGCACCATAAGCGTTATTCTCTACTCTAGGTGGCCTAGGTGGTATTTGCTGCAACGGTTGTATCGCACGATCCATTAGCCGCCGACCACTTTGCAACTGTCCTTGCGCACGATCGTCTTGGTCACGGTAACGCGGGAATATAATAGCGCCCTGCTCATCATAGACTCTGATTTGATTCATCAGCTGGCGGTCTTGACGATACATCTGCCTGACAGAGTCTACATCACCAGCGTAGCGCCGCGACCATCTCTTCACGCTTTATCAATAGGCTATCGATTTGTACGTCCATACGAGAGGTCAGCTCTTTTTCAGCCAGCCAGCGCTCTACCACGATAGACAATACAGAGGTGATTAGAATCGTTAGTAATAGCTCAGAAACATACGCCAAAACAAGGTAATGCGCACCTTAAACTTAGGTGATTTTTTTGAGGGTCTCCTCAGAAGCTTTCATCGATATGTCCGTCATTACAGCACCAGTTGATAACCTTTTCCACGCACCGCTTTTATTGGTTCATCGTGGAAAGGTTGAAGTTTTTTTTGCGTAAGCGAGATACATGTACATCGAGCTACGGTCGAAGGGCTGCAACTCACGCTGCAAGACATTTTCTGACAGCCATGCTTTACTGACCACCTCCCCTTTTTGTTTGAGCAAGGCCACGAGCAGATCAAACTCTGTACCGTGACTTGTAGCGTCACCCCATCTATCTGACAGGCGCGTTGGTTTTGATCGAGATGCAAACGACTCTCTGGCAACGGAGTATGCTCTGATGCGGTCGTATTGGTACGTTTAATCACTGCATTGATACGAGCCAGCAGCTCTCGAGGGTTACAAGGTTTGGTGATATAGTCATCGGCACCAAGCTCTAGACCAATAATACGATCAATCTCCTCCCCTTTCGCCGTTAACATAATGACAGGAATATCAATAATATTTGGTAATTGGCGCAAGACACTTAATCCATCTAATTTTGGCATCATAATATCGAGTACGAGTAAATCATAAACCGTATCTTCGTGTGCTACTGCCTTGAGTCGTTGTATGACTGCTGCACCATCATGCACGCAGTCACAGCGAATGCCATGATTGTCCAAGTACTCTTGCAATAACTGAGTCAACTCTTCGTCGTCATCGCCTATCAATATATTTGGCACACTTATCTCCTTTCACTTTCGATAGTATTAATTGGTTTAATTCGTTTAGTTACCCATATTATCAGGCAAGCACTTGCCAATTCACCAGAAACGTTACCTTTCTTAATACTTCATAAATGTTCGTAACCTTTAACTGTCGTAATATACTCCTATCAACAGCAAGTATTGCATTTCTAAGATGGCTGACCATAACGAGCGATAACGTTAAACAAATGCTACTTGCGAGATAAAAATTTAGTGTTTATGAAATCAAACTCAATGTAATCAAGGATATTATGATGAAAAAATTACTATTAGGCTCAGTATTAGCAGCGTCTAGCATATTCACAGTAACGGCTTGCACTAGTGTGAATGCCACCACTGATACAACGCCAACTGCGCAAATGCAAAAGAACCACAAAGATGGCGCGATGAGAGGCCCAATGTCAAAACTGGACTTAACCGCGACACAGCAAGCGCAAATCAAAGCCATCATGCAAAACAAACGTGGCGATCGCACTGCTGACCGTGCAGAACATCAAGCAGAACGCGCGCAAATGGATCAGCAAATACAAGCACTGACCAATGCCAGCACTTTGAATACTACTGCTTTAAACCGTCTGGCTGATCAAAGAGCGGCAAAAGAAAAGCAACGTTTTATCGAACGTGTACAAACCCAACATGCCATCGCTCAAGTGCTGACTGCTGAGCAACGTGCAAAGATGGAACAGATGAAATCAGAGAGACAAGAAAAAGGTCGCAAGCATTCAAAAGACCGTAAAGGCCATGACAAACAGCATCAAGGTATGTAATAAACCACTCCGGAAAAGTGTTATTTTACCCAGCTGTATACGTATAAAAATGAAAAAGCGCGCCGTTGATAGGTGCGCTTTTTTTATTTACTTTTTATCGTCTATATATTTTAGTTGCATCCATATTGATTGCATGAATAGTTAAAGCTATTACCATTACTATCACTACCATTATGATAAGTATAAGAACCAATCTGTTGAGAAGATTTATTCCAAGAACCACCATCAGCACTGGTACCATTAGTATATGAAGTATTACCAATTTTATTGGTACTTTGGTTCCAACTACTTCCTGTACTACTATTATAGCCAGAGGTATATGTAGTATTCCCTATTCTATTATTTGTGTATGTATTTCCACTAGCATCAGAACATGTGGAGAACGATGAGTTGCCAATACATCCCGCTTGAGCAGAGCTAAAAGTGATGACAGCAAAAAAATATACCTACTAAATATTGTTTCATACCTATCCTATTCGAATGTAGAAAAATCATTTTTACGAAACTCGCTATTTACTCAACCGAACCAATACGCTCTCTGACCATCGGCAACATGTTAAAGACCATCTTACCTACTGCCGTGCCATTGCCATCTTGGTAATATTGCAGCAGCTCTGGAGCATACTTTCGTAAATCAATGCTATTGCTAGTGTTCGGCGTTTGCACATTGCTTGGTAGGTTAGGAAACACTAAGTCCTTATTGCTAATAGCGGAATACTGTTGCAACACATCTATCCTCATGCCTTTGTCATTATTCGCTTCGGTATCGGCAGTGTTAGTATTGTCCAACTGACGACGTAAGTGCTCCCACTTGAGTTGACCGCGTTTATCAAACCCGTACAGTTCCTGTACTTCTGTTTTGGCAACGGTTTCACCTGTCGTTGCTTCCTCATTCATTTGGTCTTTTATCATAGCCAGTATTTTTTGTACAATAGACTTACTGGTAAATGCCTTTGGATTTTGAATCGACTCAAACGCTGTTATCGGTTCGGGTTCTTGTACCAGCTCTGGGTATTTTTCACTGATCCGATCGTAGAAAATTTGCATATATTTCTGTTGCGACGCTTGATAATCCTCAAAGCGTTGTACTCGGCGAATGATTTGATCGCTTGGTAGCATAGCCGATAACTGGTGCGCGGGCAGCTTTGGAGACAGTGATGCAAGTGAGTTAGCTGTCACATAATTAAACTGGCTGACAGGAGCCGCATCATAAGTCGCATCTAACGCCGCAAAGTGGCTTTTTATCACTTCACCACCAAATCCTTTAGGTAACGTACCATCATCAATGGCTATTTTTAACCACTTGTTTTGCCATTTTGTACCGAGTTTATCGTCTAATAATTCTGAGTTTAGAATCGCAAAATTATCTGCCCATAAGTAAATATCACCGTTTTTAAAATCCATATAAATAGGCTGGTTGATACTGCTGTGATGATTACGTGCTTGATATTGCGCACTAGCGAGCATCGTAGCCTTGCCTGCCATCGGTTGATAGATCCCTTGAGAGTCGATAGAAAGTGGCTTTAGTAGATACTCATCTAATAACTGTGCTTTCTTCACATCTAACGGTCTTTGTTTATCCTCATAATTATCAAATAGCGCTTGATAATCTGGTGCTACTTTTACATCGCTATCGTATTGATGGTCATCCCATGCATGATAGGCATCTACGCATTCAAAATACGACTGCCTTATGCTGTCACGCTTAGTATCGTAATCCACTGCTAAAACATCTTTGTTTTGCTGTTCTGCTTGCAGGATTAGAGCGGCGTACGCTTGGTCATGCGCTTCTTCGCAGTGTTCATCTACATAGTCTGATGCTGCCATTTTCTCCGTACCAGTATTAGTATCGGCATCTATAAATTGTTGGTTATTGCCAATCTCAAGATTGCTATGGTAGCTAAATGACTGACGACGCTGTTTTTGTAGTGCTGTCTCTAGTGTTTTTTTGGCCATGCTAGGCGCTTGTTTTACAGCCACCGTATTGTACTGGCCCAAACTGGTAGACTGGCAACCTGTTAACAATAGCGCTCCTGTCAAAAATGCGCTGGTGACTAACAGATTGTTTTTAGTCTTAAATGGCAGACGTTGTGCAATGGTGTGATGTACTGTTTTCATTTTTTATCCTTAATAGATATGAGCGTAAATGCAATGAGATGATGTCATTTGACTTCTATTTTTCATTCATATCATCTTGAGCATCGTCAACTCGGCTCTCATCGACAGCGTCTGCGCCATTGCCATTATCGTTACCATATTCATTACTGCTATAAGCACCCTCGACACCGTTATCTTGATAGTCGTAGCGTGCATAGCGGGCCGTTTGTAATCTGTCTTTTTTTCGCGCGCTGCGTAGCTATCCATGCATTGCCATCGATAGGAGGCGTAGCGTCTGAACCAAAAGACTCAGCAAGTAGCGGTGTCAAGGCATGACGGTTAAAGCTGGCTTTATCGTAACGTACTTGGTTTAGCATGGTTGTGGTCGACCCCATAAAATCACTACCGATATTGACACGTTGCTGCTTGGCCAGCAGTCGATCTGAGCTGTCTAAGTAATAGTAGTTGATTTGATTAAACGAGATAGGACCGATAGCTTCGATCAGCTGCAATAGCGAACCGACATCCGCGCTTTGATAACCTTTATTGTATAATTGCGCTTTAGCAAGTGCTGTCTTTAGTGCTGCACCATCAGGATATTTATCTGGATTGGCATCTACATAGTCTTGCAGTGATTTCGTCACATATTTGAGCGTCTTACCAATCATTTCAACGCTTTGCTGACTACCGAAATAGACTTTTACGGCACGAGTCGCACCGACTTCTTTGGCAAACGTGTCACCACTGATATCTACTGCGCTAAAATGCTCAGGCGCGAGCTCAGCCATACTGTTCTGTATCGCATTGAGCACTGCATCGTAGAGCACCGCTGGTGGCAACTGCGCCGTGATACTTTCAGACAAACCAAAACTCACCGTGTGCGAGGTCATCTGTGATGGTAGTGGCGTATTTTCAGGGTTGACAAGTGCAACAATCGGCATGATGGCCGATGGATCTACTACGACACTGCTGTTATTAAAATCAAATGCTAATGGTATCTGTATCGACGAGCTAATCGTTGGTGTGGCGTAATCGTAGCTATAGACGCTTTGTAGTTGGCGCTGCTTGGGACGGTATTGACTGACACTATTGAACGTTAAATGCTCATACTGATAAGCATTGGATGCAGCTATTTGCTCAGGAGTGCGGTGGAACATATCAAGTATATTGCCAATCATGCCTGTAGATGACACTGGTAGGCTGCCACGATTTACCGTCTCTGTCTTAGCTTGCTGTTTTGCCATTTGCATGGCTTCATACTTTGCAGCCATTGATTTGGGACTTAACCCTGACATCCCTGAGAGCATACCTTCAGTACCGCTACTGTATTCATCATAATTATCATAGTCGTCACTACTGTAATTATCGCTGCTATAGTCATCTGCTGTATCGTAAGCATACTCGTTATCGCTGTTGGTATCACTGCTCGTCGGCTCATTCTCCCCCGCTTCAGCCAATATAGCAGCAATGGCTCTTCTCTCTGCTTCAGCTTCTGCTCTAGACTTATCATAATCACTAGGATAGTCGGACTCTATCGAATTTTTTGCGTCATCATAATTGTAGTTAATATCCTCTACCACACAGACTTCATAAGCGTCATCATCTTCGTTTTCATTGCATCTATTCGACTCTACACCTACCGCTGCTACTTCTGCTCTAGCCTCAGCTTGCGCCTCATCATCGCTACTATCATACATACCCTCAGGCTGATACGCATAGGTTTCTATAATCGTTCTGAGCAAGCTACTTGATCCTGCGTCAATACTATTTGGGTCAATGAAGGGTGCTGAGCGATAGTTGGCTGTGGCGACTGCGACATGCTCGGTCGCCAAGTGTTGACGAATGGCTGCTAGCAAGTGTGATTTGGCTTGGTTTTCGGTATTTGGATACTTCTCTTGATTAAACAGCTGCTCATAACGCGCGGCCTGAGTGTTTTGACTGGCAGTAAAAGCTTGACCCTGACGTTGGCTCTGCGCGGCATCGGCGACGCTAAAGTCCATCATGGTACTAGAGGCGCTGCTATTCGACGACAGATTGGAAGTTGAGCTGGCTGGAGTCGATTGGCAACCTGCGAGTACAAGTGAAGCACTACCAACCATCAAGGCGATAGAAGTCAATTTACCGGCTGGATATAGATGACCGTTATTATTTTTACCATTATAGTTTTTATGATCAGTGTTAGATAAATAAGCAGGCGCAGTCTCAGAGTAGCGCTGTCGATTGCGGTTATTAATATGGTGTGATGACATAGTAATCTCTTTGTATGAATAGACAGTCGATAATGAGTGTATAGTGGTACCGTTATTTATATCACAAGACGTTACAACTTAGTAATATTAGCGAATATTTTTAAAGAACTCCTTCATTAATAAATAATTTTCTCTGTATAACTGCTGTCTTATCAGTAGCTTCATTTACTTGAAAATTAGCCTCATTTATTTAAAATACAGTTGATACAGCTAAGCGCTATAAAAGCGTACACCACAAAAGATAATAAACAACTTTCTACTATTTCATATTTTCGTTACTATTTAGGCTTATCTATTTCCTAGATCTATTCTCTCCACTCGCGTAAAAAGGACTTTGCGATGTCACAGTTGTTATCTCGCCACTATCGAACCGCTCAGCAGCGTAAACCAAAAATCAATACCTTACTCAAATCTAGCGTCGTGCTCATTACCAGTACGCTACTGCTATCTATATCCGCACAGGCCGTAGAGCCAACGAACTCAACAAGTAACGCTACGGTCAACAACACATCAATCAATACCAGTGCCATAAACTTGGCTATCATGCTGATAGTCCAACGATACTCTCTGAAACCAAGCGCATCACGCGAGCGAAACTTAATACACTTAACACCACATCGAACGATGCGAATAGCGACCAAGCTATTTACTCTGAAGACGCCATTCATCATCCAGTTTGGGCAAAGAACGGCATGGTCGCTACCCAAGAAGCGCTTGCCTCTGACATTGGTTTACAGATTCTAAAGGACGGCGGTAATGCGGTAGATGCTGGCGTTGCAGTGGGTTTTGCCCTAGCAGTAACCTTGCCGCGCGCAGGTAATATCGGTGGTGGTGGTTTTATGATGATTTATGATGCTAAGCAAGGCAAAACAGTGCGCTTGATTACCGTGAGAAAGCACCAAGTAGCGCCTCACGCGATATGTACCTCGATGAAGCAGGCAATGCTGTCAGCGACTTATCTCGTTATCACGGCTTGGCAGTTGGCGTGCCAGGGACAGTAGCAGGACTACTAAAAGCACTAGAAGAGCATGGTACGATGAGCCGCGAGCAAGTTATGGCACCAGCGATTGCACTGGCTGAAGACGGCATTGAAGTCACCGCTGGCTTGTCAGAGTCACTCACGGCGTTGAGCGATCGCTTACAGAAATGGCCAAGTACCAAAAAAAGTGTTTTTTAAGCCTGATGGCAGCGCTTATCAGCCAGGCGAACGTTTAAAGCAGCCTGAGCTTGCGCGTTCGTTAAAGCGGATTGCGGTACAGGGTACCGATGGATTTTATAAGGGTGAGACCGCTCAAAAACTGGTCAAAGCAGTCAATGAAGCAGGCGGCAGCATGAGCCTGCAGGATTTGGCCAATTATCAAGCCATCGCTCGCGAACCTGTCAAAGGCGACTACCGTGCTATGAGATTGTCTCTATGCCGCCGCCCTCTTCTGGTGGTATTCACATCGTGCAAATTTTGAATATCTTAGAAGGCTATCCACTCAAAGACTACGGACAAAACAGCGCACAGACTATTCATCTAATGGCGGAAGCGATGCAGTTGGCTTATGCAGATCGAGCTGAGTATCTGGGAGATGCCGACTTTATCGATGTACCTGCCAGCGGCTTAACCTCACAAGCCTATGCGGACAAACTGCGTACGTTGATTGATCCCAATAAAGCCACGCCAGCAGCCACTATCAAAGCTAACAACCCTCTGCCGTACGAGAGTGATCAGACCACGCATTTCTCTATCGTTGATAAAGATGGCAATGCGATAGCCAACACCTATACGTTAAACTTCTCTTATGGTACTGGTCTCATTGCGGATGGTACAGGCATTCTGCTCAATAATGAAATGGATGATTTCTCTGCCAAACCGGGCGTACCAAACGGCTACGGCTTACTTGGTGGCGATGCCAATGCTGTGGAAGCCAATAAGCGTCCACTGTCTTCTATGAGTCCGACGCTCGTATTCAAAGACAGCAAACCTTACATCGTTACTGGTAGCCCAGGTGGTAGCCGTATCATCACGACTGTCACTCAGATTATCTCCAACGTCATCGACCATGATATGAATATCGCTGAGGCAACACATGCGCCGCGTATCCACGATCAATGGTTACCTGATGAGATTCGAGTCGAAAGAGCACTGAATGTCGACACTGTCAAAAAGCTTGAGTCAATGGGACACACGGTCAGTCCAAAATCCGCGATGGGATCTACGCAATCGATCATGCTCACACCAAACGGTATTTATGGATCGTCTGATCCACGTATTGTCGATGCAGCGGTGGTTGGTTACTAAGAAACTGACTTTAATTATCAATTACATAGCCCTCTATACCTCGTTGTATTGGGGGCTTTTTGCTGTTGTCTATAACCGAGTTTTTACATCTTAATGACTTAACTTACGCAGATTAAACCCTTTGAACCTGTGGCTGTCTGCGGCAAATAATGCTATTATTGACGACCCCATTTAAAACGTATCAATATGGCTATCGAGGTCTTATCGGCCTCTAGATATCAGTATAATTGATTGATAATCATCAGTTATTTTATCGGTAGCTTATTTCTTTGATCGTACCAGTAAGAGTCTTCTATGGCATTTGTACATCTTGGCATTCACAGCGAATATTCCATCACCGATTCTATCGTGCGTATTAAACCGCTGGTAAAAGCTGCTGCGGCTGATAATCAGCGCGCGTTGGCATTGACCGATTTGTCCAATTTATATGCCACGGTAAAGTTTTATCGTGCCTGCTTAGGTGCGGGTATCAAGCCTATCATTGGCAGTGAAGTCATCATGGATAATGAAGACACACGCCTCACCCTACTTGCGATGAATAACGAAGGGTATCAAAACATTACCCGTATTGTATCGCTTGGATTTACCGAAGGTCGCGCTGATCCTGTCAATCATGGCACGCCAGTTATCAAGCGCAGTCATATCTTAGAGCATGCAGCAGGTGTGATTGTACTGCTCACCGAAAAGTCAGACGTGGGTCAAGCATTGGTCGCTCGATGCCAGAAAAAGCCGATGAACTACTTACTGAATGGCAGGCAAAATTTGATGATCGTTTATACTTTGCGATCAAGCGTACCAATCGTTCAGGCGAAGATGCTTTTATTAGAGCAGCCATCCATTCAGGTGCCAAACACAACATCCCTATCATTGCGCATAATGACGTGCGTTTCTTAGAGCAGGATGATTTTGATGCTCATGAAGCCCGCGTTTGTATTGCAGGCTCTTATGTTCTTGCTGACCCAAACCGTCCGCAGACTTACTCGGATGAGCAGTATCTAAAAACACAAGCTCAGATGGAGCAATTATTTGCTGATATTCCGCAGGTCATTGACAATACCTTGCGCCTCGCTACACGCTGCAATGTCACCTTAACGCTTGGTATTAACGTCCTACCTGATTTTCCTGTGCCTGAAGGCGAGACGATTGAATCGTTTTTCCGTGCCGAGTCACAACGCGGTCTTGAGCAGCGCTTAGATAAGCTGTTTCCTGTCGAAGCACGTACGGATAATTGGAACGACTTCCGTCAGAGATACGATGAACGCCTCGCATATGAGTTAGATATTATTCTATCCATGGGCTTCCCCGGTTACTTCCTAATCGTCATGGACTTTATCCGTTGGGCAAAAGCCAATGGCGTCCCAGTAGGCCCTGGACGTGGTTCTGGTGCAGGTTCGTTGGTCGCATACGCATTAAACATTACCGACCTTGACCCGATTCATTACGATCTACTGTTCGAGCGCTTCTTGAACCCTGAGCGTGTATCGATGCCCGATTTCGATATCGACTTTTGTATCGAAGGTCGTGACCGCGTCATTGATTATGTCGCGCAAACCTATGGTCGTGATGCCGTATCGCAGATTATTACCTTTGGTACTATGGCCGCAAAAGCGGTTGTGCGTGATGTGGCACGCGTACAAAGCAAATCGTACTTTTTAGCCAATAAAATATCCAAGCTGATTCCAAAAACGCCTGGCATCACACTGAGCCAAGCGCTTGAGCAAGAGCCACAGCTCAAAGACTTGATCTCTAATCCCGATAATATGGATTATGAAGATGCCATTGAGATTTGGGAGATGGCGATTAAGCTGGAAGGCGTCTGCCGAAATGTCGGTAAACATGCTGGTGGTGTATTGATTGCTCCGCACAAGATCACTGACTTTAGCGCCATTTACTGTGATGATGAAGGTCACCGTGTCAGCCAGTTTGATAAAGACGATGTAGAAGCTGTTGGTTTGGTGAAGTTTGACTTTTTGGGTTTACGTAACTTAACCGTCATCAACGCGGCGGTTGAAAATATCAATTTGCGCCGTGCAAAAGAAAACGTACCTGCCTTAGTTTTAGAAGATTTGCCGTTAGATGACAGCAAAGCCTATAAGCTGCTGCAAGATGCCAAAACCACGGCGGTCTTTCAGCTAGAAAGTACGGGCATGAAAAAATATCTGGCTAAACTGCAACCGACCAATATCGAAGATGTCATCGCCATGTGTGCGCTGTATCGTCCCGGCCCACTCGATGCAGGCATGGTAGAGATGTATATCGACCGTAAGCATGGTCGCGAGGAAGTCATTTATGACCATCCCAATCTTGAGCCGATTTTAGAAAACACTAATGGCGTTATTGTCTATCAAGAACAGGTAATGCAAATCTCGCAGGTGATGGCAGGCTATAGTTTGGGCGGTGCTGATATGCTACGCCGTGCGATGGGTAAAAAGAAACCTGAAGAGATGGCAAAGCAGCGCGATATTTTTGTCACTGGTGCCACCTCACAAGGTATCGATGAGGTCACGTCAGGCGGTGTATTTGACTTGATGGAAAAGTTCGCAGGTTACGGTTTTAACCGCTCTCATTCTGCGGCTTACGGGGTATTGGCTTATCAAACAGCCTATCTAAAACAATACTACCCTGCCGAATTTATGGCAGCGGTCTTAACTTCTGATATGAACAACACCGACAATGTCGTGTTCTTTATCAATGATTGCCGTGAAAACTTTGGGTTGACCGTAGTCAATCCTTCAGTCAATCGCAGTGAGTGGCATTTCGTTGCCGATACTCCGACTAATATCATCTATGGTCTTGGCGCAATTAAAGGCGTGGGTGAAGGCGCGGTAGAGTCTATCGTAGATGCACGTCGCACGGATGGTCCTTTTAAGGACTTGTATGACTTCTGTCGCCGTGTGGATATCAAAAAAGTCAATAAACGCACACTTGAAGCGTTGGTCAGTGCTGGCTGTTTTGATGACTTTGCCGCCACGCTACGACCTGATTTACCAGCCGATGAAGCTTACGAGATTCGCGGTGCCTTGATGAGTCAATTGCCAAGCGCAGTGCAGGCCGCTGAGCAAGACCGTCAAAACCGCGAAATCGGTATGATGGATTTGTTTGGTGAAATGGACGGTGTGGTCGCAGCGCCGCCGTTAGTGATGACGCCAGAACTCATCTGGGGTGACAAGCACCGTCTAAAAGCGGAAAAGAACACCTTGGGACTGTACTTAACGGGACATCCAATCAATGAGTATTTGGATGAGTTGAAACGCTATACCTCTGGTGCGCGTCTCGACAAGTTAACCGATACTGGTTATAACGGCAGCTGCTATTTTTCAGGCTTATCATAGATATTGCCAACTTTGGTAATCGCAACGTGATTACTTTAGATGATGGTACATCGAGACTCGAGGTCAGCTGCTATGCTGAGCGTTTTAATCGTGTCAAAGAGCAGTTGAAAATCGATGAAGTCGTCATCATCAAAGGCAGCATCCGTGAGCGTGATGGGCGCTTATTTGCACGTCTTGATAGTGCCATGAGCATGGTAGATGCCAGACTACGTTGGCTCAAAAAAATCAGTATCAAAGTTCACGGTAGTGATATTAATTTGCTCACACGTCTACAACCACTACTTAAATCAGCCCAAGCTGACATTATTCCTGAGCCGCGTCTGGCTTATAACCAAGAGCAAGACGAGCAAGGTGGCAGCGGTAGTAACGTCTACGACCCTGCAATGGGTGGCAGCTTGTATGATGAGAACGGTAATGATTTATTGGCATTAGAGAGCGACATGAACCATGACGCGGCCAATCAAAACGGTATGTCAGCCAGTTATGCCAATAATGCCCTGAGTAATACTGACGCTTCTATCAATGATAATTGTCTGCCACTTGGACTAAGCATTTATGAAGTCTATGGCATCGCAAATGTCGGGCTGTCTGAGCACTGGCGCGTTTACCCAAATGACGACAACTTGCAGACATTAAAGACTTTGGTCAGTGAAGAGAACTTACATTTCCATTACAGCTAAGACGTACATTACGTTTTAAAAATTCATTATAGTAATCTTATTGCTTTAACTTTTATAAATTGGACAACCACCATGGATGACACTACAAATAATAATATGCTCGGACAAACTGATGAAGAAATTATCAATCATGAACAGTTCGAGGACATGCGTGACCTGCTCGAAGAAGACTTTGTTGATTTGATACAAGTATATTTTGCTGATAGTAAGCAAAGAGTTGCAGCGCTGCGAATTGCTCATCAAAAAGACGATAACGCCAATGGCTTTGAAACTGCTCATGCTCTAAAAGGTGCCAGCGCCAACTTAGGTACGACTCAATTAGTCCGTCTTAGCAGCCAGTTACAAGAATACTGCCGTGAGCGCCGTATCAATGAGCAAGCCGTCCTGATCGAAGATATTGCCATTGCATTACACCGTGCTGAACAAGAAATCAATCAGAGACTGGGACAATAATGAGTAACGACGCTTCATTAGCAATATCATCACGCACAGTGAACGACTACCTTGATTGCTTGCAAGTAGTCATGGTCAATACAACTTTGCCTGCCAATATTGGTTCGGCTGCCCGTGCGATGTATACCATGGGCTTGTCTCACTTAACGGTGGTCGATCCCAAATTACCGATTGACGAAACCAGTGTGTCTCATGCAGCGGGTGGCAGTGAACTATTATCGTCAGCTTTGATTGCACCTACTTTAGAGTCTGCTATCTCTGGCTGTCAGTTGGTGTTTGCCGCTAGCAGTCGTAGCCGTCACTTACCTCGCCCTGTCGTGACACCTACGCAAGCCGCTAAGATTATGTTCGACTTTATCGATGCACAGGCAGCTCTAAGTGTAGACGATAGTAATGCTGATACCTCATCTGCTGCGACTTCTAACAAACCAAATATTGCTATACTGTTTGGACGTGAAGACCGTGGATTGACCAATGAAGAATTGGCTTATGCCGATTATCATATTCAAATTGACGCCAATCCTGTTTACCCTGTGCTAAATGTCGCATCAGCGGTGCAAGTCATCGCCAGCTTTATTTTTGCTTATGCTCAAACGCATACTCAGACAGCTGATAATTTAGATTCGGATACAAGCACAGACGCTCAATCGACAATCAATGTGAATTTGCGTCAGCAATGGGATGAGCCTGCTATTAATCAGCAGCAGCTGCAACAGCTCACTCAGCGCACCACTGACCTTATGGTGCAGCGTGGTCTGGCAAATAGCGAACATTTAAAGTCATTGCCATCACGCTTGTCTAGACTTGGGTCACGCCTACAGCTTGATCAAAAAGAGTATCAGCTATTAAGCGCTTTGATTGCAAAACTATCAAAAGACTAAAACAAGCCATTGTTTATCAGCTTGCCTTTATTTGACAGCTTTTTACTATATTTTGCGGTATAAAGCTGTTATAACTTGCAGAAGCTTAGCGAAAATATATATTCCTGATTATCCGAACTTTATGACCACAGATTAGAGGCATCGCTGTTTTCGCAACGACACTCTACCGACGAATAGATAGGACGCTTTATGTCATTGCCATCCAAATTATTCAAATCACTTGTTACTATCAAGAATGATTTGAAAGAAGATATTGATGCAGTATTCACCCGAGACCCTGCAGCGCGTAATAGTCTGGAAGTGATCCTAACTTATCCGGGCATACATGCGCTTGTTTTGCATCGCGGTGCACACTGCCTTTGGAACAATGAACAGAAACTAGCCGCTCGCGTCATCTCATACGGCTCACGTATTATTACCGGTATCGAGATTCACCCTGCTGCCAAGATTGGTAAGCGCTTTTTTTATCGATCACGGTGTCGGTGTCGTTATCGGTGAGACCGCTGAGATTGGGAACGATGTGACCTTATACCACGGTGTCACTTTAGGCGGGGTGTCTTGGAACAATGGCAAGCGACATCCAACACTAGAAGATGGTGTAACAGTCGGCGCTGGGGCCAAAGTACTGGGGCCATTCACTGTCGGTAAAAATGCCAAAATTGGCTCAAATGCAGTGGTGGTCAAACCGGTACCAGCAGGTGCAACGATGGTCGGTAGTGCGGCTCGTATGATCTCAGATTATCATGATGAAAAAGGCAACCCGCTTACGACTAAGGTACAAGATGCCAAGCAGCAAGAGAAAATTGCGAAAGCAGGTGACAGCAGCGAAGATCAAACAGCTGATACCACCCCTACCGCGAAACGTACCAATACCTTCCGCGCTTATGGTATCGATCCCTATTCGCAAGACCCTGTCGCAGAAGCATTTGCTAAAATGCTTGAGCACATTCAGCAATCAGAAAATCGTCTCGATCAATTGCAGTCAGCAATGTGCGATATCGACCCTAGCTTCTGCAAGAAAAAAATACGATAAGCTGTGTCTAGAGGACTTAGATGTGATTGGTCGTGCTGATATCAATGACGTAGATAATGAGAAAAATCGCTAAGACAGTCGTTAAATGTAGGCAGTACTATTGCCGTATAGACTGATAACAAATGCTTATATAGATTTTAGTGAAGAAACAATGAAATTAAATCAGGATTGGATAGAATCTACCATGTCCGCATACATGGTAGATTCTATCAATCCTGCTTAACTCTCTAGAAAATGTCAATCTTGCGAGTCGTTGCTTTTCATCTCAGAGTAGACAGCACGAGCTAGTAGCGCGTGATAAAAGATGTCTTTCATTGACTGTGACATAATATTTTCCCTTTAGTTTTAGAGTTATTAATTATTTATTAGCATGAGTATTGAATAATGATTCGTGTAGACTCAGTACGAATTCTTTCGGCATATAATCTTCAGTTATTTTTCCTGTCCCCCATTGCCCTCTGTCGATTTTATCGCCCCACATCCAAGCATTGCCTTTATCATCTATAAAAGAATAATCAGCAAAGCCTCCAGTTCCATATTGGTCAACTTTTATATCCTGAGCAATCCGTATAGGTCTTTGAATATAGTCTTTGGTTGAACTAGATCTAGATGAATACACGTAATTACCCCACGTATAAAGGTCACCATTGATAGTATTAGCCGATATACTATTTAATCTGACAACCTTTGATAGACCTTCTACTTTTTTTTGGTGACTTAATAAAAATTTCTTTAGATTCTTTCTGAGCAGACCATTCATGCGAACGCCAACTCCAAACACTACCATCTTCTAATAAAGCAAAATTTGCGTACCCTTTAGTAAAATCAACTGCCTGTTTTGGAAGAGAAACAATGACTGGTGAATAATAAATTTTTCCATTGCTAATAGTGGTTTTCTTAGCATTTGGATTACCTAATGAATCTAATGTTGAAGATGATGAAACAATTGATCCATCCTCATTCAGAGCGACGATAGCACCTGCACTACCTTCGGCTTTGACAATGTATTCAAAACCTTCGACAAGCACAGGCGAATTAAATTTTTTTCTGAATATTACCGTTAACAACACCTGTTTCGTTGTTCCCTAAAAAAAACACTTTTCCTTCGCTATCAACAAATATAGAAGCTTGCTGACCTGCATGAATGTATACCAAACTCTTAATCCCTTTAATCTGCCTCAACTCCTCAATAAAGGTGTCGTCATCATTAGGGTCTATCTCTCCATATCTGTTGCTGCCCCAGCCCCACACTGTGCCATCTTTACGTAGCAGTAACATATGTCCACCACCGCCTGAAACTGCTACCGCATCATTCACACCCTCGACTTGCCTAGGCGTTGGGTCTTGTCCTGTCTTAGTCTCGCGCAGTAGACCATCTGTACCCCATGTCCAAAGCGTACCATCGTCCTTGACTCCTGCGCTCCATGAGTTGGTCATGGCTAAGCGCTTGGGCTCAATATTTATCTCAAGCGGAGTTTCTAACGGCTCATCTGGCATATTTGCCACAGGATATTTGTCTGCGGTCAATGTCTTGATATGTTCGGAAGGCGTTTTATCGCAGGCAATCAGCATTGTCAAAGATAATATCAAAGCCACTACAGAGAGTGTGGACGAATACTTATGCATAGTAAGGTTTTGAAAAGACATAGATTCTCTTATTTTTAGTTTGAACAGCTACTATCACTATTTTCATCCATGTCTTCATAAGCAGCACGAGTTAGTAGCGCATGATAAAAGATATCTTTGATGGACTGTGACATAGTAAGTTTCCTGATAATTAAGAAGTTTAATTTAACGTAAATAGTGATTTTTCGGTGGTTAATACATAATCTTTTTCCATGCTTTCTACAATTTCACCCGTGCCGCGTTGCCCATTTTCATTCCAATTCCAAAACCAGACATTGCCATCATTTGTGACCACAGCATATGATAAGTACCCATAAACTATTTGGTCTGGATCAATATTTTGCATTATTAAAAAAAAGGTTTATTATATGTATACGCTGAAATAGAGTTTTTATTCTTCCCAAACCCGTATTTACTCCAAGTATATAAGTCACCTTGAGAAGTTACAGCAGCATGTATTCCAATATTTACAACCTTATGTAAATATGGATTTTTTTTCTGGCATTTTAATATCTTCAGAATCTGATAAGGCTAGGTTATCAGAGCTGTTGCTTCCCCAGTTCCATACGCTTCCATCTTCAAGAACTGCCATTGCGCTTGTAGAGGTTACTGAGAAATCGATAGTTTTTTTAGGTAATGCGACTTTAGCAGCAGGATGATATTCTATTTCAGGTTCTTGTGATTGATAGAGAAGACGTCCTAACGCACGTTCTGATTTTCCTGTAGAGTACAACTCGCCTTTTTTATCTAACGCTAATAGAACTCCATTTCTAAATTCAATACGGATTATATCTGAAAGATTAGGAACTTTAGTTGGGATAATAAGTTGCTTTGGGATTTCATTAACCCAACCACCTTCATTACTGCCTAATACATAGACTTCACCGTTATTAGTTAAGAATATGGAGTCCATTTCACCAGCAGCGATATCTACAACATTCTCAATCCCTTTAATCTGTCTCAATTCTTCAATAAAGATGTCACCATCACTAGGGTCTATCTCTCCATGAGAGTTACTACCCCAACCCCACACTGTGCCATCTTTTCGTAGTAGTAACATATGACCAGCACCTGACACAGCCACCGCATCATTGACACCCTCGACTTGCCTAGGCGTTGGATCTTGTCCTGTCTTAGTATCACGCAATAAACCGTCTGTACCCCATGTCCAAAGCGTACCATCGTCTTTTACTCCTGCACTCCATGAGCTGGTCATCGCAAGGCGCTTAGGTTCAATGTTAATCTCAAGTGGGGTTTCTAACGGCTCGTCTGGCATATTTGCCACAGGGTATTTGTCTTCGGTAAGAGATTGAAGATGCTCGGAAGGCGTTTTATCGCAGGCAGGTAAAGTAGATATAATGATTATTGCTACTAAACTCTTGATTATTTTTCTATTCAAAAAGTTCATTGGTTTTTGCATAGGTAGTAGTATCTTGAAGATTACATCGTCACTTATACTAACAACTGCTTAGATAATCGCATAGTTTTTATTAGATTTTTGTCTAGGAACTGATGGGTTGAGGCAGAGTGAGTACTGAACAGCGATGGTTTCAGATAACAAGATACAATGGCGATTAAGATACGGCTACTTATTAGCCAAACTATAGCTTGGTTAAAATCAATTCTTTAACTCCCGCTTCCTCATGCGCTTTAAACGGATAACGATCTGCCATTACTATCCAATCAGACATTGATTTAAATATCGAATCTTTGCTTAGGCTATTTTCTATATTAGCCAATTTAATCATCAAAATATCAATGTCCATTGTCACTCGCCGTACTTGATTCGGCTTAGTCTGTCGACATCTATGACAATCTCCTTCAAGCGTTTTGAAGGTTTGCTGTAGTTGCTGCAGGCTTATCGGTGTGATCAATGTTAGATGTACACACTGATTGGTATAATCAGGCTTTGGTAATTGGGTAGTCGCAGTAAAATCAGGATTTTGGAAAGCCGTAGACAATCGCACCTCACCTAGCGCTGCCAAGCGCTGCCGAGCAAGCGGGAGATACTTGTCGGCTTGATAGTTACTGCCTAGCGCTAACACTAGCTCTACCACAGGCCGTGCTTGCACCATCTCAGGTGCGCATCGTTTTAACGTTGCCACATTCAAATCCACTGACGTTTTATGCATCATCAGCTTGGCTGACGTTAACTTCTTTGGCAGCTTCTTTAGTAGCTGGCTCGTTGGTTGATGCTGGCGCATAGCGCGTTATTTGCACCCCTACCGCATCAGCTTGGGCAATAGCGGTAGGCTTAGCAATGCTCAACGTTATTTTTTTGACAGTCATATTTTGCAAATATCTTATCAGAGATTTGACCAGCTAAATGCTCAAGCAGCTTTGCTTGAATCTCTTTGCACCACTCGCTCACATCATCGCAGACTTCTTTATAACTCAGGCATCGCTGACATCATCTGACACAGCAGCACGGCTAATGTCCGTTTCAAGCGCAATATCAATGAGTAATGGCTGAGTAATGGCTCGCTCCCAATCAAACACACCGATGACCGCCTCAACTTTTAGACCTTTTATAAATACCACGTCAGACTGAGTATGAAACATCCTGTCATCCTTGTTTGCTAATTTTTTTCGTGTTTTTAGTGTTTACTTAACTGATTTTAGCGCTTCTTCACGTAGGCGCGCCGCTTTTAACACTTTACTTGGACGATGGCGCCACAGGTCGATGCTGAATAATAGCAGACCTAACCAAATCAAACCAAATACTGCCAAACGTTGTAAATCGAATGGTTCTTTATAATAGAACACCGCCAAAAAGAAAATGAAGGTCGGCGTCAGATAGTTCATAAAGCTAAGAATACTGTATGCAACGAGCTTGGTAGATTTATTGAATAATAAAAGCGGTATTAGCGTAATCGGACCTGCGATCATCAGCAGCCAAATATTTGAGCTAAACCAAAAGCTCAGTTGATGACTTGCCACATCAGACTGCCAAAACCACCACAGACATAACGGCACCAACATCGCAGTCTCGACAAACATGGCATCGACAGCAGTCAATGGCGTTTGTCGTTGAATCGTCCCGTAAGTACTAAAACTGAACGCCAAAATCAACGATATCCACGGCAGACTGCCAAGCATCACCACTTGAATGACCACAGAAAATAATGCAAAGCCAATGGCTACCCATTGCAAAGGACGCAAACGCTCTTTGAATAAAATCATGGATAGTGCAACGCCAACCAATGGCCCAATAAAATAGCCCAAACTGGCCTCAAGGATACGGTCTTGATTGACCGCCCATACATAAGTCAGCCAGTTGGTTGCGATAATCACACTGGACAATAGAGATAGTGCAATCCATCTTGGGTTTTGCTTGAGTGTTTCTATCCACCCCCAGCGTTTGGTAGCCACTAATACAATCAATAGGCAACAAAACGTCCAAACGATACGGTGACCAATGATCTCCGTCGCATCATAATCAGATAACTGCTTGAAGTATAGCGGAAATCCGCCCCAAATAAAGAACGCGATAAGCGCAGTAATAATGCCGCGTCTGGTTGTGATGATTGGGGCAACGGGTTTTTTGATGACATTTTGGGTAGTCATAATATAGGACAACTTTTTAGAGCAAAGCGCGCTCTCACCTAATTCTAATTATTATTGTCAATCGAATAGTGAGAGTGCAGGGTTACTACAGTGAGATTATAAGGTAAAAAGCAATGTACTCACGCCAATAGTGACATGAGTACATTGCTAACGATGTTAGATTAAATCTTTAAGAGTTAATAGTAGCTTAGCGACTTACTCAGCACCAGTATCCACTTGGATAGACATACCGATTTGGTTGGCAAGTTCAGCAAATCCTGGGAAGCTAGTATTGACCGTTTCAACCCCTTCAATGGTAATTTTCTGGGATGCACGCAGACTGGCAACAGAGAAGCTCATTGCAATACGGTGATCATGATGCGAGACAATATGACCGCCACCAAAGACAGGCTGGCTATTGTTTACTTCACCGTTTTCGGTACCAACGCCTTTGCCTTCGATAATGAGACCATCATCAGTTACAGTACAATCAATACCAAGTGTGTGTAGCCCTTCTGCCATCACAGCGATACGGTCTGATTCTTTGACACGCAGCTCTTTGGCACCAGTCAATACCGTACGACCTTGTGCACAGCTAGCTGCAACAAATAATACAGGAAATTCATCGATCGCCAATGGTACAAGATGCTCTGGTATCTCAATACCGACCAAATTTGAGCTGCGAATCGTAATATCAGCAACTGGCTCGCCGCCAACATGTGTTTCATTGCTTAGGCTAATATCTGCATTCATTAATTTTAGAATATCAATAATGCCAGTACGCGTAGGGTTGATACCTACTTGGGTCAAGGTCAGCTCACTATTTTGACTGATGGCCGCTGCCACCATAAAAAACGCTGCAGATGAGATATCGGCAGGAACCGCGATATCGCCGCCTGTTAGTGTGCCGCCGCCAGTGACACTAATGCGATTGCCTTCTACGGTCACCGGATAACCAAAGGCCGATAGCATACGCTCCGTATGGTCACGGCTGATCTCAGGCTGTGTGACCGTTGTCGTACCCTCGGCCCATAGGCCTGCTAGTAGCAAGCAAGATTTCACCTGAGCTGAAGCAACTGGCATATCATACTCAGTGCCTTGTAATGGCTTGCCAGCTGTATCACGACCAGTGATACTCAGCGGCGCAGTACCACTATGCCCAGTACTCTGAATCACAGCTCCCATAGACCGTAACGGTGCCGCCACGCGCTCCATCGGGCGTTTATTCAAGCTAGTATCACCTGTCAGCACGCTATCAAATGATTGTGCTGCCAAGATACCAGATAGCAGACGCATACTGGTACCAGAGTTACCCATATACAGTGGGGTTTTGCTAGGCTTTAAACCATTCATACCGACACCATGAATGGTCAAACTGCCATTATCAGGGCCTTCGATAGTCACACCCATATCGCGGAATGCTTGTAGCGTCGCTAACGCATCCTCCCTTCCAAAAACCCAGTCACATTTGTCACGCCTGTGGCAAGACTGCCGAGCATAATGCTGCGATGCGAGATAGATTTGTCACCAGGGATCGCAATGGTGCCAGAAACAGTATTGCTAGGGGTAATATTATAAGAAGCTGACATAGCAGAAGTATCCGTATAAGGGGTGCTGGCTAACATATGGCCGAAATGTCGCCGTGCGGCTTGCGCGCGGCCCAAAAGTCCCATCAGGCAGTTGAATCTTGATCAATGATAAGCTGGCGCATCGTCTGTAAATAGACACCATACTCATCAAGAGCGCTGACAATCGCGCTTTGGTTGGCAAAAAAATATATCATGCCACATTTTAGGGTCACTGGCGGCGATACGCGTAAAATCGCGGAAACCACCAGCGGCATAACGAAACATATCTAAATTATCATCATGGCTTGCCAATTGCTCAACCAGGTTGAAGGCAAGCAGGTGTGGCAAATGGCTGGTGTGCGCTAATATGCGGTCATGGTGCTCAGCATCCATTGACATAACATTTGCGCCTACTGATTCCCATAATAGTCGCAACTTTGCAATAGCAGTTGCACTGGTTGTCGGTAGCTCGCAAATAATGACGCTATGATTGACAAATAAACTGGCGCGGCGCGCATGATACCCTGAATTTTCAGCCCCAGCAATTGGATGCGCTGGCACTAATCCTATCGGCAGCGAGCCGAACACTGCTTTAGCGGCATCAATGATATTGACCTTAGTACTACAGACATCTGTCATGATGCAATCATTGGCAAGCTGTCCGTTATCCATCGCTTGTTTGATATCAACAAACACTGCTTGGACTGCCTGTACTGGCACTGCAATAATGATTAAATCACTGCCAGCGATGACGTCCTGTGCGTCTGCACTACCTGCATCTAGCAGACCATGCTCAATAGCTTCTGTAATACTTGGCGCATGTCTATCGACTGCTACCAGACGCGCGCTTAAGCCATTGTCTTTGATGGCTTGCGCAAAACTGGCACCAATCAGCCCAAGTCCAATCACACAAACTTGTTTAAATATAGGTAGCGTAGTATTTAGGGACGATTGAAGTTTATTATTTTTCTGACTACTCACGGCTTTTCTCGTTGAACACACTAAGACATAGATAGAGCCAGTCTTAGTGTTATAAATTTTAATGGCTAATTAAGCACAGTTTTTAAGTTAAAAAATATTAATAGATGCGCTTAGTCTTCAGTCAAAATAGAACGCAGAGTATCAATCAAACGCAGATTGTCTTCAGCCACACCTACTGTGATACGCAGCCAGTTAGGCAATCCATAAGCATCCAACGGACGGACAATAACGCCTTGTTCAAGTAGTGCCTGATGGATAGAAGCAGCAGTTATATCTTCCATCTCAACCTGCACTTCGACCATAATAAAATTGGCATGCGACTTCACAAAACCCAATCCTAGCGCGTCAAACTGCTTTTCTAACCAACGCATTTGCTCATCATTTATCAGACGAGTTTTTTTCGATGAAGTCTTGATCGGCAAGCGCAGCAGCAGCGGCAGCTAAACCGATACGGCTGACATTAAATGGCTGACGAATACGATTCAATAAATCCGCCACTGCCACCGAGCTTAGAGCATAACCGACGCGTAAACCTGCCAGCCCATAAGCTTTAGAAAAAGTGCGCACAATAATGACATTATCGAACTCATCCAATAGTGCGCGGTTATTACTCTCAGGACTATACTCGATATAAGCTTCATCTAGTACCACCAAGACTGAGCTTGGTACACTGGCAACGAACTGGCGCAGCTCTTTTTGCTCTAGCTGCGTACCCGTTGGATTGTTCGGATTGGCAATAAAAACGATTTTAGTATTCGGATTATCTTGTACCGCTTGGCTCATGGCTTTTAGATTGTGGCCGAAGCGTTGAGCAGGCACTTCAATGCCCGTGGCACCTTGCATCTTCGCTAGCATAGGATATACCACAAAAGCATACTGGCTATAGACGATGGCATCATCAGCACCCACAAAGCTACGTGCTAAAATATCGAGCAAATCATCAGAGCCATTACCCAAGGTAATTTGATTGGCATTGACATCGTTAAAATCAGACAGCGCTTGCTTTAGATAGTAACCGTTGCCATCAGGATAGCGCGACAACTGCCCTAGCTGCTCAGTCACTGCTAGCGTCACTCGTGGTGAGCATCCCATTGGATTCTCATTGCTAGCCAGCTTTACCACGTCTGAAACACCATACTCACGTGTCAGCTCCTCAATTGGCTTACCAGTTTGATAAGGTGCCAATGTCAAAATACTGTCGTAAGCTGGCGTTAACGGCGATAGATCTGACGCGGTCAATTGAGTAGTCTGCATGGTTTATCCTTAGATAGTATCTGTAAATGCTTTTTTAATGCTATCTGCAAAAGCTAAGACCCATCTATTATGTATGAATACCAGTGAATAAGCCTATAGTTATCTATAGGTAGTCGCCTATAGGACAGCTTTTGGATATGAGCCTAATATGCGCAAATCTTTGACCAATGGACGGATATCATTGATGGCAGCGCTAACGTTTGGATCATTAACGTGTCCATTCATATCGATAAAGAATACGTATGCCCACTTGTTAGGACGCTCAGGACGCGTCTCAATACTGGTCATCGATACGCCATGATATGACAAAGGTTTCAAGATTTCGATCAGTGCGCCTGCTTTATCGTGAGCTGAGACGACGATAGAGGTTTTGTCTTGGCCAGATGGTGCAATCGCTTCATGACCGATAATAAGGAAGCGCGTGGTATTGCTTGGATTGTCTTCGATATTTGAATAAAGCTTATGCAAGCCATACTCTGCAACAGCGACGTCACCTGCAATCGCAGCTGAATGCCATTCGTTTTTAAGGCGGCGAGCAGCTTCACCATTACTCGATACAGCAACGCGTTCGACATTAGGGAAGTTTACATCTAGCCAATGACGGCACTGAGCAAGCGACTGCTGATGCGAATAAATACGGCTCAAGCCATCAATTTTAGTATGCTCAGCAACCAAGAAGTTTTGATGAATTGGCAGTTCAACTTCGCCAATGATCTTCAAGGTAGAAGACAAGAAACCATCTAGAGTATGGTTGACTACGCCTTCTGAAGAGTTTTCGACAGGGACCACGCCATACATCGCTGTACCCGCTTCGACTTCGCGGAACACATCAGTAATGGTTGTCATTGGCACAGTATCAGCGGCTTTACCAAAGTGCTTGAGCGCAGCGGCATGCGTAAAGGTACCGACAGGGCCCAAGAAGGCAATACGCTGCGGCGCTTCTAAATCCAAGCATACTGACATGATTTCACGGAATAAACGCGCCATTTTCTCATCAGCAATGGGACCCGCATTACGCTCCATGACAGCTTTTAGCACCTGTGCTTCACGCTCAGGGCGGTAAAAGATAGGATTGCTATTGTCATCAGCAGCGGTATGGTTTTTCTTTACCATGGCTACTTGCTGAGCCAGCTTTGCACGGTTGTTGATTAACGTTTGGATCTCACAGTCTACTGCGTCAATATTTTGGCGAATATTGTCTAAAAACTCTTTTTCAGTTGCGGTATCGCTAGCGCCTGTAGTGGTTTGATTTAGATTATCCATTGTTTGCTCTGGTGACTGCTCGCTCATTACCGCCCATCCTTTTTAGATTTTATCGCTGTTAGATATTACTATTATTTAAATATTGTTATTACATTGCTATTACTTAAGTAGCACTATTGCCAAATCTGACTGTTTTCTGTTTTTAGTTAAAGACTAAGACTGATGATAGAAACTCTATTCAAAATCAACCTCAAAACAGTCTATCAAAAACACCTTATATTGCTAGTGCCATTTGGCGTTAATGCTATATTAGGGCGTGTTGAACATTCAAATGTGGTGCTGGCAGTGACTATTTTTTTAGACAATATGCAGTGAAATTTTTGACGCCTAGTCATTCTAGGTTAAACAATTTCGCCATATATTGGCAGAAAATAGTACTGCCCTGAAAGGCTGATGCTAAAATCACCCCAAACGTCGTTACAAGCCTAGTTAAGGTCTCGACATTATCGTCGGCTTGCGCCTAGTTTGGTGCAATTTTAGCGATCAGCAGCCCTAATATTTGAATGTTCAACACGCCCTTACTGCCAAATACAGCAGCTTGATACATAGCCGGCTCTACTATAGCAAAAACTAAGGTCAGTGCCCATGCGTAAATGCGTATAAATATACCAACTGTTATTAATATTAGCACAGCTGAGCCAGATAACAGCGACACATAGCATAACTATGAGGCAACACCTGTCCAAAACTGTGTTACAGTTCCAGTTCAGCTCCCTACCCTGTTATATATAAGAGGAGCATCATGTGATTAATAAAAAAAAGGATACCTGATGAGCACATTACAACAGCTACGCACTATGACCACGATTGTTGCTGATACTGGTGACCTTGCCGCTATTGCCCGTTTAAAACCTATCGATGCAACCACCAACCCAAGCCTTATTACCAAGGCTCTGATTCATCCTGATAATCAAGGCATGTTGTCAGAGACCATGAGTCGTCATAATGGTGACGTGGATGCCGTGATCGATGCGCTGACCATTCAGGTTGGCTGCGATATTTTAGAGCTGATCGAAGGCCGAGTCTCTACTGAAGTGGACGCTCGCTTATCTTATGATACTCAAGCGACGATAGATAAGGCACTGGCCTTTATGGATGCTTATCAAAAAGCAGGCGTCGATTCAGAGCGAGTATTGATCAAAATGGCGGCAACTTGGCAAGGTATTGAGGCGGCGCGCTACCTTGAGACTCAAAATATTCACTGTAACCTGACCCTACTGTTTGGACAACACCAAGCGATTGCCTGTGCAGATGCTGGCGTGACCCTGATATCACCTTTCGTTGGCCGTATTCTAGATTGGCAAAAACGCCAACAAAGCCGTCAAAACGTACCGGCTTCTGATGACATGGGCGTACAGTCAGTCAAGCTCATTTACCAGTATTACAAACAGCACGGTTACCAGACGCAAGTAATGGGCGCCAGTTTCCGCTCTACCGAGCAAATTTTGGCATTGGCAGGTTGTGACTTGTTGACGATAGCTCCCAACCTCATTGATGAGTTGGCAGCCATGGATACCGAGGTAACTCGCCAACTGTCTCCGAGTATGTCGATGGATATGAAGGCGATGACTCAGGTAAGCTTAACGCATGAAGAGTTTAATGCTGCGTATCAGCAAGACAAGGTTACGCAAGACTTATTACCTAAGGGTATTGATGGTTTTATCGGAGCGCGTGACGAGCTGGCTAAGACATTGGCAGCCATTCGCGGCCAATAATAGCCACACGACAGAGCACGACGGATACTGGGCTGGCACAAAAGATATTTGCCTACTAATAGTAAGTTGGCTATCATTACCTACTTCAAATGACAAGAAGCAAGGCTTATATGAAACGGCTATCAATATTATTGACAGGCAGTGCTTTAGCGATCAGCGCCCAGGCAGTTAACTGGGTAGAGGTGTCCGAGAGCAGCTCTGGATCAATTTTTAGTATAGATTTGGATTCTATTGAAAGCTCTGACATCAGTATCATAGATGAAAAAGACGTCGAAAATATCACGGTATCTATCCTTAGAACCTATCCTAAAGATAAAGATACCAAGTCCGATGACCAGAAGGAAGAAAAAAGCAATATTGACCATAGTGAGCAACAACTGCTCATTTCATGTAAAGACGCCAGTTACTATAGACGAGCCTTTGTTAACTACGATGCTGAAGGCAAAGTAACCAAGTCATGGCAGTCAGAAAAACCAATATTGACTACAAAAGACTTTAAAGTCACTACCCCAAAGACAGTCGGTCGTACGGTGATAGAGCAGTCTTGTAAAGACTACGAACAAGACGAAGTGCAATAAATACAGCCTACTCAACACAATACTAAAAAAACATCAGTACAGTATCAAAAAAAGCGCCCTGACATAGTATCAGGCGCTTTTTATTTGGAGAATCGTTTAACTATAGTCAAAGAACTCTAAAATGGGTACAAGGCAGCCGACTGCAGATTGTACAAATAATACATCTAAGGAGGGTAACGCCGTAGCGATTTAGTAGTTCACCGACTATATATCGACTATCCAAAGTGTCTAGTAGTCAAAGGAATAGTAATTCATTTTAAGCTTTTAGTACCGTATAAACAGGTACTGGGAACTCGCCATGCAAGTCAACCAAGTCCAATAACACTAACGCGCCGACCACAGTATGGTCAGCCGATTGACACAGCTCGTAAGCAGTAGTCAACGTGCCACCAGTTGCCAAGATGTCATCGACCAATAGTACGCGCTCAGGCGGTAGATTATTTTGCATCTCAAGCGTGTCTTTACCATATTCCAGTGCATAGGCTTTGTTGGCAACTGGTGGCGGCAGCTTACCTGGTTTACGTAGCAAGATCATGCCTTTGCCCAGACGGCCTGCTAGCATACTGGCAAAGACAAAGCCACGCGCTTCCACTGCACCCAGACAATCTACCTCGTCCATAAGCCCTTCTGGCAAAGCGGCAAGTAGCGCATCGATGACAGCGTCAATATGACTGCGCAGTAACGGGGTAATGTCATAAAAATCAATGCCAGCTTTTGGAAAGTCTGGTACTGTGCGAATAATCTGCCAAAACGGATGGTCAGTATTGAGCACATGAGACGTCTCATTGTTGGTGGCGGATGTGGCGGCGGCATTGGTACTCATGATGACCCTTAGCTTATGTATTTAGATGGTTTAGTTAGTTTAGATAAGACAACAACTGGATGATATATCAGCGATAAATGCTAAGCATTACTGTGAATTTAGCGGCGATTATTATAGCATAATTGGTTTTCGTGTGGCGGGCTGGCGTCCAGTCTTGTTATTAAGCGTTAATAAGGTAACGTATGTGATTGACTTGATAAAAGAAAAGTCATCTCAATATACAAGTGTAAACTTAACTATGAAAATTGCGGTTATATGCTAAACTACGTGCGTTTTTGCAGTCTAATATAATAGCTGTAATATTAAAAATGAGCGTTTATAGCACGCTGTAACTGTAATACTGGTAATGATCGATAGGACTATTTATGAAACGTTATGAATGTATTGTCTGCGGCTGGATATATGATGAGGCGCTTGGCTGCCCAGAAGAAGGTATCGCACCTGGCACTAAGTGGGAAGACATCCCTGATGACTGGACTTGCCCTGAGTGCGGTGTCGGTAAGCTTGATTTTGAGATGCTTGAGCTGTAGTAGATGACCCTCTAATTAGGACACTTCATGACAAAATCAAATGACATCAATAGTGCCAAATTGCCTGAAACGCTAGATAACAATCTAGAAGATCATCTGAATAACTACCCTACTCCTGAGTGGCGCAAGTTTGGGGAGCATCAATGGCGCGACTCTGACTTGAGTAAGCACCTTCGTCAAGCAATGATTGACATCGGTGATGGTATTGAGTTGTGTGTCGAAGCTGGCGGTAATCCTAATAATCCGCCGCTACTGATGATTATGGGGCTAGGCTCACAAATGATATTTTGGCCAGACAATTTTATTAAGCGCTTTATCGATGCTGGTTTTTTTTGTGATTCGTTTTGATAATCGAGATATCGGCTTGTCTTCTAAAGTGCAGATAGAAGGCTTGCCGCGTATTAGCCAGCTTAAAATGATGGTACGTCTACAGACAGGGCTGTCTAATAAAAGCACGCAGGTTGCTTATAACTTGACGGACATGGCTGAAGACACCGCGCGTTTGATTAAAGCACTAAAGCTTGGTAAAACACACCTGCTTGGGGCTTCGATGGGCGGTATGATTGCACAAATTGTGGCGGCACGTTATCCAAGCTTAGTGCAGCGAATGGCGCTTATGTTTACCACGACCAATCGTGCGTTTTTAAAGCCGCCAAAGCCCAAACAGCTATATACCCTTATCAATCGTCCAGAGAGCCACTCTGAGCGTGATATCGTGCGTCATAGTGTTTGGTTTATGAAGACCGTTGGTACACCAGGTCATGTGAATGTGCGTATGGTCCGTGAAATCGCTAAGATTCGCTATCAGCGCAACTTCCACCCGCTTGGTACAGTACAGCAGCTCAATGCTATCTTGGCATCAGGCTCTATCAGCCGATTTAGTAAGCAAGTCAAAGCACCGACGATTGTATTACATGGTAGCGCTGATGGACTCCTGCCTGCCTCACAGCCGAGTCGTTGCCAAGACCATCCCTAATGCTACGTTCCATCTCATCGAAGGCATGGCACACGATATTCCAGAGTATTATCAGCCTTATATGGTTGACTTAATCAGTAATCATTTATCGAGCAACTAGCTTTAAAAACATCAATGTCAAAAAAAGAGTGTAAAACCTATCGAAAACTCATAGGTTTTACACTCTTTTTTATTGCCTATTTAATCCTAGGGCGTGTCCTCAATTCAATCGATAGCTATCTAAATGGGTTAAAAATGAGATAAATCTTGCCAAATTGTGTCAAATAGCTGGTTAATATCTCGATATTATCTGCGCTATTTTCCTTGTTTGACTGCGATTTATCTCATTTTTATCACCACTCTTAAAACGAGGACACGCCCTAGCAATTGCATCAATCACAAGCAACGCCAGCGCCTTCCTTATCAATACACATTTTATTCCCATTCTTTAGGTTGCCAATCCACGCCTTACCACCTATAAATACGAAGGATGGTTTGCCCTGATAGCTATCGTTAGCGTTCACACCATTATTAGCAAAGCGAAAAGGAATCACCAGCTCACCGCCTAAATTGACAAAGCCCCACTCTTCACCGATACGCACGCCAGCATATTCCTCAGAAAACGGACGCACTTCATCAAATGAATACGTAATCATCGTGACATTATTGTCATCGACGAAACCCCATTTACCATCTTGCTGACGCGATTGAAGTGTCGTAAAACGCGCTGGTGCAGACTGTGATGCTGCGCTAGGTTTTTCGTTAGAAGAAGTAGATTTATTCACTGCCTGAGTGTCGTTCTGGGCATTTGGATCATTCGCTGCATTACCGTTTTTATCCACCCAACTGGTTGCACGGCCTTTGCGTACACGCGCCAACCCATTACGATAATTATCAATATCATCAATCGCTGCAGAAAATGAGACAACGGTACTATTGGCTGTGTTAATCACACCATAGTTACCCTCTTTTTTTACCACGATACGCCCATCCGATACAGGCCGCGCCCATCCTTGACTCTCTGTCAATATATCGTACATGGCAGGCACGACTTCGCGGCCCTGCATATTGAGATAACCGACGCGACTGTTGCGCAGTACAGGCAACAGTCCACCTGACAGTTTATCGGCATCGACTTTTTGATAACGCGATAAATCAACGACTCGTTTGCCTTTTTTATCGATTAAAGCCACTGGCGCACCAAAATCCTTGATCGCCAAAAAGTAACTGCTACTGGCTGTGCAGGAAACGTTTTTATAATAACTTTTTGGGATTTTACAACTGGCGGCGTGTGCGCTAGGCATAAAAAAACAATGCGCTAGATAGCATCGTCACGACGACAATGTATTGCGATATTTTTGGTAGCAAGCCAGACAATGTATGTGGCTGTTTTTTTGATAGCAATCGTTGAAGCATAAATAAACCTAGACAAATAATATAGATTGTTTGGTATAACCAATCAGACGTTAAGTACATTATATCGTCAATCTACTATACATGTGTTGCCGCGTTAATGTCGCTTAAAGTGTTACACACATATTCTCCGTACAGAAATATCACTTGCATACATTATGCTCTTTCATACTCCTACGAATCGTCGCCCTGATACAAATATTTTGATATAAATACTATTACCCAATTATCATAAGCCTATTGTGAAAAACGTAACTATATCAGATACTTTGGTCATTTATTTGCGTCTAACGTGCCCAATAATTTTCCTTACAGCGATAGCATCTGCATTCAGCATAATAAATTGTGGTTTTGCCATTTCATTTTGCGTTTAAAACCACGACAATATGGCTCTATGTCAACATAAGTTCTGACATGATGCAATGATAATAAGAGTGCTGTTATTCAAATACTGTTATAAGGATAAATTATGGCTATTGCTTCAACGCGATCTGCACCTATTGGCTTAGTCATTGGTTGTATCATTTTTGGATTGGGCAGCTTAATTGTCGCTCACGTCGATATTGGTGGTTGGGCCATGTCGTTTTGGCGATTGGCTGTTTCTGGTATTGTATTTGCGGTATTGGCTAAGATAATGGGCCAGCGAATGCCCAAATCAAGACGGGCCATTTTTTTTATGCGCTACTATCAGGGGCGTTTTTAGGATTAGATTTGGCGCTGTGGCATGAGAGTATTTATGCGGTTGGGCCTGGTATTTCGACGCTGCTTAATAGTCTGCAAATATTTTTCTTGGCTGCGATTGGGTTTTTGTATTTTAATGAGCGTCAGTCTATCGTGCAGCTTATTAGTTTGTTTTTAGCCATGACAGGCGTGGCGATGATAGGTAGTCCTGAATTTGCACATAACACCGCTGCGACTTGGGGCTTTGTCACTGGTATTGTGTCAGGTGCCATGTTAGCGGCTTCGATGACCTTTATCCGAAAAACGCATGACACTGAACCGACGCCTATATTTATGCTCATGCAGCTGATTAGTATTGGCGGCGTCTTAGCCATGATTATACCGATGTTTGTATTTGACACAGGTAATATCCTGCCCAATACATGGTCTGAGATTGGCTGGGTACTTATCTATGGTACAGTGATGCAATGCTTGGCATGGGGCTTGATTGCCTACTCTATTCCTAAACTATCTCTGGCACTGACTGGACTGCTATTATTGACTGAACCTATTGCAGCCCTTGTCATTGACTATAGCTGGCTGGACAAGCCGATTAACACTTTACAGTGGAGTGGCGCATTATTAACGATGTTTGCTATTTACTTAGGCTCATTGAAGCCAAAGCCACGCGCCCTTCGACGCTATCGGTTTTTTTCAAGATTTTATAAGCGAGATTATAAATAGTTCCGATACTGCTGTTCGCTACTACTGTTGCTCAATATTGCCATACAAAAAGCGCATGCTATCGATAGCATGGGCGCTTTT
>NZ_BAWH01000021.1 GCF_000586435.1 Psychrobacter sp. JCM 18901
AATCTTTTGCGAAAGCATCGTTAATAAGAAAGCACCGTCGGTAAACAAGCCAGCTTATCTCATCTACTATATCACCATAATAAGCCTTATAGCGTGAGCGCTTTATAAATTTATCATAATAACTTTACTGCATTTTCTATGGCTTCTTACGCCATGAAATCTGTTTTTTAGCATCATTGTTACTTTGCGCGTCATCTATAGGCGCTGCCCAGTAAAACTGTTATTATTCCTAATCTTATATGAGCATACAAGGGACAATTGAGCCATGCCAAAAAAATACATCTTATTCGTTACCAAAAGACAGCAAAGCATGGCAACAAGCCGTTGATTCTATTGCGGCATTATTACCCGAAGATACCAATTTGCAAGACTTTGATGCGCTACAGTCGCTACCTGTTTTTGCGCTCATCGTAGTACTGCCGACTCAAGTATCTGCGTTAGATATTCATCAGTACGTTCAGTCGTGGGTCGATGAACAGCCAAGCTGGCATCTAGTAACGGTTGCCGAAGATACTGACGCTAGCTTCGTCAATATCACGGTATCTGATACAGAACCTACAGCGGCAGACGCACAGCGCCTACCCTTTACCCATACTCAGGTCTACCGTTATCTACTAGTACCAGTCACTGACACGCTGATGCACCCTGGCAAAAAAAACCGCAGCCGCTCACATTATTGATGATCAGCTGACCGCTCGATTGCGTCATGATCTAACTGAAGAATATAACAATACACGCAGTGCCGACAGTGCCGATAACCTAAATGTCGTGGACTGTCATATCCTATCTGTCGGTCATATGCTACGGACGCATAAGCTTGCCTGCTTTGATATGGACTCAACCTTGATTGAGCAAGAAGTCATCGTAGAGCTGGCAAAGACTGCTGGTATTGGCGAAGAAGTTGAAGCATCACTGAAGCCGCAATGCGCGGTGAAATTGATTTTGATGAATCGTTTGCTCAGCGTGTGGCCTTGCTAAAAGGCACCTCTACTGATGTGCTGGATGATATCTGTAGTCGCTTAACGTTATCGACTGGTGCACGCACGACGATCAGTGCGCTAAAAGCGCTAGGTTATCATACGGTGCTAGTTTCAGGCGGCTTTACTTATTTTGCCCGTTATATCGCTGAGCAGTTGGGTATCGATGAAGTACATGCCAACGCTCTAGATATCGAGGAAGGTGAAGTCACTGGTCATGTACAGTGGCCTATTGTCAATGGTGCCAAAAAAAGCTGCTATCGTTGAGCATACTGCTGAGCGCTTAGGCATTGAGATGTCACAAGTGGTCTGTGTCGGTGACGGTGCTAATGATTTACCGATGATGGCACTGGCCGATCTGGGTGTGGCCTATCATGCCAAACCAATCGTTCAAGCACGTGCTGATGCCGCTATCAACGTGACAGGACTTGAAGGTACTCTGTACGCTCTTGGCTACCCAGCACTAGCGCCTACTGAGTAATTACAGAACGCTTTATGCCATCCAATAAGCTAGGTTAATGTTTTGTCATTAATCTGGCTTTTATGCTTTAGTGCGTGGCTTAAAACATAAAAGTAGCGTAGATAGTATTGGTATATTAACCAGCTATTTGACGATGTTTGACCATTTTTAGTTCAGTTAAACGACTATTAAATGAATTAAAGACATGCCTTAGTACGTGATGATAACTAATAAAATCTGCTATGCAGACTGATGTTTAGCTAACGCCTGTTTTAGTTATTACTCATTTTTAGATGCTACTTATTTTTAGCTAATGCTTACTTTCAGATAACACTTATTTTTAAATGATAAAGGAATGCCCATGACGGCACCACAACCTCCACGGCCAACTCAGCCGTCAGCGCCAACGCCATTAGAGCAAGATACGGTACCTGTACATACAGATAGCCCAAAGCAGCTGGTAGGTATCTATATCAGAGGTATGGCCATGGGAGCAGCTGATATCGTACCTGGCGTCTCTGGCGGCACCATTGCGCTGATTGCAGGGATTTACGAGCGCTTGATTAACGCGCTTGGTAGTATCGGCCCCAATCTTTGGACGATATTTCGACAAGAAGGTGGCATCAAAGGATTCGCGGCAATTTGGCGACAAGTAGACGCGACGTTTCTATTGTGTTTGCTGCTGGGTATTGCCACTAGCTTTGCGACCTTAGCCGGTATCATTAAGCATTTATTGGACAATCAACCATTGCTTATTTGGTCGTTCTTTTTTTGGACTGGTCGTTGCAACGGTATTTATCTTACTCAGTGAGATAAAGCGCTGGAATATAGGACGTGCCGTACTGTTCGCGACTGGACTTATTGCCGCCGTAGTCATTAGTAGTATGCCGTTACTCACGACCACGCCTAGCTTACCGTATCTGTTTTTTTGCAGGGGCAATTGCTATTTGTGCCATGATCCTACCGGGAATATCAGGGTCGTTTATTTTGCTATTGCTAGGCGCTTACGATGCAGTATTAGAAGCAGTCGATACGATGAATCTGAGTGCCATTTTCACAGTCATTGCGGGTATGGCGACTGGGCTATTGCTATTCACGCGCGCACTTAAGTGGCTACTCTCGCATTATTATCAGGCTACCTTGGCATTGCTGACTGGCTTTATTGCAGGCTCTCTAATAAAAGTATGGCCATGGAAAGTAGATGCGCTAGGCTCGCTCAACACTGAAGCTGTCCATAACGTAATGCCGTGGCAATACCCTACTGGCGCACAGTGGTCAACGACAGTAGGACTTATGCTACTCGGTGCTATTCTAGTTTCGCTATTATCTTGGTGGGGTAACCGTACCAATCGAGGCTAAATATTTAGCAAACTATCAGTCCTGTTTTCTAGTTTGGCTTGGTTTGCTAGCTAACAAACGCTTCCTAGACTAGCAAAACCATTTACGTACTCCTCAAAATAAGCGCCACTCATCACGGCGCTTAGCCTAACATCTAGCCATCAAATATCGCAAAACAAGCCAAAAAAACCAAACGTCAACGGTTGTCGCAAAGTCGCCTGTACCCTCTTCAGCTTTACTCAATAACCTCTCATAATAGTCTTATTGGAATTCACCTTATGAATAGCGAGATGAATGATGTTAATGACTATATTTTCTTTTATCGGTGTAGAGGCATGGAGCGGCGCGGTATGGCTTGGTTATGGACTACTAGCCAGTTTAGTAGTGGCGCTTGCCGTATCGTCATATCGTTGGCTACTGCTATATCTGTTTGGCGGTATGGCTTACTGGTTCACCGTTGAGTTGATTCAAAATATATTAGCCGGTCGCCCTATGTTGATGGAGCTATCATCATGGCATCGCTATATCATCGCTATGAGCATCAGTTGGTTACCGTTGGCAGCTTGGGTACTGTATCGGGCATTGCGCTATGATGACGTAAGTCAGTCAGTTAGTCAGCAACGTGAGCTAGAAGCCGCACGCTATATCGAACACACTCCTGTCTATGATGATAACTATCAGCCACGTTTTCGTTAAAACTGTCCTATTTATACCTCTATTTGTCTATATCAATACCTTGCTTACGTCAGTGACATCGAATGTTACAAGATACTTAACGCTCTCTACTTAACTCCTAAAGAGTTGGCACCCTGTGATAGTTTATAATCCAGTTATATATTTGTCATAAAAACTGGTATAAAGTACGCTTTATTTTTATGCCTCATTTCTTTAGGAGTTCTGCTATGTTTACTGTTCCTGTATTAGATATCAAATCTGATCCATTAGATGCTTTATTGGCTGTCGTCGGTTATCGTTTGTCTATGTTAGCTGATAGCGATAACGAAGATGTCAAAGCGTTATTTGCTGATCGTCAGGTTACGATTGAGTTTGCTAGTACTGAGTCTGATATTGCCCGTTCTTTTAGCTTTGATAATGGACAGTTCAGTCAACAAAGCGGCCATGCAAAAGAAGCCGATTTGACCATCACTTTCAAAGACTCTATGACTGGCGTTAGACTGCTAACCAAAGGTAGCCTACCTGCCTTTATGACTGCTGTACAAGAAGGTAACTTGAGCATTGAAGGTGACTATAGCCTAATGATGTGGTTCAACAAACTTGCCAAGCATATCGTTCCAGCTATCCCAGAAGAGTGCAAACCATATATTCAAAAAGCCAAACCTTACGCTTATAAAGCACAGAAACTTGCTGAGCATTGGGTTGGTATCGCCAAGCACAAACTTGGCAAATAAAAAGAATGATGCACTGAGCGATAGTCATTGGTAGAATGGATGATATAGAACTAGATAGCCAAACGTATAGTTACTATTTATATGCGCTACTGTGACAATTATACATACTGTCTAGCAGTGTTCTGATTTTCTAAAAAGGTTGCGGTATACTATACGGCAACCTTTTTTGTTACCTTATAAATGACAATAGATAAAAACATTGGTTTTATTTAATACCCTCTAATTCTTATAAAAGGACTTACCTTATGGCAGGATTGCTTAGCATCTCCGAACCTGACGCCACCCAGCCAACTGATGTAGCCACTCAGCCAGATACGATCAACAGTGATTTTTTTGGCCAGTCTAGCCACAGACGCAACTCAAACTGATAATAAAGTAGCTACCATGTATAGCCGTGAAGAAATCGCGCAACTGTTTGACTTACCTCTAATGGACTTGCTATTACAAGCACAGACTATCCATAGAAAGCATTTCACTGCCAATGAAGTGCAAATCAGCACGCTACTCTCTATCAAAACGGGCAACTGCCCTGAAGATTGCGGCTACTGCTCACAGTCAGGTCATCATCGCGACACCACCAAACTACAAGCAGAAAAGCGTATAGAAGTTGATAAAGTCATCGCTGCGGCCAAACGTGCCAAAAACAGTGGCTCATCACGCTTCTGCATGGGTGCCGCGTGGAAACATCCAAGTGCCAAAGACATGCCTTATGTGGTTGAGCTGATCAAAGAAGTAAAAGCATTGGGACTTGAAACTTGCATGACATTGGGTATGCTTGATACCAATCAAGCAACGCAGTTGGCCGATGCAGGGTTGGATTACTACAACCATAACTTAGATACTTCGCGTAGCTACTATGAGCAAGTCGTTAGCACGCGTAGCTATGATGAGCGTTTAGATACGATAGAAAACGTGCGTAACTCTGGCATTAATGTCTGTAGTGGTAATATCGTTGGTATGGGCGAAAGCCGTGATGACCGCATCGATTGGGTACTTGAGCTGCTAAAAATGCCAAAAGCGCCTGAATCAATTCCAGTCAACTTACTGGTGCCTATTGCAGGTACACCGATTGGTGACAAAGTACTGGCCGAAGGTCAACTGTCTGTACTTGAATGGATTCGTACTATTGCTGTCGCCCGTATTTGCTGCCCGACTAGCTACGTGCGTTTATCTGCTGGCCGCGAAAGCCTGTCAGATTCTGAGCAGGCATTAGCCTTTATGGCAGGTGCCAACTCATTCTTTTATGGTGACAAGCTTCTTACCACTGGTAACGCAAGCCAATCAGGCGACGACAGACTCATGCGTGAGCTTGGCCTTACCAAACAGTTTGCCGCACCAAGAGCACCTAAAGTACTGCCTGTAATGGATGCGATGAATGGTCATCAAACACAAGTTGTGTTGGTAGATTAAGCCGAAGCTAAAAAAAATATAAGTTAAGCAAGAGAAACTATGATGGCAGATTATTTTAACTGGATTAAAGCCGCGCACATTATCTCGATGGTCTGCTGGTTTGCGGCGATATTCTATTTGCCGCGCCTGTTTGTCTATCATGCGATGAGTGACGATAGCATCAGCCATGAGCGCTTTGCCATTATGGAGCGCAAGCTATATCGCGGTATCATGACCCCATCGATGATAGCGACATGGATTTTTGGTCTATGGATGTTAGGACTGGGCTGGGATGTCTATAAAACCCAAGGCTGGCTACATGTTAAATTGCTATTAGTAGTGCTGCTGTCAGGCTATCATGGCGCTTGCGGCTTTTATCGTAAAAAGCTAATTGATAATCCACATTATAAAACGCATAAATTCTGGCGCTGGTTTAATGAAGTGCCGGTCTTTGCCTTAGTGATTATCGTTATTCTCGTCGTGGTAAAACCGTTTTAGCATAAGAAAACCAATTAGACATGCAAAATAAAAGCGTCCGTAACTTCAATGAGTTGCGGACTCTTTTTTATTCATTTATAGGTCGTGTTATCAAACTGGAGATATCGAACACTAAACGCTCGGACGCATAATTTGATAAACATTACTTAAATCGTACACGCGGTAACGAGCTGGTTCACGGCGATTTTCGCCAGCATAGCTCAGTATCAAAGCCTGCTTGGCACGCTCATCGACCCAACCGACGAACAGTCCACTATGCTCGACGCCATTGTAGCCATGATTGATATAATAGAGCCAGTCACCTGCTTCAATCTCGCTGCTACTAGCATAGGCCCTTGCGCATAAGTGCCTTTATGTATGGTATTACGCGATACCCCTGCCCGATTGAATACCGCATTTAAATAGTCCCAGCAGCCACCTTGAATAATCGTGCGCTCATTAAGTGCCATTTTGCGGGCGGTACTGACCACCTCACGTGCTGCCATACTACTCTGCGTCTCGGCATTGCTCAATAGCGGTAGATACTCGCTATCGACATTGTCATAGTTACCTGATAGAAACGCTGATAAGACTTTAGGTGCTGAACGCTGTACCTCAGGATAACGATAGGATGTATTCGTCGTTGATTGAATAGATTTTTGGGCGATAAGCATACTCATACTATCTGCATGGACTTGCCCTACCATGCCGCAGGTAAATAGGAATAAACCGCACGACGCGGCGACTGACGGTATAGACAAACGCAGCATGACTAACTCCTTGTCAACTAGATCTCAATGACAGTATCAATAATAAGAAGGATAAATTTTATAATCCTACTTATAAACCATTTGCGCACAAATCTGCAAGCACTATTCGCTTGCGTCAGGTGATAGACGGTATAAATATACTGATGAATGACAATATTGGGGAGATGCGCTAAGTGGAATTTAAAATGACATTTGAGTTAGGAGGTTAGATAATACGAAGATAATAGCTGTGCTTTCATAAAGTATGAAATTGAAAAATGATATTAATTACTCTTCATTTTAATATTTACATGGCGTTTCGTTAGCGTTTGCCCTTCTAAGATAGCTTTCGCAGCTTTTGCTTCTTGAGCACTCTCAAAACCGGTAATACGATATTTGCGAACATCACTACTATCGACAATCTGTAATTGCTCTCCAATCAGCGTTATCTTATCACCGTCAGTCAAATGAATATGCTCACGCTTACCTAGATTGTCATGGACCAACTCGCCAGCCTTTACCCACAATGTACCGCTACTAATCATACCGCTCATGGCTTTCTTATGCTGTTGACGCTTTTTGTTAAACACAAAACTACCGATAATAAGAAGCGCAAGCGCACCGATAGCTAAACGCTCAGGCAACAAGCTCATCGCCATAGCGACTGCGACAGCCCCTACCAATAATGCAGAACCAAACCAAAACATGCCATTATCAGCAGCATTTGCTTGCCCTTGTAAGGTGATTTTGGCGCCATCATCAGTCAGCTTGAGCATGTGTTGTTACCTATTACGTAATGTACGAATATTTTCTATTAAAAAAACTGCCTATTAGAAGCTAACAGGCAGTTATTGACACCAAAAACAAAGACAGTATGTTGAATCTAAACGCTAGTCTACCAACCAAGCGCTGTCTGTTGCATTTTAATCAATTCAGCGATGCCTTTTTCAGCTAATGACAGCATAGCATCTGCTTGAGCACGAGTGAACGGCTTTTCTTCAGCAGTACCTTGCAGCTCAATGTACTCGCCTTTTTGGGTCATCACAACGTTCAAGTCGGTATCGCAGCTAGAGTCTTCTTCATAGTTTAGATCAAGATATGCTTCGCCATCTTTCATACCAACAGAAACCGCAGCAACCAATCCGATTAGCGGATCTGCTTTGAGTTTCTTGGCCTTTTGGATACTCTCTAGCGCATCGATAAGCGCAATTGCAGCACCAGTGATACTAGCCGTACGAGTACCACCATCCGCTTGCAGCACATCGCAATCTAGATAGATGGTGTTTTCACCAAGCTTACTCAGATCAATCATGGCACGCAAGCTACGACCGATCAAACGCTGAATCTCTTGCGTACGACCTGACTGCTTACCGCGAGCCGCTTCACGCTGATTGCGCGTGTTGGTCGCACGTGGCAACATACCATACTCAGCTGTGATCCAACCTTTGCCTTTACCTTTGAGCCAGCGCGGCACACCAGACTCTACACTGGCAGTACATAGTACTTTGGTATCGCCAAAACTTACCAATACTGACCCTTCAGCATGCTTCGTATAATGGCGCTCAAAGCTGATCGAGCGAAGTTGGTCAAGCTCACGATTGTCAATACGCATAAAAATTCCTAGTACAATGTTATAAAAGCAGTGTCATAAAAATACCTATCAGTCGTTAGCAAACACATTGATAGGCATGTAGTCGACTAAAATCTTAAGATATCCTAACGTGACAACGGCGCAATAGCAAGATTCGCTCCTGCCATTACGCCACCGTTATCAACAGAATGTCAGATATAAACTATTCTAACCCTTCCATCTTACGCAATTCCTTACGTAGGATTTTGCCAACGTTCGACTTTGGTAATTCGTCAACGAACTGTATATGACGTGGGCGCTTATAGCCAGTCAGTTGTTTTTTTGCCATATTCCAATAGCTCTTTTTCAGTTACGTTGCCTTTTTTTGACCACAAACAGCTTTGGCTCTTCGCCGCGATCATCGTTCGGTACACCAATAGCACCGCATTCTACGACTGCTGGATGCTCACTCATCGCTTCTTCGATTTCATTTGGATAAACGTTGAAACCAGACACCAAAATCATGTCTTTTTTTGCGGTCAACAATTTTGATAAAGCCTTTTTCGTCCATAATGCCGATATCGCCCGTTTTTAAGTAACCACTAGCCGTAAAGGATTCAGCGGTTTCTTTCGGACGATTCTGGTAACCAATCATGACCTGTGGACCTTTGACGCAGATTTCACCGCGATCACCCATCGCTACTATATTTTCGTCATCATCAATGAGTACGATATCGGTACTAGGCGCAGGAATACCGATTTTTCCAGTAAATTCCGCAATAGTCATCGGATTAAAAGCTACGACAGGTGAGGTCTCAGATAGGCCATAACCTTCAACGATAGGCAGACCAGTGATTTTATGCCACTCTTTGGCTACGCTAGGCAATACTGACATACCACCGCCGATAGACGCTTTTAGATTAGAAAAGTCCAAATCAGCAAAGTTATCTTTGTGTACTAAGCCATTGAATAAGGTATTCACAGCAGGGATAAACGCTGGCTTGTACTTGGCCATCTCTTTGATAAGCCCATCAAGATCGCGCGGATTCGGAATGAGTAGCGAGGCATAGCCTTGATACATACTACACATACCGCAGACCATAAATGAGAATACGTGATATAGCGGCAGTGCGGTCAAAATCACATCTCTACCATCTATATCATCATCAAATGCACTGTTCATCAGTGCGCTGACCTGTAACATGTTGGCGACTAGATTGCCGTGAGACAGCATCGCACCTTTCGCTACTCCTGTCGTACCACCAGTATATTGTAGCAAGGCCACATCACTCAAGTTCAACTCAGGTCGTTGGTACTTACTGGCTGATTCAGCATTTAAGGCATGCTTGAAGCTCACGCTGTTCGGTATGCTATAAGCAGGAATCATCTTTTTAACATGACGAGCCACAAGATTAACCACGGCTCCTTTAATCGTACCTAGCATATCACCAATGGTACACACCACTACATGCTCTACCTGACCTTTGTCTTCGGCCTCTTGATACGTCTTGGCAAAGTTTTCAACGATAAATAGCGCTTTCGCACCACTGTCATGCAACTGATGTGACAGCTCACGGCTGGTGTATAGAGGGTTTACATTGACCAAGACCATCCCTGCACGAATGATACCCAAAGCAACCACTGGATACTGCAAGACGTTGGGCATCATTACCCCAACTTTATCGCCTGCGACCAGTCCTATTGACTGCAAATAGCTCGCAATCTGTCGGCTATATAGATCTAATTGCTTAAAAGTAATCGATGAGCCCATGCAGATATAGGCAGGTTTTTGGCCATAACGGCTAAAATTACGCTCGAACACATCCAGTAAAGAGGTATTGTCTTCTGGCATCTCAATAGTAGCATCGATGCTATAGCGCTCATAAGCGCTCAGCCACGGACTATCACTATCGATGGTCGGCATAGTAGGAAATGCATTACTTTGATAAACGTCGTTAGTAGTATTGGCTTTATCATCAGTTGCAGCGCTATTATCTGTCGTTTTTTTATTAATATTATCCGTCATAATTTTCCCTAAATGTTACTGTTAAAGACATTGAATATGCTAATGGAAACACCATTTTTTTATGATTATCGCTGACAGCAGAAGCTTATGAATAAGAAATAGATAAGTATGATCGGGTTTGTCATTCATAAGCTTTGCGAATTAAAGTGTGTTACTGGGTCTATGATAAATAATACTACCACTCAGCACGACCAAGTCGAAAACGATATTTACTACCATGATTTCACTAGTTGTCTTAAGCAAAACCAGTACGGTTTTTTTTGGACAAAAACAAAAATACGTCGATGGGCACTATAGCAGTTTTAATAGATATTCTCTATTAATAGTAGCTGTGATCCGCAAATGTCAAAAGCGATAAAGACAAAAAATGATAAGACAGCATGGTTGCAGCCTTATCATTTTTGGTTACTACTTTAGTTACTACAGTATCTAATCGAGTGACACTTTCACATGTGTCTTTGGTTAATACACACATCTATCAAACAACTATCTAGGTGCGTGTATCAGCAAATTAACCGTGGTTTTTTTCTTCGAGTACGCGTAGATCTTTACGCAAAATCTTACCAACGTTCGATTTTGGTAGCTCGTCAATAAACTCAACACGACGAGGACGCTTATAACCTGTTAAGTTCTCTTTACCGTACTCAAGAACTTCTTCGGTAGTCAGACTTGGATCGTTACGGACAACATAGATCTTAGGAATCTCACCGCTTTTCTCGTCTTCAATACCAATGACACCACATTCCAAAATCTTAGGATGGCCAGCCATGACTTCTTCGACTTCGTTCGGATAAACGTTAAAACCAGAAACCAAAATCATATCTTTTTTTGCGATCAACGATGGTCACATATCCATTGTCAGCCATGATACCGATATCACCAGTACGGAAGAATCCATCTGCTGTCATGACTTCGGCAGTAGCATCTTCACGGTTCCAGTAGCCTTTCATGACCTGTGGGCCACGAACACTAATCTCACCGCGCTCACCAAGTGCCACTTCATTACCAGCATCATCTAAGATCGCCACATCGGTTGCTGGCATAGGGACACCAATAGTGCCAGTGAATGTCTTGCTGTTGCTAGGGTTAGCGGTCGCGACTGGTGATGTTTCAGACAAGCCATAACCTTGAATGATAATATTACCAGTGACTTGACGCCATTTTTCGGCTGTTGGGCTCAGTACCGCCATGCCACCACCCATCGACTGACGCAGCTTGCTATGATCCATCGCGATAAATTCTTCGTTATTGGCAAGTGCGTTAAACAACGTGTTTACCGCTGGGAAGAACGCTGGTGGATTCGCTTTATATGCTTTTAACAAGCTATCAAGATCGCGTGGATTTGGTACCAATAATACAACACAACCGCGATATAGACCGAACATACCACATACGGTGAATGAGAAAATATGATACATCGGCAATGCCGTCATAATCACAGGTTGCTCACCTCTTTGATCGAAATCATCAAAAGCGGTGCCCAAAAAGGTATTAGACTGAATTAAGTTTGCCACCAAGTTTTTGTGCGTTAGCATCGCGCCTTTCGCCACACCTGTCGTACCACCGGTATATTGTAGGACAGCGATATCATCAAGCGTGATATTGGTTGGGCGCTTATATTTACTAGCCGTGACTTGCTTTAATGCACTTTTGAAACTAACACTATTAGAAATGCTATAGTCTGGTACCATTTTTTTGACATGGCGGACGACTGTATTGACCATAAAGCCCTTGAGTGTACCCATCAAATCGCCCATACCCGTAATCACGACTTTATCGACCACATTGCGACCGATGTCTTGATAGGTTTTGGCAAAGTTTTCGACCATGATTAGCACTTTGGCTTCTGAATCAGTCAACTGATGCTCGAGCTCTCTGGTAGTGTACAGAGGGTTGACGTTGACTAAGGTAAAGCCTGCACGCAGTACAGCGATGACAGAGATTGGTAACTGCAAAATGTTGGGCATCATGACCGCAACTTTATCGCCTTTGACCAATCCTAATGACTGTAGATAAGCGGCCATTTGACGGCTGTATAAATCTACTTCTTGGAAGCTTAACGATGAACCCATGCAGATATAGGCAGTTTTATCAGCATTTTCAGCGAAGCTTTTTTCGAAAATATCGATAAGTGACGTATTGTCGGCTGGCAATTCAATGTCATACTCCAGACCAAGTTCTTCATACGTTTTTAGCCAAACTTTATCGTCACGACGGGTTAAGTTTCCTTGATTTTCCATAATCTTTTCTCTCCTAGTAATAATACATTACCGTCAACCCACGCCAATCACAGTGTGATAAATATACAAAACGTCAGAGTCTTGCCTATCGTTATGATAAAAAGCAAGGCTGCGACATATTTGTATAGTGCTGAGCAAACAATATAGCGGTAAATAGCCCTTTGTTCATTAACATACACACTTTATACATAGTACTCAATACAAAAGATTGCTACACCAGTTCTCAAATAGGCTTGACGCTAAATATCTCCATATATATCAATACATTAGATTAAAAAAATCAGTCATACCATTAGAAAATATGACCCTTGACTTCTGCTTCATAATGACCATCCCGACACGATATCTGTTCACTATTGGCTATTTTTTTAGCGCACTCGCCAGCTCAGTTAACGTCACAAAGTTGCGACGAGTACCATCAGTATCGCTACTTGGTCTATCTGCGATACTACTTTTGGCAAGCTTAGTGCTATCACTGTACTGCCAATCATTAATATAATCGCTTTGAGTCAAGCGTTGACCGAACCCTGCTACTGCCATCGCAAACTGAGTATCGATACTGGCTTTATTTAAAGCGTGGCTGGCTTTATTAATCGGTTGGCTAATCAGTTTAGAGCTACCACCTGTCGGTGCTTTATAACGAATTTTTAGATAGCCAAGCTCATTAGAGTTCTGTTTGTTATTCGAACTAATACTGGCATTGCTATTAGCATAACGGCGATCGCTGTATAACCCTTTTTGACCTTTTGGTGTCACCTCAAACAAAGCGATAACCGCCTTACCTGCCCCAAGCTCACCTGCATCAACTTTGTCATTATTGAAGTCTTCTTCAGCCAGTACGCGATTTTCATAACCAATTAAGCGCCACTCACTCACCACATCAGGATTAAACTCAACTTGGACTTTTACATCCTTGGCAACGGTGTTGAATGTCGCGGCTAATTCATCGCCAAAGACTTTTTTTCGCTTCAGTTAAGCTGTCAATATAACTATAATTACCATTGCCGTTGTCCGCCATCTGTTCCATCATGTGATCATTCAGATTACCACGACCGAAGCCAACGGTAGACAAAGAGATACCGCGATCGCGATTGGCTTTGACCAAATCCAGCATCTCATCGACATCACTAATACCGACATTAAAATCGCCATCCGTTAACATCATGATTCGATTGATACCGTTCTTTTTTTAGTCCTTGCTCAGCTTGTCTGTAGGCCAATTTAAGAGCATCTTCCCCATTGGTTGAGCCTGAGGCATTCAACCCCTCGATTGCAGCCAATATTTTTGCTTTTTGGTCACCGCTGGTCGCAGGCAATACCACACTAGTACTACCTGAATAGGTCACGATACTGATGCTGTCTTGGGCACGCATTTGCTCTGTCAACAGCTTAAGCGACGACTGTGCCAATGGCAGCTTATCGCGCGACGACATAGAGCCTGACACATCTACTAAAAATACGAGATTGGCAGGTGGCATAGATTGCTTGTCCGTTTTTTTGCGACCAACTACTATCAACGGCTTTAATACCAACCTTGACGATTTTGTTATCCTGATCTGCTCTATCCCAAGGTGAATCCACTACTTCAGTTGATACGACAAACGGGGCACTACCTAAGCGTTTGCCATCATCAAATTGATAGTTAAAATAATTAATCAATTCCTCTACCCGTACGGCATCAACAGGTGGTAGTTGACCCTCGTTTAAATAGCGGCGCACATTAGCGTAGCTGCCCGTATCGGTATCAATAGACAAGGTTGATACCGCCATATTCGTAGTTCGATGTAAAGGATTGGCTGCGTTTTTTTTGATAGTTGTCTTTTGCCTCTGGCGTGATTATGATGCTCGGTGATGGGCGTACGATACCTGTCTGGGCCGCAGAACGTATCATCATCTGTTGGCTGATGACGGATGGCCTAACACTGGGTGACGCCATGATAGACTCTGACACCACTGCTGCATCTTGATTGACTGTGCTGCTTGTCTCAGCTGGTAGCGTTTTGCTCATTTGTGAAGGGCTACAGGCTGTCAATCCTAGACTGGCTATAGCAGTAATCAATAGTACATTTTTAGTAGACTTTTTCCCTATGCGCCTACTTTCGTTCTTTAGCATTTTAGAGGCAGATATTTTAGATAAAGGGTCAAATGACATAACAGAAATTCCTTATTGTAAGATAATTCAGTAGCGACTTGTCCGTGTCAATATATGGTTAACGCTATTTAAATAGGCAAAGCAGCCGCCTTATTCAGTCTATTAACTGTCATACTTTCAGTTATTAATTTTGCATTAAAGCTATTCTGTACCTACTGTTTTTGGATTGATGATAGACAAAATATCCTAAATAAGTATGATTCAACCTTAAGATATTTATTAACCATATAAAAAACAAATATTAGATTTACTATACTTAACTTAATCTATAAAAGCTATGAATCAACATACTATAAAAGACCCTTATAAGCGCTTGTTTTAAGCACGTCACGAGATGTCGTATATTCTGACATACGTCTTTTTAATTGGTGCAATATCCTTTACGATAGCACTATCCTATTTGTATGCTTGAACCAATTATCTATACCTATTAAAACTGATAAGTGAATCCTATTTTATGTCTGATGTTATTGATCATACGATCGCCCCAATTATTCCCAATGAGCCGATGGATACTCGTTCAGTCGCAGAGTTCACTGAGCAGGCCTATCTCAACTATGCCATGTACGTCATCATGGATCGGGCGTTGCCAAATATCGCTGACGGTCTAAAACCTGTCCAACGTCGCATCGTCTATGCCATGAGCGAGCTTGGGCTGAAGTCCTCTGCTAAGGCCAAGAAATCCGCGCGTACGGTCGGTGATGTATTGGGTAAATACCATCCGCATGGTGACAGCGCTTGTTATGAGGCAATGGTACTGATGGCTCAACCGTTCAGCTATCGCTATCCACTCATCACTGGTCAAGGTAACTGGGGTAGCCCAGATGATCCGAAATCCTTTGCCGCGATGCGTTATACCGAAGCTAAAATGTCGGCTTATGCCAATACGTTGCTCGCAGAATTGGGACAAGGCACGGTCGATTGGCAAGATAACTTCGATGGCACGATGCAAGAACCAACGACCCTACCTGCCCGCCTGCCTAATATTTTATTAAACGGTACGACAGGTATCGCGGTTGGTATGGCAACCGATATTCCACCGCATAATCTTAATGAAGTGGTACGTGCGGCTATTCGATTGCTTAAAAACCCAGAGCTATCGGTTAAGCAGCTTACCCAATCGATACCTGCACCTGACCTACCGACACCAGCGGAAATCATCACTAGCAAAAAAGATTTGCAAGCGATGTACGAAACTGGACGTGGCAGTTATAAGATGCGTGCCACCTTTCATGTTGACCCTAAAGAAAAAAACCTCGTCATCATTGATGCGCTTCCTTACCAAGTTTCAGGCAACAAAATCCAAGAGCAAATAGCTAAGCTTATGACCGATAAAAAGCTGCCTTGGGTGACGGATATTCATGATGAATCAGATCACGAAAATGCCTGCCGTATCGTCCTTGAGTTGCGCTCAACGCGAGTCGATGTCGATCGTGTCATGAGTCACCTGTTTGCCAGTACTGACCTAGAAAGCAATTACCGCGTCAATATGAATATGATTGGCTTAAATGGTAAGCCGCAGGTGAAAAACTTAAAGGAAGTCTTGGAAGAATGGTTAATCTGTCGCCGCTCGGTGGTCACGCGACGCTTGCAATATCGCCTAGATAAAATCGATAAACGCTTACATATCTTGGCGGGCTTACTGATTGCTTATCTGAATATTGATGAAGTGATTCGCATCATTCGTGAAGAGGATGATCCAAAAGCGACCTTGATGCAGGATTATGACCTGACTGACATTCAAGCCAATGCTATCTTGGATATTCGTTTGCGTCAGTTGGCAAAATTAGAAGAGATTGAGCTGCGCCGCGAGCAAGATGAACTTGCTGCCGAACGTGCCATCATTCAAGAATACTTAGACAATCCAGACAGTCTAACCAATCTGATGATCGATGAGCTTACTGCCGATATGAAAGAACATGGCAATGAGCGTGTATCACCATTGGCAGAACGCGAAGAAGCACAAGCACTGAAAGAGTCAGATCTCGTACCGAGTGAGCCGGTCACTGCCATCTTATCAAAGGCAGGTTGGATTCGTGCCGCCAAGGGCCATGATGTCGATGCTGCTGGTATGAGTTACCGCTCAGGTGACAGCTATCAAGCGCACGTGCGCGGCAAATCAAACGAAAGGATTTACGTACTCGACAGTACGGGACGCAGCTATAGTATCGATGCGCATAATTTAGCATCTGCACGTGGTCAAGGCGATCCATTGACCAGTGTATTAAAGCCGCCAGCAGGCGCTAGCTTTGAGCAGCTACTAACGGGTGATAACGATCAACGCATTATCCTTGCCAGCTCGGCAGGTTATGGTTTTATCAATACCATTGGTAATCTCGATAGCAACCAAAAAGCAGGTAAAAATGTTATTAACCTAGCATCTGACAGTCGACTACTTCCTGTTGCACGTATCGATGCGCCAGTAGAGACGGCCGCTAATACAGAAGGTGAAAGTAGCAATATACGTGTGACACCTGATCATGTTGCCGTTGCGACCAATGCAGGATACCTACTGATATTTGCCCTCGATGATTTGCCTGAACAAGCTCGCGGTAAAGGGAACAAACTTATTAAATTAAAAGACGGTGAAGAAGTGCTCGCAATCACACCACTTAGTCAGCAGGACAGCCTTGTCATTACTGCTGGCAAACGCCATGTGACACTCAAGCCAAATGATTTGGCTAACTATACGGGTGTTCGCGGTAATCGTGGTGGACAGTTGCCAAGAGGCTTTCAGAACGTGACGAGTGTTGAGGTTGGGTAGTTTGACTAGTTAAATTTTGGAAATCCTAGTTCAAAATTTAACTAATAAAATTAAACAGTTCCTATCAAAAAGCCGCCCATAAATAGTATAGGCGGCTTTTCTACGCTAATCAGAATAGATAACTTATTTAAGACTTATTAGATACAGCATCCTCAAAGATCGCTTTCAGGAAGCTTGTAATCTGAGTACTTTTCATTAGATAAGGATTAAAGTCAACACCTGCCGAGAAGCTTTTTAGTATATGCTTCGTCTTCTGCACTTGATGTTAAATATTTTATTAAAAACCCATCCCACCTACGTTCTTCTATTTCCTCAATCTCACTGAGGTGGGGTACTAGGTAAGAGTACTCACTGATTAATTTTACTAGTATTTCATTGATAAGAGGTCTTGGACCTTCAATATTTTGAATAAAGTAATTGTCATTCACGACAAGCGCTGAGGTTACACCACTTTTTTTTCATTATTCCTTCGCCATTGCTCAAGCAGACGAGCCAACCCTATTCCATGATTACTGTCACTATTTCTGCCAATATACGTTAGGCTGAGAGTAATATGCTCACCATGTCTTTTTCTATCTTCTAAAGGTTGGCTGGTAGTAATATGCATAAGAAACCTTATTTATAAAAAAATTATCTAAATCAAAAGATACTTTATAGACGCTTTTTTACGCCAATTAAAATAGATGACTCTTATGATATGTAAATGCTACTCACTTAAAACCTATCGGATTCAGCCCCTTCAAATATCGCTGTTAGAAAATTTTCAATCTGAGTACTTTTCATTAGATAAGGATTGAAATCAAACCCTGCTGAGAAACTTTTTAAGGCATACTCCTCATCTTCGGCACTTTCCGTCAGGTGCTTGGTTACCAACCCATCCCACCGAAGCGCTTCTATTTCTTCCACCTTGACAACATTAGGAACAATCTTGAAATGCTCATCAATTATCTTCGCTAGAGCAGCGTTGACCGCCGGTCTTGAGCCTTGAATATTTTGAACAAAGTAACCGTCATTGATCACAAGCGCTGCAACTAACCCACTTTCCTCAAAGTATCTTCGCCACTGTTCAAGAGCACGAGTCAACTCTATACCTGTTTTCATTTCAATATTTTTACCGATATACGTTAGGCTAATCAGCAGATGCTCGCCATGTCTTTTCCTATTTTCTGACGTTTGATTGGTCGTTATATACATAAGAAAATCCATTTATATAATAGGTATATAAATTAATATACACTTTATCATAAAGTATAATCAATAAAACTCTTGGGAATTGATCAGCTTCTTATCATCCATACCTTAAAATAATATGATAAAAACAGGTATCACCAAGGCGTTTTTAGTATTTAAATCCTGCAAGAGTCAGGTATGACTAGTCACTTATGAACATCCGCCAATATTTTATCCAGTTGCTAAGAAAACATCCTGTACCGATACTGCTAACTTGGTTTCACTAAAAAGCCGCCTATACAAACATATAGACGGCTTTTTAGTGAAAGCTAGGACAATTGGCTATTACCTATTCTAAGAGATAAATACTTAAGAAATAAATGCTACTCATTAAAAATTAATTGGATTCAGCATTTTCGAATATCGCCTTTAAAAAGCTTTCAATCTGAGAGCTTTTCATTAGATAAGGATTGTAGTCAGAGCCTGCTGAAAAGTTCTTTAGGGCATGCTCTTCGTCTTCAACACTTGAGGTTAGATGTTTAACTAAAAACCCATTCCATTGGCGCGATTCGACTTCATCTATATTCACAATATTAGGGACAATAGTTGAATGCTCGTCAAGTATTTTTTTCCAAGGCAGTATTGATAGCAGGCCTTGTCCCTTGAAAACTTTGAACGAAATAACCTTCGCTAATGACTAAAGCTGAAACGATATCGTTTTCTTCAAAATATCTGCGCCAGTACTCAAGTGCGCGAGTCAGCTCAATCCCAGAATCTAGATCGACATTTTTGGCGATATATGTCATGTGGATAAGAATATGCTCGCCATGCCTTTTTCTATCTTCTGAGGATTGGCTTGTCGTTATGTTCATAAGAAACCTTATTTATAAAAAAATTCATTCAAATCAAGGTATACTTTAAGATAAAGTATAATTAATAACGTTTTTTTATCATTTGCTATGATTTTTTAGATTTATAACATAGAAGTTTCAATGATATAGCATACCGATATCCATAGTAGTAAAATTATACTACAAAGTTGTCACGTTCAGTATCTTGGCATTATTCCAATAGTTGACAAGCCTAATCTATATTTTCCTATAGCCCTACCTTAATGCCCTTATATGACTGAGCCACGTTTACTGATTAACTAAATATTATAAACATCAATCAGATTCTTTAATGTCTATTAAGCTAGCCCGTTTATAGGTATATGAAACATAACCTACCCTCAATAAAAAGCCGTCTACGCTATGTATAAACAGTTTTGTATAGACGGCTTTATTACATACTAATTGTTGCACACTAATTGCTGCATATTAATTGAATAGCTAGCGTATCAATACCGACCCATCTCAACTGTTGTTTCAGCAAGTACCGAGTCGCCTTGCCATGCTTGTACATCTACCGTATACAGATGGTTCTTGCCGCCAGAACAAGGTGGCTTATATGCACCGCCCGCCTCACCTTTACGGTTACGGTATTCTGCGACCATCTCAATACCGACTGGTACTTCGTAAGTATGACCAAATACTCGTGGCACTTCTGCGCTCGTAGCACCCTCTGGTAATGCAAATTCCACGATACCATGTCCACCATGCTGCATACGTTTGTTGCTTACATCGTTGTAGACGAATACCAAGCTTTCCGCGCCTGTAGGAATGTTTGAAACAGTCATGCTAGGCGTGGCTGGACTTTTGCCATTATAATTTAGACATTGCTGACCTTCAGGTACTTTTTTTGCCATCCCAAGCAGCATCATTAAATTTAACATCCATTGCAAAAGCATTAGCAGATAAAGCCACTGTTGCCAAAACTGTAACCGATTTTAAGGTAAAGAATTTCATACTTATTCCTTTAGGTAGCTGATGCATTAATAACGATAGTCCATCTTATTTCGTAGATTAATTTTGATAATTGAATATAACTTTATAATAAATAAACACGGTTAAGTTAATCATATCGTTTAGCATTTTTGTTAATCCTCTGGACAAGCAATGAGCAACCGCAAAGCTCACTATGCTAATGCTGACTCAATAAGCATGCTTGCAGTATCATAGGTTACTCGATAGGTATTTATCTGATTGGGTGTGTTGTAGTAGTATCTGAATCATTGTAACTACACGACTAAAAATAATAGGATCATCATGTTTATCGAAGATAAGATTGCCAAAGAAAGTATGACTACTAAGATTTCGACCCCAAAAATCATCTTTTTTTGACATCGATGATACCTTGAGCCGTAACGGCATCATCGCTGAACACAATAAAGCGACGCTTGAGCAGCTTGCAGATACCGATATTAAACTAGTGATTTCGACTGGTCGTTCTAAAGCCATATTGCCTGAAGACATTCTAGCGTTGCTTGATGCAGATATATTGGATGCTATTATTTGTATGAATGGGCAATATAGTTTCGATAAAAGCGGCCGAATCAGCCACTACCCGCTAACGGCTGAACAGACAGATAAAATCGTACGCCTGTGTCAGCAGAGTGATTTGATTCATAAGTTTGACTCTGCCACTCATATCGCTTGGTCAGGTGAAAATGAACGTTTGCGCGAGTTCAATGCGGTCACACCCAACTCGATCCTTGACCCTGAGTACTACAAATCAAATATCGTCTATCAGTGCTCGGTATTTTTTAACAATCAGCAAGAAAAGATGCAAGACATCGACTTTGCCCAGTATGATTTAAAGCTGGTGCATTGGCATCAGATTGGTGCTGATATATTGCCAGCAGATGCGTCAAAAGCCCGCGGTATCAAAGATGTATGCAAATACTATGATGTAGATGCAAGCGAATGTATGGCATTTGGTGATGGTATGAATGATTTAGAAATGTTCGACTTGGTTGGATTTGCTGTAGCCATGGGAGATGCACAGCCAGCTTTAATAGAACGCGCTGACTTTGTCACTGGGACAATCGAAGAGTATGGTATCCAAACCGTGCTTAATCAGTTAGCAATGAAGTCATAAGACTGTTCAGGCACATAAAACCATTAATGTTTATTTAAAAAAAGCCCTTACTAACCGAGTAGTAAGGGCTTTTTGTTATGGGCTAATTTTATATAGACGTTTCAACTGAAAACTGTAGCGGTGATGATTCCAATACTTTGTCGAGTATTCATTTCATCCCTTCTACAAATCCAATAGAGCGTTGAGGCATCAGTTAAGGCCTCAATTAAGGCATCGTCAAACCACCGTCAACAGCGATCGACTGTCCTGTGATAGCTGCACTCAAATCAGATGCCATGAGCAATACTGAATTGGCAAAATCAGCTACCGAAGTCGCTTGGCGCAGCGGCGTTGTAGTCGCGATATAATCAAATACCTCTTCAGTGGTTAAGCTGCTTGCGTCGGTAGTTTTTAATAATCCACCTGCCAGCAAATTAACCCGAATACCATACTGTCCAAGCTCGCTTGCTAGGTTGCGAGTCAGTCCAATCAACGCTGATTTAGCCGTGGTGTAATCATAATAGGTCACCACTGGGTTGTAGACAAGATTGGTTGAGATATTAATAATTTTACCTACTTGCTGCGCTTTCATTTGCGGAAGCACTGCTTGCACCGTATTGACTGCGCCTTTAACAATACCGTCCATTTGTTGTGAAAAATGCGACCACTTTACTGTTTCAATACTGGTGTACGCAGCGCTTGGATTGAACTGATAATTCGGCAAAGCATTATTGACCAGTATATCGATACGTCCATGACGAGTGATGACTTCAGCTGCCATTGCTTGCACTTGCTCAAGATCGGTGACATCCGCCTGATAAGTAAATGCTTGGCCACCTGTCGCGATGATATCAGCCACTACTGCCTCAGCAGCCTCTTTACTATTGAGGTAGTTGACGCAAACGATAGCGCCTGCTGCCGCCATTTGCTGTGCAATCTGTGCACCAAGTCCACGACTGGCTCCGGTAACGATTGCGATTTTATCCGTAAGCAATGCCGGTATAACTGAGTGGCTTTTATTGAAGGCGTTTTGAGTTGAGGTACTTTCGGTCATTGTGCTGTATCCCTTATTATTATGGTATGGTTGGCGGCTTAGAGCCAAAGGCTTATACTTACTTAGATGATATTCGTCATACTTCGGCCTGCGCCAATCATAGCATGGTTATATGCTATCTTTTTTCGATTCGACGTTAGCAGCTCGCTAGCAATTCTACCCAAAATTAGCTGTCATTAAGTTAGTTTTGCTACTCATCTCATTAGCCCAACTGGCTATTTTTATTAGTATTATTGAGCATTACCTTAGTAACAACCCTTTAATTTGTATAAATTAATGACCATAATGGTTTTATTGGCCATGTCAGGCTTTTATCTTTTTGACTTTTTTTATTGAATTTTTCTGATTTGCATTATCTTTATTTAGGAGAGATATTTTGACCCATTTATCATCGTCCCATCCCACTACTCACACCTCGGCTAGTGTCGGTCGTATAGTGCCAAAAGCATTGTTAGCGGCGGCTGTCGGCTTGGTGCTTGCCAGTTGTAGCAACTCTGACAATGCAGCGGATGGCAGTGCTGCGGCGAGTAATGAGACGCTGAACCTTTACAACTGGTCAGAGTATATGCCGCAAGAGATTTTAGATGGTTTTGAAGAAGAAACTGGCATCTCAGTTAATTACACCACGTTTGACTCTAACGAAGCGATGTATGCCAAGCTCAAACTATTGGATGATTCTAGTCAGTATGACTTAGCGATTCCATCGACTTATTACGTCGAAAAAAATGGCGAAAGAAGGACTGCTACAAGAGCTAGACAAGTCTAAATTGAGCAATTTTAAAAACCTTGATACCTCATTTACCAATACCAAAGTTGATCCTGACAACAAATACTCTATCCCTTATATGTGGGGCAGCACTGGTCTAGCCATTAACGGTGACAGTGTCGATCCGAAAACTGTCAATAGCTGGAATGACCTATGGGATCCTAAGTATAAGGGTCAGGTGATGCTGACTAATGATGTGCGTGAAGTCTTTGGTATGGCACTGCTGACTCTTGGCTACTCAGGTAACAGTAGTAATCCTGACGAAATCGAAGCCGCTTACGATAAGCTCACCACGTTGATGCCAAACGTCAAAACTTTTAACTCTGATGCGACACGTATGCCATATATCGAAGGTGAGACTGCGCTTGGTATGACATGGAATGGTGAAGCAGTCATGGCCAATGACGAAGGTTTGACTAGCTTGGTTTATAAGTATCCAACCGAAGGCGCTATCTTATGGATGGACAACTTTGTCATTCCAAAAAACGCCAAGCAAGTTGATGCAGCACACAAATTTATTGATTACTTATTGCGTCCTGAAAATGCAAAAATTGTCAGCGAAGAGATTGGCTACGCATCACCAAACATAGCAGCGCGTGAGCTGATGGATGAGAGCGTCCAAAACAATCCAACGATTTATCCTTCTAAAGAAGTATTAGCGAAAGCTGAGTTCCAAGAAGATGTGGGCGATGAGGCGTTGCAAGTGTATCAACAGTACTGGGATAAGCTAAAGACTGGTCGTTAATAGTTTTGATTTAGCATTTTAGAATAAAGTAGTCTTTGAAAAATAAAAACGCTGATCCTAAATGGTCAGCGTTTTTTTGCGCTATAAATGTAAATCCGTCTCGCCGCCCTGCTCTTTCATTCGGCGCTGCTCGCGGCGTTGATAGCCCAGACCGGATGCAGCAAACCAATGCGGCTTCGATGTTTGCAGTAAATCACTCAGCTGCTGCAACTGAGTCTGCAAGGTTTGTGTCAACCAGAAATAGCCCTGCCACTCAAATGCTAGGTGCTGTACGCTTGGATACTCCGAGACAGCAATACGAGTAATGGGTCGAAATACTTCATCGCTTGGACTACGTAACACCGCTGCCATATGCTGCATCGCTTGGGTTAGCTCATGCTGATAATGTACCAATAAAACATGGTTTTCTTCATCAATTTCGATATTTGCCAAGCGCGGTGCCGCACTTAACAGTAAATCAATCGTCCCAATGATATTACGGTGGGTACGTTGAATCGTCTCTAGCGTTTCCTTTTCAATACCTGACTCACTTGCTGTCGCCGCGATATGTGGTCGCACAGCCAGCAGACGTTTATTGATCTGTTGTAACGCTGTGACCAACGCTCTATCAACGGGTACTTCCTTAACAGGAAGGGCTACTGGTTTTAACTTTTGAACAGAGTCGTCCACTACTCCATCCGTTGCGTCAATATGATGACCTACGCCTGCATAGAGACTACTACAAGCGTCAAGGTTACTACTCAATAAGAACCGCCACATCAACGTTGATTTGAGCGGCAAAATTAGCGTCACTGCTACCGAAATGCCTGTCCCCAGTAAGATATTTAAGGCACGGTAGATGCCATCTTGACCAATGCTATTATTGCCTAAATCAGAGACAATCATCAACATAGTGATGCCCGTTAGCAGCCCTGTATACCCAAGCTGTCTGACGGCTAAATAGCCAATGATGCCGCTGAGCAGACCAATGAGCGCATAGTCCACCCACAACCATGCGCCTGCGTTCTGATTAAACCATAACACCCCAAGCGCAGTACCAATACCTAACAAAGTACCGATTACGCGCTCTTTAGCCTTGGTATAAATAGCGCCTTGGTATTGCAATAACCCTAGAATGATAAATACGGTAATAGTCGTCCATTCACCGTGCGGAAGATTGGTGATTTTATTGACCAATAAAGCCAATATCACAGCCGTACCTAGTCGGGTGGCATGTAGGATATCTGCATGTTGGTAGCGAACATAGGGTTCGACAAATGGAGCAGTGATACGCTGATAAAGGGTGGGTTTCACGCAAGGCTACTCTTTTTGGTTGGAATATTTAAGTGAGATATTTTAGTAAAGGATTATTAAAATATCTCAATAACTAAGGGTAAGTATAAATGGATATTCTATCAGCAAAATGACGGGCAAAAAAATAACGCCTTTTACCCATTATTCACAGGTAAAAGGCATTATAAAAAAATATCCTAGCACACTATATTGAAATCTACGCTATTGAAGATTATTTATCAAATTACTTATCAAACTATTCATGGAGAACTGCGTCAGTATTAATGAATAATAGTCTATTGCGCTAGCGTATTACACTTCTAGGTAGTCTAAAATGCCTTCCGCAGCTTCGCGGCCTTCCCAAATCGCTGTCACAACCAAGTCAGAACCGCGTACCATATCGCCACCAGCGAAGATTTTAGGATTTTGGGTCTGGAATTTGAAGGTTTGCTTTTCGGCTGCTAGTACGCGACCAGAGCTGTCCATCCCCACTTGCTGAGACTCAAACCAATCAGCAGGACTTGGTCTAAAACCAAATGCCATGATGACTGCATCACATGATGATCTCTTCAGAATTAGGAATTGGTTCAGGGCGTTGACGACCACGGTTGTCTGGTGCACCCAGCTGAGTAGTAACAACTTTTACGCCATTAACTTTACCGTTTAAGCCGATGATTTCTGTTGGCTGACGATTAAATAAGAACTCGACGCCTTCCTCGCGAGCATTGACCACTTCGCGGCGTGAACCCGGCATGTTTTCTTCGTCACGGCGATAGGCACAAACTACTTTTTCGGCGCCTTGACGGATACTGGTGCGGTTACAGTCCATTGCGGTATCGCCGCCGCCGAGTACCACCACTTTTTTACCTTTAAAGTCGATGTACTCTTCAGCGTCTTTTTCCCAGTCATTGCAACGGTTCACGTTGGCAATCAGGTAATCTAACGCATCGTAGACGCCTGTTAGCTCTTCACCAGCGAAGCCGCCACGCATATAGGTGTATGTACCCATACCCATAAATACCGCGTCATACTCAGCCAATAGCTCATCAATGGTGACGTCTGTACCAATCTCTGTCTCTAAACGGAATTCGATACCCATGTCTTCAAAGATCACGCGGCGATTGCGCATGACGTCTTTTTCCATTTTGAACTCAGGGATACCGAATGTCAGTAAGCCACCAATTTCAGGACGCTTATCAAAGACAACTGGTTTGACACCATTTCTGACCAAAATATCCGCGCAACCCAGACCCGCTGGTCCTGCGCCAATGATAGCGACTTTTTTGTCTGTCCAAACGACTTCAGACATATCTGGACGCCAACCAAGTGCAAACGCGGTATCGTTGATATATTTTTCAACATTACCAATAGTCACTGCACCAAAACCATCATTTAACGTACAAGCGCCTTCACATAGACGATCTTGCGGGCAAACTCGTCCGCACACTTCAGGCAAGGTATTGGTACGGTGGCACAATTCAGCTGCCTGAAATATTTGGCCTTCTGTGGCCAGTTTTAGCCAGTTAGGAATGTAGTTGTGTACTGGACATTTCCATTCGCAGTACGGGTTGCCACACTCAAGACAACGATGCGCTTGCTGAGCAACAGCTTCATTTTCAAAAGGCTTATAAATTTCAACAAACTCTGTTGAACGCGTTGCAATGTCTTTTTTGGTTGGATCAAATCTTGGTACATCTAAAAAACTGGAAGTTATTTTCTAAGCGTTTTGCCATGGTGCTATCTCTTTTATATAAGGCTCTTTTGCAGTGGGTGGCGACAGTCAGCGATGTTTGGTTTGTCTAAAATCTAAGACATATATCACTGCTGTCACGTACCTGCTGAAAACCTGTGAGTTAAAAACGTCTCTAAAAACGGAACGCTGGCTAACCTGATTAAAGCGACTGCCGATCCATCAATACAATCCATCAATGCATTCCATTGATACGATAGGCAGTTACGTATCGGCTATTGTGGGTCGGCCATGGTAGTTTTAAGAAGGCTTGCAATGTTCGCCGCTTTTGGCTTAACCAAATAGAACTTACGAACATAGTGCTCAAAGTCATTCAGAATTGTCTGACCCCATGCACTGCCTGTTTTATCTACATGAGCTTCAATCACTTGTTGCAAATGAATGCGATGCTCTTCTGTTTGCTCGCTTGAAATACGGTTTAGATCGATTAGCTCATGGTTGCAACGGTCAAAGAAGTCGCCTTCCATATCGAGTACATACGCAAAACCACCCGTCATACCAGCACCGAAGTTAAGTCCAGTACGGCCCAGAATCGTGACGATACCGCCAGTCATATACTCACAGCAATGGTCGCCTGTGCCTTCGATGACTGCGTGTGCGCCAGAGTTACGAACGCCAAAACGCTCACCTGCTGTACCGGCAGCATATAGCTTACCGCCAGTTGCACCATAGAGACAGGTATTACCGATGATGGCTGTTTCTTGTGCTATAAAGTTTGAGTCTTTTGGCGGATAAATCACAATCTCACCGCCTGCCATACCTTTGCCTACATAGTCATTGGCATCGCCTTCAAGCTCGATATTTAAACCGCCAGCATTCCACACACCCAAACTTTGTCCTGCAGTACCAGTTAAACGAAGTTTGATTGGCATATCGCTCATGCCAAGGTTGCCCCAGACTTGCGCAATCTCACCAGAAATACGAGCACCGATAGAGCGGTCACAGTTACCAACGAAATAGCTATAATCGCCGCCTGAGCCTTGGCGAATATTGACGAGCATATCGCGAATCATCTGCTCAGCAAGCAAGCCTTTATCAAACGGCTCATTACGCTCAACCTGACAAGTTTGTGCTTTGCCCACACTGGCTGGGTGACTAAATAGCAATGGTGTTAAATCAAGATGACGCTGCTTGTCCGTATTACCTTCTAAGATATCGAGCAAGTCAGTACGACCAACCAGCTCTTCCATACTACGAACACCTAACGCTGCCAACCACTCACGCGTCTCAGTTGCGACAAACTTAAAGAAGTTAATCAGCATTTCTGCTTCGCCAATGAAATGCTCATCACGCAGCTTGGCTTTTTGAGTAGCAACACCTGTCGGACAGTTGTTCAAGTGACATATACGTAGGTACTTACAACCAACTGCAATCATCGGCGTGGTACCAAAGCCAAAGCTCTCTGCACCCAAGATAGCAGCTTTTACTACATCCAATCCTGTTTTTAGACCACCGTCAGTTTGGACACGTACCTTATCACGTAACCCATTCACTCGTAGAGACTGGTGAGTCTCAGCCAAACCTAGCTCCCATGGTGAGCCTGCATGGTGGATAGACGATAGCGGAGACGCTGCCGTACCACCGTCATAGCCCGAGATAGTAATCAAATCGGCGTAGGCTTTTGCAACGCCTGTCGCGATCGTACCAACACCTGGACGTGAGACCAATTTAACCGATACCAGTGCATCTGGATTGACTTGCTTCAAATCAAAAATCAGCTGTGCCAAATCTTCGATAGAATAAATATCATGATGCGGCGGCGGCGAAATCAAAGTCACACCTGGTACTGAATAACGCAAGCGTGCAATCAGCGCGTTGACTTTACCACCAGGTAGCTGTCCACCTTCACCAGGCTTGGCACCCTGAGCTACTTTAATCTGCATGACTTCAGCGGAACGAAGGTAGGCAGGTGTGACCCCAAAACGACCAGAGGCAACTTGCTTAATCTTCGAGTTGCGCAATGTGCCATAACGTGCAGGATCTTCACCGCCTTCACCAGAGTTTGAACGACCACCGATGGTATTCATAGCCATCGCAATCGACTCATGCGCTTCAGGAGATAGCGCGCCTAGTGACATGCCAGCTGAGTCAAAACGCGTCAAGATTTCAGAGATATCTTCCACTTCATTGACATCGATACTGTTGTCGGTTTTCAGTTGCAACAAGTCACGTAAAGTCGCGACTGGGCGGCTATTTACTAGATTGGCATAATTCTGATAATTCTCATAATCGCCCGTACGTACTGCCGTATGCAGGCTGTTAATCACGTCAGGGTTAAAGGCATGATACTCTTTGTTGAAAACAAACTTGAGCAGACCACCTTGATCTAGAGGGGCACGACGCTTAAATGCATTGGCAGCCAATTGAGCTTGATCAGCAGCAAGGTCTGCAAAGGTAGCGCCTTTGATTCGACTTTGTACGCCTTTAAAGCACAAATTGACGACTTCTTCTGAGAGGCCAACTGCTTCAAACAACTGCGCGCCGCGATACGACACAATGGTAGAGATACCCATTTTTGATAAGATTTTTAGCAAACCTTTATCCAAGCCTTTGCGGAAATTAACACGGGCTTGAATCGGATCACCAAGTAGCTCACCAGTCGCGACCAAATCATCGATAACATCATATGCCAGATATGGATATACACAAGTTGCACCAAAGCCAATCAATACTGCTATTTGATGCGAGTCACGGGCAAGACCTGTTTCAATGATTAAGTTAGCATCAGTACGGATACCTTGCGCGATTAGATAATGATGCACAGCACCAGTAACCATAATGGCATTGGCGGGTACTTTGTCTGCATCGATATCTTTATCAGACAAGACAATCAATGTATTACCTGAGCGAATGTTATCTGCCACTTGCTCACAAATAGCCACGATAGCATCAGATAGCTCTAAAGTACGGTCATAGTTCAGATCAATACGAGCCATCTTGAATGCTGGATCATCCAAAGTTTCAAGCTGCTGCATCTTGCTGGCTGACAATACTGGCGATGACAAAATAATACGATGAGCGTCTCTTGCAGATGGCGCAAATACGTTAGTCTCAGCGCCTAAACAGGTCTGCAACGACATTACGATTGATTCACGTAATGGATCGATTGGCGGATTGGTCACCTGTGCAAACTGTTGACGGAAGAAATCACCGACATGGCGAATTTGCTGCGACAGTACAGCCATTGGCGTATCGTCACCCATTGAGCCGACTGGTTCTTGACCATTTTCAGCATTAGGGCGAATGATTTCTGTGCGCTCTTCATTGGTGATGTGATACATCTTTTGTAGCGCTTTGAGCTTATCACCGCGGCACGCTTGCGTTGCCAACGTCTCTTCTAGACGTTCATCATCACGAACACGCGTTGCTTCTTCACGCAACCATTTGCGATATGGATGCGCCGTTTTTAGTAAAGTTGCAATAGCTGTCGTATCTAGAATTTGACCAGTCAACGTGTCAATGACCAGCATTTGACCAGGTCCAACGCGACCTTTTGCCAGTACATCTTGTGGCTCATAATCCCAAACACCCACTTCTGACGCAACAGTGATATAGCCGTTCTTGGTGGTTACCCAACGTGACGGGCGCAAACCGTTTCTATCGAGCATACAGACCGCATAGCGTCCATCTTGAATGACTAGACCTGCTGGACCGTCCCACGCTTCCATATGCTGTGAGTAAAACTCATAAAACGCACGTAGATCCATATCCATGCTATCAACATTCTGCCACGCTGGCGGTACCAGGATAGACATTGCATGGAACAGATTCATACCACCAGACATAAGTACTTCAAGCATGTTATCTAAGCTTGATGAATCTGAACCAGTACTATTTACAAGTGGTGTCAGCTCATTCAAGTTAGGCAGTTTGTCTGATTTTAACTTTGGCGTACGGGCTTTAGACCAGTTGCGGTTGCCTGTAATGGTATTTAACTCACCATTGTGCGCAAGATAACGAAACGGCTGTGCCAGTGGCCAGCGCGGTAATGTATTGGTTGAGAAACGCTGATGGAATACTACGATATGTGACGCCAAACGCTCATCTTGCAAATCCAAGAAAAATGCTGGCAAGTCTGAAGGCATTACCAAACCTTTGTAAATAATGGTCTGACAACTCAATGAACAGACATAGAATAGCTCATCATCCGTCAAACGCTGCTCTGCTTTTTTTGCGTGCAACAAACAGCTTACGGTTGAAGTCATCAGCAGCTAGATCATCTGGCGCATTAACGAACACTTGCTTAAAGTCTGGCAATGTCTCACGACCAATCTCACCAACAATACTCAAGTCAAGTGGTACATTGCGCCAGCCAGCCACTTCTAATCCTTGGGCGGTAATCTCTTCGCTTAATACTTGTTGGCCATGCTTGGCTTTATCGCTATCTAAATTCACGAACACCATACCGACAGCAAAGTTGTCCGTAATGGCAAATTGCTGCTCGTCAGCAATCTGTTTAAAGAAATCAGTAGGCGTGGCTAATAGTAAGCCACAACCATCACCAGTTCTACCGTCAGCAGCAACGCCGCCGCGATGTGTCATACAACTTAAACTATGAATGGCAGTTTTTACCAAATCATGGCTCGCTTCACCCTCAATATGGGCAATTAGGCCAAAACCGCAATTATCAGAAAAATCATCTGGCGTGGCCAGGTGTGTTTGTGAGGAAATCATTGACATAGCTTGTCCTTTTAAGTAGACGGGCAACTTACATTTCCAATGCGGAGTATAAGTTGGTACCCGTAAGCAGAACGGCTGATAGTGGATATTCGTGTGTTCGAATTGGCAAATAGCGCAATGCTCGATAGACATCATACTTTAAGAGAAAGTAAAACCCTTGACCCTCCTGGTCATTAGCTGATGTCTTGACATATGGTCCGTGTATCAAAAGATAGTAAGTAGCAGCCTTGGCAACGGGAGAATCTACGCCCTTAAATGCCAGTTACTCAATCAGTGATATCTAATGCCATTCATTTAAGCATCATTTGTTATGTTGTCATGTCTAGCATTTAAAGCTAAGCATAAAATAACTTAATAACAGTGCACTTGTTTATCTTGAATATCTGACGCTCTGTATTCAAGCACTTTGTTTACCCTAAAAAAAGTGACAATAAGAGAGGTTGCGTCACTTACGATAACCTAATTATGGATAGTAAGTAACCGCGCTTGAGACAATAATATTTAGTAAAGAACTCTAAAAACTAAGAAAAAACCACTAAATAGTTGTTAAATAGACATTTTTTTACGATAACTATACAGAACGTCGCCCACAGTTATATTAGTTAATGATTGTCGAAAAATCTAGTCTTTTCTATCGATTCATTAGCCATAAATTGTAAGAGGACTTATTACTATTGGTTATAGGACAAATAAAACTGCTGTTAAAATTTTAATGCGAACCATATAAATGACAGTTAGCAAAAGGCTTTGATAATACTTAACAGTAGTAGCTTACCGCTTATTATGACGATGGAATGATTTCGTATAACGCTAAAAAAACCCACTGACCAAATAGCTAGTGGGTTAAATTAATCAGACAAAAACTAATTACTCTTGTCTTCTATTAGCGCTTTTATACTATCGCTATTACTCTTGGGAGGATTAGCGTTAGCACTTTTGCCATTAGCATTTGAATTATTGTTTGTGCTACTAGGGGGTTTAGGCGTTGGCACGACTGGTGGCTTCTTACTAGTAGAGTTCTCCGCCGGTGCCGCAGGCTTTTTGTTTTCTGGCGCAGGCTTACTTGTGTTGTTTTCTTCTTTTGGCGATGCTTCAGATATTGTTTTCGTCTCCCCACCAACTGTACGCTCTTCGCTAACAGACAACGTGGCAGAAGTATCTACCGACTGACGAATACTCTCTTGAGTACTGCTACTATTGTTGCTTTCTTGGTTACCTCGATTACTGTTAGCACTAGCTGCTTGAGCAGCGGCATCATCAGCTTCTTCTTGCAAACGAGCAGGCACTTCACGCTTAGTAGGTCTCAAATCGACGGCACGTGTACGTTTCGTACTTAGATCTTTTACTGGATCAGGACGCTCATAATTATCAATGATACTGACATACCGATTAATCTCTTCTGGCAGTACACGTACGTTTGTAGGTAGCTTAAAGTCTATTAGCTTTGCGGCTCCTACTGCTTCTTGCGGGCTACTCATAATCCCATAAGTCAGCATATAACGGACTTGTTTTTCATCATCAAGATAACGGAAATAAGCAAATTTATCACGATCTTGACGGCCTTCTAAGTAACTAACAATCACATCGTTTTCAGAGACATTCATTACTTGAACAGTCCACCTGCCTTTGTTAGCTAGCAGATAACGCTTGTCTTTAAACTCATCAGGATAATCGCGCAAATCTCGAATCGTTGCATCAAAGTTAATCGGTTGTACATCCGTATCTAGCTCATGCAGCGATTCGACTTTTAGTGGTTGCTCAAACTCTTCATTCAAAATCTCTGGCGCTGATATTGGTGCATTTTCAATTTTGGCACCCATGGCTGGCGTTTGACTAAACATCCATACTAACGCTGTGACCACCCCTAAAAGTAGGGTCACTATTAGCCAAATCAGTGCTTGACGACTGTATGATTGGCTAGCAGTACGCGTTTTTGTTTTTGATGTTGCCATGAGGCGGTCCTTGGTAAACACATGTTTTACAGCATGATATAAATGCTTATTTAAACAGAGGTACAGCTAACCAGTTGGCTATAAGTACGAGATTTTAGTATAAATATATAAACGATAAATTCTTGAGACGTTACGCGCTATGTTTTGACAAAACTTCATGCAATAGTTCGCCGTCAAACTCATTAGTCATTACCGCATCGCCAATTGATTTTAACAAAATTAGGCGGATTTGTCCGTGTTTCACTTTTTTTATCGTGGCCCATTAAATCTAGAGCAGTGTCTACATCGATAGCTGGTGGCGTAATAGGTAAGTTTGCCAATTCTAAAACACGCTTAATACGTATAACTTCATCATCAGTTAGCCAGCCAATCTTTTGCGATAGCTCAGCTGCTTGCATCATGCCCGCCGCTACCGCCTCACCATGCAACCAATTGCCGTAACCTTGATGGGTTTCGATCACATGACCAAACGTATGCCCAAAGTTCAACAGGCACGCACACCTGACTCTCTTTCGTCTTGAGCGACCACATCTGCTTTGTATTGACAGCAGCGCTTCACGGCTTCGCCAAGTACTGCCAGATCCAACGCCATCATTGCAGTTAAATTCTCTTCAAGCCATGTCAGGAATGCTTCATCCATGATAAGCGCATACTTGATAATTTCAGCGACTCCTGCTGACAGCTCACGTGCAGGCAGCGTTTTAAGCGTACTCATATCAGCGAGCACCATTTGTGGCTGCCAGAATGCGCCAATCATATTTTTGCCTTGCGCATGATTGATGCCCGTTTTACCACCAACACTAGAATCTACTTGTGACAGTAGCGTCGTTGGAATTTGGATAAAATTTACACCACGCATGAAGCTAGCAGCAGCAAAACCAGTCATATCTCCGACTACACCACCACCAAGGGCAATAAGTGTCACATCGCGATTGAAGTGCTCTGTCATCAGCGCATCATAAATCTGATCAATACTTGCCTGATTTTTGTATTGCTCACCATCTGGCAGTACGCACACCTTTACCATAAATTGCTCTACTAACTCATCTTCTAGTGCTTTTAAGTATAAAGGTGCAATTGTATCGTTGGTAACAATCAGTACCTGCCGGCCACTGATATAAGGTGCGATTTGCTTCGCCATACTGCTATGTTCAGCCGTAGATTGTTCAGTAATGACAATAGGATAATCATGACTTTGCGTATGAACTATTAGGCCTTCATGAAACGGCATTACCATGTGTTACTCCTAAAGCATTTTCGATGAGGTAAAAGTAATTGAGTCTGTTTATCAATCGTAGTTGCCAGTCTATTGCTAGTCTTCTTGGTGCGCCGATGCGTCGGTAGTGCAATCGACGAATGATTCTAGCTGCTGCATCAATTGATTGACCATGTGGCGTGGGTACGTGTGACCAGTAGGCATAGTAATATGGGCGACTTGGCGATAGAGTGGATCGCGTGCACTATATAACTCTTGCAGTATTTTTCTAGGATTAGGCTGCTGTAATAATGGTCGAGACTTGTCTTTAGAGGTACGTGCCAGTTGCACCTCGACAGGTGCATTAAGATAAACGACGATGCCACGCTGTTTTAGAAACTCTCGGTTTTCAGCACACATGACTGCACCGCCACCGGTCGCCAATACGATTTGAGAGTTTTGGGTCAATTCATCAATGGCACGCGTTTCACGCTCACGGAAACCTGCTTCACCTTCTTTGGCAAATATCCAAGCAATGTCGGCACCCGTCTGCGATTCAATATACCAATCGCTGTCTACAAAAGTGCGACCTAACTGCTTGGCAAGCAGTTTTCCGATTGTCGTCTTCCCTGCTCCCATCGGACCCACTAAAAACACCGACGGTAATTCCTGCCCCATAATACTTACTCAGCTAAATTAGGTATGATACAACGTCATTGTTATTCTGGCTAGTAATGAGCGTGATTATTGTGAGTAAAATTTAGAGCACACTACTCATCGGTACATACATAGATATTACAATACGAAAACCACTAATCTCGCGCATAAAAAAGTAAGCACTAGGGCTTACTTTTTTAGCAACTAGCTAACCGCTTTAGGACTAGTTCAGACGACTCGTACCATCATTAATAAGCTTCGGAGTTACGAAAATAAGTAGCTCTTCTTTGTCGTTGCTTCGTACATCTTTACGGAAAGCACGACCAATATAAGGCAAATCACCTAAGAAAGGGACCTTAGTTACTTCGTTATTGGTACGGTTTTTAAAGACGCCGCCCAGTACGACTGTCTGACCATCTTCAATAATAACGTTGGTTGATATAGAATCCTCAGAGATGGCAACCTGATTATTAATGATAGTCGGTGTGCCATTGGTAATGACCAATTGCAAACCAATCTTGCCATCAGGTGTGATGTTTGGTGTCGCTTCTAGACTTAATGCAGCCTCTTTAAAGCTGGTTGTCGTCGCACCACTGGCTGATGCTTCTTGATAAGGAATCTGAGTACCAGAAGAGACCTTTGCTGTCTGCTTGTCTGCGGTTAAAATCTTAGGTGTAGAAATAACTTCACCACGGTTATCCGCTTGCAGTGCTGACAGCTCAAGATCTAGCATCACATCAGACATACTGAGCAAACCAAAGGCGATACTACCTGCTGGGTTGGAAACGCCTAAGTCGACGTTTAAGTTATCAGGACGACTAATGTCATAAGAAGGATAAGAAACGGTTTGACCATTAACGGTCGTCGTTTCTACATCAAAATCTTTCAAATCCCATAAGGTTTGATCACTACCGCCAACCAATAAGCTGCGGTTGTTGGCCGCACCATTTGACAAGATACCCCAACGAACACCAATCTCTTTACTGAAGCTATCAGTTGCACTGACGATACGTGCTTCAATCATGACCTGACGAACAGGAATATCAATTTTGCTGATTAGTTTATGAATGTTTTCGATACTGTCAGCAACGTCTTTGATAATCAAAGTATTGGTACGTTCATCAACCGTTACCGTACCACGATTGGATAACAACGTATTATTATCCTCACGATTTGCGAGGCCACTACTATTACCAGTCGCGCCGCTACCTTGCGAAATAAGCGTTAAGACATCTTGTGCTTTTGCATAACTTAAACGAATGTACTCAGTACGCAGAGGTGCATAAGATTGAACAGCTTGCTGTGCTTCTAGTTCACGTGCTTCTTGCTCAGCGAGCTCAGTAGAAGGTGCGACCAAAATCACATTACCATTTTCACGCTTGCCTAAGTTTTTGCTTTTCAAAATAATATCGAGGGCTTGATCCCAAGGAACATTGATTAAACGCAGGGTGATGTTGCCAGCAACAGAGTCACTTGCCACGATATTCATCTCAGTAAACTGCGCCAAAATATCTAAGACACTACGAACCTCAACATCTTGGAATTCCATAGATAGCGGTTCGCCACTATAGACTCTTTCTTCCAGCGTCGGCTCACGTAACAACTCAGGCTTTTTAATACCAATATTTAACTGGTTACCTGATTGGTAGGCTTGATACTCATAATCGTCATTCATGTTAATGGTAACGACGCCATTCTGTCCTTGGTTTTTGGTATCAATACTACCAACAAGACCACTGTTAATATTCAATCGGCGCAATAAGTTTCTCGGAACCGTACTACCAGTCAAACGTACGACAAGTTTATTACCTTGCGCTGCACATCTACTGGAATAGCTTCGTTGGCCAGTACCATGCTGACATTACCGCCACCATCACTGTCTGCTGAAAAATTGACTGCGCTTAACCCATCATAGCTATACTGCTTGCTTACTTGTGAAGCTGCCAATTGAGGGTTCAAAAGCGGATTGACTCTGACCACCATCGTATCAGCTGGTACTTCGTTTTTTTACAACAACCTTGCTTGTGGTACGTACAGGCGCCACTGGTACGGTAGAACTCTCAACAATAGGCGTAATGACAGCGGTCGTTGTCATACTGTTATTGTTATTGAGAACATCTTGAATCGGGTCGCTGGTAATGACAGGACGATTAGGATCAGTGATGGTTAGCAATAAATCATTGCCTTCAATCGCTGTCGTATAATTGCCTGACTCTTTCAAACCAACAATGAGGCGCGTGGTACTGTCACTACTTAGCGTAGTAACGTCATTAATCGCACCGATATTATATTCATTAAAGCGGCTAGCAAGCCCATTCTGTACTTGTTCGAAATCTAGGACTAAGCGACTAGGGTCATCAAGCTGATAGGCTGCAGGCAATACTGGCAATCCTGTAAATCCCAAACGCATTTGCGTCACTGCAGGTGCGGTCTGCACTACAGAGACATTATCGATGCGCTGTGCAGCATGAGCACTATTAGTTACAGCCACCATACTGACTGCCAGTGCTGAAATGGCAAAAGCAGAAGACATGCGGTTGCTCATCATCATTACCTTGTTATTGCGTACTGTCATTATTTATTCCTCAAAAAATCTGCCGACTTAGCTTATAGGGGATAGCAGCGACTGGGGTTTTTCCACAAACCTGCGCGGCTATCTGGCACAATTTCAATCAAGTTAACCTGGGTCGGCGTGATTTCAACAATACGGCCGTCATTCAATCCAAGATAATCGCCTACTTTAACACTGGCAACCGAACCATCGGGACGTTGTATCAATGCATATCGCTGACCTTCGGGCGAAATCACCACACCTCGAAAGACCAATTGCGACAATTCATACTGCTCAAGCGGTTCTTTGATTCTGTTGATATCTGGTCTTACACCATCTATAGGAGTGGTCGGGCCTTGCACATTGACTAAACTCGGTGGTAAAAATGGACTACGCTGCGAACTAGCGCTATATACAAAATCCTCTACCAGCTCGGCTTTAGGCGGCGGCTCAATAGGCTGTGCAGGCTGATTACGGATATCGGTCATTGCCTGCTCTGCCATACCTATACGGTCACTACACCCAGTCATAGATAAAACAGCGACACTTAAAACCAGTAGCATGGGCATTCTTTGAATATTCATTAGTTGCTCCTGCATTTGCATCAGTAGCAGCGGCTGCATCACCTTCAGGAGCCGCTTCTTTAGAGCGATAAGTCTTAGTTTGCAAGACTAAATTAAGCTCTGGCAAAACATCCAATGTAGGCTGCGGATTGCTGACTTCAAAATCGTGCATCGTAATAATTCGAGGCAGTGCGGCAAGACCGCTGATAAAGCTACCAAACTGATGGTATTCACCCAAAGCTGCAATACGTATTGGCTGCTCAATAAAGAATTCGTTTTCAATTTCAGGCTCTACTGAAATATCCTGAAAACGGATATTGCTACCAACGCCTGTCATGTTTATGCCTTCTACCAATTCTGACACACGCGTATCTTTTGGCAACTGATCCAACAAAGTATTAAACTCAGTTTCCATTTGGACAACTTGCGCTTGATACGCTTTTAAATGACGAGCGCGCGACTCTTTTTCGCGGTAACTATCGAGCAAGGTCTGCTGCTGGCTTTCAGCCGCATTAATCTCGTCAATTTTGCTGCTGATGGGTAATGCCCATGACAACGCTGCGATGAAGGTAATGATAAGACCAATCACTGTCACCTTTACAGGTAATGGCCAACTGCCATAGTTTTCTGAATCTAGCGACTCAAAACTACGGCGAAACTCATTTAAATCGAATTGCTTTTTTTGGCTTTAAAGCAGATTTTTTTGGTTTTAGAGAGGCTCTTTTTGCGGATAAGCTTCATAACGCTCCTCCTAGACCAGTATCGGTGTCAGCAGCAGTCGGAGTTTCCGATTGTACTCTAGTCGTTACTACAAACTGTACGTAACTGTCTTCAGGATAAACAGGTCGCGCCTGCTCACCAGTATTAACCGTATTGTTGAGGGCTGGAGCAGCCTCATAAGCGCTAATATTCTGTTGAATGTTACTTACTGCTGAGTTGCCCATCCATTTACTGTTATCAAGGTTACGAATCAGGCTGGACACAATATTTGGATTGTCCGCTAAGCCTGTCAAAGTTAGCGTATCACCTTCACGTTTAAGGTTGTTTAGATAAAGTGCTGGTGGAATAGCTTTTGCCAAATCATCCCATAAACGTACAGGCACAGGACGTCGTCCCTGCAAATCTTGAATGACTTGCATGCGTGAAATAATGTCTTCACGGCGCTGTTCTAAACTGTCAATTTCGGTCAATGCTGTATCTAAGCGAGTGTTTTCTTGTTCGATCAATGCGTTGGCATCAAGCTGCTCATCAAGTTCATTATTGAAATAACTCCATGAAGCGAAGGCTGCTAATAGTGTCACTAATGTCACCGCCACTATCAATGTCATAAACTCTTTGTTACGACGTTCACGCTCTTCTTGTCGCCAAGGTAAAAGGTTAATACGAGCCATTAGTCAAAGCTCCTTAACGCAAGACCGCATGCAGCCATTAAGCTTGGCGCATCAACCGCCAGTTGCTCATTATCGATATTTGGTGCAATAGTCATATTGGTAAAAGGGTTGGCAACACTAACAGTTACACCCAGCTTTTGTTGTGCCATACCAGCGAGACCTGCAATAGAACTGCTGCCTCCTGCAAGCACAACATGATCGATACTGCTATATTGACTTGATGAGAAATAAAACTGTAAAGAGCGAGTAATCTGTTGAATGGTATTTTCTATAAAAGGGGTTAGTACTTCAGGATAATAGTCATCAGGTAAGGTACGTTCGCGTTTACTTAGTGTCGCTTCTTCTGCTGATAGGCCATAGCGATTTTGTATTGCCTCGGTCAGCTGAGCGCCGCCAAATAACTGCTCACGACTATAAATAAACTCACCATTCTTAGCGATATATAACGTGGTCTGATTATGGCCAATATCTACCAACGCTACTAGTTCTGGTACATTTGGTAGGCTATCTACCATCAATCCAAATGCACGCTCGATTGCATGAGACTCGATATCCATGACTTTCGTTTGTAGGCCACCAAAGGCTAAAGCATCAACACGTTGGTCGACGTTTTCTGAACGAGAAGCAGCAAGCAACACCTGAACCATATCTTCACTAACTAAAGACGGTCCTAATACTTCAAAATCTAGATTGACGTCTTCTAATGGATAAGGCACGTATTGGTCGGCATCCAAACGTATTTGCGCCTCACGCTCTACATCGCTGAGTGTCATATCCATATCGATGATTTTAGTAATCACTGCAGAGCCAGAAACAGCGGTCGCAGCATTGCTACCCGCGACTTGGCAGCGTCTTGCCAAGCTCGTTATAATATTACCGGCAGCTTCTGTATCTACTAGAATCTTATCGACCACGATACCTTCCGGTAGTCTTTCAATACCATAAGATTTTAGGTGGAACATGCCTTGCTGACGCTGTATGTCAACCAACTTTACTGAAGTGGCACAAATATCCACGCCAATCAAATGTCGACTTTTGGAAGTAAATAGCCTCACTAGCTCTATACCTTATATTAAGTGTACAATCTGGTAGTTATTTGTAATAATTCAATACAATACTTTACTTAATTGATAGATTCAAGCATTTAAAAATATATTAAGGCCAACTTACACATTTATTATGACCTGCCTATTTTGTTCAATGTATAATAATATTGTCTGCTACAAATTCTAACTAATAAGTCTTATTATGGCCAAAACAAATGCTACCGCTCGTCTCATTCGCTTTTTGGTGGGACTCTTTATCGCTTGCCTAGCATTGGCAGTTATTCTAGCACTTGCTGTACCTATTGGTTTTTATGGGATGGCCATGTATCTATCGCCAACCCTACCTAGTACGCAAGAAATTAAAACAGCCAAATTAGAAATGCCATTACAGATTTATAGTAGTGATGATAAATTAATCGGCCAATACGGCAATCGTTTATCATTACCAGTTAGTTTTGACGAGATTCCTGAAGATTTAACTCATGCTTTTTTAGCGGCCGAAGATGCTTCTTTCTTTCAGCATAGCGGAATCAGTATTAAAGGTCTTGGTCGCGCTGTCACCGAAGCAGTCACTGATGACGATGGTCAAACCGGTGGCTCTACCATTACGATGCAGGTCGCTAAAAACTATTTCTTAAGTCCAGAACGTACTTTAAACCGCAAACTCACAGAGTTGTTTTTGGCGCGGAAAATCGAAGACGAGCTGAGTAAAAATGATATTTTGACGCTATATGTCAATAAAATCTATCTGGGCGAAGGTGCCTACGGCATTCGTGCTGCGGCCAAAAAAATACTATAGTAAGTCATTAGACAATTTAACCATTGCTGAAATGGCCATGTTAGCCGGCCTACCAAAAGCCCCTTCTAAGTATAATCCTGTTGCCAATCCTAGCCGTGCATTGACTCGTCGTAACTGGATCGTTGGACGCATGCATGAGCTTGGCTATATTACCAAAGCTCAGTATGATGAAGCGGTCAACTCTCCTATAGGTATCAACCTATATAAAGAAAAGCTCGAAGTAAATATGCCTTATTTGGCAGAAATGACGCGCGCTTCTTTAGTCGAACGTTATGGCGATCAAGTCATGCACGGTGGGTGGCGCGTACGTCTCACAGTAGATAGCAAAGCACAAACAGATGCAGAAGCAGCAGTAGTAACAGGATTGATTGCTACGAGCATCGCCATGGTTGGCGCGGGGCTGAAGCAAATGATGAGCCTCTCGAGAACTTTCAACGCTACAGCAATATGTCTCCTGCCAAAGTGACTAAAGTCAATTCTCGTAGTTTTGACGCAGTCCTACAATCTGGTGAAGAAGTGACCGTTAATTGGTCTGGTATGAAATGGGCACGTAAATATATTTCTGCTGACCGTATTGGTTATTATCCTAGTAATGCCAGTCAAGTTGTTAAGAAAAACGATATCGTTCGTGTGATACCTACTTCGAATGGCAACTGGCAACTAGGTCAAATACCTAAAATCCAAGGTAGCTTGGTCTCGTTGAATCCAGAGACTGGTGCTGTCAATGCATTGGTTGGTGGCTTTGATTTTAACCACAGTAAGTTCAACCGCGCTCTACAAGGCTGGCGTCAACCTGGCTCAACCATTAAACCGCTTGTTTATACCGCTGCTTTAGAAAAAGGTTATCGTCCAGATACCATAGTGTCTGACCGAGCTATTCAAGTAGGTGACTGGAAACCGAAAAACTCTGATGAACGTTTCTTAGGTGATATCACTTTACGTCGTGGTTTATATTTGTCTCGTAACCTTGTATCTATTCGCTTGTTACAAGCGATCGGTATCTCAAGTACGCGCAACCTATTAGATGAATTCGGTCTTGATAAAGAAAAGCTACCAACAACCTTGTCATTAGCACTTGGAGCAGGACAAGCCACACCGTTACAAATGGCCACGGCTTACTCAACTTTCGCGAATGGTGGTCATCGTGTCCAACCTTACTTTATTGAACAAATTTACAATTATAAGAACGAGCTGTTGTTTCAGGCAAATCCACGTCAAGCATGTGCACTATGCTTTAACGAAAAACTTGAAAAGGTTAATAGCAGCTTAGTTGAAGAGTATGAGAAGTCAATTGAAGCGCTTGATGATAGCAGTAATGAAATAACTCCCGATAATTCATCATCAGAAAGCAATGATGGTAACGAAACAACAGATAAAGAGCTTGATTTAACGGTATACAACGCAGGTCCACAATCAGACCGCCTAAAAGCGCCAGCCGTACAATATGTAAGGGCCAAACAAGCACCGCGCATACTGCAACCTAGAGTCGCTTTTGAGATGGCCGATATACTACGCGATGTAGTCCAACGCGGTACAGCGGTAAGAGCAAAGGCATTAGGACGCAATGATATCGGTGGCAAAACTGGTACCACCAATCAGGCAAAGGATGCATGGTTTGCAGGGTTCCACCCTACCAATGCAACAGTAGTATGGATGGGATTCGATCAACCATCTACTATGGGACGCCGTGAATACGGTGGTGTAGCAGCGCTGCCAGTATGGATGGACTTTATGAAAGCACAGCTGAAAGACACGCCAAGCCAATGGGTATCTATCAATAACCGCTCAAAATCCAGAAAACAACAACAAAGCATCATAGAGATGACTGATGATGGCATCCTAGTTGATGATGACGCCAAGAAATCAGCCAAGCCAGTCAAGACTCAAACCCAGCAGCGTAAGCCTTCGGTTCCAGAGCCTACTGAGGAGACGAGCACTCCACCATCAACGAAACCAAGTAGCAATCGTAGTGATGACAGCGTACCGGAAAATCCATTAACGGTGACACCCGTTGAAAGTATGCCACCGATGCCAGAGTAACAAACAAGACTATTTTTAGTTAATAAGAAAAAGGCTTATTCAGCAATGACTGAATAAGCCTTTTTTTATGCGCTGTAGACTATGGCCTACCCTACTTAATCATACTTTAAAATGGTTCAATAAATAGCGGTCAAAGAATAAATTTGCTAGTTTACTTCCTATTAGAATTCAACCATACCTGCACGCAGTTGTTCAATCAGCTCCAAAAGCTGATTACGCCATTCCCGTATCGTTGTTTCATCAGGTAGCCATTGGTTAGATAAAGTGACAACATTGACAATCAAGTCTGGCGACGCTGAATGACTGCTTGGCGCTTCATCGACGATAGTATCTGGCGGTACTGCATACAGACAACGCTGATAAGCACGTTCTATATTGGCGATAAAACCTTGCTGCTGTAATTGCTGCAAACGCTGAATCTCAGGAGATACTTGGGTACGCTCGCTCAGTGCTTGCTCAATATCGAGCAAAGTTGGCGCCGTCATATTTAGGCTATAGAAATGACCGAGCTCCTGAATAAATGCCAATAAAGCACCATGCAAGTGAAAAATAGCAGTCTCACAGTGTGCTTGGTATAACTGCTTATCATTGGTACTTCCTGCAGATTGGCAAGATAAACGACAGAAATATAACTTTTGATTGGTTCGATCTGCTTGATATTTGGCGACGCGAGTTTTACCTGCCATTTGCTAATTATCCTTCTATAAGTAGTGAATTAGAGCCTATTTCCAGTGTACTATTTTTTTAGATAATAGCACCATGCCTTTCTCAGTTTTTTTATACGCACAAAAAAGCCAGCAACTTAGGCTGGCTTTTTTATCAAATTAAGAATGAATCAAAATACTTAATGCGATTAATTATCTTGATTTAACTCTTGAGCAAATGCTTCATCAAAGCTTGCAAAGTCTTTGCTATCAGTGCTTGCAGTCATATCAAACGCTGCATTCAAATCTTTATCTTGTAGCTTCTGATCTGCTTTCTCTTTACGTGCTTTATGATAAGCAAGACCCGTACCTGCAGGAATCAAGCGACCCACAACCACGTTTTCTTTCAGACCACGTAGCTCATCCACTTTACCAGTCACAGCAGCCGCAGTTAGTACACGGGTTGTTTCCTGGAAAGAAGCCGCTGAAATAAAGCTTTCAGTTGCTAGACTTGCTTTGGTGATACCTAGTAATTGACGCTCAAACTGTACTGGGAATTTATCTTCCGCTTCTAGCTTCGCATTCAATGCTTTGATATCTGCATACTCGACCTGATCACCTTTGAAGTGACTTGAATCGCCGCCGTCAGTGATTTCAACTTTACGCAACATCTGACGAATGATAACTTCGATGTGCTTGTCGTTGATTTTTACACCCTGCAAGCGATAAACGTCCTGTACTTCGTTGACGATATAATCAGCAAGTGCAGTCTGACCTTTCAAACGTAAGATATCATGTGGGTTCTGTGGACCATCAGCGATCACTTCACCACGTGCTACCGTCTCGTTTTCGAAGACGTTGATTTGACGCCATTTCGGGATTAGCTCTTCATGTACTTCGCCATCTTCATTAGTAATAATGAAGCGGTTCTTACCTTTGGTCTCTTTACCAAAGCTTACCACACCAGTCATTTCTGCCATGATGGCGTGATCTTTTGGACGACGTGCTTCGAACAAGTCAGCAACACGTGGTAGACCACCGGTAATATCTTTCGTACCAGAAGACGCTTGTGGTACACGGCCTAGAATCGAACCTGCTGCTACTTTTTCACCATCGCTCACGCGGATGATAGTTTCAGCTGGTAAGAAGTAAACCACTTCTTTGCCTTCGTCAGTGTTCAAGATAATCGCAGGACGTAAGTCTTTTGCTGAGCTTGAACGGTCACGCGTGGCTAGAATCTCAAATGAGCTCATACCCGTTGCATCATCAACTTTTACTGTTGCAGTCATACCATCAGTGATGTCACTGAAGCGTGCTGTACCAGCAAATTCTGTGATGATTGGATGCGTATGCGGATCCCATTTAGCGATAGTTTGACCGCCTTCAACCTGCTCTTCGTCTTTCACAAGTACGCTTGAACCGTACGGTACTTTATAGCGCTCACGCTCACGGCCAAGCTCATCGGTCAATGCGATTTCAGCTGAACGCGATACGATGACTAAGTGACCATCGGTATGCTGTACTGTTTTCATGTTTTCAAAGTGCGCTTGACCAGCATTACGTACAGAGATGCTGTTGTCTACAGAGGCTGAACTCGCTGCCCCGCCCACGTGGAACGTACGCATGGTTAACTGAGTACCCGGCTCACCGATAGATTGAGCTGCCATAACACCGACTGATTCGCCGATATTCACTTTATGACCACGTGCAAGGTCACGACCATAACACTGTGAACATACGCCATGTTCGATATCACACGTAATTACTGAACGTACCCAGATATCATCGATTGCGTTGTTATCAAGGACGTTAACCCAGTACTCATCGATCAATGTACCAGCTGGAATCAATACTTTATCAGCATCATCATTGTAAGTAACGTCACGAGCAGTCACACGACCCAGTACTAGCTCACCGAGCTTCTCAATGATTTCACCACCTTGGATATGTGGTTTCATGAGTAGCCTTCTTCAGTACCACAATCATCGCTAGTGATAACCAAATCTTGTGCCACATCAACTAGACGACGAGTTAGGTAACCCGAGTTAGCCGTTTTCAGTGCCGTATCCGCTAGACCTTTACGTGCACCGTGAGTTGAGATGAAGTACTGTAGTACCGTCAAACCTTCACGGAAGTTAGCTTTAATCGGTGTCTCAATGATTGAGCCATCTGGTTTCGCCATCAAACCACGCATACCAGCCAACTGACGAATCTGTGCCGCACTACCACGAGCACCAGAATCTGACATGATAAAGATTGAGTTGAATGATTTCTGCTCGTCTTCTTCACCTTGTGCGTTGATAACTTTATCTGTTGCCAAGTTGTCCATCATCGCTTTAGCGACTTTGTCATTGGTACGTGACCAGATATCAACTACTTTGTTATAGCGCTCACCAGCAGTTACGAAACCTTGCTCGAATTGATCTTCGATTTCGCGAACTTCACCTTCTGCCACTTCGATGATTTGCTTCTTAAGTGGTGGAATGACCATGTCATCAATACCGATAGACACGCCAGATAGTGTTGCTTGAGCAAAACCAAGATACATCAATTGGTCAGCAAACATAACACTTTCTTTTACGCCAACTTTACGGTAGCAAGAGTTGATTAAACGAGAGATGTTTTTCTTCGTCATCTCTTGGTTACACTCATCAAACGTCATACCTTTAGGCATGATGTTCCAGATAAGTAGACGACCAGCAACCGTATCTTTGATACTGATTTCTTTGGTCTCGTTACCGTCTTCGTCAATTTGTGTCTCAGTAACACGCACTTTGATTTTGGCGTTTACATGTAGGTCGTTTGAACCAATTGCACGCAGTGCTTCATTAACGGTAGCAAAAATCATGCTCTCGCCTTTGGCATTGATCGACGAGCGACTGATGTAATATAGACCTAGTACAACATCCTGAGATGGTACGATGATCGGATCACCGTTCGCAGGTGACAAGATGTTGTTGGTAGACATCATCAAGGCACGTGATTCAAGCTGTGCTTCAAGCGTCAATGGCACGTGAACGGCCATTTGGTCACCATCGAAATCGGCGTTGAATGCAGTACAAACAAGCGGATGCAATTGGATGGCTTTACCTTCGATCAATACTGGCTCAAATGCCTGTAGACCCAAACGGTGAAGTGTTGGCGCACGGTTAAGAAGTACTGGATGCTCACGGATAACCATGGCCAGCATACCCCATACTTGTGGCTCTTCACGCTCTACCATCTTTTTAGCAGCTTTAATCGTAGTCGCTAAGCCATGAGATAATAGTTTGTTATAAGTAAATGGCTTGAACAATTCTAGTGCCATTTTCTTAGGTAGACCACACTGATGTAGACGTAGTGTTGGACCTACAACGATAACCGAACGACCAGAGTAATCGACACGCTTACCAAGTAAGTTCTGACGGAAACGACCTTGCTTACCTTTGATCATATCTGCCAAAGATTTCAATGGACGCTTGTTACTACCAGTGATGGCACGACCGCGACGACCGTTATCAAGCAACGCATCCACTGATTCTTGCAACATACGTTTTTCGTTACGTACAATGATATCAGGTGCGCTCAGCTCAAGCAGACGCTTAAGACGGTTGTTACGGTTGATCACACGGCGATATAGATCGTTTAGATCTGATGTCGCAAAACGACCACCTTCTAGCGGTACTAGAGGACGCAAATCTGGTGGTAGTACTGGCAAGATGTTCATTACCATCCACTCAGGCTTGTTATTAGAATCACGGAATGCTTCTAATAATTTGAGACGCTTAGACATCTTCTTAAGCTTAGTCTCAGAACCAGTTTGTGGAATCGCTTCACGTAGCTCATCAATTTCAAGATCGATATCGATGTCTTTTAGTAGGTCTTGAACGGCTTCAGCACCCATCTTGGCTGTGAATTCGTCACCAAACTCTTCAAGCGCTTTGTAATAATCTTCATCATCAAGCAACTGGTACTTTTCTAAGCTGGTTAGACCAGGCTCAGTAACAATGTAGCTTTCGAAATATAGAACGCGCTCGATATCACGTAGCGTCATGTCTAGCAATAGACCGATGCGGCTTGGTAATGATTTTAGGAACCAAATATGCGCAACTGGACTGGCTAGGTCGATATGACCCATGCGATCACGACGGACTTTAGCAGTCGTGACTTCAACGCCACATTTCTCACAGATAACGCCTTGGAACTTACGGCGTTTGTATTTACCACACAGACATTCAAAGTCTTTTACTGGACCAAAGATTTTGGCACAGAACAAACCATCACGCTCAGGCTTGAACGTACGATAGTTAATCGTTTCAGGCTTTTTAACTTCACCATGTGACCATGATTTGATCACGTCAGGTGACGCTAAAGTAATTTGAATGCTATCAAACTCTTGGTTACCGTTGCCGGTAGGGCTTTGCATGATATCGAGTAAATCTTTCAAGTTGCTTCTCCGTTATCTTTATAATCATCTGACAGCGTACCATTGACGCAGATAAGATGAATGAAGGCAATGAATAGGGTTGAGACAAATCACTAAAAGCAGCAGCAATAAAGCAGACTGCCTTTAGTGGACAACTAAGTTAAACAACGGGCTAGTTGCTTTGTTTTAACTCAATATTAATACCCAGTGATTTGATTTCTTTGGTCAGTACGTTAAACGACTCAGGCATGCCTGGATCCATATACTGCTCACCATCAACGATGTTTTTGTACATACGAGTACGGCCTTCAACGTCATCCGACTTCACCGTTAGCATTTCTTGCAACGTGTAAGTCGCGCCGTATGCTTCTAGTGCCCACACTTCCATCTCACCGAAGCGCTGACCACCAAACTGAGCTTTACCACCCAATGGCTGCTGCGTTACTAGAGAATAAGAACCTGTTGAACGCGCATGCATTTTGTCATCAACCAAATGGTTAAGCTTGAGCATGTACATATAGCCGACGGTTACTTTACGGTCAAACTTCTGACCTGTACGACCATCATATAACGTCTGCTGACCATCGCGATCCATACCAGCAAGCTCGAGCAAGTCTTTAACTTGGCTTTCTCTTGCGCCGTCAAATACTGCTGTGCCCATCGGTACACCGCCACGTAAGTTGTCTGCTAGCGCCATGATGTCGTCATCACTCAAACTATCAAGATCAACTTGCTCACCGCCTACTTGGTTATAGATTTTGTCCAAGAAGTCACGTAGCTCTTTGATTGCTGCTTGAGATTTGAGCATACCGTCAATCTTCTCGCCCAACCCTTTCGCTGCCATACCCAAATGCGTCTCTAGAACCTGACCGATGTTCATACGAGATGGTACACCAAGTGGGTTCAATACGATGTCAACGGTATTACCATTTTCATCATAAGGCATGTCTTCAACTGGCATGATGCGCGATACAACACCTTTGTTACCATGACGACCAGCCATCTTATCACCAGGCTGAATACGACGCTTAACCGCTAGATATACTTTAACGATTTTTTGTACGCCATGTTGCAAGTCATCACCAGCAGTCAATTTGCGTTTTTTCTCAGCAAACTTCACATCGATGTCTTTTTGCTTATCAACCAAGTAATCAGCGATTTGCGTTAGACGCTCAGAGATTTCTTCTTCTACTGGTTGGATATCAAGCAATGTCTCAAGGCTCATATCTTTCATATCAGCCAAGGCCATAACCGTACCAGCTTTTAGACCAGCACCGCCGCTGACTTTTTGGCCATCTAATAGATTACCAATACGACCACGTGCTGCTTCTTCAAAGATACGTAGCTCTTCTTTCAAATCTTTGCGATAGCTATCAAGCTGCGATTTTTCAATCGCTCTTGCGCGTGCGTCTTTTTCAACGCCATCACGGGTGAAGACCTGTACATCAATAACCGTACCTTTACTTGAAGTTGGTACGCGTAGTGAAGTGTCTTTCACGTCAGCCGCTTTTTCGCCAAAGATAGCCCGTAGTAGTTTCTCTTCTGGCGTTAGTTGCGTTTCACCTTTTGGCGTCACTTTACCAACCAAGATATCACCAGCGTCAACTTCAGCACCGATATAGACGATACCTGCTTCATCAAGACTTGATAATGCTGCTTCACCAACGTTTGGAATATCAGCAGTGATCTCTTCTGTACCTAGCTTGGTATCACGAGCCACACAAGTCAATTCTTGGATATGAATAGTAGTGAAACGATCTTCTTTAACTACTTTCTCAGATAACAAGATTGAATCTTCGAAGTTGTAACCATTCCACGGCATAAATGCGATGCGGATGTTCTGGCCTAGTGCTAGCTCACCAAGATCCGTTGATGGACCATCAGCCAAGATATCACCCAAAGCAATCTCGTCACCTTGGTTAACGATGATACGTTGGTTGATACAAGTGTTTTGGTTAGAGCGCGTGTATTTGATCAAGTTATAGATATCGATACCCGCTTCACCAGCAGTCATCTCGTCTTCGTTGACACGAACAACGATACGTGATGCATCAACATCTTCAATCACACCGCCACGCTTAGCGATAACACAAACACCAGAGTCACGAGCAACGTGACGCTCCATACCAGTACCTACTAACGGCTTATCAGCACGTAGCGTAGGAACAGCCTGACGCTGCATGTTCGAGCCCATCAAGGCACGGTTAGCATCATCATGCTCTAGGAATGGAATCAGACCTGCTGCAACCGATACTACCTGACTTGGCGATACATCCATATGCGTCACTTTTTCTGGCGGCATACGAACAAATTCACCATAGCTACGGACACTGACCATCTCGTCAGATAACGCGCCATCTTCAGTCATCGGAGAATCAGCCTGTGCAATAACAGTACCTACTTCTTCGATTGCTGATAGATATTCAATCACGTCAGTCACTTTACCATCAACCACACGGCGATATGGCGTTTCTAAGAAGCCAAAGCTGTTGGTTTTAGCAAATGTTGCTAGTGAGTTGATCAGACCAATGTTTGGACCTTCAGGAGTCTCAATTGGGCATACACGGCCATAATGGGTATCATGTACGTCACGTACTTCAAAGCCTGCACGTTCACGAGTTAGACCACCAGGTCCTAACGCTGATACACGGCGCTTATGAGTAACTTCAGACAACGGGTTGTTCTGATCCATAAACTGTGACAACTGGCTTGAACCAAAGAATTCTTTAACCGCAGCCGCTACTGGCTTAGAGTTAATCAAATCTTGTGGTGACAGGTTGTCTGATTCTGCTGAGCTTAAACGCTCTTTTACAGCACGCTCAACACGTACTAGACCAACACGGAATTGGTTTTCTGCCATCTCGCCTACTGAACGAATACGGCGGTTACCAAGATGGTCAATATCATCGACATCACCGCGACCATTACGAATCTCGATAAGCTCTTTTAGAACGTTAACGATATCATCGTTAGTCAATACGCTGCGTTCGCGCTGGATATCAGGATCATCAGTGTTGTCAAATTCTAAACCAAGACGGCGGTTGAACTTCATACGACCGACGTTTGATAAGTCATAACGATCTGCGTTGAAGAACATGCTCTCAAACAGTTTCTCAGCAGTTTCGACCGTTGGTGGCTCACCTGGACGCATTACTTTATAGATTTCGATCAATGCTTCTTCACGGCTTGATGTACTATCAGCACGTAGCGTATCGGCAATATAACTACCTTGGTCGATATCGTTCGTGAATAGAATGCTGAATTCTTTGATAGATTCACTGGCTTCAAACGCGCTCAATTTAACCAATAATTCATGGTCAATTGGCGTGTTTGCTTTAGCGATGATTTCGTCATTAACGACGATGTCTTCCGCTAAGATACGCTCATATAAATATTCATCAGGTACAGCAATCTTCGTCATACCTGCTTCTTCAAGCTGACGGATACGGCGTGCGTTAATGCGTTTGCCCTGCTCTACGATAACGTCACCTTCAGGTGATACGATATCGAACTGAGCCATTTCGCCACGTAGACGATCGGCAACTAAATCAATTTCAAACTGCTCTTCGCCTTTATAAACAGCAACTTTATCAAAGAATAAATCTAAGATTTCAGAAGTTGTTAGACCAAGTGCGCGTAGAATGATTGACGCAAGTAGTTTACGGCGACGGTCAATACGAGCAAATACTAAATCTTTTGCATCAAATTCAAAGTCTAACCATGAACCACGGTAAGGGATGATACGTGCGTTATAAAGCACTTTACCACTTGAGTGCGACTTACCTTTATCATGATCAAAGAACACACCAGGTGAACGATGTAGCTGAGATACGATAACACGCTCAGTACCATTGATAATGAAAGTACCGTTAGCCGTCATCAAAGGCATCTCGCCCATGTAAACGCTTTGCTCACGGATATCTTTGATCGCAGCTTTGCTATCTTTGTCTTTGCTGTCTTTGTCTTTGATGATCAAACGGATTTTGACACGCATTGGCGCAGCAAACGTTGAACCACGTAAGATACACTCACGCTCATCAAATTCAGGCGTGCCTAAATAGTACTCAACAAATTGTAGCTCTGCGTTACCAGAGTGACTCTCAATTGGGAAAATAGAGGAATACGCAGCTTGCAAACCAGTATTCTCACGAGCTTTCGGCTTTTTGTGCTCTTGCAAAAATTGCTCATAAGAATCTACTTGAATAGACAGTAAATAGGGAATGTCCATTACAGTGGGCAATTCAGCAAAACTTTTGCGAATACGCTTTTTTTTCAGTATAAGAATATGCCATCGAGAGTCCTTACAGTAAACGTGGAAACAAATTAAAAGCGTGGCCAGTATGCATAAATACGATGCAAACGTGGCGACGTAAACGATAATATAAAACGGGTCTTCGTGTTCAGTTCATGTCTTTTCTGTCAATTACTACTTTACTCTTCAGTGCTTACCTAGCACACTTCACTTAATCTCATCGTTGCTTGCTAAATTCATGGTAAGTGAATCAGTCTATATGACTGTTGCAACCAAAAAAATTCAATATTATATAATCTATAACACATTGCCTATCAGGCTTAATTTACAAATACATTGCTGGGAAATAATGTCTATTAAGATTGCATCCATACCACTTGCCATCTAGACTACTTATTACCGAACTATGTTCCCTACACATACAAGCTGTCTATGAGACTAAATATCGACAGTCATGCCATACCAAGTAGGCAACTTATGATCAACAGCTTTTTTTAAGAATACCGCTTTTTTCAGGATTAATAATCGGGGTAACTATAACTTTAAGAATCAGTATAAACTATAGTGTTGATAGGAAAGCATGCAGACACAAAAAAATGCCAAACATCTACAGACGTTTAGCTGATATTAACTGATTTTAAAAACTGGTATGTATACTTGCATGTATATCGTCTGTCCTTTTGATGGGTATCCACCGTGATGTTGCATACGTATGTTGGCAGACACAAAAGGTCAAGCTACGAATTATAATAAAAAGCTGGCAATGCAAGGCATTACCAGCTTTTTTTCGTACAGTGTTAAACTTATTTTAGTTCAACAGTTGCACCAGCTTCTTCAAGTTTCTTTTTCAACTCTTCAGCTTCAGCTTTAGATGCGCCTTCTTTGATTGGAGCTGGAGCGCTTTCAACCAAATCTTTCGCTTCTTTTAGGCCAAGACCAGTAGCTTCACGTACGGCTTTAATTACGCCAACTTCTTCTCGCCAAAGCTGGCAAGAACTACGTCAAACTCGTCTTTTTCTTCAGCAGCAGCAGCAGCAGGACCAGCAGCAGCAGGTGCAGCAGCAACAGCAGCTGTTACGCCGAATTTTTCTTCCATGTCGCTGATTAACTCAACGATATCCATTACTGACATTTCAGCGATTGCATTTAACACGTCATCTTTAGATAGTGCCATGAGACTCTCCGTTATCTGATAAAAATTAATTGATTCTAATATCGCCTTGATTGCTTGTCGACATTTCAAATAGGTGTGACAATAAAGTGCAACCAAAATTAGCGATGTTAAAGTTACGTTAAAACAAGCAATTAAGCAGCTTCTTTTGCGTCTTTGATTGCCGCTACAGTGCGAACGAACTTGCCAGGAACAGCGTTCATAGTCTGGACAAGCTTGGTCACTGGTGCATTCATAGTAGCCATCAAGATAGAGATTGCTTCGTCGCGAGTTGGTAGCTTCGATACGCGCTCTAGCTCTTCTGGACCATAAACTTCACCACCGACTGATACTAATTTGGTCTCTAAAGCTTTGTTATCTTTGCTGAAGTCGAAAACGACTCGAGCAGCAGATCCCAAATCTTCCATAGAGAAAGCCAAAAGTAGTGGACCAGTCATACGGTCTGACATGCTCTCAAACTTAGTGCCTTCAAAAGCGCGTTTTGCTAGTGTATTTTTTTACCACTTTTAAAACGACACCTTTATCACGAGCTTGTTCGCGCAGCTTAGTAAGCTGTGCAACACCAATACCGTGATATTCGGCAGCTACTGCTGAGTAAGCATTAGCAGCAACTTCAGACACTTCAGCCACAACTTGTTGTTTTTGTTCTAGCGTTAATGCCATAAGTTGACTCCTTTAATCTTATCAATCGACTTATAATAAAAGTGCCAAAAACAAGGTTTTTATGCGCTCAAACTGTAAGCTAAGACTGACTTGATACGACACATTACCAGCGGATTCAATTAATAAAAAAAGCATCTACTGGTAACGACTGATTACGGCACCGTTATCAGAATGACGTTGAGTAATAGTTTGAAGATTATAAATAATCTTATCGCCCTATTCGCTCGTGTCTTAAACTGTGTGGGCCACCGTCTGCGTAGGACAACTAAGATTTTCATCTGTCGTCGATTAACAAAAGTGACTTATTATCATAAGCAACTATCCGAAGATCGCTAACTATGACTCTAAACTACTCTCTACCTACGGTCTTAGACAGCGTAGCAAATACTACGCTGACCTAATTCTTTAAAAACTGTTTGTATTTATCACTCAAAATATTTGAAGATAAAAACTTTAATTATTTAGCAGTACGATAAGGAACAGCGTCGATCGTTAGACCTGGACCCATCGTGCTAGACAAGGTAATTTTCTTAATGAAAGTACCTTTAGAAGTAGCAGGCTTAGCACGCTTTAGATCAGAAAGAATCGCTTGCGCGTTTTGCTCGATTTGATCAGCAGTGAAACCAACTTGGCCGATAGTTGCATGGATGATACCAGCTTTATCAACACGGTACTGAGCCTGACCAGCTTTCGCATTAGTCACGGCTTCAGCAACGTTTGGCGTTACTGTACCAACTTTAGGGTTAGGCATTAGACCACGTGGGCCTAGGATAGTACCTAACTGACCAACAACACGCATAGCATCTGGAGCTGCGATAACAACATCAAAGTCCATGTTACCGGCTTTGATTTGCTCTGCTAGGTCTTCAAAACCAACGATGTCTGCACCAGCTTCTTTAGCGGCTTCAGCAGCAGCGCCTTGAGCGAATACAGCAACGCGTTTGGTTTTACCAGTACCCGCAGGTAGGTTGGTTGCACCACGAACTACTTGATCAGATTTACGTGGGTCAACGCCCAAGTTTACTGCGATATCGATAGACTCTTTGAATTTTAGCGCTGGCAAATCGTTTAGGATTTGAACCGCTTCTTCAATAGTGTACTGTTTTTCGTTATCAATACGGCTTTGAATTTCTTTTTGACGTTTGGTTAGCTTAGACATTATACACCCTCCACGGTAATACCCATTGAACGTGCAGTACCAGCGATGGTACGGACAGCAGCGTCAAGATCAGCTGCAGTTAAGTCTGCATTCTTAGTCTTAACGATGTCTTCTAGTTGTGCACGGTCAACTTTACCAACTTTAGCAGTGTTCGGTGTACCTGAACCTTTAGCAATACCAGCAGCCTTACGTAGTAAGTATGCAGCTGGTGGTGACTTCATGATGAAGGTAAAAGATTTGTCGCTGTATACTGTAATCTCAGTTGGGATCGGTAGACCTGGCTCTTGGCCTGAGGTCGCAGCGTTAAATTCTTTACAGAACGCCATGATGTTCACGCCTTTTTGACCCAAAGCTGGACCAATAGGTGGTGAAGGATTTGCTTTGCCTGCAGGCACTTGCAGTTTGATGTAACCATCAATCTTCTTAGCCATGATACTCTCCTAAATGGGTGATAGCGCCAAATCAACGTGGTATACAACTAGTTGACTAACAGCTCCCCGGTTGATGAATTTTTTTGCTAATTTAGTCTAGTTTTTCAACTTTACTAAATTCAAGCTCAACCTGTGTAGGTCGATTAAATACGTTTACCGTTAGATGCAGTTTAGACTTCTCATAATCCACTTTTTCTACCAACCCTTTAAAGTCAGTAAATGGACCATCGATAACCAACAACTCTTCGCCTGGCTCAAATAGAGTCTTAGGACGTGGGTCAGTTTCAGTCTGGTTCAAACGGTTTAAAATGCGATCAGCTTCTACTTGCGTAATCGGTGCAGGCATCTCAGGCGTACCACCGATGAAGCCCATAATACGAGGACAGTCTTTTACGATGTGCCAAGTATTATCGTTCATCTCCATTTGGATCAATACATATCCAGGAAAGAACTTGCGCTCACTCTTACGTTTTTTTGCCGTCTTTCATTTCGACGACTTCTTCAGTAGGAACCAATACATCACCGAATGACTCAGCGAAGTCACTACGATTAATACGATCAGTTAATGAACGTTGTACTTGTTTTTCATATCCTGAAAACGCTTGGACAATATACCAACGCATATCACGCTCCTGATCATTATAAATAAGTTGTTATGAGTAAATGTCTCGCTAATAGTCACTAATACGTGCTATTAACCGATAAAGATACCAACGAACCAATTAAAAAAAGTTATCCAACAACCAAATAAAGAAACCGGCAATCGCAATCACGACAATCACTTGCCATGTATATTGAAAGGTTTCGTCTTTACCTGGCCATGTCACTCGGCGAAGCTCAACGGCAGCATCTTTTAATAATATTTTAAAAGCACGGCCTTGATGCGTTAACGCCAAACAAACTAATGCAAATACAACAAGTGCGACAATAATACCAATACGTACCCAGACGTCGTTGGCAGGTTGCCAATAGCCCGGTAAATATTGATTTACTAGAGTCGCACCGATTAATACAGCTGCGGCAAGTAGCCACAAAATCAAATCTTTTATTGAGCCAGTCTTAGCCACTTCAACAGCAGTAGTACCACTAGCTGAAACATGCTTATTTTTAGACAGCATTCCACCAGCAACCGCCTTGGCATCAGATAACTTAGTCTCGAGGTTATCTTGATCATTGCTCATAAAGAACTCGCTTCGGAGATGGTGGGGTACAACAAAGATGTGATAAGAAGATGGCAGGCGATGTAGGACTCGAACCTACAACCCTCGGTTTTGGAGACCGATGCTCTACCAATTGAGCCAATCGCCTATGGGTGTAAAGGACAGCATTATACAATATTTAGCATAGAATGCAAGCCCTTGACGGTAAAATTATTAACTTTACCTGATTTTGCACTACTGCAATCTAAAATAACTGCTAGCGTTAAGTGCAGCGATAATATAACAAGCTATGCTGCAGATTACAATATGCTATCTAACAAATAATTGTCTCTGTCACACATACAGCCAATTCATTAATACACGCTAGGCATAATTCTACTTTTGAACGTGCTTCACTATTC
>NZ_BAWH01000020.1 GCF_000586435.1 Psychrobacter sp. JCM 18901
TCTTAATTTATTGTTTAAGTTCTAATCTTTCCAAATAAAGTTGGTTTTCACTATAAATAGATTCTCGTGTTTTATACAAAGAAATATATGATAGCGTCGGAGGGTTTAATGGTTTTAGATAATTTAGATATATGTATGCTTGACAATTTAGAAAGTAGTAACAAAGTGGATAAAGAGTTTTTTTTGAAAATTATTTCAGAAAAAGATTTACCGTTTTTAATTTATAAAAATACCTCGAAAGGATATCCATGGGGTGAATGGCTTAGAGTTGCAGAAAAGATCGAGTGCTTAGCGTTGAAACATTGCTTTTTTGATGATTATAGTGCACCACAGGATATAAGTCATACTTTTAACTTATTTTATTTTTTCCCAAGTTATGCTACTAGATATCAATCAAGACTTTTAGGTTCTTTGATGGACATGCCTTGGCGGAAACTTGTTTTTTTATTAAATAATAAGTCTATTTGTAGCTCTATCTTAGAATATATTTCGAAAAATACTATTAAAAATGAATATTTGCAAAATTACTTATTTGTTCTATGGTCAATAAATAAAAATAAATTATTAAGTAAAGAAGAAGAGATTAGTCTGTTAGAATATATTATTGCTAATAGTCAAAGTACTAGTATCTTTAAGGAATTTATAAATAAAAGGTTGAAATCTCTGAAAGTGCCCAGAGAAGATCAAAACCTTACTGTAGGTTCATTACCACGCTATGCAATCGTAATTTCAGGACAATTTAGGTTCAATTTTGAAATAGAGGAATTGCTAAGTACCCTCTTTAAAAACAAAAAAATTAATGTACAAGGTGTCTTTATAGCGTCATGGAATAAAACTGGAGGTATTGATACCTCACAAGAAGGTAAGGTTTATAGGTATTTAGATGAGACAGTAGTAAATCTTATCAAGGCTGGCCAGCTTAAAATTGAAGATGTTGTCAATAGAATTGTTTCTTATAGTAAGCCAATAGACTTAAATAAGTTAGATATTCTGAATACTATACCTAATAAAATAAAATTAAATAATGAAAATGAGTATCCTTATAACATAATGTCTAACCCAGAAAAAATGTACTTTAATAATGAATATTGGTTGAAAACATTAGGTGAAAAATACTTTACTGATAACTTTGACTTCTTACTTAAAATAAGGCCAGACGTAAACCTAAAAAATATTGATCTCGATTCTTGTATTAATGATAATTTTACAGTCTTTGCAGAAGAAGGCTATATATTCAGGTATTGGGGGTTTGGAATGGGTGATCAAATTATTTTTGGAAACATTAAGAATATGATTAAAATTATGTCGGCTCATTCTAATGATGAGGTTTGTAAACTGGTTTCTATTTTGTACCCAACTTCAAATGACTATATGGGACATGTTAATTTAGGAATAGCGGCTTGGCTTCATAACATAAATGTAGATAAATTTTCTTTATTGAGTTTTAGTCTTAAACTTCCACCAAAATTGTCAATAGATGATTTAAAGATTAAGGTTTAAAAGTGAAAAATTTAGTTATAGATTTAGATGATACTTTATCGATTACTGTAGATCGTGATTATGCTAATGCTAAACCGAAAATTGATGTTATTTCAAAACTTAATGAGTATAAAAATCAAGGCTTTAAAATCACGATCTTTACTAGTCGTAATATGAGAACATATCAAGGCAATCTTGGAAGGATTAATATATTTACTCTACCTATCATTATCGACTGGTTAGATAGGTATTACGTACCTTATGATGAAATATTAGTTGGTAAACCATGGTGTGGTTTTGAAGGTTTTTATGTTGATGATAAGGCGATAAGACCAAGAGAGTTCGTAGAAAACACTTATAGTGAAATAATTAAATTACTTGAGAATGACAAATAAGAGTTTAATATGATTTTAATTGCCTCAGGTTCTTATGTAGTAAGTAGTTTAGTAAATGAGCTAGGTAGGATTCCTCCTTCCTTTTTGCCGCTAGGTAATAAATGTTTATATGAATATCAAATAGATATTTTAAAAGCTCTTGAACAAGATATATATATTTCTGTACCCGACAGCTATATCGTTAGTCAATTCGATGTTAAACGTTTGCAAGAGTTATCAGTAAAAATAATAAAGGTACCTGATGGGATCTCTTTAGGTAGTTCTATAGTATATTCATGGCTTTCAACTGGTAAAAAGTACAAAAGATTGGTATTGATGTTTGGAGATACCTTGTTTTCCGATATAAACTTAAGTGAATGCTTAAGTGTTAGTAGTTTTTCTGTTCATCCTAACAAAGGACTTTATGACAGAGCTAAGTTAGAATCAATAACTGATGGAGATGAAAATACTAATAACCAGTTTGTAGAAGATAATAGCCTAATTATTTCAGGTTTCTTTTCTTTCCAAGAACCTCATAAGCTAATGCAAGGCATAATTAATAATTCGAATAATTTTATTTCAGGGCTAGTATATTATTATAAGAATAATGACGTGTTTATTAATAGAACTGGAAGATGGTATGATTTTGGTCATGTGCATAGTTTTTTTCCTTAGCCGTTCTGAGGTTACTACGCAACGTTCGTTTAATACTCTTAAGATATACTCAAGGACAGTTAGAAAATCAAGCAAAAATAAGCTAAAGATGTTCGCCGAATCAAATTGGTTTAGAGAAATACCTCATTCCTTAAAGTTGTATACTCCAACCCTAGTATCTAATTACAGAGAAAGTAGTGACTATGCTACTTATGACCTCGAATATCTTTACTTACTTCCTCTCAGTGACTTGTTGGTATTCTCTGAGATTCCAATTACTAGTTGGCGTAATATTTTAACAGAATGTAGAGATTTAATTCAAAGATTTAAAGCATATACATCTGACAGTAGTGTTACAAATATTGATTGCAAATTGGTTGATAAAATTTATCTAGAAAAAAGCTTAGATCGATTAGCATCTATTGAAGACAAACCTATTGAGGTATTCATTAATAAATGTGGTTACTCTTTATACGATAACTCGAACTATAAAAATAGTGTAGAGGAATTACTACTAAGTGTAAGTCAAGCTGTTTCGGAAGTGTCTACTTGTGATTTATCGATAATACATGGTGACTTTTGTTTCAGTAATATTTTATATGATAGTAGAGTTCAGTCTATAAAAGTTATAGATCCTAGGGGTTTGGATGCTCAAGGTAAAATATCTATTTATGGTGATTCTAGATATGATGTAGCTAAGCTTTATCATTCGATAGTTGGCTTTTACGATTTTATAATCTCAGGTCACTATAGCATTAAAAATAAAAAGCTAGAATTTAGTGTATCGCAAACAGGTAGCTCGCTTGAACAGTTGTTTGATGAAATATTCTTCGATAATCATCTTTTTAGAAAAGATGAGATTATAGCAATTAATGTAATGCTATTCTTATCTATGATTCCCTTACACGATGACCAACCAACCAGACAGCAAGCTATGTTCCTCAATGCAGTTAGATTAGCACAGAAATTAAGAGAAGGTTCAAAATGATTATTATACCTATGGCAGGCTTATCTTCCAGATTTACGAAAGCTGGTTATAACAAGCCAAAGTACATGCTTGATGCATTTGATAAAACTATATTTGATTTCTCGGTATCTAGTTTTGAAAAATACTTTCATATAGAACATTTTCTATTCATCGCTTTAAATCTATCTGAGTTTGATGTAGAGAGCTTCATTCATGAGAAAGCGCAATCGTTGAATATCAACTCTTATGAGGTGATCATAATTAATAAACCTACTCGTGGTCAGGCGGAGACAGTATATTTAGGGTTGAAAAGTACCAGCATTTCATTAAATGAACCAATCACCATATTCAATATTGATACTTTTCGCCCTAATTATCAATATCCAAATGAGTTTAATATTGATAATGTCGATGGTTATTTAGAAACCTTTATTGGAGAAGGGGAAAATTGGAGTAATGTGGTTCCGATTGAAGAAGGGAGTAATAAAGTCCAGTTTACAGCTGAAAAACAACAGGTGTCTCAATATTGTTGTACTGGATTATATTATTTCAAATCTGTAGGGCTTTTCAACAGGACATATGAAGAATATATAGAGCTCAACTTAACAAGTATGGGTATCACAGAGTTCTATATAGCACCCATGTATAACCTCCTCATTGAGACAGGAAAAAATGTACACTTTTCAGTAATTGATAAAGATAGCGTTATATTTTGTGGTATTCCTGCTGAGTACGAAAGTTTCCTACAGCTTCGAAGAAGTTATTAAGTAGTGTTTTTAGAATGATAACTCGTATAGTTATTAGGCGGTATTTAAATCTCTGTATATTTTTGAGTACTTAGGAATTATTGAGATAGTAGAGTTATCGCTATACTTTTTTTCGGGTTCAAGCGATTATTGTTAATATTAGTTAAATAAAGAGTAAGTATGAAAATAACTATTGTAGGCACAGGTTATGTTGGTCTGTCGAATGCTGTTTTACTTGCACAACAGCACACCGTGATAGCCTTAGATATTGATGCAGATAAAATCAATAAAATCAATCAGCGTCATTCACCAATTGATGATAAAGAAATAGAAAGTTTTCTGGCTCGTAAAGAGCTGGATTTGTTTGCGACGACAGATAAGGTGCAAGCTTATACAAACGCTGATTATGTACTGATAGCTACCCCAACCAACTACGATACAGACACCAATTCATTTGATACTAGCAGTGTCGAGTCAGTAATAAAAGACGTGTTATCAATAAATGCTAATGCTCTTATTATTATCAAATCTACTATTCCTGTAGGCTTTACTCAAAAAACTAAGAAAAAACTAGGTGTTGATAACTTAGTTTTTGCTCCTGAATTTTTGAGAGAAGGAAAGGCTTTGTACGATAATTTGTATCCATCGCGTATTATCGTTGGTGAGCAATCAGAGAGAGCAAAGTGCTTCGCACAGATAATGGCAGATTGTGCGGTTAAGGAAAATGTGGATATTTTATTAACTGATAGTGCAGAAGCAGAGGCGATTAAGTTATTTGCTAATACTTATCTTGCGCTGCGAGTTTCTTACTTTAATGAGCTTGATACTTATGCTGCAGTACATGGGCTGAATACTGAGCAGATAATCAAAGGCGTCTGTCTAGACCCTAGAGTAGGTGATTTCTATAATAATCCATCTTTTGGTTACGGTGGCTATTGTCTACCTAAAGATACCCAGCAATTATTAGCAAATTATGAAAATATACCGCAAAATTTAATACAGGCGGTAGTTTCGTCAAATAATACTCGTAAAGAATTCATTGCTAATGATATTGTATCTAGTAATCCTAAGATTGTTGGGATTTATCGTTTAATAATGAAGTCAGGCTCAGATAATTTCCGTGCATCAGCTATTCAAGGTATCATCGAACACTTAAAGAGATTAGGTACGACTGTCATTATCTATGAGCCTAAGGCTGATGAATGTAGATTTTTAGATTGTGAGATCGTAAATGACTTAGAGGCTTTTAGGAGTATGGCAGATATTATCGTAGCCAATCGACTTTCGGAAGAGCTAGCAGGGAGCTTAGATAAAGTATATACACGAGACATATCTGGTTCTGATTATTAATTGGGCTTATTCATTGAAATACTTGTTTTATATTAGGAAAAAGCAGTTTACTAAGGCTTTAGCAGTTGTAAATCCGAAACGGCGCTATGTGACTGCTAAGCGCCGTTGGTATGCATTACGTCTAGGCTTGTATCGTAGTGTTTTAGAACAGCCGTCAGGAGCATTAGGGAGTACGCTACGGCATAGGATGGTCTTTATTATCGCTAATATTAAGCGTCAGAATCTTAACAAGAATGTCGCTAAAAGATATATAGAGCAAATCTTATATAAAAAAACGATATCGTCAATTCCATACTGAAGTCATAAAAGAGGTGACACCGTTTTATCCTGAAGTGATATTTAATTTTTTGAAAGAAAATACAAATATATTGGAAAGTTCTTATTATCAAGGTCTATATATTGCGCTTTTGCAGCAGTACTGCCCACTAGATACTCACATTAATAATTATTTAAGTAGTTTTTTATCATGTTCAGCAGATGATGGGTATGCAGATAAAAGATGTCTGTACAGTAATTTAGCACTTAATACGACATTAACTAAACTTGCTAATTTAAATGAGGTATTCGCTTATTATCAGCTTGATCAGATAGAGCTGTCTGATAAGCAGCATCCTTTTACGGTGACAAATCTAAGCGCAGTAAAAGAGATACATAATAAACAGAAATTTCAAGACTATAATCAACTGCACAAAGTGACTGTTGTCGTTACTACCTATAATGCCAGTGAGACAATTGAGAGTTGTATTTATAGTTTGCTGCAGCAGACGTGGCGTAACTTAGAGATCATAGTTGTTGATGATGCCAGTAATGATGATACTTACTGTGTTTGCAGAATTTAAGCCATCTCTATAAAGAAATAACGGTAGTTGTGCTGCCACAAAACGTAGGAACGTTTGCTGCAAAAAGTATAGGCGCGAAATATGCAACAGGTGAGTATTTAACCTGTCAAGATTCTGACGACTGGGCGCACCCACAAAAAAATAGCAGAGCAAGTGCAACCTTTAATAGAAGACGCTAGTATTATTGCGACGACTTCACAATGGCTACGGTTGGATTTTGACGGGCAGTACTATGTCCGTCAAATATATCCTTTCATGCGTCAAAATCCTGCCTCTCCTATGTTTCGTTTGCAAACTGTCAAACGAACGACAGGTTTGTGGCATATCGTAAGAACAGGTGCTGACAGTGAATTTTTCGAACGTTTAAAAGTAGTATTTGGTAGCGAAAAAAATTATAAATATTAAAAAGCCTTTAACTATTGCTAGCCACCGTCCTAACTCATTAATGACTTCAGAAAAGTTTGGTATTTACAACCAAAGTGCGGCTTTGGCTCGTTTGGACTATTGGGAAGCGTGGCGTCTATGGCACATAGATATACTCTATCAAAGAGACAGTTTAGTTATGCCTAGTCTTGAGCATCAAGTAAATGTGGCACAAGCGATATTTTCTGGAATACCGGAAAGCATTAAGGTAGATATGCTGCAATTAAGAGAAAGCTTGTCTAAACATAAAATAAAGTAGTATTGAGCTAAACTTCAGATTAGTTTTAGTTAAAGCTATATATTATATACTAACGATAAATATTAAATTGATAGGATTATTAGAGTATGAGCCACATTACTCACGCTGTTATCCCCGTCGCAGGCTTTGGTACGCGTATGCTGCCATTGTCAAAATCTGTGCCAAAGGAGCTGTTGCACTTGGCAATCGTCCTGCTATTCATTACGTGGTTGAAGAGGCTATTGCTGCGGGTATTAAGCATATTGTCTTAGTCGGTCATGCGCAAAAGAGCGCGATTGAAAACTATTTTGATATCAATGCCGAATTGGATAATCAATTACGTCATAAAGGTAAAGATGAGTTGGCTGATAGCTTAAACTGGTTGCCAGAAGACGTAACAGTATCGATGATACGTCAAGGTAAAGCGTTAGGTTTGGGTCATGCGGTACTGGCAGCGCGACCAATTATAGGTGAGCATGACTTCGCCGTATTGTTACCTGATGTCGTACTTGATCCATTTACCACTGATATGTCTGCTGATAATTTGGCCTTTATGCTAGATGCCTTTGCTACAGATGGTCATTCACAGATATTGGTCGATCAGGTAGCAGATGAAGATGTGCATAAATACGGTATTGCTCAACTAGATAAAAAGCTCAGCAATACTAATGACATTGATGAAGAAATAAATACTAATGCTAGCTTTAAAGTGGCTGGTTTTGTAGAAAAGCCCAACTTAGCTGATGCTCCTTCCAATCTGGCTGTGGTAGGGCGCTATGTATTTAGTAACCATATCTTTGATTACTTAGCCAATACTAAAGCTTCAGTTGGCGGTGAGATTCAGCTGACAGATGCGATTGACGCGCTTATTAGTGAATATGGTGTCCATGTCACAACTATGCGTGGTGATAGCTACGATGCAGGCGATATGCGTTCGTATATGCAGGCGTTCATCTACTTCGCCGAGCAGCAATTAGCAGATGATGAGTAGCTGATGAATGAGATAAAGGGCGACAAGACATATAGCAGTGCTCGACATTCTAAATACTGGCAGCAACTACAAACGCTTGCAAAGCACCCGTGGTCGCTTGCACAGTTATTTGCGCAAGATGATAAGCGCGCTAAGCATTTCAGTGTGCAGGCTGGTGCGCTGTATATGGACTTTAGTAAGCAGCGTATCGATCAGAAAGTATTGTCTAACTTACTGAGTTTGGCCGATAGTTGTGAGCTGGATGCTCGTATTGATTCGTTATTACAAGGTGCAATGGTAAATACTAGTGAGCAGCGTGCTGCGTTACATACGGCGCTACGTTTACCAGAGACAGCAACGTTGCAAGTCGGTGATCAGAATGTTGTGGCTGATGTACATCGTAGTTTGGCACAGGTAGCCAGACTATCTGAGCGAGTTCGTACTGGTACTTGGCGTGGGTTTTCGGGCAAGGCAATCACAGATGTTGTCAATATTGGGGTAGGGGGTTCTGATCTAGGCCCACTTATGGCAACTGCGGCGCTTGATGAATGGGCAGATACCAGTATTAAGGTGCATTTTGTCTCCAATATGGACGGTACTCAGCTTGATAATTTGCTCAAGCATTTAAATCCTGAGACCACACTATTTATTATCTCCTCCAAATCCTTTGGTACGGTTGATACTTTATCAAATGCTAAGACAGCATTATCTTGGCTACTTGCGACGGCAAAACTCCGTGCAGGCACAGAAGATAGTGTATTACGTCGGCACTTTATCGGCATCTCAGCCAATAGTGAAAAAATGAGTGCTTGGGGAATTCATCCTGAGCATCAGTTACAGCTTTGGGAATGGGTAGGCGGTCGCTTCTCTCTATGGTCGGCGATTGGCCTTGCCATTGCTATTCGTATCGGTATGAATGGCTTTAAGGCTTTATTAAGCGGTGCTCATAGTATGGATGAGCATTTTGCCCAGGCGGACTTTGCTGATAACTTACCAGTGCTGCTAGGCTTACTGGCTGTTTGGAACAGTACTTTTTTTTACAAGTGAATGCGCATACTGTATTGCCTTATGATGGCAGGCTAGGTTATTTACCGAGTTATCTTACCCAGCTAGAGATGGAAAGTAATGGTAAGTCCGTTACTCGGAACGGGGATTATATTGACTATGATACGTGTCCAATTCTATGGGGTGAAATTGGATCAAATGCGCAGCATGCATTCTATCAGCTGCTACACCAAGGCACGCAGCAGGTTTCCTGTGACTTTATCGCTTGCGTACGTCGCTATAGTGATGAAGCACAAAACTCATCATTGCAACAACAGCACGAGTTGTCTTTAGCCAATTGTTTGGCACAAAGTCGAGTATTGGCATTTGGTAATGCTGCTGTAACAGATCTAGTCGATCCAAACACAGTTTCCGAAGCAGACAAATATAAGTATTACCATGGTAACCAACCGTCAACTACGTTATTGATTGATGAGCTGACGCCGCATAGCTTAGGCGCATTGATAGCGCTTTACGAGCATAAGGTCTATGTCATGGCCAGCATTTGGGATATCAATCCGTTTGATCAATGGGGTGTCGAGATGGGCAAGCAAATGGCAGACTCCGTACACCATGCTATGCAGCATATCCAGAAAGACTCTCAAGGTCTATTCGATACATCTACTGACCAATTGCTACAGCGTATTAAGCAGCTGTCTTAGTAGTATTGATACGTCAATAATATAGGAAAGCACGCTCATGAAGACGGCTTTAGATGGTAGCCATATGAATAAATACAATAATAAGTCTGAACCAAACCAATTAACTGATTCCACAGTTTGTGTGCTTATTGGTCACAGCATAGAGGCAATTACCAGCGCAGTAGTGCTGGCAAGTCTTGGTCAGTGTGTGCATCTTTACGCAGACAAGACGCTACTGACGCAGCAGATACAACAGTATAGTTTTGAGCATCATCTGCAAGCGCTATGGCAAATGTATGAGCAGCAGCAGGTCATTATTAGTAAAGCCTTACCAGCTAGTGCCGATATGCTAATAAAAGGTTATGAAGTAGCTGGTCATAACGAAACTGATGCTCAAAGTAGGGTAACGCTTTATTGGTTGTTTTTAGACAGTATTAAGCCGTCGTGGACAGAAGACAGTTGGATTACCGCTTTTAACCAAAGCCATCAGCAAGCGCTACCTGTGATTATGAGCGGCATTGAGCAATTAGGCCATGTAGCCGGTTTGGCTCAGCGTTTACAGCGTGCTTGGGTCTATTATGTGCCATTTGTATTCTTACAGGACGGCGATGCGTATAGCTCGATGTTGAATCCTTCGTTATGGCTACTGGGTGAAAAGACAGCAAGTAGTAGCCAGCACTTGAATGTGTTGAAGCCTTTAATGCAGCATGCACGCGCTACTCATCATACTGATATCGCAACGATAGAGTTTGCTCGCAGCAGTATCATGGCGATGCTAGCAACCAGAGTAAGCTTTATGAATGAAATGTCTCGTTTGGCTGATAGTCAAAATGTCGATATCGGACAAGTCAGTCGTATTATGGGGTTGGATGAACGGGTAGGTAGTAGTTATTTAAAAGCAGGGTGGGGATTCGGTGGTAATACTTTGCCCACTGAGCTGGCTAAACTGCAGCAGTCAAGCCATATGCATAGCTTAAATATGCCTTTATTACAATCTATCCTGCATATCAATGAAGATCAAAAAGAATTAATATTCCGCAAGTTTTGGCAGTATTTTGATGGGTTTATTGATAATAAAACAGTCATGATTTGGGGCGGTAGTTACAAGTCAGGCTCGGGACGTACCGCTGGTTCAGCTATTCATCCGTTGTTAGCATTACTGTGGTCTTATAATATTCGTACGCTGGTTTATAGTGATAAGGCACAGCACGAGCTTGCCGAGCTTTATCAACAACAACCATTGCTTGAATTGTTTTCTAGTCCCTATCAACAGCTTTACGATACCCACGCTATTTTTATTATTAGTTGGTCACCGCGAAACCAATTGGATATTGGCGAAATAAATAAGCAAGCCATGCCAGTATTTGATGCACAAAATGTACTGACACGCTCGCAAATCGATAGTTTAGTAGGTGATTACATAGGTATTGGCCGATCTAAATAAATTTATTCAAGAATTTCTATGATCGAAAAAGGCTCGCTAACACTCATTAGCGAGCCTTTTTCGACTAACAATCAAAACTGTTTTTACTGGGTTAATGACTTTATGCTGGTACGGCACCTTGCGTTGCTAGCCATTGCTGGATTTCTTGAGTTTTAGCAGCCAGTAACGGTTGATCGCCGCGACTTTCGATATTTAATCTAATAAGTGGTTCGGTATTCGATACTCGCAAATTAAAGCGCCATTCACCAAAATTCAGACTTAAACCATCAAGTATCGACTTAACTGGTTGCTCGTTGCTGAATTTGGCTTCAATTGCGCTAATAATTGTTGGTGCATCATGAGTTGTGAGACGAAAGTTTAATTCGCCTGAGCTGGGATAGGCAGCAATATAGCCTGTGACCAATTCGGATAGTGTTTTACCAGTGATAGACAACAGCTCAATGGTCAATAACCATGGAATCATGCCACTATCGCAATAGAAGAAGTCGCGGAAATAGTGATGGGCAGACATTTCACCGCCATATACAGCACCTGAGTCCCGCATGACTTGCTTGATAAACGAGTGTCCAGATTTACTAATGACAGCCTTACCGTTGTGTTCCTCTATCACTGCTTCGGTGTTATAAATCACTCGTGGATCATAGACGATTGATTCATTCGGGTATTTGTTCAAAAACGCTTGAGCAAGCATACCGACGATATAGCTACCATCGATAAACTCACCTCGCTCATCGAACAGGAAGCAGCGATCAAAGTCACCATCAAAGGCAATGCCAAGATCCGCGTTGTTTTCCAAAACGGCTTGCTGGGTGGCCACTCTATTGGCTTCAATCATTGGATTGGGGATGCCATTGGGGAAGCTACCATCTGGTGTATGATGCAATTTAATCACTTCAATCGGTGCGCCAGCTTGTAAAAGTTTTTCAATCAACAAATCGACCACAGGACCTGCGCTACCATTGCCTGAGTTAACGACCAGTTTAAGTGGTTTTAGTTTATCAGTATCGATAAAAGTCATGACATGATCGATGTACGCGCTTTTATCCGTCAATAACTGCAATTTGCCTGATTGATTATCCGTAGTGAATTGCCCAGATTCTGCCAGTGCATGAATCTCTGCCAACCCATCATCAGCGCTGATTGGTTTTGAATGTTCTTTAACCAGTTTTAGGCCATTATAATTGATAGGGTTATGACTGGCAGTCACTTCGATACCACCTAACGCCTGATAGTGACTGGTGGCAAAATATACTTCTTCGGTACCACTCATGCCCAAATCAATCACATCAACGCCAGCATCCATCATACCAGTGATAGCGGCTTGTTTTAATTGCTCACTAGAGTGGCGAATATCACTACCGATAACGATAGCAGGTTTTAGAGTTGCTATATCATCGGCTTGAGTTTGAGCCGCTGCCTGATAACGTTGATATAAAATCTGTGCAAACGCGCGCCCGATACGGTAGGCAATCTCTTCATCGAGATTGACCCCAAGCTCACCGCGAATGTCATAGGCTTTAAATGAGCTGATAGTAATAGGTCGAATTTTGCGGTTGGTTGATAGTTGGTGGTCGCAGAAGTGGGCATAATGATAAAGTTCCTCGCGCATAAGCGTGGTAAAATGAAAACGTCAGTAGCACAATTATAAGCCAAGCTGTGTTCAATGATACACTAACTATTAAACGAATCAGCAAACAATACATAAAACGATAAGAGCCATCCTTATGAGTATTTTAGACAATAAAACTACCGTGCCTAAGCCCGTGCAAGGAACGCCAGACGCTACTGGCGAGCTTGCTGATTTGTTAGCGTTGATGGCACGACTAAGGGCAGACTGTCCGTGGGACAAAAAGCAAACCAACCATAGCCTTATTCCGTATGCCATCGAAGAGGCTTATGAGCTAGGCGAAGCGGTACAAGGTGACGATGATGAAGACATCAAAGGTGAGCTTGGCGATGTGCTGCTGCAAGTGGTGTTTCATTGTCAGATGTATGCGGAGCAAGGGCGCTTTGATATGAGTGATGTCATTACGACCTTACAAGAAAAACTGGTTCGCCGTCATCCACATGTGTTTGAAGCCGAAACGCTCAAAGATGATGCGGCAGTAAAAGTACGATGGGATGAGATTAAGCTCGAGGAGCAGCAGGCACGCGAAGCACGTGGTAAATCAAAACGACGCTTGGACCAAGTCAAAGCGGGCAGTGCCTTGATGCAAGCGCAAGATGTACAAAAGCAAGCGTCAAAGTTGGGTTTTGATTGGGAAGGTATTGCAGGCGCCGTAGATAAGCTAGACGAAGAGATTGCTGAGCTAAAGCATGAGCTAACAGATAAGTCTACAATCGAGGTCAAAGCAAATATCAGAGAAGTCGAAAAGGAATTAGGCGACTGTATGTTTGCACTCGTGAACGTTGCACGCAAACTAAACCTTGATGCAGAAGCGGCTACCTTAACATGTGTCCATAAATTTAAATCTCGCTTTGGTTATATTGAGGAGCAGCTAGAACTCGCTGGCAAGCGTATTGAAGACAGCGATATAATAGAAATGGATGCACTGTGGGAAGCGGCGAAACAACATGAACGCTCATTATAAATTCTCATTTACCAGTTTACTGACGACCACCGCTTTTAGTCTCCTATTGTCTGTGGTCGCACTCAATAACGCCAACGCAGATCCTTGTTTTGACGACCCTCAGCGTGCTTATGAGTATTTAATCGCAAAAGAAAAAGCTATCACACAAGCGCGTGAGCAAAAAGTCATCAATATCAATCGAGCCAATGAAGGTGAACTTGTTTCGTTAGATGGTATCGGCAGCAGTAAAGCAAAGGCGATAATTTTATATCGTGACATGTTTGGTGATTTTAAGACAGTGGATGAGTTAGCAAAAGTGAAAGGTATCGGTGCAAAAACAGTCGAGAAAAACCAAAGACGTTTAAGTGTGCGTGATTAATGGCGGTGTTTTGCACTAATTAACCCCAATATTGACAAAATAGCATGTAAGTAAATGTCATAACACCCCCAGTAGGTCCAAAATTTGTTAAACTAGCGGGTACATCCGCCTGATAAACGCTGTGTTATTCAGGGGTAGTTAAAGAATACCGGCGAGGAGTAGATGCATGGCCGAGCGTGCCGCCAAGCAGTTAGAACTGAACAAATCTGAATTACCCAATTCCATTACTGAAGTGATTGCCACATTGACCCGTGCTGGGTTTGATGCGTATATCGTCGGTGGTGGTGTGCGCGATACTTTATTAGGTCTGCGCCCAAAAGACTTTGATGCTGTCACCGATGCCAAGCCGCATGAGATTAAAGATGTCTTTGGTAAGCGCTGCCGCATTATCGGTCGCCGCTTCCAGTTAGCGCATGTATATTCAGGTCGCGAGTTGATTGAAGTTGCTACTTCCGTGGTCCACCAACCAGCGATGCTAATACCAATCAAGATGGTATGATTCTGCGAGACAATGTTTGGGGCGATATCCAACAAGACTTCTCCCGTCGCGATTTCTCTATCAATGCGCTTTATTATCAACCGCTCAAAGGCATCGTTCATGATTTCTGCGGCGCGCTTGATGATATTGATAACAGAATCATTCGTCTATTGGGTAATGCGCCAGTACGTATCGAAGAAGATCCTGTGCGCTTGCTTCGTGCCTTACGTTTCAAAGCCAAGTTAGGTTTTGAGTTTGATGAAGCGTTGTCCGCGCAATTTAACGACGGGAACTGGGCTCTGCTTGAGCAAATATCACCTCATCGTCTCTATGATGAAACGCAAAAGATGTTTACCGGTGGCTATCTAGTACCCCTGTTGCCATTATTGTTTGAGTCAGGTGCGATTGATAGCCTCATTATCTATCCACCGTCTGAGCCAAGTGCTTTAGTCAATCAGGTAGCTATCAACACCGATAAGCGTATTGCAGCGGGCAAGAGTATCAACCCTGCGTTCTTCTATGCTGCCTTACTGTGGGAAAATTACCTGCATCAATTGGCAAAAGCAAGAAGCGTAATATGCCGTTTGCCGAAGCGCAAATGCATGCGGCTGGTAAAGTCATTGACCGTCAGCGTATCAAAACCGCTATTCCGAAGTTTGCTGAGCAGTTTATCCGTGATATCTGGATATTGCAGCCAAAACTTGCAGCCCCGCGTAGCAAGCAAATCGTTCAGCTATCTGAGCATCCACGTTTCCGTGCTGGCTTTGACTTTTTGTTATTGCGTGAGCAATGTGGCGATGCTGAGCATCCGCTATCAGAGTCAACCAACGATATGGGTGACTGGTGGCAGACGTATCAAACCTTGTCTGAACAAGAGCAGCAGCAAGCGATTGATGAGTTTGATGAAAATATTCGCCGAGGTGCTTATAAAAAAGGGCAACGTGGTCGCGGACGTAATCGTCAAGAATCAAAAACACAGACTACTGATAATGCAGCACCTAATCAGAACAGTACAAAGCAAAACAAAGCCGATGACCGTGCTGAAAAAGGTAGAAATGATCAAACAATGGTAAATGATTCGTCAAATATTCCAGCCCGTCGCCGCCGTGCTGCTAGCCAATCTAAAGCTAGTCGCAATGACAGTGGTAGACCCAACGTGCAGCAAGTAGAGCAAGACAATAACGAGCTTGCTCAGCTACAGCAGTTGTCTCTTGCTAGTAACAAGCAATCGGCAAATCAACAGGCAAAGCCTAAGCCATTATTTGTTATAGAGCACGAGAACGTAGTGCCACCATTGCAGAAGCAACTGTCAGCTGATAATACGTCGAAGCGCAGCAAAGCACCTGTGCGAAAGCCAGTATCAACCAATCAAGAAGCTCCAAAGCAAGCGGTTAAGTCTGAACGCTCAGATAACGTTCAGCCGTCTAATACTAACCAACCAGAAGCTCAAGCGTCAGCTAGTCAGGCTAGACCAGTTCGCTCGATCGCAAGATCACCTGCGCTAGTCAGTATGAATAACGAGCCGATCCCGCATAAGCGTCGCCGTCGTCAACCTACTGTAGATAGTGCGAGCAATACCGAGGTACAAGGCAATAGCGATGCGAGGGATAGTAAAGGCAAAGCACAGCCAGCAGCGAAGTATGCGAAAAAAAGCGCCTAAACCTGCAGTTGAATCGACTGATAAAAGCGATACGAAAAGTGTAAAGGAAGTAGGTAGCAAGGCAGTAGATAGCAAAGACGCGACAAAAACCGCTGCACCTACGAGAGCCAGGAAATCGGTGAAAGCAACTACTGCAAAGGCTGCTAAAGCGAAGCAAGATACAAATGATCAGATGCCTGCTGTGAAAGTAACTGATAACAAAGGCCCTGTACCGTCGAAGCGCCGCCGCCGTCAGCCTAGTACTGAAAGTGCATAATATGGATAACAGTACAGATAATAGTAACTGGGTTACCTGTTATGTGGGCTTGGGTAGCAACCTCGCTAATGAGCTGGGTTCGCCTACCGATCATTTGCAGCATGCGCTTGCAGTAATGCGAGCACATGAGCAGGTACGTGAAGTAAGTGTATCTTCTTTTTACGCTTCAGCACCGATGGGTCCACAAGACCAGCCAGATTTTGTCAATGCAGTAGCTGGTTTTGAGACAACGTTTGACCCTTATGAGCTGCTTGTTTTTTGTCAGCAGTTAGAAATCATGGCCAAGCGAGCACGTTTACGCCGTTGGGGCGAACGTAGTCTGGACGTTGATATTTTGCTATACGGTGAGACGCAGATTACTGATCCAACACTGACGATACCGCACGCTGGCTTAAGTGAGCGCAATTTTGTCTTAATACCACTGCGAGAGTTGGCACCAAATTTAACCATCGCAGGTAAGTCGATAAGTGACTATTCACAAAGCCGTGATTGGACAGGTTTAACATTACTATCAAGCGATTGATTATAAGTAACTGATGCTAAGTGATAGGTGATGGGAGATTGGTCTGAGACCTCTCGATCACAGCTAGAATAGTAGCAGTATTGATAATCAAAGGCATTGCAGATTAATTGAGGGGCATATGACGACATTATCTACTCTAAATAAGTTTAAAAAAAGACGGTACCAAGTTCACTTGTTTGACCTGTTATGACTCGATGTTTGCACGAATGATGGAAAAAGCCGAAATTGATACGATTTTAATTGGGGATAGCTTGGGCATGGTTGTACAAGGCCATGACTCGACACTACCTGTGACAGTCAATGATATGGCTTATCACACTGCCAATATTGCCCGTAGTAACAAATACGCGCTGATATTGGCTGATCTACCGTTTATGAGTTATGTGACACTGCCAGAAGCCGTCGCTAATAGCCGCACGCTGATGCAAGCAGGGGCGCATGTCATAAAAATCGAAGGTGGTAGCGAGCTGTGTGAATTGGTAACGACCTTGGCGCAAGCAGGTACACCGACTTGTGTGCATCTTGGTTTGACTCCGCAGTCTGTGAACGTGTTTGGCGGCTATAAAATTCAAGGTCGCGGTGATGAAGCAGCTGACAAACTACTTGCAGATGCCAAGGCAGTCGTCGATGCTGGTGCTGCATTACTATTACTAGAGTGTGTTCCAGCTGCGCTTGCAAAAGCCGTTACTGAAGCTGTTGCCGTGCCAGTCATTGGTATTGGTGCTGGAGCCGATACTGATGGTCAGGTATTGGTTATGCATGACATGCTAGGTATGGCGCATGGCCGAGTGCCACGTTTTGTCCATGATTTTTTAACAGATGAGCGTAATAGCGCACACAGTATCGAAGGTGCTTTTGCGCTCTATCAGCAGTCAGTACGCGAAAGTAGCTTCCCAACTGAACAGCACCAATTTAGCTGATTTTGCAGTTGTTAAAGTTATTTAAGCTATAGAACAACAGAACGTTTGAATAGAAGAAAAGTAATCATGTCTCCAATTATTTATCATGATATCTCGTCACTGCGTGAAGCGCTGCAGCCTTATCGTGGTCAACAAAATGACAAACAAGGCCGTCAGCAGCGCATTGCGTTAGTACCAACGATGGGTAATCTGCATGACGGCCATCTTGAGCTAGTAAAAATTGCCAAGCAGCATGCAGATGTAGTGGTGGTCAGTATTTTCGTTAACCCTACTCAGTTTGGCGTTGGGGAAGATTTTGACAGCTATCCCCGTACGCTAGATGCAGATGTGGCCAAGCTTGCGACAGTGGATGCAGATTACGTGTTTGCACCTAGTATTGATGCAATGTATCCAGTATTACCACCACCTACTGCTGTATTGGCTGGTGCTATTGCCAATCAGTTATGTGGTCAATCACGTCCTGGACACTTTGATGGTGTTGGTATTGTTGTCGCTAAACTGTTCAATATCGTACAACCAGATGTGGCAGTATTTGGACAAAAAGACTATCAGCAGCTTGCTATCATTAAGCAGTTGGTACGTGACTTGAGTTATCCTATTAATATCATTGGTGCGCCTATTGTTCGTGCTGATGATGGCTTAGCGCTATCATCGCGCAATCAATACTTAAGTGCAAATGAGCGACAAGTAGCTCCTGTATTACATCAAGCATTGCAAGAATTAGCGCAGATTTTTAAAAGTACGGCTCTTAGTCAGCAAGCATTTGATAAGCTATTAGTAGATACGCGGACACGTATTAGTGACGCAGGTTTTATTATTGATTATCTGGGAATCAAGACTGATGAGTTAGGTTCTGTCGTAAGTGACTCTAAAGCCTTTAATATAGAAAACAAAAATATCGTTATTTTAGTTGCAGCGTGGCTAGGAAAAGCGCGTTTGTTAGACAATCAGTTGGTAGTGGTAAATTAGCTTTTATGACATAGCAGTAGACTAGATACAATAGACTTGGATGAGTAGATCATGGATGTAAGTCAGGATCAAAATAGTAATGCGGCAGCAACGATAGCGGATCAGACGTCTACGAATAAGCTCAGTATATTGGTGGTCTCAGGGCGTTCAGGATCTGGTAAAACCTCAGTATTGAATATCTTAGAAGATCTAGGCTATTACTCTATTGATAATCTGCCGCTGTCTTTGTTACCTAATGCTGCTCATAAACTGGTCAATGAAAGCGGCATTCATCGTATTGCGCTGGGTGTCGATATTCGAACGCCACGTGCTGATTTATCTAACTTTGCAGTGACATATGCTTCTCTCAAGGAGACTTATGGGTCTCATGCGGTACAGATTTTATATGTGACTGCACAAGAGAGTACGCTGGTAGCTCGTTTCAATGCGACGCGACGCGTACATCCGCTAATGTCACAAGATATCGATAGTGATAACGCTAAGCATATAGCCTTTAATTTACCTGCTGCTATCAAAAAAGAAGTTGAGCTATTAGAGCCAATTGCTAGTCATGCTGATATTAGGATTGATACCAGTAGCCTAAATATTCATCAGTTAAAAGACAGCCTGCGTGAACACATAGGCATGGACAATCAGATTGTCATCAATCTACTGTCCTTTGGTTTTAAATACGGTAGCCCTATTGATGCTGACTTTGTATTCGATGTTAGAATTTTACCGAATCCGCATTGGAACCCTGAGTTACGTGACTCGACAGGTCTGGATACCGAAGTAGGCGCATTCTTTTCAGATTATCCAGAAGTAGCAGAAATGATGGGTGATATTGATAAGTTTTTGACCCGTTGGCTACCAGAGTTTTTGCATAATAATCGTCATACGGTCACGGTTGCCATAGGCTGTACGGGCGGCAAACATCGCTCTGTTTTTATCACTGATCATCTACAACGCCGCCTTACTGATGCCATGCCTAAAGGTGTGAAGGTATTGGCAAAACACCGCGAAAAAAGTCGCTGGTAGTGATATCAGACACTATTTAATTTATTAATTATTATTTTGGAAAGCTTTTATGATCGACTGGAAAGAACAGGACATGCGCGTTTCGCGCACAGAACTCAAAAAAGCTCATGAGCGCTTGCAGCAGTTATCGATACCGCTTGCTAGCTTATCGAAAAAACAGCTAAAAGCCTTACCTGCCAGTGATTATTTTATGGCAGAGCTAATGGCCTTGGCTGATATTACCAGCGCCAATGCTCGCAACCGTCAGACCAAACGTGTTGGCAAGCTGATGATTGAAGAGAATCGTCATGAGCTGATAAAGGCACTATTTGATGCCTTTTTTTCCTAAAGAACAAGTCTCAAAAATCGAGAGCTGGTACGAGCGCCTGAATATCAATGATGAAGGTACGCTCAAGCAATTTGTGAAGCAATATAAAGCTTCTGAGCACCACAGTATGTATCAGTTATTATTGTGGATAGAGTATGCCAAACATATGCAAGATGATGAGTTGCTGGCAGAATCTAAAGCAGATTTGGCAAGTTATATTCGTGAAGTGGCTATTTTATCGCAGCTGAAGAAATAACATCTATATACCAAACTAGAAATCTATTAATTAGAATTTTATTAGTTGAAAGATTAGTAGTTAAAAAATGAGTGAATAAAAGACGTATAGCTACAAGGTTAAGATGCAAAAAAGCAATCAATTTATGATTGGCTTTTTTTGTGCATGACATACGGATGTACTGTGCGTTATGTCTATTATTCAAGTATTTATTGCTTGAGTTATTTCTTTTCAGCACGGGCTTTGTCGACCAAGTAGTCGACGACTTTAGGTACTTTAGCACTCTCACCAGTGACTACATATTTGCCTTGCACCACCACAGCTGGTACGCCAGAAAGCTGATAACGTTTAGCGCCTTCTTGTGAGCGACCAATTTTTGTACCAACAGCGAATGAGTTATATAGGCTGTTAAATTTCTTTTCATTCACGCCTTTTGACGCGTACCATTTGCTCAATGATGATTGATCAAACAGTTTTTTACCATCTTTGTGGATAGCATCAAATAATGCAGAATGAGTTTTGTCTTCGAACCCTAAAAGCTGAGCCGCATAAAAACCGCGTGCATTGGCTTCCCAAACAGGGTTAAGTGCCGCTGGTGTTTTGAAGAATACGACATCTTTGTCTTTGGTCTTTGCCCATTTTTCCATATGCGGATCAAGCACATTACAATGTGGGCAACCATACCAAAAGAATTCACGAACAATGATAGCATCACCGCTGATTTTCTCTGGGTTGTCTAGCACACGGTAATCTTTTCCAGCGACATAGTCTGCAGCTTGTGCGCCCATAGAGGCAAGTCCAATGGCCATGGCTAGACCAGTCAGTGTGATGACACGTTTCATACTTTATCCTTGAGGTGTGGAGACTTAGAATGGGTTAAGAGGTTTGTGTCTATATGGTTGTTAAACATGTGACACTCTAAAATATATAGCTTTTAAAGCGTCTAAACCAGACAGTGTCGAGTATAATCGAACAATAGCAAAGTATCGACTATGATAACGTAAAATGTATGTACTTGTGAATCGCATTCTTAACCGATAGTTGTAAAGCTGTTAGCTATTATTTAAGGTATATTGCTTGTTACTTTCTGAACCTACTGTTTCTTAAACGTCTCCTTTATTTCTATATGGAACTTAAGAGATTCAAAAGTATCAGGATGCGATATTGTCACGAGGATACGTATCTTTTCTATATCAAGATACTGCCCAAAAAACAGGGTAAAGTTTAAGCCTATTCACAATCGGTGACGATGTGCTTACGACAAAACTGCTACTCTCATGCTAATATTAAGCACATAATCGTGCACTGTAAACGATAATAACGATAGTGACAATCAAGGAACATACCATGAGCTCAGCTTTAAATTCTTCATCAACTTCGAGTGATCAAAATAGTAATAGCGCTTTCAATAATACAGAGTCTAACACCATCAACGTAGATCCTAGCGAAGTCGAAAAATTTAATAACTTGGCGAGTGAATGGTGGAGCAACACAGGGGCCTTTGCAACGCTACACGAGATCAATCCATTACGTTTAAACTGGATAGAAGAAAACATCAAACGTGGCTATCAAAACGCTGCTAATAAAACCACTGAGCAAGGACTTTCTGGCAAAAAAAGTACTCGACGTAGGGTGCGGCGGCGGAATATTGTCAGAATCTATGGCACGCCGCGGTGCTGATGTGACAGGAATTGATTTAGGTACAGAAAACCTAAAAGCTGCTGCGTTACATGCAGAGCAAAGCCCGTTAGAGAATACGCTTCGCTATCAGCATATACCTGTTGAAGAGTTAGCAAAAACGCAGGCTGGTCAGTTTGATGTAGTGACTTGTATGGAGATGCTAGAGCACGTGCCAGATCCTAGCTCGATTGTGCAGGCTTGTTATGAGTTACTGGCTCCTGGCGGCGTCTGTGTGTTATCAACGATTAATCGCAATCCTAAATCTTATCTGTTTGCCATCGTTGGTGCAGAGTATGTACTGCGGTTGCTTGATCGCGGCACCCATGACTATGCCAAATTTATCACGCCAGCAGAATTAGACAAAATGGCACTCAATACTGGATTTGTTCGTCAGGATATTATCGGTTTGCATTATAATCCGCTGACCAAACGCTACTGGCTTGCCCAAAACGTCGATGTTAATTATATGATAGCCGTACAAAAGCCATTGGTTTAATGCTGCACGCAGCCATTTATTTGCCATACTTTCACTAAACACGTCATCAATCTCAAGAGCATTCACTATGACCCAATTTGTAAAAGCTGTTTTATTTGACCTTGATGGGACATTAATCGATACTGCTGCTGATTTTGTTCGTATCATTGGTAAAATGAGTCTCGAAAATGACTGGCAGGCACCGCCTGAAGCGGAAATCCGCGAGCAAGTCTCTGCGGGTGCCTCGGCCATGGTGCAATTGATGCTAAGACATAACGATCAACTCGAAGTCAGCGAGGAAGCATTGCTTGAGTTTCGTCAGCAGTTCTTAGATGATTATGAAGCAGATATCTGTGTCGATAGCTGCGTGTTTCAGGCGCTTGAAGCGGTACTGACTGAACTTGAAGCAAAGGGCGTGCCATGGGGTATCGTTACCAACAAGCCGCGTTATTTAGCCGAAAAGCTATTAAGTGAGATGCAACTGGATCAGCGCTGTGCAGTTTTGGTCTGTCCAGATGATGTATCACGTACCAAACCAGATCCAGAGCCAATGTATATGGCGTTAGAAAAACTGGGTATCCCTCGAGGCGCGGCAGGCTGCGTGCTCTATGTTGGTGACCATATACGCGATATCGAAGCTGGCAACGCTGCTGGCATGCCAACGATTTTGGCCGCTTATGGATATATTCCACCTGAAGATCAAAAGTCTTTGAAAAAAATGGGGCGCCGACTATATTACTGACACGCCTGAGCAGTTAAATAAATTACTGCTATCGTCTGGTAAGTTTGAGTATTTATAGACTACTATATATCACCAGTTTTACAACTATAAGCACATATCCTCAACGATTTAATGATAAGTAGTGAGTAATGCCATGAGTGACAATAATAACCAACCATTCGATCCACAAGACAATAAAAAAACGGTTCAAAGTTCTATTCAGCCTTTGACTCATGATGATATTCGTAGCTTTGTACCGTCCAGTAATTGCCTAGATGGTAAGACTATTTTGGTGACTGGAGCAGGGGATGGTATTGGCCGTGTTGCTGCATTGACCTATGCTCGTTATGGCGCCACTGTCTTATTGTTAGGCCGCACTAGTAGCAAGCTTGAGTACGTCTACGATGAGATTGAGAGTCTTGGTGGTAAGCAGCCTGCTATGTTGCCGATGAACTTAGAAGGGGCGACTTATGCCGAAATGCAGCAGCTCGAAGGCTAATCAATAAAGAAGTCGGCCAGTTAGATGGTATCTTGCATAATGCTGGTGTATTAGGACAACTGACGCCGCTTGAGATGTATGACGTCGATACTTTTGCCCAAGTGATGAAAGTCAATTTCACAGCGACTTTTATGCTGACTCAAGCGCTATTACCGCTATTAAAAGATGCTGATCATGGCTCTGTTGTCTTTACCTCTAGCACTGTAGGTACACATCCTCGCGCATTTTGGGGTGCTTATGCACTTTCTAAACAAGCAGTAGAAGGGATGAGTGATATCTTTACTCAAGAGACGCAGAACACAACCAATCTACGTTTTAACTGCGTTAATCCAGGTGGTACTCGTACCAATATGCGTGCGCATGCGTATCCAGGTGAAAACCCTATGAGCTTAAAAACACCTGAAGATATCATGGCAGGCTATGTCTGCCTGATGAGTGATGAGAGCATTGGCGTACGAGGTCAGGTCATTGAGCTACAACCTAAAGATTAGTAGCAAAGTTTGTAAATCGATTACGTCATTTTTTTATGGATGGTTTTATACACTATCGCAGGTTGCAATTAACCATAGTTAGCCCCATCTATTTGTTATTAAAGACATTTGTATTGTCTAATTATAATGAATAAAAAATAGGATAAGATTATGGCAGGTGGCTGGTCAAGAGATGGTGCTGAGCACGAACAAATGGATGCAACGGTCAATGATGCATTGGAGCGAGCGCGACGTTCGTTGCCGACAGGGGTAAGTGCTGAGCTGTGTGACGAATGTGGTAAGCCTATTCCAGAGGCAAGGCGACTGGCAGTGCCCGGTATTCAGCATTGTGTTAGTTGTCAGACGGAGCTTGAACAAGAAGCAAAAGCAGCTGAGCTATTTAATCGTCGAGGTAGTAAAGACAGTCAATTGCGTTAAAAAAATAGTTAGGGCGTGTCCTCAATTCAATCGATAGTCATCTAAATGGGTTAAAAATGGCTAAATCTTGCCAAACGGCGTCAAATAGCTGACTAATGTCTCGATATTATCTGCGCTATTTTCCTTGTTTGACTGCGATTTATCTTATTTTTATCACCATTTTTAAAATGAGGACACGCCCTAGTTGCGTTGAAAAATGAAAGGGCGGACATGGCTAGATAAAATAGCAATGCCTGCCCTTTTTATGCTTATTGCTATATAACCAGTGCCATCAGTTCGCGATCGCACTCTTCCCAATCTATCAATAGTGATGACGCTTTGGCATCATTCTCAGTTTCTTCTATATCTGTATCGGCAGCATTTGTATCGGCAGTATTGTTTAATTGCAAAATAATTTCCAATCGACTATCCGTCTGTGGGTCGATGGTTCTGGTGGTTAGACTACCAGGGTTAAAATTGATCTGCATCCAGCCATCAGAAGTATGTACCACGCCTTTGATACGTTGCCAGTTTGGCAATGCTAGCAACCAATTCTGTAAATCGTCAGCGTTTAGTATGTAGTGAGCGGGTAGTCGCCATCCAGCCAATTGAAAATCCTGCTGATCTTCATGGTAACGATAGGGCAGGTCGTTATCAGCACTGGTCTGAGGATTGGCCTGAGCCTCGCTCTCATCGGTAAATGAAATCGATGATGACGCAACTGCTAAAGAGTTAGCTTGAGACTGTAAACCAATCATCAATTTTTGAGGATTAGAAATACTAACTTTTCGTTGATTCGAATGATAGAGCTGGGCTGATTCAGTTGGTCGTTTAACGTAGACGAATATGCATCTGCTACAAGTTTATTTGCTACAAACTTATCTGATAAATGGACGTCTGAAGAGTCTGTTGCCTCAGATGCCGTTAGTCCTGATACTGACCAAATTATTTTCACTTGTGCATTTAGTGTGGTTATCCATTCTACTAAGGTTTGTTTTTCGCTAGTGTTTAATTGGACATAGCGATTGATAATCAGCACATCGGCATCGCGGACATGCGCTTGATAACCATCATGATCACGATACTTAATCTGTTGCCACTGCTCGCCACTCAGTACGGTTATCACCGCATTCATCTTTAGGGCAGTTTGCCAATGCGGCGCACTAAGTTGTAGTATCAGCTCACGTGGATGTGCCAATCCTGTCGGCTCGATTAATAATCGCTGTGGATGATGCTCACTGAGCAGACGACTGATTGCAATCTGTAAGGGTAGCTGACTGGTGCAGCAAATACAGCCACCACTGACCTCACGAATGGCGATATTCTTTTGCTCAAGATCGTTATCTTGGGAGCTTGCTAGGAGTGCGCCATCAATACCGATACGACCAAACTCATTGATTAAGAGAGCCCAGCGTTCGTCATCAGGTTTTGTGGCCAGTAACTGATTAATTACGGTGGTTTTGCCAGCACCTAAAAACCCTGTCACTAACGTGCAGGGTATGTTTTGAAAAATAATTGGGTTTTTCACAAATAGGCTCATCATATTGGCACGTGTTTGTGAGTAAACAAACACGGCCTATATTAAAAGGAATTAGATCAGTCAAAAGTTATTCACTCTTGATGGTTTCTACCTCGGCTTCATCAGGCACGAACACATAGCCAACGCCCCAGACGGTCTGGATATAACGTGCTTGTGAAGGGTTGTCTTCAATCAAGCGACGCAAGCGTGATACTTGCACATCGATAGAGCGCTCCATCGCACCCCACTCACGACCACGAGCAAGGTTCATCAATTTGTCACGGGTCAACGGCTCACGTGGATGCTGAACTAAAGCCTTTAACACCGAAAACTCACCTGTCGTCAAAGTGACGACATTCCCATCACGTTTGAGCGTGCGAGTCGATAGATCTAGTGTCCATGGACCAAATTCAACCACTTCTAATTGGTGACTTGGTGCCCCTGGAAGCTCACGGTTTTGACGACGCAACACCGCTTTGATACGCGCCAATAGCTCTTTTGGGTTAAATGGTTTAGGCAGGTAATCATCTGCACCCGCTTCCAAACCTGCGATACGATCAGCATCGCCACCCTTGGCAGTCAGCATAATAATAGGAATATCCGCATTGTCTTCACGCAGACGCTTACAGATACTGATGCCATCTTCGCCTGGCAGCATCAAATCGAGCACGACCAAAGAGAAAAGCTCACGTTGCATGAGTTTGTCCATTTGACTGCCATCATGAGCAGTACGAACGACAAAACCGTCGTCTTCTAGGAAGCGTTGCAACAAAGAGCGCAAACGAGCATCGTCATCGACGACTAAAATACGCTGAGTCAACGTGTCAGGGCTGTTGTTATCAGTCATACAGGCATCCTTTTATAAAAATTATTGTTATCAGAAAATACAAGTAAATAGCTATGAGCAAAAACACTGCAATTAATCATCATTATTTAATTATTGGTTACGAATAAGCACTTCATAAAATTAAAAACTATTGTTCAATATGTCAGCACATATCAATATTTGTGTTATTGATACTTTAGTGTATAAGATTGCACCGAGAATTGCATCACCCATGATAATAAATGCTGTATGCGTTTGTTTAACAAGTCCATAGGATGTGTGATATAGAACGATTTGCGTCCTAAAATGTGCAATAAATAACGAAAAGATAAAAAGGATTTTTATTCATGCAGCTTTTGCTATAATGCAAAGCTACATTTCTCAACGATTGATACGTATATGAGTAGCACTGATACCTTAACGTCATCTCAAACCTCGACAAATGCACAGGTTTTAGATGCAACCACACACGCGAATATTCACGACAAGCTTGCTCGCGCGCTTGGCATTAAGACTGCTCAAGTCAATGCGTTTGTCAAACTTTATGATGAAGGCGCGACGGTTCCTTTTATTGCGCGTTACCGCAAAGAAAAGACTCAAAACCTTGATGATGCGCAGCTGCGTGCTTTAGAGAAGTCGCTTAATTATGAGCGTGACATGGCAACACGTCGCCTCAAAATTACTGAGCTGTTAAGCACACAGGGCAATCTGACTGACGAGCTACAGACGCGTATTGATAATGCGACGTCGAAACTTGAGCTTGAAGACATCTACTTGCCATACCGTCCACGTCGCCGTTCACCAGCGGCCAAAGCACGTGCAGCCGGTCTTGATGTGGCCGCACAAGCGGTCTTAACGCAAGAGATTACACTGACAGAGGCGCTGGCCGACTATCAAGTACAATCTACTATCTCTGATGATAACGGTAATGAGATTGAAGTTGATTTTAGCGATATCGACAAGCAATTGGCAGGCGTACAAGCATCATCGTTGATGAATGGACGCAGGCGTTAGACTTACTCGATAATCTACGCAGTGGTTTTGCGAAAACGGCGAGTATCGTATCGAGCGTTGCTAGTGAAGAAAAACGCGAAGTTGGTGAGAAGTTCAAAGATTACTTTGAACATAGTGAAAGCTTGGCGCGTCTGCCAAATCATCGCCTATTAGCCATGCTGCGCGGTCGCCAAGAAAACGTTTTAGGTCTAAAAATTGAAGGCGAAGACGCGCCATTTATCGAAAAAATCGTCAAGCATTTTGAGATTGATGCCAAAGCGCCAGCAGAACGTCAAAAGTTTTTAACTGAAGCCGCGACCAGTTTATGGAAAGAAAAATGGCGTCCGCATATCGAGCATCGTTTATTGACCGAAAAGCGTCTGACCGCTGAAGCCGATGCGATTGATGTCTTTGCCAATAATTTACAGCATTTACTTATGGCAGCGCCTGCTGGCCGTAAAGTGATTTTAGGTGTTGATCCGGGTATCCGTCATGGCGTTAAAATGGCGATTGTCGATGCTCAAGGTCATGTCATGCTAGATGGCGAAGACAAGCCTGTCGTCGCAACCGTTTATCCTTTTGCCCCCGATAATAAGATGGATGAGGCCAAAAAAGTCATCGATACGCTGTTGAGCACTTATAACGTTGATTTGGTCGCTATCGGTAATGGTACGGCAAGTCGCGAAACAGATGCGATGATCAAAGAGATTTTGGCTACAAATGATGCACTAAAAGCCAAAGCCGTTATCGTTAATGAGTCAGGAGCGTCTGTTTATTCAGCGAGTGAACTTGCTAGTGATGAGCTGGCCAATCTAGATGTTTCTGTACGCGGAGCGGTTTCTATCGCGCGTCGCTTGCAGGATCCATTGTCAGAGCTTGTTAAAGTTGATCCAAAAGCCATTGGCGTTGGTCAATATCAGCATGACGTCAATCAAAACCAGCTTGCAGATAGCCTTGATAAAGTCACTCAAGACAGCGTAAACGCGGTTGGCGTTGATGTAAATACGGCGAGCCCAGCTATCTTGGCTCATATCGCTGGTCTTAACCGCAATGTGGCACAGCAAATTGTAACCTATCGCAAAGAGCACGGTGCATTTGATAGTCGTGAAGCGCTTAAAAACGTCCCACGTCTAGGCGCTAAGACATTTGAGCAGGCAGCTGGTTTCTTGCGTATTCATAATGGTAGCAATCCATTAGATGCCACTGGTGTGCATCCAGAGAGCTATGCATTGGTCGATAGTTTACTTGCACAAGCGAGCAAGCCATTGTCAGAAGTCATCGGTAATGATGGCGTGTTAAATACTATCGATACGACTACACTGGCTGCTAATGACGATAATGTCAGCGTAAAAGCGATTATCGAAGAGCTTGCCAAACCTGCTCGCGATCCTCGTCCTGAGTTTAAAACGGCCAATTTCCGTGAAGACGTCAATAGCATCAAAGATTTGAGCGAAGGCATGACGTTAGAAGGGGTAGTCACCAATGTAACGGCCTTTGGTTGTTTCGTTGATGTTGGTGTACATCAGGATGGTCTGGTACATATCTCGCAGATGGCCAATGACTTTGTCGCCGATCCTATGAATCGTGTCAAACCTGGTGATATCGTTTCGGTTCGTGTTATCTCCATCGATGAAAAACGTGGTCGTATCGGATTTAGCATGAAACCTGAATCTGAAAAACCTGTACGTACGGCTGCCAAGTCTACGACAGCTAGTACAGATGGCGAGAAAACCAGTCGTCCACGCAATAATAACGCAAATAGTGACCGTCCAAATAATAGCCGTCCAGCTGCTGACAAACGTCCGTCTAAGTCACGTGGCAAGCGTCAGGATAAAGACAACGCGAGCAATCGTAGTAAGCCAGTAAAAAATGATAAAGCTGAAGCCCCAAGTAAAATGGGTACACTTGGTGCCTTATTACAAAAAGCTGGCGTGACTAAAAATAAGAAATAATCAAAATTGAAATAGCTAGCATAGATAGTTTAATATAAAAAAGGGCAGCCAATAGGCTGCCCTTTTTATGTTTGTTAATATACTTAAATATTAATGGCCATATTAACGATTTACAGCAATACGGCGGTTTTCTTTAAACTGTACATTTGCTGGCTGAGTGGCTAATAACTCACCACGGTTGTCTTTTTTTCTTTTCTTGCAAGGTACTAGTAGCATTTGCCGTTTTATTGTTAGAAGCGGCTTCACCAGCGATTAAAGGCTGATAGTCTGCATTGCTATGCTGCATGTTTGGCGTTTGCGTACGTTGGGTAGACTGTGTAGAGGCTGCACCCGTTGTCGTTGGCACGTTACCGTTCATAGTAGGCATATTACTATTGCTCATAGTGCCAGCTTTATCATTCATCTTGTCATTAGATTCGTTCACTCTGTTGTCAGAGTTGTTCATACTCTTGTTCGAATCATTCATCTCACTACGAGAGTCGTTCATCTTATTGCTAGAGTCATTGATATTGACATGGCTAGGCTGTGCAGCTCCCAATTTACCAGTTGGTCCTTCTACACCGACTTGTACATTGCTTTTGACAGAGCTACTTGGCATACGTGATTGCATAGAATCACTGCTGTTGGTCGGCATAGCCATTGCAAGTGTAGGCAATGCAAGCGTAGTACCTAAAATTAACGATAAAATATTCTTTTTCATTATAAAACTCCATGATACATAATTAGCAATAGTTAAAAACAATAACTCATATTTAATGATGAGCCGTTTTTATTTAAAGTTGTCTGTAAATACTGTATGCAAATTATCAACGATGTAGTTTATATTTCAGTAGCAAACTCATTAAGGTTCTAACAGTTTAATGTTTTCTTGTGACGTTATGAAACTGTCATACTTAAAGTCTAGCTGATATTTTAACTTTTAGATTTTTCAAAAACTTATTAGTAGCAAAGGTTGATTGTGTTATCAAAGCTGTTAATAAATGAGTCTGCTAATAACAAATATCTACCAACATCTCTAGTATTAAAAATATGAATATTTGATTGCTTATAGTTGTTATTTGAACTTAGCTGATTGTTATTAATAGTTTTTTTGAGTACTATTTGTTAGCATTATAGAGGCTTTTATCAGTAGTTTTTATTTATAATTCAAAACCAGTGTTTAGATAGTTCTTAATTTCTATTATATAAATCCTTTGATAATATATACTTCATTAAACTAATGTTTACATATAATTTTTCTACAATATCTATAAAATGATAGTAGCAATATTGGATTAGTAGTTAGTATCATAAAGTATTAGATAATCGGAAAATAGAAACATTGTTCACCAAAAAAAATACGTTGTTCTCAATTTAATCCTAGCTAAAATTTTAAAGTAGGTAATAAAAAAACCGTATCTTGAAAATAAGATACGGTCGTAAAGACATTGAGCCTTTGTTATCACTCAATAGATTAACTATCAATCACTTCAAAGCTAAGACCAGAATGCGCTTCTAAGCGAGTTATTAGCTTATCACCCATCGCAGATGCCGGTGTCCAGAACCCACCGCCAACGTCCTCTTTGCTGATATCTTTTGCCAGACATAATGCCGCCTGCGAAATCATACGAGAAGTACTGCCATAACCAGGATCTCTATCACCTGTTACCTTAACAGTAATAGTGTCATTTTTGGCCGTTTGTCCAAAGTGACGAATATCAAAGTAGCCGTTCTCTTGCTCGTCTTTAGAAGGGCCTGAGCCAGCTTTTGGTAAGACGTGCTTGGATAGTAACTCGCGACTTGGTTTAATCATCATCGCAGTAGCAAAGCCCAATAAACCTGCGCTCATGGCATAGCTAGACAGTTTTCCTTTGACGCCATCTTTCATCCACATCGCTTCGTCATATTTGAAATCGCGACCGTACTCATAGCTGAGCAATTGGTTAGTACGATGGACGATACGCGTATTGATGGTGGCCATGACGAACGGTGCTAACCAGCGCTTATGATTACTGTCATATACTGGTTTGCTGACATTGTCCTGACGTACGTTTGGTGCATCAGTATCATCGTTTAACAGATAAGGATTGGCCACTTGTTTGCGACGTGCTTTGTCCTCACCAGCTTCTTCAAATATTGATGCCATCGATGCGATAGTACCACCTGAGATACCACCTTTCGCTGCTTTGACACGCATATGGATAACATTACAGGTCTCGCCGAACTTTTCTTCTGCCTTAGCTTGGGTAAAGTACGCGCCCAAATCTGATGGAATAGAATCAAAACCACAAGAGTTAACAATACGGGCACCACTTTGCTTGGCAGTGTCTTGGTACTTATCCATCATATCTTTGATGAAAATGGCCTCACCAGTAAGATCGACATAGTCCGTACCGTTTTCAGCACAAGATTTAATCAGTGGCTCACCATATTTTAGATAAGGACCGACAGTTGAGATGATGACTTGAGTTTGCTTTGTCATCTTATCAAGGCTGGCAGCATCGTTACTGTTAGCAATAATAATGTCTACCTTGCTCTCAAGTTTGGCCTGCAACTTGTTGAGCTTGTCTTCATCACGACCTGCGATCGCCCATGATACATTTGAGCCATCTTCGTTCTTATTATTTGATAAAAAATTGGTTAAATAGTGGGCAGTGATCTGACCGACGAAACTTGTCGCACCATATAGAACAACTGCATAAGGGCGTGTGTCGCCGCTGGTTTTTTGTGTAGAGTTTTCAGTATCCGTATTGGTATCCATATGTATTGTCCTTAATAGATTTGAGAATAAGTGGATAGTAAACTATAAACCAAGTCGTTTGATTAGGTTAGGGGTTTGTGAGGTCGTTACAGTTTATAGTTTGCAGCCTACCTCACATACAACATCACATATAACGTGAGGAATTTAAAATAGTTCTGTATACAGTTGGAAGAGTAGCGTTCAGTAAAAGAGTATTCAATAAAAACACGTCCAGTTAAAAAGCGCTTAGTTTAAGAACTCTCAGTCAAATAACACTGTATTCAGAAATATAATTCTATTTCGAAAATATCATCTATTAAAGAAAAAGAAGTATGAGACATTAACAGTTACTACAAACTTTACATAACCTACCGATATTATTACTAAAATGAACGTTTTTTTGGAGACGAACATTGCTAATCTATAAGCGTAAACAGTAATAACTAGCATTAGATAAAAACAAGTTAAATAGATGCTATATAAATTCTAATATCTGTTTTTTACCATTATTTGAGGAGAAGATTATGTTTCGTTGGGCCATTATTTTTGCAGTGATCGCATTATTAGCGAGTTTCCTAGGTTTTGGCGGTGTCGCAGGATTGTCTGCTAATTTGGCATACATTTTCTTAGCAGTCGCTGTGATTTTGTTTATTGTTGCCTTTGTTAGTCGTAAGATGTAAACATGGCTTATCGTTGTAAATACCTACTATAAAAAAAAGACCCTCAATTGAGGGTCTTTTTTGCCTGCTTCAACTAGGGTAATAGGTACAGAGCGAGGATAATCGGCATCAAGGTATACATTATAGACTTTCTACTACAACCGTTTGGGCTGAATAATATGCTCCATGCGTTTGGCTAAACGAATATCCAAACTAGATATACCGCCTGTATCATGATTGGTTAGACGAACCTCCACGATATTGTAGGTGTTACGCCATTCAGGATGGTGCTCAAGCGCTTCAGCATGAAATGCCGCTTGATTCATAAAGCTCATAGCTTCGATAAAATCGCTGAAATGATATGTCTTGACGATACTATTGCCGTCACGTTGCCAGCCAGCAAGCTCTTCTAGCTGTAGATTGATTTGTTTGTCAGATAAACTACTCATATTAATAACCTTTATTGTTATGTCGAATTGGTTTATTAAAAGTGGTGCTGTGGTATCTCTCCTATGCGAAATAAATATCTACACATTTCCTGCTTTGCCCGATGTCACGTAACTGAGCCTAGCTAACGAATTAATTGAGCCGACTACTTAGCTAGTTAAATCAAATCTTGATACTCAGGATGGTTGCTAATGTATGACGCGACAAATGAGCATTGCGGTACCACTTTCTTGTCTTGCTCACGCGCATAATTCAATGCGTGCTTAACGAGTGCTGAACCAACGCCTTGACCGCCTAATTGCTGCGGTACGATAGTATGATCGTAGACCAACTTGTCAGCACTTTCCTGATAGCTAATATAACCTGTCTGACCATCGATAGAGGTCTCAAAGCGGTTCGCTGCTTGATTATGAACAATGTCTAGATTTGGTTTAGAGGTTTGGTTACTCATTAATATACTCCATTTTTTATTATCAAATTTTTATTATGAACTAAATATTTTATTAATTTAATAGTGCCAGTTTAGTATGTAGGTTTGATGCTTAACAATCTAGACGCTTACCGTAATCGTTGATAGGACGACCTTTAATGTCATCTATGTCTTTTGTCCTACCTTATCATGGCCGTATCTGGTTGCAAATCTGAATATTTCACCATGCATAGGATATGGCCTTACGAACGACTGGGGGTAAAAAGCGAGTGAGACCATCAGTGTTCTCTATCGCTAATTTGTCTTCTACTTTTTTTTCTAAATTGGCCGCTGACCTATCATCTTTATGAGTAGTACTATCTACATTTTCCACTGAATGTACATGGGCTTGCCATTCTTTTTCACTAGGTTTGCTAAAGTGATAAATACGTTCCAGTACTTGCTTGAGTTGCGTACCAAAGCGGCCAGTGTTATAGCTTAAACCATACTTACGGCATATGGCCTGTACCTGCGGTGCAACCTTTGCATAGTGGCCGGCTGGCATATCAGGAAATATATGATGCTCAATTTGATGAGACAAATTACCTGTCAAAAGGTGGAACCATTTGCTGCCTTTGATATTGCTAGAGCCAAGGATTTGGCGTACGTACAATCGCCTTTACTTTCATTGGCATCGAGTTGGGTATAGATATGCGCTTGCTCAGTGAAATGCCCGCAAAAAATCACCGCCCACGTCCATAGGTTGCGGACAGTGTTGGCAGTCATGTTACCACTCAGCGTACTAAAGGCGCTACGACGACCTAGTGTCAGCGCTACCACAGACGGCAGTGCAATATAGTCTTTGCCTATTTGCCGTCCAATTTTGGCAAATAACGCGCGAGACTTTTGCTGCATGATTTTGTGCAAATCAGGAGAGTCAGCGTATTCATCTGCACTGATTTGGATATCGTGAAAAGCTACTGCCCATTCAAAGCCAAATGCCAGTACCGCTGTGTTAAACATATTGTAGCGATCTTCTGGCGTCCAAGGCTGCTCGTCAGTCACTCGAATCAAGTGATAGCCTACGTCATGATCACGGCCAACAATATTGGTAAAAGTGTGATGTAGATAATTATGAGAGTGTTGCCACAATGGAGCAGGGCAGACAATATCCCAGTCAAACTTTTGACTATTAAGATGCGGGTGTTGCATCCAGTCATATTGACCATGCATGACGTTATGGCCCAGCTCCATGTTGTTCAATATTTTGCTGAAGCTAAGTAAAGACGTACCTAGTAGCCAAGTAGTGATTAGACTGCGTTTCGATGGCATACGCCCAGCCGCTGCAAGTAGACCACGGGCAATAACTTCACTATATACCACGGTGGCATATATCCGCTGTATGTAGCGTGCATCCTTACTGCCTAGCGAGTCCATGACGCTTTTATATAGGGCATTGAGCTCTACGGCTAAAGCATCACTTTGAGGCTTTGATAGAGGGGCATCAGTTACTGTTGGGTAGCGAGTCCGTGTTGACGTGTCTAGCTGATCGCTATCATTGATTGCTTTATCATTAAGCTGCGTATAAGGCGTTTGCGATGTCAAAGGCAAAGGCGCGTTTTTCGCTAGTTGTGCATCGGACAGTGGCGTCAAGATAGGCACTGCAGATTGTGGCGTGGTAACGGGTGGTAATAAGCGCATAAATAATCCTTAACCGAAACGGCACGAATAAGCAGCACTGGGTCCGGTTTGATAAGTTATCTGAGTTTTAGCCTATAAAATAACGTTTGCCTTTTATTTCTCATAGGTTGTTTAACATATGCTTTCTATTGAGCCAGTCGTTCTATTAAATCAGTCATTAAACATCGAGAACCACATCAGTCATTGCGATATTAATGCAAGTCTGAATAGACTCATAACCATCACTGCTGACTTTACCTGTTTGGATATTTTTGACCACGCCGCTGACTTTATTACAGCGGCACAATTGGCAAATACCTTGCCGGCAACCATGTGCTAGCCGTACATCTGCATTCTCAGCCGCAGCCAGTATGGTCGTGTCACTGCTAAACTGTCGTTGCCGTGACCGCAAATAGACAGTGTGTTCTTCTACAGGTATCGTTTTATCGAATGTTTGATTGCTACCGTTATCAACATTAGCTAGGGAATTACCAAAGTTCTCTACTATGATGTTATCGCGCAGCTGCTTGCCCTGCGGCAAAGTTATCTCTGCTGCCGCTTTGTATAAGCCAGCTAATAACGCTTGTGAACCGCAGGCAAATATTTGCGTATCTGCTAGAGGTAAGTTTAGCGACAGCAGACCCTCTGCACTTAAATATCGTGTGCCAGCTAAATAGGTAGTCGGATCTTCAGTATGGATTAAATGATAAATAAAGTCTGGATATATATCGCTCAGCTGTTGCCATTGATGTTGTAGCTTGGATGAAATAGTCCGCCTATAATGCATTAGCGCCACCTGATATCCATTACTCAGGGCTTGAGTGATAAGTCCGAGCATAGGTGTGATACCGCTACCACCAGCGATGAATAGTAAAGGAGTAGGTTGGTTATTATCTGAGCCTTTCTGCACTGCTATGGAGGTCTGTTCCAAAGTGAAATGACCAAGTGGCAGACTTGTATCGACGACGCTAGCCAGTGGCATCTGCTTGGTTAAATAGTCAGATACCAACCCTTGTGGTTTAATCGCGATAGTTACCGTATGGCATTGGTCTGCCATATGGCTCTCGGTATTATCGTCGAGCCACCAGAGTGGTTGATGCGCCAAGCCCACTATTGAGTAACTACGTTGGTGATAGACCCCCTCAATACAAACGCGCAAATCAAGATATTGACCGCCTTGCCAACCACCCATCATCTCAGAAGTCTGCTGTTTAAAGGCTCTATTGGTCTCAAAATGAAGTGCTATCAAATCATCACTTAACGTATAGCGTGCAATTAGGCGTAACTTAGGAATCGTCAATGACCAAAACGGATGTAAGCGCGATCCGATAAAATCGACAAACGCACGTTGAATAATTTCAGGGCGATAGCCGTTGGCCATATCATCAGTACCTGTATGATTGCTATAAAGTAGGTGTTGAGACGAACACAAGGTCAGGTTATCAATCATTTTGATAATTAAATATCAAACGGATCTACTCGACCTTGTTAAGCCACACTAACATGCTAACGGCTATTGATTAAATTTGCGAAAGTTTTGATGCTATTTTTTGTGGTCTTTATAAAACGCTAATGAATCAAAATGTTAAGTTAGTTCATTAAGATAAGACTCCTTGAGTTATTTTTTTAAAGCGAGTTTTATAGTCAAAAGGCATAGCCTGCTGTCAAAAACAGTAAAACAACTGGTAAAACAACCTGTCAGCTTGCAGGGTATGCGCCACAATGCGATAATGATCTATAATTTGTAACCCTGATTTTGAGGTACGGCACGCTTGGCATCATCGCTGAGTTGCATTTGCTGTTCTCTTCTATGCAGTCTATCGGAGTGTTAATGGCTCAATATATTTACACGATGAACAACGTGTCAAAACTTGTTCCCCCTAAGCGTGAAATCCTAAAAAAATATTAACCTATCGTTTTTCCCTGGTGCCAAAATTGGTGTTTTGGGTATTAATGGTTCAGGTAAATCAACCTTGCTACGTATCATGGCAGGCGTAGATACTGAGTTTAGTGGTGAAGCACGCGCGCAGGCAGGTACCAAAGTTGGCTATCTGCCACAGGAACCACAGCTAGATGACAGCAAAGACGTTCGTGGTAATGTCGAAGACGGTATGCGCGAAGCGCTAGATGCGCTAGCACGTCTAGATGCTATCTATGCTGAATACGCAGAGCCTGATGCTGACTTTGATAAGCTTGCTGAAGAGCAAGGCAAGATGGAAGATATCATCCAGTCTTGGGACGCGCATAACTTAAATAACCAGCTAGAAAAAGCAGCCGATGCGCTACGTCTGCCACCATGGGATGCTGACGTTAGCAAACTGTCAGGTGGTGAGAAACGCCGTGTGGCACTATGTCGTCTACTATTGTCGCGCCCTGACATGCTATTACTTGACGAACCGACCAACCATTTGGACGCCGAGTCTGTTGCATGGCTAGAGCAGTTCTTGCAGAACTACAGCGGTACTATCGTTGCCATTACCCATGATCGCTATTTCTTGGATAATGTTGCTCAGTGGATCTTGGAGCTTGACCGTGGCCATGGTTATCCGTACGAAGGCAACTATACTGAGTGGCTAGAGCAAAAGAACACGCGTCTAGAGCAGCAGAATAAGCAAGAAGAATCATTTGCTAAAGCGCTGAAAAAAAGAGCTTGAGTGGATTCGTAAAAACCAGAAAGGCCAACAGGCTAAGTCTAAATCTCGTGTACAGCGTTTTGAAGAGTTGAACTCGACTGAGTTCCAAAAACGTAATGAGACCTCTGAGATTTATATTCCACCTGGTCCACGTTTGGGTAACAAGGTTATTGAGATTAATGATATCTCTAAATCATTCGGCGATCGTCTGCTGTATGAAAACCTAAGCTTTAACGTACCAGCTGGTGGTATCGTTGGTATTATTGGTCCAAATGGTGCGGGTAAAACCACGCTGTTTAACATGATTACTGAGCGCGATACACCAGATACTGGTTCGGTTGATTTGGGTGAAAGTGTTAAAGTTGCCTATGTCGGTCAGGTACGTGATCATCTAGATGACAACAAAACCGTGTGGGAAGAAGTTTCTGACGGCCTTGATATCATTACGGTTGGCGACTACACCACGCCAAGCCGTGCCTATATCGGACGTTTTAACTTCAAAGGCTCAGATCAGCAAAAGCACGTCGGTCAATTATCAGGTGGTGAGCGTAACCGTCTGCAATTGGCGAAAACACTAAAGCAAGGCGCAAACGTATTGCTCCTCGATGAACCATCAAACGATTTAGATATCGAAACCTTACGTGCACTAGAGGATGCGATTCAAGTATTCCCAGGTACAGTAATGGTCGTATCGCATGATCGCTGGTTCCTTGATCGTATCGCGACTCATATCTTGGCATTCGAAGAAGAAGGCCCAGTCTGGTTTGACGGTAACTATACTGAGTTTGAAGCGTATCGTAAAAAGACAATGGGTGATGACGCCAGTCCTAAACGTGCCAAGTATAAGAAAATTACTAACTAATACGGCTGTTTAATATAGTCCAATCCAAAAAAAAGACCGCTAATCGTTAGCGGTCTTTTTTATTTAGCTTAAAATTCTAAAGGGTATGGCTAGTTGTTAAAATTAACGCTTACGCCCAAATTTACGCTGTTTTTTATTACTAATCTCAGTAATGGCGTGAGTGATTTCTTCTTCGTCCAAACTAGCGACTTGCTGCAAGATTTGCATCATGTCAGGCGTTAGCACGTACTTAGCATGATGAGCAATGTCATTAATACGATGATCAAAAGTCAGTATGCCTGTTTCATCATCTTTTTGTAGATAGTCAAGACGAGTCAACGCACTGATGAAGCTGGTAAACAAGGCGCGGTCAAAAAAAGTCAGGAATATCATCTGCATAGAGCACAGACAAACGCTGCCCAAGCAAGTGACATAGGTCAACAACTTCGTTTTCAGTCAAATTACCAGAGCCTTGCTGAGCAAGTAAAGCAAGCGTCATAAAGTAACGCTCAAGGCTTTGTCCAACTGGAGTCGCAAGCACTTGCAGCTGCTGATAGTGCTTACTATTAGACTCAGGCACGCTGAGCGTATCATCACCCAATTCAACGATGAGCCATGAGACAGCAAGTTATCAACTTTCTTATTGAGCGTATCAGCTAAGCCATGTGCTGGATAATATAAGAATAGCTCACTTTGTAAGAACGGATATAGCTGCTCAGCGATACTATCGAGACGGCTGCGTTTGATACGCCCGTTGCGTGCGACTAGTGCAGACAGGAACGACAGCAAAATAAAGACATGCAAAATGTTGTTACGGAAGTAACTGAGTAACGCTGCCTGCTTACCTGCGACTTGGATGATATCGCCTAAGATATGCGGCGTACGCTCAATAAGTTTTAACTTGATACCATAATCGATGATTTCCTGTGGCGTCATATCAGTGATAACCGTATCATCTGAGTAGACCAGCTGCTGAGCCAGACCTTGGTATAAAGCGATTTGCTCACGGCAGATGTTTTCATCTAACGCAGCTTTCGGTGCTGATAGCAGAACCAATGATAATAGCGAGACAGGGGTTACTACCGCAGCTTTATTGATATGCTGCATGACTTTCACACCGATGTTATCAACCATAGCGCTGGTTTTTCATCAAGCGGCGAGTCAGTACGATCGGATGGCAAACTATTGGCTGGCACATCGAACTTTGTCATAAAATCGCTAAGATGCAACGGCGTACCAAAGCTTAAGTGCACATTACCAAAGATACGTTCGATTTTACGACCAACTTTGAGCAGCCCGATCAAAGACTCCGACTCTTTTGGTTTACCTTTTAGCTCACCGATATAAGTGCCACCTTCCATAATACGCTCGTAACCAATATAAGTTGGAATAAATACCACAGGCTTATTGGTTTGGCGTAATTGGCTATGGACGGTCATCGCTAGCATACCCATTTTTGGCGGTAGCAAGCGACCTGAACGTGAGCGACCACCTTCGATAAAGTATTCAATCGGAGTATTGCGTGTGATAAGGGTATGCATATATTCGCGCAGTACAGCAGTATACAGCGCGTTGCCACGGAAGCTACGACGAATATAAAAAGCAACGGCACCGCGTAATAGTGGGCCTAATACAGGTACATCTAAATTGTCACCTGCTGCGACATAAGGGATACTCAGGCCACGTTTGTAGATGACATAAGACAGTAATAGATAGTCGACATGGCTGCGATGACAAGCACATAAATCAGCTCATAATCGGTCGCAAGGTCACGTACTCGCTCGAAATGATGGACTTCTACGCCGTCATACAACTGCGTCCACAACCATGTCAAAAATTTATAAAAACCACGTATGATAGAATGAGAGTAGTCATTGACCATCTCATTAGCATAGCCTCTGGCCTGACTGCGAGCTTCTCGAACGCTAGTCCCTTTCTCGGCCGCTTCCATCTCAATCGCATGCTTAATAGCTGGCGAGTACACCAGTTTGTCTACCAAGTTGCGTCTATCTGATAAATCAGGGCCAAGCATACTGGCGCGCTGCTTATCTAAATAAATCGACAATTGCTGCTGCAACATACGAACCAGTTCACGATTACTATCAGCCGATGCGACTAGCGCATAGTTTGGTATCTGCGCAGCGTCAGTTGCGTCATCACTGTTAGTAGCCGTTGACTCTATATCGAGTGAATCCGTCGCTGTTAAACTTGCTTTAAGAGCATCTGTAGCAACTGAGTCAAAGGTAGCAGGTCCTTCCACGTCGCCTTTGAGATTATCATTGATAATAGTACGTAAGTCTTGCGGTGGGTGAAACTGTACAAAAGTGTCGCGGCCCATCACCCCGATATTAAATAGTTGCTTGGTAATGCTAGGGTCTTGCCAGTTGTCGGCAGTTAGTAGCTTAAATAGCGAATCTTCTTTTTCAGGTGCGCGTCCCCACAGAATCGATACGGGCACTAGACGTACCTTTAACTCCGGATATTGCAACACAGCAGACACTAAGCGGGAAAGGCGAGGAGACAGCTGGCTGTCTTTAGCACTTGGGTGATTCAAAAATATGATGGCCGCATTTTCTTTAATATTATGGGCGGCATCATTTACTCCAACCAGTGCTGGCGGTAAATTGTGCTCTTGCGTCTGCAAGTCGATCAGAATACTGTTGGAACGAGAATAGTCCTGTAATACATAAAATCTTAGCGTCTGATCATCATTGTCGAACTCAGGTAGCTCGCCTAATAACTTAGGTTTTACGGCGATATCGAGCATCTGACCTGACAGCTTACGATACAGCTGATTGATCGGTGCATTAGAATAAGGCTTAGTAGCGATTGCATTGCCATCAGTTTTAGCAGTGCCATCAGTCGCGACTGGCGCTTTAAAAATCCGTTTTTTTAAGAACTTCGGTATCATAATCAGTATCAAAAATAGTCAAATATGTTGCGCTTATGATGCCATAAAAGCCACCAAAGCGATATATAGTGTCTGTATATACTACCAATATTAATACGGTTTGGTTACGCTGTAGTGAGTGACCAATTATACAAAATGCTCAAACATTTGAAAGTTCACATGTTTAGGGTAATAATATATTTATATCACCGATGACTCATAAATATAGCGTCTATTTTTCAATTTCATTTTATTAAGCCTAAAACTTATGACTCCAGCTATCGATCTTGCCAAAAAAACGTAACCTTGATTACCAAGTACACGAATATACTCACGACAGCAATGCCGTATCGTTTGGTTTAGAAGCCGCAGAAAAACTTGGCGTAGCGGTGACACAGGTGTTTAAAACTCTAGTGGTGACCACTGATACGGGTGTACTTGCTGTGGCGATATTGCCAGTCGACAAGACACTTAACTTTAAAAAAATGGCTAAGGCGCTATCTTCTAACAAATTGCTATCTTGCAAAAAAGTACAGATGGCTGACCCCAAACAAGTAGAGCGTAGCACAGGCTATGTGTTGGGTGGCGTCAGTCCACTGGGTCAAAAAAAGCGACTAAAAACCGTGATAGATAGTACAGCTCAAGATCGGGCCACTGTCTATGTAAGTGGTGGCCGCCGCGGTCTTGAGATTGAATTGCCGCCTGCACAGTTGGCCGCGACGCTTGATGCTTGCTTTAGTGGTATTACTGATGAGTAAAATGTTATACGGTGGCTATCATCTGCCTATTACAAAATGGCCATGTCGACAATTTCGCTCAGCATATTTATGAGTAATCTATACTGGTTTCGCTTGTATTGAAGATATTTTGGCGCAAGATTATTGTAGATTGACCATAGCGATAAGGCGTAGACTTATACGCCAGCTTATCTATTATTTTTATCTACATTTAAGGACATGCTCATGCCACATTTAACCATTCAAGTAACACCCAACGTCAGTATCGCTCATGAAGAATCATTGCTCAAATCGCTAAACAAAGCATTGTGGGATAGTGGTCAGTTTAAGCTGCCTACTGATATCAAAGCACGTATTGTACCTATTAAGTCATTTCTAGTAGGTGTTGAAGACGATGAGCAGGCCAATGGATTTATTTACGTCCACCTAAAGCTGATGAGCGGACGTGATATGGCCACTCGTGACCAGTTGGCTGAGATGTTGGTTGCTACTATCGAGGAAAAAATAGGCGCAGAGCAGTCAGGACGTGCGGCATTGCAGATATGTGTAGAAGTTGAAGAGATAAGTGCGGTCTATCATAAGAAAATGCTTGGTAGCTAACAGTACTTGCCTTAAATTGCTCATTGCTGTGTATTCTGTATAAGTAGATTTTCAGTTAAGCACAAAAAAAGCGCCTAAATAATAGGCGCTTTTTTATGGCTTACTAGTACAATCTTAATCTAGGAACGAGAAGTGATCGATTTCCATTGATGTCATGCTTTCGCTTGGTGCAACCATCGCTTCTGCGTGACCAGAAGTACGTGGTAGCAACTTATCAAAGTAGAATTCAGCAGTCTGAATTTTTGCTTTGTAGAACTCTGGTGCTTCTGTGCCGCCATTTTCTAGCTTTTCATAAGCTACTGCTGCCATACGAGCCCAGTGATAACCCATCATTACGTAGCCTGAGTACATTAGGAAGTCCTCTGACGCTGCTGAGATGATTTCACGGTCTTTACGTGCCATCAACATCAAGCGTACCGTCAAGGTATTCCACTCAGCACATAGCTTGGTCAGTGCCCAAACGAATTTACGCATTTCTTTATCGAGTGCGTACTCGCCACACCATTTCATGATGCTAGAGGTATAGTCACGGATAATCTTACCTTTAGACTGTAAGATAACCTTACGACCTAGTAGATCAAGTGCTTGTACGCCAGTAGTCCCTTCGTACATCGTCGCAATACGAGCATCACGAGCGATCATCTCCATGCCCCATTCTTTGATGTAGCCGTGACCACCATAGACTTGCTGACCATGCTTAGCAGCTTCGATACCTAGCTCAGTTAAGAAGCCTTTTAGAATTGGCGTATAGAAGCCAATTTGTCGTCCCACTTTTCGAACTCTTCATCATCGCCATTGACAATACCTTGTGCCATTTTATCTGCATAACGTGCTGAATGATAAATCATTGAGCGACCGCCTTCAGCAAAGGCTTTTTGCGTCAGTAGCATACGGCGTACGTCGGCATGATGGATAATAGCATCAGCTACTTTTTCAGGATCTTTAGTACCAGATAGCGTACGCATAGAACGGCGTTCTTTGGCATATGGTAAGGCGTTTTGGAAAGACAATTCAGTATGCGCCAGACCTTGGATACCAGTACCGATACGAGCCGTGTTCATGAATGTGAACATGCTTTTAGGCCTTTATGCGGTTCGCCGATTAGATAGCCTGTTGCACCATCAAAGTTCAATACACATGTCGAAGATGCGCTGATGCCCATTTTGTGCTCAATTGAACCACAAACGACGGCATTGCGCTCGCCAGCTTCACCTTCAGCATTCGGGGTGAATTTTGGTACGATAAATAGTGAGATACCGCGCGTGCCTTCTGGTGCATTTGGTAGGCGTGCTAGGACGATATGGACGATGTTATCTGTTAAGTCATGCTCACCGCTTGAGATAAAGATTTTGGTACCGCTGATTTTATAGGTACCGTCATCTTGTGGAATGGCTTTTGATTTAACTTGACCCAAATCCGTACCACACTGTGGCTCAGTCAGACACATGGTACCTGCATGAGCCTTCGACCAACTTAGGTAAATACAGGGCTTTTTGCTCGTCAGTACCGTACTGAAGCAATGTGTTGATACAACCTGTTGATAGACCAGGATACATCGACCATGACCAGTTAGCAGTACCGATCATCTCAGATTTAATAAGGTTGATTGACGTTGGCAGATTCATACCACCGAATTCTTCAGGATATGAGATACCTTGCCAGCCGCCTTCTACGAACTGGTCATAAGCCTCTTTGAAGCCCTTTGGCGTGGTCACGACGCCATCTTCAAAATGACAGCCTTCTTCACCACCTGATTGATAGAGCGGGGCAATGACGTTTTCAGCAAAATCAGCCATACCTTGTAGAATCATGTCTACAGTTTCAGGATCAGCGTTTTCGCCGTTGTCTAAGCTTTTATAATGCGTCTGATAGTCAAATACATCATTAATCAAAAATTTGATATCACGTAAGGGGGCTTTGTAAGTTAACATAATCGCTCTCTTTGGTTAGTTCGCTATCATAAACTTATGGCGCAATATCTGAGTCACAAATTATGTAAGCGATATTTACTTATTTTAGATGAGCTAGACGTTATATTAGTCATCAAGTGAATTATTAGTGGACAGCTTTCTAGTGTATTAGTTATTAGAATGCCTTTAGTGGCGGATAGCTGTTATGGCGTTGATATGATTATAAATCTTAAACAGCGACAAATATACAACTAATAACTATTATTCATGATTAATTATGTTATTAATTCATTTTAGTTTGTATAGGTAAATTGTATCTTCGCTTGAAATTATTCTATAAAGGGTTATGTAGACTCATTTAAATTCAAAGAAAAATGGACTTATCAAATAGGAAGGCCATTTATGAGCACCTCAAAAAAAGCAACAGCGAGCCTCTTGGTTGAGCGCACTATTAACTCGTATTAAGGGGTTAATCGATGGTGAGCTGAATCATCTACTGACAGTCAATCGCAGTCAGCGACCATGGCATATGCCCATCATCGCGGCGATTGCGATTAGCTTTCCGGTGTTTGTAGGGGCTTATTTTGGTGACTTGTCTTCAGGTATTAAAGCATCGCTAGGCTCGATGATTATTCTAAACCTACCATTTGTAGGCGGGCTACCACATCGGCTAGTGACGGTCATGGCTTGGGGGTTTGCGATGATACTTAGCTTTGCACTGGGTCTGATCGCGCAGCTGTTACCAGTGCTGCGATTACCTGTGTTTATGCTGATTGGCATTAGCGTAGTGATGCTAGGTCGTTATTATCGGCAACCACCACCAGCAGGATTGTTTGTGTTGATGGCGGGTGCGATTGCGCTATTTATCCCTGTGCCGATTGATCAAGTGCTCTCAGCGATAGGGCTTGTGATATTGGGTAGTGGCTCCTCGATGTTGCTAGCGCTACTCTATAGTTTGTTGTTATTGGCGACGCGTCCAGTTGCTTCTGTACCTGTCTATGACTATCAGCCTGATATGATTAGCGATAGTCTGATCGTGGTAAGTTTCGTTAGTTTGGCGTTGGTCGTTGCTGTTCTGTTAGAGCTGCCTTATCCCTACTGGGCAGCGATGAGCTGCTTTATTATCACCCAAGGTATGCAGCTACGAACCATGTGGATCAAACAGTTGCATCGATTATTGGGTACGTTGGCTGGCATGGGCGTGGCAGGTTGGATGCTGTCTTGGGGACTATCAGGATGGGGCATCGCTATCGCGATATTATGTATGATGTTTTTGATTGAATCGTTTGTCGATCGGCATTATGGACTGGCGGTGATATTTATCACGCCGCTGACGATATTTATCGCTGAGTATGGTAGTACGATGTCAGTGCCTCCAGTCGCTGGGGACGTTATCCAAGCGCGTATGATTGATACGGCGCTCGGCTGCGTGATTGGATTGAGCGGTGGTCTGGCGATACACTCTACGCGATTGCGTGTACCGCTGCGCCGTTTTGAAAATTGGCTATTACTACGTTTTAGTTAATAGGGTAGAGCTTTGCAAAGACTTTTCTTTGATTAACTGTTTTTATTTAGCGCTGTTGTCGCTTGTGCGACATCGATAGTATGCCCAGTCCAACGCTCAAAACTTAAAGCAGCTTGACCGATAAGCATACCGTAGCCTTCAGAGGTCTGTGCGCCGCGAGCGGCAAAATGTTGTAAAAACGGTAGCGGACGACCATACATCATGTCGTAAGCGTACTGACAGTTTAGAGTATCATCTAGCGGCAACGTATCACCTGATAAACCAATAGAGGTGGCATTAATGATGATATCAAAAGAGCCACTGAGTTCATTGGTCGCGCAAACCTCGATATTTTGGTCATCAATCACTGAGCTGGCCGCACTGAGCTCATTTACCAAATCAGCTGCCTTAGACACGGTGCGATTGGCAATCGTGAGAGAGCCAATACCCGCTTCAAATAATGGCAATATTACGCCACGAGCTGCACCGCCTGCACCTATTAGCGCCACACGAGCATCGGTCAGCGGCCAGTCCATACTCATAATGTGATTGATAAGTCCTTGCCCATCCGTATTATCACCGTAGAGTGCCTCTGTGATTGGTGCGCCGCTTTCTAATAGTGCTTTGTTCAACAGTAACGTATTGACCGCGCCTGCCGTCTTGGCATGTTCTGATAAACCACCACGCGCCGCGCAGCAGTCATAAGCAACTTGTTTAAAAGGAACCGTCACGTTAGCGCCCGCACCGCCACCGCAAAAAAAACGCCTCAACGACAGCCGTAAAACTGGCGGCATCATCAGGACAGTACTGACGCTGATAGCTAATATCAATCCCTGCTTGGATAGCAAACTGCTCATGAATCTCAGGAGATTTACTATGGGCGATTGGATTGCCAATAACGATAAAATGTTGGGTCATAAATAGTCCGCTGGCTAGAGAATAAAAATACTATCAAAGAAGCAATAAGTGGCGCTCAATCATCATAAGGGATAACGCTATGATTGACAAACCAAGAGGCTACCACCAATAGATTATTAGAAAGTGACAGTGTTAATCAGAGGCGGCCTTATCGCTTTTGAAAATAAATTATGACATTGAAGCAAACATACGCAAAACAAGCGCAAGCAGATTTCTACTTTCTACTAAAGAGAAGGTCGTTTTGGTACGTTATATATTTAACAAATCTGTACTCTCGGGGAGTGCTCCGCGTAACGTAAAAGGTAGTCAAGTGCTGAGCAGTTGGGTAAACTATAAAATATGGAAACCTATATCAATATGCTGTAATGACTGCTAGATTATAATGTTTGTGAAATATGCTCTTTATTGAAACTATTCGTTATCAGCGGCGTTCCTGCCAGCTCGTTAATATTATTTCGAGATCAATCTAAAAGTGTGAGTAAATTATCCATGTGGAATCCTAACCTACAGACCCTTCTAGTCGGTATGATAATGGCAGTTAGTGTGACGCTCAGTGGCTGTGACAGCACCAAAGAAGATGCTCCAAATCCAGATGCTGAAACCACTGAGCAGGTAACAACGAATGAGCCAGTACAGGACAGCGCAAACAATCCTGACCTAGACGGTGCCACTGCTCAGCAAGGCACGCCAGTGAGATATGATGTCGCAGCATGGGGTACGGATAAGGTTGAGTCGCTCGCTGTAGATGAGTTAGATAGTATACAATCGGTGTTTGGCGAAGTGATGAGTACTGACGAAAACAGCCTAGACTATGCCAGTAATCCAGCGGCAAAATATCGCTTTATGAAAACGGACGCGCCTTATCTAGATATCATCGACTCTGAAAAATATCTAGAGCTAGGCTGGTACTATGCCAATCCTACTGATACAGACAAAGAAAAAGAGCTGAGCCAAAACCACGCCAAAAAAAGCCTATCAGTTATCGCGTCAATTGATGGGCGATGATGGCGGAAAAATGGTTGCTGATATGCTCAATAGCCAAATCATCAAAAATAGAATCGTCGGTGGACAAAAAATAGAGCTGGCAAAATGCGAGTTTTATAGCTGCATGCTGGTTATCAATAAAGCCGCCGCTCAAACAGACAATAGCTAAATCATGACCGATATGACGTCAGTGCCAAACGGCTGGGTGTGTCTGTATCCACAAGTCAGCAGTGTGACCGAAGATGATAGGGCAACCAGCCAAACGGTAACCATGTCTCTAGATAATCGTGGGCTGGCATACGCTGATGGCTTCTTTACTACCATGGGCGTCATTGATGGGTGGATACTATGGTCAGATTATCATTATCAGCGGCTTGTCTCTCATGCTGAAGCCTTGCAGCTAAACATAAATAGCGAAGAGCTATTAGCAGTACTGCAGCTGTATGCCCAGCAGTTAGAGCAGGGCATGCTAAAGCTAATAGTTACTCGCGCTGCGCAGAATGTACGCGGTTATGGCTATGCACCTAGTGCAGATGGTAGCGACTGTGAAATATGGTTAAAGGCTACCGCAATGCAAGTTTCTACGGCGCTGCAATTGTCTTTGCCTAATGGGAGCTTGATACCTATCCAACCTAATGCCTCGGCAATATGTTTGGCTTCTCAGATTGCTTGCTTACCGCCACCGCTGGCAGGTCTCAAGAGCCTTAATCGTTTAGACAATGTCCTCGCTAGTGGTGAGCTACAGCGGATAAAAGCTGAGCCATTGGCATCAAAGCTTGCTTCAACACTTGGTGAAGGTCTGCTACGCGATATGAGTGGGCAGTGGGTTGAGGGTACGATGAGTAATGTATTCTATCAATTGGCAGAAGAGCCACTATCAGAATCCAAAACTACCTCTAGTATTCATAAAGATGATGAAAACTACCTAACCACTGGTCAGTGGTACGCGCCTTCCATGGATCAATCGGGCGTCGCTGGCGTCATGCGTCAGGTAATTATAGATGCACTATCCACGACGCAGTATCCAGTCATAATCAGGTCGCTACGAGATGAGGATTTACCTAAAGTAACGCAGTTATTCTTTTGCAATGCACTGCGCGGTATCATGCCAATGAGCAGTCTGACGTTATTGTCAGGTGATGTTGTGGATTTTCGATCGTTTTAGCTATTATTGAAAAATATTGAATTTGGTATCAATAAAATCATCTGGATATAAAACCACTTTCTCACTTCTATACATTTCTTGCGCTTTCAAAAGGGCACTTTGCTCATCTTCTGCGACAACATCCACGATAGTCTTAATGTTTCGACAATTTCAATTTGAAAGGTTTGTGCTGACTTCTCATTTTTTTCTATTATATTCACGCTCGGTTCTCATATATCACTTCAGTCATTTATAGCAAGTAGATTAGCAAAAGCCCTCAAAAGAAGTGATCGTCTTTTGTTACGTGGTCTTGTGTCTTAAAGCAAATCGATCAATGCTGCTTATCTAATAAGGAGATAAGCCAATGTACGAAGTTTATGAAGATGAAAGTATCCCGCTACAAATCCGTCGTTTGATGGTTTTTGATGAAATCTGTAAATTAGCGAAGAAAGAACCTGATGAAATTATTCATTTATCAAAATTTACTCAGTTATCACTCGGAGTTATGTATCTAAAGGATTTCAAGAAATTTATAGCCTTTGGTGGTGTGTTTGAGTATGCACAAACACCCGAAGAAGTTATTGAGCAACGTATTCGCATTTTTCCTAACGACGAGCCAGTAAAGTGTGCGCTGACTGTTAATCTAAAGCAGTTTACTCGCCCAGCTAGTACACCTATACAATTAGTGTGGTATTGGAATAAATATGTAAAGAATAGAATGCATGCTTATGTTGACTATCGTGAAGAAGTTTTTTTTCGGATAAATGATGAAATTGATTCGGATTACCCACCGCATAAGTTTCATGACCGTCTAGTTGCGACAGCTCGTCTGCCACTATGGGATGATAGAGATGAGTTAATTGCAGATGTATACCGTGACAATCAAGGCGAACCTAGACCTGAACGTTATAATGAAAGGCGTCTGTTATAATTCGAAATAATTACTATGTTATACGAAACTCATAATTAAGTTACTACTTATAGTTATAGCTGCTAATAAATTTTAGCGGCTATAATATTATGATCTTGATACTGTGTTTATATGACGTATTAGCCTTCTTACATAAATCACCACTAGCCTTTGTGGCTCCGTCAATTGAAGTTAATGCACTGGTACTTTCGCAAGAAGTCTATTGAGTGATGCATATCTCCAATAACGTTCTTCATAATTGATCGTCTTTTGTTAATGAGTATTGCGTACTGATGTTAATCGATCAATGATTGCATTCTATCCAATACTATCTAACAGGGGATAATAAATGCGTACTACCTATGAAGATCAACGAATTCCACTACAAATCAGACGCTTGATGATATTCAATAAAGTTTGCGGTGCAGCGAAAAGAAATCCTGATGAAATGATTCACTTACCTTGTTATTCACAGATAGCATTTAGTATTGTTTATTCTAAGAAAGATAGAAAATACACAGCATTTGGGAGTGTGTTTAAGTATGCGCATACCCGTCAAGAAGTCATTGAACAAGGTTTAGATAAGCAGTTTCATGAAGATACTGTGATGTGTGCAATCACAACCGAAAGACAAGCTTTTACTAAAGCTTCTCGCACTCCGTTAGGGCTGCTAATGAGCTGGAATAAACAGGTAAAAAAATCGAGCTTATACCTGTCTCGATGGCAATGTGAAACACTTTTTCAAAGTAAATGATGAGCTAGAGCTAGATTACCCTCCTCATAAGTTTTACGGTCGTTTGGTTGCTGCCAAAGGTTTACCATTATGGGATGATAAGTGTTCTTAGTATAATTTTTGATAGTGACCACGGCTTACAAATTCAATGATGCCTTTATCTCGTAGTACTTGTAACTGTTGGCGAATTTTATCTTTTACGTGGTTGTTTTCAGGATGTTTGAGCTGCAGTTCACTAGCAAAAGCATAAACTTGATTGAGAGAAAAACTGACATCGAGACGGTCGATACATTGCCAGACATCGAGTGTCCAACCGCGTGAAGCCATAGATTGCTTGCGTAAAAACAAAGTCTTTTGGAACTGTTGGGTAACGCTTTCACGCGGTATAGCTTGTTGGTCTTTGACCAAAAATACTTTGCCTGATTCGGGTACGTGGCGTAAGTCAATATTGCAACCAACCCAACCTGCTCGTTTTGCCGTCACTGATAAGGGTTTACGCTTAACAATAATATCGGGTGTAAAGAAATGCTTGGGAATAATCAGAAAATTGTTGACGGTGTATTCTTTTGAGTAGGTTAAAAAGAAAAAGCTGGGATTGTTCTTACTATTGATACGCTCAATCATCGTCTTATAAGCGCCATCATTGACAACATTGCTTAACTTGGCTTTTTTTACTTTTTAGCTCATATTGCTCATTACAATTTTCGCAATAAAAATCAGCGACAGGTTTGTTATTAGCAAACTCAGCTAGCGATTGGGCGCTACAATTGGTGCAGTAACTATTTTCTTTTACCCATGCTTCGCTGAGTACACGAACTTTTTGAGGTTCAGAGTGATAGTTTTTAGCAAGACTTTGGTTAAAATGTAGGTTCATAAGATATTTTCATTATTAATAGATAAACTGAGAATACTGAAAAAAAACGCCTAAGTATTAAGCCATATAAACGACCATCAATAGCAAGATAATTCATAAGCTAAGCAAATACCATTGAAAATCGCACGGTTCAGTGCTAAATTCTAGCAAACATCTGCCTCGCGAGTTGCCATGAGCAAGCCTACACCTAATATACCACCTGAACGTCCCAATGAGTCGCCGTCAAACAAACAAGATGGCACAGTCGAGGAGCGTGTCGATACCACGCTACCGGACGCGCAACCAGTGGTAGATGAGGTGGAAGACACATCAGCAACGTCAACAACGCCAGCAACCAACGTCTCGCTCATCAGCGGCAACAGTAAACCGCGCCAATATAAAGTCAATAACCCATCGTTTTTTATGCAACGCGGCTATCAAGTGCTGCTAGTATTGGGGCTTATTGCCGCATTTTTCTTGGTCATGGTTTATCAGACGTTGTTTGGGCGTATCGAGCAGCCGCAGCAAATGGTCACGATTGAGCCAGGTCAGACGTATTATGGTCTACTACCGCAGTGGCAGCAGCAGATTCCGTTGTTTTCGGCAGGCGTGGCCAAGCTATATATCAAATCACAAGTCGATGCGCCGTTGCATGCTGGTACGTATAAACTACCCGAAAACCCGACTATCGCTGAGGCGCTACAGATACTAGGTCAAGGCGCAAAAGCAGCCATGGTCAAGGTACAGATCATCGAAGGTAAGACATCTAAAGACCTTTATCAAGCGCTGCGTGATAATGACAAAATCGAAAAAGAAGTACTGACCGCAGATAGTGACAATGCCAGTATCGCCCAAGCATTGGATTTGACAGGTATATTGCCAGACAGTGTGGCTAATAGCAGTGACCCGATTGTTAACTATAATCTTGAAGGTTGGTTCGCGCCTGATACCTACTATTACGGTGAAGGAACCAGCGATAAAAAAGTACTGACTGACTTGTATAAGCGTCAGCAGCAGGTACTGACTGATGCGTGGGAAAATCGTGCGCCGAATCTGCCTTATAAGAGTCCATATGAAGCGCTAGTCATGGCGTCTATTATCGAAAAAGAGACCAGCGTTGCTGATGAACGTCCTTTAGTTTCTGCCGTGTTTAGAAACCGTTTGAATAAAAACATGCGTATGCAGACGGACCCGACCATCATCTATGGTATGGGTAGTCGTTATGATGGCAATATCCGCCGCAAAGACATCAATGAAAAAAAACGTCTTATAACACCTACCAAATTGATGGTTTACCGCCAACGCCAATTGCGCTACCATCAGCGGCCTCTATCGAAGCGACCTTACATCCTGCCGATAGTGAAGCATTGTATTTTGTGGCAACGGGCAATGGCGGGCACAAATTTACCAATAGCTTGGCTGAGCACAACCAAGCGGTAAAAGACTATCTCAGTGTCATGCGTGAGAAAAAAATCTCAAACGCCGCCGCAGTAAATAACCTCTTAATCTTCTCACAAAACTTATCGTTTATTGAGTGCTACAAAGTAGAGGTAGCGCTCATCAATGACATAAGGTCATATCATGTCAGTATCTATGCACACCAGCGCAACACCGTCACATAGCAGCACGCCAGCATCGAATCTACCTGAATCAAGTGCTTCAAATACAGCACCTATCTTAGGACGCTTTATTAGTTTTGAAGGAACTGAAGGCGTGGGCAAAACCACCGCGATTGAACAGTTGTGTTTGCGCTTAGAAGCTAATGGCATCTCGTATCTGCGTACTCGTGAGCCGGGTGGTAGTCCATTTGCCGAGCAATTGCGTGACATATTATTAGATCCGGCGACTGATATCGAAGACGATACCGAGCTGCTGCTATTGTTTGCGGCGCGCTGTGATCATATGCAGCAAGTCATTCTACCAGCGCTCCAAAATGGTACTTGGGTGATATGTGATAGATTTACCGATTCTACTATTGCGTATCAGGGCTTTGGGCGTGCGTATGGCGACGAGCTGGTACGCGGCAAAATCGATATGCTTATCAAACAATTTGTGACGCAGCTTCCTGAGCTGACATTGTGGTTGGATTTGCCAGTAGCAGAGGGCATGAAGCGTGCCAACAAGCGCAGTGCAGCAGATCGTTTTGAGCAGCAAGCTACCGAGTTTTTTTACCTGGGTGCATACTGGTTTTAGTCAACTTGCGAGCGAGTATCCTGAGCGCATACAGCGTATTGATGCATCGGGCAGTACGGATGATGTGAGTGCGCGTATATGGCAGACTGTTATGGACAGATTCGATATTAAATAATTAAATTTTGCCAAGTAGATTTATAAGGCAGTTAGATGTATCGATAGTTAGCTAGCCAGTTAGCCAGTCAGTTAGTTAGCACCAATAAAAAGCCCCAGCATATTGTTGGGGCTTTTTGTTAAGGTAAATCTTTTATCTTTAAGTCAATAAAGCAGATAACTATGCACGTTATTTGTCATCTATTTTATCTACTTTTATACCCTCAGTAGTCGCGATAGAGGCGTCGCTATCCTGAGCAGAGTCAGGTAGACGACTTGGGTCAAGTGCCCCTTTTTTTGTTTTTAGGCGCACTACCATTGCCATTACTGTTCGTAGAGGTTTTGGTCTTCGAAGTCGCTGTCGAATTTGCAGACATGACGCCTTTATTAGCCATATTAGTAGCAGACGTTTTTGGCTCTTCTACTGGCTCACTTTTCTCTACGGTAGTGCTAGAAGGTGACTTAGTCTCGGTGCTACTGCTTTGGGTAGCTGATGACTGATTAGCAGTGTTTTGCCCATCACTTTTGTCACTATCTACCGAAGGCTCTGGCGCTGCTGTCTGGCTATCGTCAGGGCTAGGCTCCTGCTCTTTGCGCTTTTCAGGTGCTTTTGAGTTTGACTCAAAGTTAGCATCAGCTGCCATGCGAGCCTGCTCTTGTTTAGGCGTTACATCGACTGGCTTCGGCTGTACTTCATCGTCTACCACTAGCGATATAAGCTTGCGGTCACGAGGGACAGTACCGTCAAACTTATCAGTGATAACGTGCAGTTTGCCTTCTTTGTCGACGGTATATAGCGGTACGAACTGCTTATTATCCGCTTTATACTGCTCAAAGCTATAGCTATCCGTGATATTGGTAATCTTAATTCGAGCTTTTTTTGGACAGCATACTGGCAAGCTTGGTATAGGTCACATCTTTGCCAAACAGCCACTGTGAATGGAAGTTCGATTGCTTGTCATCACGCTCGCTTTTGACTTTTTCATCACTGAATTTAAGTCGGTACAGCTTACGCTCACCAAATTCATGACGATAATGAATCTCGGACAATGTATTCATTTCTTTGTCCATACTCATCGCAAACAGACGACCAATACCGATTAGATCCAGATGATGATCTGCGTGATCAGAGATGGGATTACCAAAGTAAGTACGCAGACCGCTCATGCGTGCGCGTGCAATATTGGTGTAGTTATTATGCGCAACGATGACGTCGAAGCCTTGGTCTTTGAGAGAGGTAGCAATCAATAACGTAATTGGGTTTGAGCCAACGATAAGAATACCATTGGTCTCAGGCTCACGTACGCCTAGTAGATTACCGACGACTTTTGCACCCAGACCCTGAATCATGACCGTACCGATGATAACCATAAATACGAGAGGTACAAGTAGCTCAACGCCTTGGATATCATACTCTTGCAAACGAATCGCAAACAGTGATGAGATGGCAGCAGCGACGATACCACGTGGGCCAATCCAGCTAATCATCAGCTTTTCATTGGTCTTAAGGTTCGAGCCGATAGCCGATGCCCAGACCGATAGTGGACGTGCCACAAACATCACGATAGCGAGCAGCACTAGCCCTGCAAAACCAACGCTGAGCAAGCTTGCCAACTCTACACGCGCCGCCAGAATAATGAACAGCACTGAAATCAGCAGAATGGTCAACGACTCATTGAACTCTAAAATCGTCTCACGGGGGAATTTTGGCCAGTTCGCCAATGCCACGCCCAGTACTGTGACGGTCAATAGACCTGACTCATGCTCTAGGTGATTCGATATTGAAAATAAGACCAGTACAAATGCTAGAGTAAACACATTACGCAAAAACTCAGGAATCATATGACGACGCATAAGGAACGCAAGTAACCAAGCGCCCGCCATACCCATTGCAGTCGCCAATACGACAATCTTAGCAAACAGTAGAATACTACTGCTTCGCCGCCTGAGATAATGTACTCATAGACCAATACCACAGCGATAGCGCCGATTGGGTCAATGATAATACCTTCCCACTTCAAGATGTTGGAAATGGTTTTGTTAGGGCGTACACTACGCAGCAGTGGCATAATGACCGTTGGACCAGTCACACAGACTAGCGCACCGAAGAGTAGAGCAATCAATGGATCGACATCAAATAGTAAATAAGTCGATAGTGCCACGATAGCAATGGTAATCAGTACACCGACCGATACCAGCATCTGTACCACGGTACCATGTTGCTTAATCTCATCGAACTCTAGCGTTAGCGATCCTTCAAATAGGATAATCGCTACGCCCAAAGAGATGAAAGGAAACATCAGCTCGCCTAATACCAAATCTGGGTCAAATACACCCAGCACTGGCCCGACGATAATACCAATCAGTAATAAAAATAAAATGGATGGTTGCTTTAAATACCAAGCCAACCATTGGGCGGCAATGCCAATCCCAACCACGCCGGATAGCAAAAGGGCGGTATCCATAAATTAATCCTTTTATAATCTTGTCATATTTTATATCTATCGATAGCTGTTATAAGATAGTCGCTACCGTTTATTTAACAATAAGTTGTTATCCGTTTCTGTTGTAGCTAAGCCATCGCACTGATAGCCATCATGAATCACAACATAAGCTAGATATGATATAACTACTATAAAGTAGCAAAGACAAAAGCGTTTCTAGATAAATCACAATACGCTAGAAATGCAAAAGATGGAAAACAAGAGTGATGATAGCCAGTTTATAAACCTGCAATAAACAGTCTTATATACAAGCTAACTTTTGTTTGTTTAGTAAAATATTTGGTTTGACATCATACCATGATTTTATTTCAAGCTGATGTAAGCCGTACCTGCTAAAAAGCTATGTCACGGCCATAAAAGTATACGAAGCCCATATGAAATAACGCTGCCTTGGGTTATCCTGCACTATGCAAAAAGCTTCAGCATAATACTTCAAGTTTTTATTTATCATACAGTAGCTGCGTTGGGCATGCACGTCGCGCACAGGATAATAGTGTTAGCGCCATGAAATGTCATATACTGATTGCTGACATGGTTTATTTTTATAAGACACTATTAACCATCTTCTAAAGACAGGCACTCTATAAATATTCAAGTAATGAGTAGTGATAAAAATAAGCGTAAAGTAACGGCTAAAGAGCTATGACAATAGGTTCAAATAAAAGTGCTGCGCCGCATAAATAGACAAGATAAATAGATAAAAGAATATAATTCACCAAATAGTAACGAATAGGGCATGCCGCTTGGTGTAGTCGCTATCGCTGACAATCATAACGTGGCTGTTAATAACAGCGCTTACTCATATGGAGGACACAAAATGCCTATCAATATGTTCAAAGGACGGACCACTGCCAATATGCAGCAATGGTTACAACGTAGTGCGCTGGCACTCGCTGTTAGTACCGTTATGTTCGCTAGTATTAATGTCACGACGATAAACAGTGCTCAGGCTGCAGTCACTACGGCTGATTTCTCTGGTTTGGTGCAACAAGTCACGCCAGCAGTGGCACGCGTCAATGTCACCAAAACGATTAGTGAGGCCGAGCTTGCTAAAGCTCAGACTGCTGAAGTATTGCGTCAGTTCTTTGGTGATCGTCTACGTATTCCTGATCGAGTCGCGACGCCAGCGATTGAACATGCTTATGGTACGGCCTTTTTTTATTACCTCCAATGGATATATGCTGACCAATCATCATGTCATAGCAGGTGCGGACAAAATCACTGTGACGCTCAATGATAGAACCGAGCTTGATGCAACTTTGGTCGGTAGTGACGAGCGCTCAGATGTGGCCGTGCTAAAAGTTGAGGGCAGCCAATTTCCAGCCCTGCCTATTGGCGACTCCAGCGGTCTAAAAGTAGGAGAGCCAGTATTGGCAATTGGTTCGCCATTTGGTTTTGACTATTCAGCCTCTGCTGGTATTGTCAGTGCCAAGTCGCGTAGTTTTTCGCGTGAGACGAGCGTACCATTTATCCAAACGGATGTAGCACTAAACCCTGGTAATTCTGGCGGGCCACTATTTAACCAGCGCGGCGAAGTGATTGGTATCAATTCGCGTATTTTTAGTGGTACTGGCGGTTATATGGGTCTGTCATTCTCTATCCCTATTGACGCTGCCATGGATATTTATGAGCAGCTAAAAAATGATGGTGAAGTGGCGCGTGCATATCTAGGAATTTATCCACAAGATATCGATCGCAATCTGGCCGAGGCTTATAATTTAGAGCGCCCTCAAGGTGCCTTACTGACTCGTGTATCACCAGATTCACCGGCACAAAAATCAGGCCTAAAACCTGGTGACATCATTTTGCAATACAATGACGTACAAATCATGGAGGCATCTGATTTGCTGAACTTGCTCAATCGAGCGCGTCCAAGCGACTCCTTCCGTGCACGGATTCAGCGCAATGGTAAGCAGATGGTGATTAACGGTAAGCTCGCTTATGCGCCTAATGATGTAAGAGCACAGAGCGGTGATGAGCAAAATGATGATGTACAGTTGGGCTTGCGTTTACGCGACTTGACGACGGATGAACAAGCAGAAATCGCTGTCGATAATAAAACGGGCATATTGGTTACCACAGTGGATCCTACTGGACTGGCCGCGCGCTCAGGTATTCTGGCAGGTGATGTCATCACTAACTTTCATCAAAAGCCGATCGAAACAGTGGCAGACTTTTCAGGTGCTATCTCATCTCTTCCTAAAAAAGGCGTGGTCACTATAGAAGTTATACGTCAAGGCATTCCTGCTATTATTGGGCTACGTATTGAGTAAGTATCATGATTAAAGCGTGACTGTTAATGTGGCTAATAATGTAACTCAGATTACGGTACAGAGTATAAAGGCAGCGCGCACGTCAATAATTGTGCTTGTCTATCATAGAGGTCGACCTCTATAATGTTTGGTTTTTTATCAAACAGCTAAGAGTAAGACCTCAACAGCAATCCATTCGTTAAGTGAGTTATTGATCAATCAATAGGCTCTAAGGTGGGCCGAGTCGCTTAGTAGGCTCGTACCATTATGCAACCGCTAGGTAATTATGACTGACCCCGCTCTACATACGCTTATTACGACGACGTCAGCAGCATTGCTAGCGTACATTGCACTGTGGTCAGGGCTACAAACGTTTAATGCCAATCCTACCAAGCGCTTTATGCGCATTTGGGTGAAGCTTGCATTATATTATGCCGCTTATACGATGCCTATTTGGGCAGTATTGCTTATCATGGTTTGGTCACAGGACCTGATGCCGATGTTAGCGCAGCTATCACTACCTGCCGTACTGATGGCAATATTGATGATGGGCTTATACTTTTATACTGTCATTGTACAACCCAATCGCTTACGATTAGAGCATCATTCTATTGACTTAGACTTATCTACACCGCTCAAAGTCGCCGTATTGGCAGATTTGCGCATAGGAATATATGGTGGTAAGCCGCGTCATATTCGCAAGCTGGTCTCTACTATCAACGCCTTGTCAGCAGATGCCGTACTGATTACGGGCGACTGGCTATATTATCCAAGTGCAGACTTGGTGGGTCAATTAATGCTATTTAAAGGGGTGAATAAACCTGTTTACACAGTCATGAGCACCTCGGACTTGCGTTATCAATCTATGAATACGACCAAGCAAGGTCAGCCACTACTAGAAGATACATTGGCCAGTACTTTCGATGTGCTCGATATTAACTATATCGGTCAGCAATGTACGTCATTGCCACTCAAGTGTGCAAGAGCAACAAATAAAAAGTCAGTCGTCAATCAGTCGACTAATCAAACTAATAATCAAGACAATGTTGAGCAAGAAAACCCGAATATAAATCCACTAGTAGCAGTGCTTTGCGGCTGGCAAGATGTGCCTAAGCAATCTACAGATATTGAAACGTCAGAGGCGACTGATAAAGCAATGCTTGGAACAGAGATTGCCAATGCCACCAGTCCAGTGATTATTTTGGCATCACGATTTGATAGTATCAGTGATCTGCCAAAATCTTTACAACCACGCCCTTTGTTGATAACCGGTGCTGCAAAGGCTATTCAAAAAAATATCCTGCTTGCTCAAAAACAGAACGATATTCGACGCAGTAGTGAGCAGTCAGGATTGCTATATAACAGTCGCATGGGTAAGCAGCGCGGCTCATATCAACATGCAAGTGCACAGATATTTGTTAGTAGCGGCATCGGTACGAGAGGGTTGCCTTTTCGATTCTATCGACCTACTATCGATGTGTTGACGATTCGTTAATATTACATAAGAGACTTATCAGCGTACGTTGATTGCGCTAAACTGCTCCTTTAATGATGTAAGTATTCATCTACAAGGTTTTAGTTCAAATTCTATAAATTTAAGCGAAAAGTAATACATGTTTTTTGGTACTAAAATTATGTGCTGACTGCCAATTGATTGATAGCGGTCAAATCAAAATATGCTACACTAACGAGCACTCTTATTATTATATTTCTGTCGGTTAGTAAGCAGGCCTATTACTCTTGGTAGATGGCCATCACGATACTGATATCGTAGATATAATCATCTATGATACAAACGCTATTATAGTAAGTAGAGACGCAGCATTAACATCAAGTAAGTTACGCCATTAGCGTTTATCAACGCATAGAAAGCAATGGCCACTTGCAAACGACCTATCATGTGACAGCTTTAATAAAAGCTAGGATAATACAGTAAGGCACGGTTATGAGCACAGCATACGACGAGATCAAAACCCGACTACAAGGCTCAATGGTAGCCTTGGTAACGCCCATGCACCCTGACGGTAAGGTCGATTATAAACGTCTCGCAGATCTCATAGATTGGCAGATCGAGCAGGGCACGCATTGCCTTGTGGCTGTTGGTACTACTGGCGAATCAGCGACCCTATCTATGCAAGAGCATAGCGATGTTATTCGCTATTTCGTTCAGCATGTCAAAGGTCGTGTACCGGTCATCGCGGGTACTGGTGCCAACAACACGATGGAAGCCATCAAGCTGACTCAGGATGCTGCCGATGCAGGCGCAGACTGTGCGTTGCTCGTTGCTCCTTACTACAATAAGCCGCCACAAGAAGGCTTGTTTCAGCATTATCAAGCCATTGCCAAAGCCGTAAATATACCGCAAATGCTGTATAACGTGCCTGGCCGTACAGTGGTTGATATCGCTCAAGCAACAGTCGAGCGTTTGTGTGATATCGATAATATCGTTGCTATCAAAGATGCGACAGGATCTGTCGGTCGCGGTGAGCAATTGATCAAAGCCGTCGGTGACAGAATGGTTGTGTTATCTGGTGATGACGGCACTGCGCTTGATCTAATGAAAGTAGGCGGCAAAGGCAATATCTCAGTCACTGCTAATGTAGCGCCAAAAGCCATGAGTGAGACTTTTTCTGCGGGTTTACGTGGTGACTTTGAAGCGGCTAATCAGATTCATGACGTGGTCAAGCATCTGCACCGCGACCTATTCATCGAATCAAGCCCTATCCCAGCTAAGTACGCGCTACATAAAATGGGTATGATCGATACGGGTATTCGTCTGCCATTAGTTTGGCTCGCGGAGCAGCATCATGCGACTATTGATGAAGCATTGGTTCGAGCAAACATACGATAAATTGATATTTAGCCAATTGATATTCGGCGATTTAAGACTTGCTGCACATTAGATGAGTGCCATTCGATCTAGTAGCAAGTCACCTTATCACGGTAAGTCAATCGCCTAAATGAGCAATAACTGCTAACTCAGAGAGACAACATGATGACAATATCATCAAAAACAGTATCATCAAAAACGACAAAACTACTTCCTGCAATACTGACCTTAGTTTTGGGTAGTACGTTGGTATTGAGCGGCTGCCAAGCGACCAAGAGCCTGCTTGGTAAGCGCGACAATGGCAGCTTAGACTATCAACAAAGCAAAAAGCTTGCACCGATAGAGCTGCCGGCTGCTCAAGAAACAGCGCCTTTCGTGCCTTTGTATCCGACCCCTAATGTGGGCGCGAACACGCTTAAACTACAGAATGAGTCAGGTAATCAGTATCAGTTGCCAAAGCCTCAGCGTGCTGTTAGTAGCCCTTCAAACTAATTTATTTCTTCATTTGTACCGCCGATTTTTATGATTGTTGATTAAAATAATATCGATATTGTAATAAGAGTCAGCGGTCGCTGCGCGTTTTTACCACATAAGCTTGAACGAACAGGAACCCCCATAATGCAAAAGCAACAACTGCTGTATAAAGGTAAAGCTAAATCTGTCTATGAAACAGAAGACAATGATCTTCTGATTTTGCACTTCCGTGATGATACCTCAGCGCTTGATGGTAAGCGTATCGAACAATTGGCACGTAAAGGTGTGGTTAATAACCGCTTTAATGCTTTTATCATGCAAAAATTGTCTGATGCTGGTATCGAAACGCATTTCGAAAAGCAATTGTCTGACGACGAAGTGTTGGTTAAACGCTTGGACATGATTCCTGTAGAGTGCGTGGTGCGTAACTTTGCAGCTGGTAGTTTGGTGCGTCGTTTAGGCTTAGAAGAAGGTCAAGCATTGACGCCGCCAACTTATGAGCTTTTTTTATAAAGACGATGCGCTAGGTGATCCGATGGTTAACGAATCACTTTCTGTGTCTCTTGGTTGGGCGACCAAAGAGCAATTGGCTAAGATGGAAGAGCTAACCTATCAAGTCAACGATGTATTAAAGGCATTGTTTGATGCGGGTGATTTAATCTTAGTTGATTTTAAACTAGAGTTTGGCGTATTCCATGACCGTATCGTGTTAGGTGATGAGTTCTCACCAGATGGCTGCCGTATCTGGGACAAGAACACCAAGAAGAAACTTGATAAAGACCGTTTCCGTCAGTCACTAGGTGATGTGATCGAAGCTTATGAAGAAGTGGCTGACCGTATTGGTGTACCATTAAAATAAGTATCAGATACTTAGCATAAAATAAAAACTGAGCCATGTGCTCAGTTTTTTATGGCATTATATTTATGATGGTACCCTAGTGAGGACTCGAAACTTGGGCTGTAGGCTAATGGTATCAAGGTTTCAACTTATGGAAATAGTCATAGTGTACTTCGTGGTGTACCTGCCATACACATTCTATTCGTGATCGATGCGCTATACAGGAATCGATCTGGCAGATGTATGAAGCACCTCGGAATTTCCATACTCTCTCAGATTGTTGAATCTTAAACATTCCCAATGTGGCTCAGCATACGCATACGCATCAACCATACAGCGTCAAAGAAATACTTTTTGTGGTACTCATCGGCCCAATAGTGATATTGATAATATCGCAAACCTAGAGAGCACAAGAAGCTTACTACCAATGCCAATATAAACCATGAAATGTGCGGTGTTCTTTTAAGAAAAAAACGATAAAGCATTAAAAAAGACATGGCACACAAACTAAAATACCAAGCAAAAGCACATATCCCCATGCCACTATATGTCCATTTGAAGTGTAGCCGACAGGAAAAACATCATAAAAACTTAGAGCTATCGAACATAACAACAAGATGGCTAAAATGACTGAAAATTTGGTCGAATAGTTTGGTATGGTAAGTAATCGAACAACAAGGTAGAAGAATATATAGTTTCCACAAACAGCTAATATTCCGTAGTCTCCAAACATCAGACCAAAAGGTAAGTATAACGTACCCAATATTAGAGTACCCATACCTCCACCGTCTTCACCACTCCCTACCATTATACTTAGCTTATAAGCAGGTAATAATAAACAAAGAACATAAGTTATCATCAAAAATTGAGTTACTAACTTTAGGTTTTGGTCTGATACAAGCAGAGCTGGTCTTTTATTCATAATATTTATGGCTTGTATGCGATTTTGTAAGTGGATGAGGAAAAGTACAATTCGAGCTTTCTAAGTAGCCAGTGATAGCTTTTGATTCAAGGCTTTTCAATAGAGAGTATACTCCAAGGGAACCGGTTATTTCACCCCTCAAACCTATTAATAGACCACTTAAAACAGACTGCTATAATGGAACCACTTATAACAGACTACAATCCCTATCTGTTTATCAACCAGTATCACTCTTTAGGCACGGGCTAGTAGTTTAGCTCGTATAAAAAAATCAAACATAGCGCCAACATTGTCCTCGATACCTTATCTTACTTTTATGCTAATTTGTTAGTACTTACTCATATCAATTAGACTATAAAAATAAGGAAAGGTTTCGCTGATGTCTACTGCCTCATCAACTATTTTAGAGCCTGAATGGTTCACTCGTCCGACCTGTGTGGTCGCTGCTGACCTGATTGGTAAAGTCTTATGTCGACAGCTAACAGATAGCGATGGACAGCAAGAAACGCTACGTATGCGTATCTCTGAGACCGAAGCCTATATTGGTCAAGATGACCCCGCTTGCCATTCACATGCAGGCACTCGAACGGCGCGCACAGAAATTATGTATGAGCAAGGTGGCGTGTTCTATGTCTATCTGACCTATGGCGTGCATCATATGCTAAATTTGATTAGCGGCTCTGTAGAGTCGCCTGAATCGGTATTGATTCGCGCTGGGTTTTTGACCGATGATAGTGACCGTCTGATCGAAGAGCAACAAATCAGTTCAGATAAGCAGTTTACTCATCCTAAGCAGTTTGCAGGCCCTGGCAAATTGACCAAACGCTTGCAAATTGATCGCGATTTATATGGCAAATCTATTTCGCATCATCAGACGTTTGGATAGAAGATGATGGCTGCCAGCCACTTGTATCACTACGCCCACGTATTGGTATTGATTATGCAGGTGATGCCAAAGACTGGCTGCTACGTTATATATGGACCGATCATCCTTCCTTATCTAAAAACTAGCAGATTGAGATTCAAAACCATTCTATGAGGTAAACCTATGTATAAGTTGACCGTTTTTATTCCTGATGCAGCGTTAGACCAAGTGAAATCTGTTCTGTTTACTGCTGGCGCTGGGAAGATTGGAAACTATGAGCAATGCTGTTGGCAGGTACGAGGGGTCGGTCAGTTTATGCCATTATCAGGCAGTGAGCCACACATTGGTACACAGAATAGTTTAGAAACGGTTGATGAGTGGCGAGTTGAAATAGTGGTGGATGAAGCTTTTATTGATGCTACTATTACCGCGTTAAAAGAAGCGCACCCCTATGAAACGCCAGCTTATGATGTGATAAAAGTCTTGGATTTTTAGTTTTATATAGAAAAGTACCAGATTCTTGAGTGTAAGAATTCTCATAAAAAAAACCAAATAAATCATTTAATGACTTATTTGGTTATAAAGTTTTTAAAGTTTTTAAAGTTTCAATTGAGTATTAATAGTAGATATCAGACCCTAATGATCGATTAATCTTTTTTAAGTTTAATCACGTTGTAGCTTGGATAGCCTAGCTCGATTTTGTAATCGTCGCGTCCACGTTCAGCCTTTATCTTAATCTTACGATCACCATTTTTATATTTGACGTCTTTGACGCGATATCCCATGCTAAGGACTTTACTAGCAGCTCGTTGCTCGACAACGGAGACATAGCTGTCTTTGTCGTTCTTTTTGTCTTTGTGTTTTTTTATGGCCTTTATTGTCTTATGAGAGTGCTCGTAAAGGTCGTCATAGCCATTGTAGCCATTCGGCGCAGTCACACAGCCTGTGGTCACTGCCAATAAAGCTGCGACTATGCTGCCAGTCGCTACCGTTTTTAATGTTGAAAATGATAGAGTTTTCATAATGATTTCCTAATAATATATCGTTGCTCAATATGGGTAAAAGTTAAATGTACCGAGGTCATTAGCTGAAAATGCTGAAAGTAATCAATCTTTTCTGACTTTCATAACATCTAAATTTGGATAACTTAATAATATTTCGTACTTCTGTGAACCTCGTTTGGCCTCAATCTCAAAGACACCGCGCTTATTTTTTTCTTCAAGATCGATATCTTCGACACGGTAGCCCATAGCTCTTACTTTATTGACAGCACGGCGTTTGATAGCTGGGTAACGTGATTCTCTTTTAATAGTATCTTCGACATCGCCTTTTTTTATAGCGCTGACCATTCTGATAGTTATCTTTATGTTTGTTTTCTTTATAGCGGTTATTATTATTTTGCGACTTATTACCCCAGTTATCTGGCCATGCTTTTTTGCTTGAGCTGATGAGTCTTAGAGCAGGGTAAGTATATTTTAGCTCGTAGGCTTGGTTGTTCTTTTTAGCATACGCCGTAAGAGCTCGATCACCACGGTAACTATCAGCTCTGATATCTATAACTTGATAGCCTTTGCGACGCAAGTCTTGTCGAAGCTGCTGACTTACGCGATTAAAATTATTGTTCTGGCTATTATTATCACCACGATATACGCTGATTGTCATATCCTGAGCCTACAGCTGTACAACCCACTGTCGTACCCAGTAATACAATGACAAGACCGATAGACAAAGTGGCCTTAATAGAAAAGGGTTTTATTATTTCCATGAGGCAATATCCTATGATGGTATTAAGTAGGTCGTGTAGGTTAAAGGTACCTATATTCTCTATAACTATAAGATTTTAAAAGTATTTTGGTGCGTTGGATTAGTTCGTAATTAATAAGCATCTCTAATAATTTATTGTTCGAAATATTTCCTTACATTATCTATAATAGAGTACAAAACTTTGCGCTAGGTGTCATTTGCGTTAATAAGTTGTAATAATTGTGGCAAATAAAATATATTGTTGTAAGCATATGCTTACACGCAATGACGTTTACGCGACTTAACATAAGAGCGAGAGTTAGGCATTATAGTCACACGGCATTAGGGAATGTGACTCAGGGATTGAGTTAACCGCATAAAGGATAATGATTCGATAACTAACGTCAGGATGACAATAGCGATTGAAGTAAGGACACATACCCTTTGCTGATAGCAGCCAGTAATACTGAAGCTGTAGTGTAGTAAAAAGGGCAGGATGCCCAGTATCACAATATACTGAATATTTGTGCAAGGATGCATGAAAAGCAGTCGTGATAGGTAACATGGATAGTTAACAATAAAACCGCATAACAATTGATTGCTATGCGGTTTTATCGTGTCTGGAGGATGGTAATTTATTTCTCCAACAGCTTATCTGTAGAG
>NZ_BAWH01000019.1 GCF_000586435.1 Psychrobacter sp. JCM 18901
AGTCAACTAGAACAAGAAGTTGTAGACAGATGGTAGATTTTCATGCATAGGCTGCAAAACTAATCTGCATGCAGAGTATAACAGTCATTATATTAATAGTAAGTTATAGCCCCACATCATCTTGAGTAAGCGCCACTCTCTTTACTGAGACAGCATATTCCCATAGCTCACCTTTATCACAAACGAACTGGTCGTTATTGAAAGCTACAATAGGAACCAATAATTCGTAGTAATCATTATCTATGGTTGCTATAGCATAATCATCGCTAACGTTGCTGACAGCACACCATACATAGTTGCTGACATTTCCCAAGATGGCTTTGGTTAACTCACTGCCTTGTAATTCAGCAATCATCTTCAGGCTCCAGTATCTATCAAGTTAATCTATTACTTTATAGATAAATTCGGTTTTTGCAATATATCTGTATAACTCATAAGTTCTCGAAATACGCCTGACTCCCATCGAGCAGATTTTTTATAGTTATAATTTATACTCAAACTATTCAAAGATATTTTTAATCTTATGCTCGATATACTGTCTTTTCGGTATGATAAATCGGCTTTCATTTATGCTATAAAAGACTGCTTGAACGATGCTCGTTAACGCTTTACTAACATCTAAGAAATTGACAGCAGGGGGCAGCTTATACTACCCTTTATCACTCACTCATTCATTCATTTTATTAATCTTACTTCTTAAATAGTAAGATCGTTCCGGAGTAATCCCATGCAGTGGACCAAACCAGCTTTTCAAGACATTCGTATCGGTTTCGAAGTGACTATGTATTTCGAAGCACGCTAAAACTCATTAGCACTCAATCCATTAAAAGCCCTAGATGATTAGGGCTTTTATTTTTTTGGAAATATTGATTTATGTATATTCACGTTTTAGGCTCAGCTGCTGGTGGCGGTTTCCCGCAGTGGAACTGTAACTGCGATAATTGCCACGGTGTCCGTCAAGGCACGATTCAGGAAAAAAACCCGTACCCAATCTTCGATAGCCATATCAGAAAATGGTGTGGATTGGATCTTATTCAACGCGTCACCTGATATCCGCCAACAATTATTTGAGTTCAAGGCAGCACAGCCAGCACGTCAATTGAGAGATACAGGCATCACGAATGTGGTCTTGATGGACAGTCAACTTGACCATACGACGGGGCTATTGACCCTGCGTGAAGGTTGTCCAATGCCTGTTTGGTGTACTGACATGGTCTATCAAGATCTCACGACAGGATTTCCTCTTTTTAATATGTTAAAGCACTGGAATGGCGGCTTGCAATATAATCAAATTGATCCAGAAAAGACGTTTAAGATTGAAGGATTTGACAATTTAGAATTGACGCCTTTAGTGATTAGAAGCTCTGCACCGCCCTACTCTCCGCACCGCAACGACCCGCATGATGGCGACAATATTGCTCTGATTGTAAAAGATTTAAAAACACAAAAACAGCTGTTCTATGCGCCAGGTTTGGGCAAAATTGATGATGACGTTATGCAGATCATGCGCGCCTCTGATTGCGTGATGATTGACGGTACGCTATGGACAGACAATGAAATGCAAGAGTGCGGCGTCGGTACAAAGACCGGCCAAGACATGGGGCATTTACATATTAGTGGTAAAGACGGCTCGCTACATTATTTAGATCAGTTGGATAACGCTCGTAAGGTGCTGATCCATATTAATAATACCAACCCGATATTGAATGAACAGTCTGAACAAGCCGCGACATTAAAACAACATGGTGTTGAAGTAGCATTTGATGGTATGCAGATTGAGCTTTAATACAAACGGTAAGGCAAAACAGCAATCGTAAGGTGAGAACAATGCAAGAAGAAAACACAGCGCTAAGCCCAGAAGCGTTTGAACAAGCGATTATGGATAAGGGTCAGTATTATCATATTTACCATCCTTTTCATATTATGATGCATGAAGGCAAAGCGACCCAGCAGCAGATCCAAGCGTGGGTCGCCAACCGTTTTTATTATCAGATCAATATCCCATTGAAAGATGCGGCCATTATGGCAAACTGTCCTGATCAGCGCGTGCGTCAAGAATGGATTCAACGCATGATTGATCAAGATGGCGTCTATCCTGATGGCGGCGGTCGTGAAGCATGGCTAGGTCTGGCAGAGGCAGTCGGTCTGACTCGTGAGCAGGTGATTTCTGAAGAGCTGGTACTACCGGGTGTGCGTTTTGCTGTCGATGCTTATGTGAACTTTGCGCGGCGTACCTCATGGCGAGAAGCCGCCAGTAGCTCACTGACTGAGCTGTTTGCCCCGCAGATTCATCAGTCGCGTTTAGAGTCGTGGCCCAAGCATTACCCTTGGATAAAGGAGCAAGGCTATACCTATTTCCGCTCGCGCCTCAGCCAAGCTCGCCGCGATGTTGAGCATGGTCTGACCATCACACTCGACTCATTCAAAACAGCCGAGCAACAAGAGCGTATGCTTGAGATCCTACAGTTTAAGCTCGATATCTTATGGACAATCTTGGATGCCTTGAGCTTGGCCTATGTGCATAACCAAGCCCCTTACCAAAGTGTTACCACTGACAATGTCTGGCATAAAGGATTGTTCAAATGAGTATACCTGCTAGTTTACCTGAGCTGGATCAATCCATCGTACCGGCATGGCGTCATGGCTATCGCTTTCAGTTTGAGCCAGCGCAAAACGCCTATGTCTTACTCTACCTGAAGGCATGATTAAGCTCAATGACAGTGCCAGCATCATTGGGCAACATATTGATGGCAAAGCGTCCATTGCTGATATTATCCAAAAGGTACAGGCTATGTTTGGTGATATTCCCGAAATCGAACAAGACATCATTGAATATATGCTGGTCGCCCAGCGTGAACATTGGATTGATTTAGTATGACTGCGCCAGTCGGGCTACCGCTATGGCTGCTTGCTGAGCTGACCTACCGCTGCCCCTTACAATGCCCTTATTGCTCAAATCCTATCGATTATGCTCAGTATAAAGAAGAGCTAACGACAGAGGAATGGTTTGATGTATTTGATCAGGCGCGGCAAATGGGCGCGGTGCAGCTTGGTTTTTCTGGCGGCGAGCCACTGGTTCGTCAAGACCTAGAAGAGCTGGTCGCTTATGCACACAATCAAGGTTTTTATACTAACTTGATCACGTCGGGTATGGGATTGACCGAAGCTCGGATTGCGCGTTTAAAAGAAGCAGGTCTTCAGCATATCCAGATCAGCTTCCAAGCCAGCGATCCAACGGTGAACAATGCCTTGGCAGGTTCAAAGCATGCCTTTGAGCAAAAATATGAGATGTCACGTCTGGTCAAACAGTACGATTACCCGATGGTACTTAACTTTGTCATTCATCGGCAAAACATCGATCAGATTGACCAGATTATTGAGCTGTGCTTAGAGCTGGAAGCCGACACAGTTGAGCTGGCTATTTGCCAGTTTTACGGCTGGGCATTTGAAAACATAGAGGGTTTACTACCAACCAAAGCGCAAGTGGTCCGAGCCGAACGCATTACCAATGAATACCGTAAGCAGATTGAAGAACGTGGTATCAAATGCAAACTTATTTTTGTGGTGCCTGATTATTATGAAGAACGTCCAAAGCCCTGTATGGATGGCTGGGGCAAGATTTTCTTAACAGTGGCCCCAGACGGTACAGCCCTGCCTTGCCATGCTGCCAGACAAATGCCAATACAGTTTCCTAATGTACGACATACACCACTGTCAGATATTTGGTATGAATCTACGAGCTTCAATCAGTTTCGCGGTGATGACTGGATGCCTGACATGTGCCAAAGCTGCCCAGACAAAGAACGCGATTATGGCGGCTGTCGTTGCCAAGCCTTTATACTGACTGGGGACGCCAAAAATGCCGATCCTGTCTGTGGCAAATCGCCTTATCACTACTTGATTGAGGAGGCGCGTATCAACAGCGAGACGCCTGTACCTTTTGAAGAGTTGCGCTTTCGTAATCCAAAAAAATTCTAAAACACTGAGCAATAAACAGCTGAATAAAGACAAATTGATTCCTACTCGTATGGTAACAGGTGAAATATGAATGCTAATACTAAGCCTGTGATATTTGATGGACATAACGATCTATTGACTCGCCTTTGGCTAAGTTCAGCTGCCGATCCGGTACATGATTTCATTTATGGTACGTTACCGGGACATTTGGATTTACAACGCTGCAAAGACGCGAATTGGATGGGCGGATTATTTTCTATTTTCCTGCCGCCCTATGCTTATGTGAAAAACAACCATCCTGACAAATTAGCCAATCCCTCACATTCAGACTTCACTCCGCAAGAAATCGTCGATATCTGCTGTGCGCAATTGAAACTAGCCCAGCAACTAGAGGCAAGATCTGACGGTCAGATTCAGATTTGCACCTCGTTAGAACAAATTCAGGCCTGTCAGCAGAATCAACAACTGGCTATCGTTTTGCATCTTGAAGGTGCTGAGTTTTTAGCCATACAGCCTGAACTGCTAGATGTGTTTTATGATGCCGGACTCAGAAGCATTGGCCCACTATGGAATAGAAAGAGCCTTTTCGGTGATGGCTTGAATGCCTCCTTTCCGCATTCTCCAGATACGGGAGCTGGGCTTACGACTCAAGGTAAAGACCTCATTCTTAAATGCAGTGAAAAGCATATGCTGATCGATGTGTCGCATATGAATGAGCGTGCTTTTTGGGATACGCTAGAGATTGCTTGCCAGCCTATTGTTGCAACACACTCCAATGCACATGCTCTATGTCAGCAAGCACGGAACTTAACTGATCAGCAGCTGGCTGCTATTAAACAAAGCGATGGTTTGGTTGGGGTGAATTTCGATGTGGCGTTTCTTCGTGCAGATGGGCAACGTAATACGCAAACCTCACTTGACGTGATTGTCGACCATCTTGATTATCTGATCGACCATCTAGGCGAAGATCATGTTGGGTTTGGCTCTGATTTTGATGGGTGTCTACTACCTGATGAGCTATCTGATATCAGTCAAATCTCTATGTTGATTGAGCGAATGCAACAACGTCACTTCTCAAATCAACTGATTGAAAAGGTGACATCAAAAAAACTGGTTTACGGTACTTGATAAGGTATGGCAATAGTCATAATAATCATTAAGCAATTACTGTCTAGGGACTGCTGTTTTGCTCATCTGATTAAACATACCTCATGCAAAGAATTTAAATGTTAACTATCTTAAAACTGATCAAACAGGGTAATCATTAGTTCTCGTTTTACCTTAATACCTGCTCTACCCGTTCAATCAAGTATTCTTTGACCGCATTGAACAATGGATCGATTAAGCGCCGTTCTGGACAAATCAAATATAGTGGATAATTGGCCACTTGCCAGCCGTCCAACTCCACTTCAATAAGTCTCCCTGCCTTTAAATCGCCGGCGATATCTAACTGAGACTTTAATGCGATGCCTTTACCCGCTACTGCCCAGCGGCGTACAACGTCACCGTCTTTACTTCTGCGATTGCCATCCACTGCCACACGTTTAGTCTTTCCCGCTTTTTCAAAAGTCCACTCGCTCAAATACTTTTCATCATGACCCAAACGTAAACAGTTATGCTGCGATAAATCTTCTGGCATTGTTGGGATACCAATATCCTTATCAATCTTGTTCAAATACTCCTTTGACGCACACAGTATAGGGCGATTATTCAACACTATGGGTAATGCGACCAGTGATGAATCTTTGGGTGCGCCGTAACGTAGTGCCAAATCAATCTGCTGACCGTACAAGTCCACATAGCTGTCTGACATATGTAGCTGCACCGTCACTTTTGGGTGAATGTCTATAAAATCGTCCAGCCAAGCAAAATTAGGTTTCGTCCCAAATCTGATGATGCCGACAGTCGAATGGTACCCGTCAGTTCAGCATCATTGTCATGTAGTCCTGCATAAGCGTTGTCTAAAATAGCCACCGCATCTCGGCAATGCTTTAAATATTGCTCCCCCTTGCTAGTTAGACGCAGCCTACGAGTAGAGCGAACAAATAATACCGTCTCAATTTCCGCTTCTAATCGCTTGACCGCTGCACTCACAACTGCAGGCGACAGATCTAAGTGCCGAGCACAGGCAGATAGGCTACCTAAGCGAGCGGTCTCAATAAAAATACGTAAATCCTGCAAATTTTTCATCGTCATGCCTTCGCTCAATTAACGTCTAACTTAGCAACCACCATCGCTTGCTGCTGCTAGCCTCATCATTATATAAAAATTATTGAAACTGTTTCTCTAAACCTGCTGATTATCAAAATCATTAATTATAGTAGCATGCACCTATAAGGTTCACTCACACATTTGGAGATACACAATGGATACTATAATACGGCCTACGAGCACACAGGACACTCAACACCATAGCGACCATGATGGAGATAATCAACAGAGCGCACTACAGCAAGCACGCAACTTACCACTACCTTCAAAATCAGACATGCTTAGACGTGCACCATCGGTAGAGCATTTCTGGCATCAAAACAGCCAGTTACTAGAGCAAGCATGGGCAGAATGGGAAACCACTGAGCATGACTTGCCTGTACTCGATGATTCATTATTTGATCCAACTCTATGTGATGCAGTGACGCAAGCGTGGCGCACTCCTTCTACGGAGACAGCGGTTAAAAACTTATGGCAAGAGATACTACCTGACGTATATCAGGGGCAACTCTTTGACCCAGCACAACTATCAACGCTGCGCCGTTATTTGCAAGCAATCGCAGACGCTAATATCCCAATACGTCCTCCTTATGGTATCGCATTGAATAGTAATGGCGCCATGCTAGATGCGCGCTCGCTAGGCTATCTGGCCACCCCTAATTTTCAGGCGTTTTATCATAAAGTCATGAATCAATATATGCGCCCTATCGCTCGGTTATTATTTGCCAATATTTATGGCTATGACACTCAGACCTTTGGGTTCTCGATTCAATACCAGCCGGCAGGCGACACATCGCTACAACTTCATACTGATGCTTCAGCGGTGACTATGAATATTAACCTAAATCTGCCAGGCGAAGACTTTACTGGATCAGAAGTTGACTTTGTCGATCGCCATTTAGGGCAAACCAGACGTGCCATCTTTAAACCTGGCATGGCGATTATTCATAGAGGCTCAGTGCCTCACGCCGCACATTCAATCACCAGTGGCAAACGTACCAATATGGTGCTTTGGCTGTATGGCGATAATATGCAAGTACCACGAGGAGTTGGGCTTAATAGTCATATTGATGCCAATCAACGTTGGACTGCTACGCACAGTCAGCCTGATAATTTCGCACCGTTTTAAGATCAGTTTATGCGTTTAATAAATTTATCAATTGATAAATCACCTTCATTATACGTCCTAATATAGCTAACAAATAACCTTTAAAAAGATTAAAAACGCCGTATTCTCAAAATAATATTGAAAGTGTTTTCTCTTGTAGCTAGTGGTTCTAATGTATGAACTTTACTATTATGAGTCATCACTAGGACGGACTAATCAGTTAACTTGATGAACAATAAGGGTTGAGTGGCACCGTTTGTTAAATCCGTTTGTATTACCAGCTGACTAAAAAACTGAAACTTACTTTACTTAAGGACAATCATGAAAACCATTAATGAAGCACTAACTGGCGTTACAGCACCAAAGTATTTGATGCCAATAAAAAGATATCTGCTGAAGATTTTAAGCAGATCAAAGACATGCTACAAATGAGTCCATCAAGTACCAATATTCAACCATGGAACTTTGTCATTGCAGATGATGACGCAGGCAAAGCGCGCATTGCCAAAAGCACGCAAGGTGCCTTTCATTTTAATACACCTAAAGTCCTAGATGCCTCACACGTGGTGGTTTTATGTACTCGTATTCATGCGGATGATGAGTATCTGCAAGCTGTGTTAGAAAAAGAAGATCAAGATGGTCGCTATGCGCAGCCAGAATTCAAAGCACAGATGCATCAAGGTCGCCAATTGTTCTTAGATATGCATCGCTTCGATACCAAAGATGAGCACATTGGCTTGCCAAACAGGTATATCTCAACATGGGCGGGGTACTATTGGGCAGTGCGCTTTTGGGTATTGACACCGTCCCTATGGAAGGTGTTGATTTACAGGCGCTTGATACGGAGTTCGACTTACGTAGCAAAGGATATTCTGCTGTGGCAGTGGTATCGTTTGGCTACCGCAGTGATGAAGACTTTAATGCCAAAATACCTAAATCGCGCTTGAGTGAAGAGACTATTTTTAGTAAGGCTTAAGCAATCATTAGGGTCTGTTGAACATTCAAATGTGGTGCTGGCAGTCACTATTTTTTAGACAATATGCAGTGAATTTTTTTGACGCCTAGTCATTCTAGGTTAAACAATTTCGCCATATATTGGCAGAAAATAGTACTGCCCTGAAAGGCTGATGCTAAAATCACCCCAAACGTTGTTGCAATCCTAGTTAAGGTCTCGACATTATCGTCGGCTTGCGCCTAATTTGGTGCAATTTTAGCAATCAGCAGCCCTAATATTTGAATGTTCAACAGACCCTAAGCGAAGTCTAAACATTATCAAATGGTCAATAAGTATAATTTTAATGTTGCTATTGGCCGTTTGAGTTTCTGCTATAGATTTTCTGACGTTTTTTTAATAATATTTCTTATTAATCTACTATGTTGTTTTTAAAATAGTATAAACAAACATTCCGAGCCATCCATTACTTGCTACCAATAAGGCGAACGCTTTATTTCTTCGGCGAGAAAATCAATAAACTTTCTTTGTAGTGGTGTCACCTGCTTTCGATTGGCATAAACCACATAAACACCCAAGGTTTTGGGTTTCCATTCAGGCAATAACTCAATAAGTTGTCCAGATGCAATCAAAGATTTGACTGCGCCAGATGGCTGTAAACTAATCCCATGTCCACACAACGTGGCAGAGAGCAAGACTTCAGAGATATTGGCGCTAATATTGCCAGAGATAGGAACAGACTCTGGACCATTTGGCCCGTCAAACACCCATGCCGACCGTCCAAAATACGCAAATGATAGACAGTTGTGATGTACAAGCGACTGTACATCTGTAGGTCTGCCACGCTTTTGTAAATACTCAGGGGCAGCGCATACGATAGAGTGGCACTCACCGATACGTCTGGCAACGACATTTGGCTCCAAGTCATTGGTGATACGAATCGCCAAGTCAATACGGGCATCAACTAAATTGACCGAGTCATCAGTGGTAAGAATATCAATTGCTGTTTGCGGCCAGTGAGAAACAAAGCGACCAACCACATCCATCAAAAGGCTATCAATTAGCGAAAAGCTGGCAGTGATTCGCAGCTGACCTTTTAGCTCCAAAGTATTCTGATTGCGTATCTGATCCAACGAGTCGGTCAATCCAAGCAACTGGTACGCCACCTCAAGAGTCTGCTCACCAGGTGCAGTGAGGCTCAGACTTCGGGTCGTGCGATGTAATAAGCGCATATCCATCCAGCTCTCAAGCTCTGTCAGATAGCGCGTTACCTTAGCTCTAGACATGTCTAAATTGTCTGCGGCACGGCTCAAGCTACCTTGTTCAACGATCGTGACAAACACCTGCAACGCGGTCAGCCTATCCATCTCCACATCCTTATTTGCGCGAAAACTGAAACAGTAAATGCCGAATTATAGCGTATTTAAACGAAATACAATCGAATAGAATAGCCACTAACAACGAATACCGCCATTAACGCGGTCTATTTACTCAAACGAAAATACAGGTGGATTATGAAAAAATTAATGACAGCTTCTATGGCGGCCAGTGTGCTACTGCTCGCAACCCAAGTAAACGCAGCCGATCTACAACTGCAAGCATATAAACCAGATCAAAATGCTATTTTCCCAGTGACCTCTGTGCTGGCAAGTGGCGAGAAAGATGCTATCTTGTTCAATGCACAGTTTAGTGTTAGCGACGGTGAAGCATTGGTTGATATGATCAAAAAGAGCAATAAAGACCTAAAAATGATTTATATCACGGCAGGCGATCCAGATTACTATTTCGGTCTTCAGCCTTTAGTCAAAGCCTTCCCTGATGTGAAGGTTATGTCTAGCCCTTCTATTATTGAACACATTGAGGCGACTAAAGATGCAAAATTAGAGCATTGGGGTCCAATCCTTGGCAAGCATGCGCCTACCAAGATCACAGTACCGCAAACACTTGATCAGTCTACACTGACCCTAGAAGGTCACAAAATTGAAATCAAGGAGATGGGAACCCATCAAGCATACATGTGGGTACCAAAGTCAAAAACTGTTTTCGGCGGTGTGTCGGTAACATCAGGTATGCATGTGTGGACTGCGGATACCCAAACTAAAGAAGCTCGTAGCGATTGGATGCAATCATTGGAACACATGAAGCAATTAAAGCCAAACCTTGTGATACCAGGTCACTATTCGGGCAACCTACTCAAAAAAAGACTATGCTGTTGATTTCACTCTCAGTTATCTAAAAACCTTCAAGCAAGCACTGGGTGAGGCAAAAAAAGCAAGACTCCAAGCAGTCAGAAAAAGTAATTTCTACCATGAAATCGGCTTATCCAGCGTTGCCCGGAGGAAGTGATTTAGAGTTGAGCAGTCAAGTCAATACAGGTGAGATAGAGTGGTAAATACAGGGCAACTATTAAGTAAAAAACACTAATACTTTACTAAACCCACTAACCAGATATTAGTAGCAAAGTACTGGCGTATGCTGGGTCAATCAGCATACGCCAGTACTTTTAATGATAAATGAGAACAACTGATGACAATACAGTATCGTCGTGCTACGCCTGAAGACTTTGCAGCCATTGTTGAGCTTTTTATCGTCAATATGAATTTGAGTGTATTTACTACTGCTACAGATAAGCAGGTTCTAAAGCAACTGGCTACCCTATTTCTTGCGAAAGACTGTCATTATGCTACTTTTATACAAGTTGCAGAATATGATGACATCACTTGTGGTGTGGTGATAGGTGTTACTAAAGAAGATTCATACAAGGCATTACCATTCGATGATGAGCCTATTATTGTTCAGATAGAACAAAAGCTGGGTCTATCTGAACAAGGACAACAGGTATTAATTGATTTACAGAAAAAAAGAAACGGCTGGCGCGAAACGAAAGACAGTCGATTTTGATAGCAAGCTACAGTTCTTCTGTGTAGATCCAGACTATCGTCGCCACCGTATTGGAGCGACGTTGATTCAAGCATTTGAGACTTATCTCGTGGCACAGGGTGCAGACATGTATGCATTACATACAGACACCCTGTGCACTTATCAGTACTACGATAACAATGGCTATCAGCGTGTTGATGAGTATCCTAACCATCTAAACCCGCAGATAATGCACTATACCTATGTCAAATCTTTATCTTAACAAGCTTGTATAGACTATCTTTAATTAGCCAATAAAGCGGCTTCGAAAGGATAGTTAGTAAGGTTTTCAAACCCAGTGTCTGTAATAATGATTTGATCTTCAAGTTTGACACCATTTTTACCTCCAACTCGACCTACATACGCTTCAACGCAGAGGGCCATGCCCGGCTCCAACACACCACTATAGCCATGGCATTCAAGGTCTTCGGGGTAACGAATAGACGGGTATTCATCACAAAGACCAACGCCATGCATCATCACACCATATCTTTGCGCTCTATATTCTTCAGGTAGTAATAAACCAGATTTTGTCACCTCCTCAAATGTCATTCCTGGTTTTAATATAGTCATGTTGTGTTGGATATGTTCATAAGCTACCTGATAGAGATGCTTTTGCTCTGCACTTGGCAAGCTCTCTCCAATCATCCAAGTTCGAGACAAGTCTGCACACATTCCATAAGGCCAATCAGATCTGTATCGAATGCAAGTAACTCACCTTCCTTCACAATTCGAGGGCCACTTTCTTGAAACCAAGGATTGGTTCTCGGCCCTGAAGAAAGAATTCGACATTCTATCCACTCACCACCTCGACGAATATTTTCCGCATGAAGAATAGACCATATGTCATTCTCAGTGATACCGGGTACTGTTGCTTCTTGCATGCACTTCATCGCAACCTCTGTTGAGGCAATTGAACATCGCATGGCATTAATTTCATCTTCGTTCTTAATAGATCGAGCAAACTCCATCACTTCCTGACCATCAAAAACATCGACTCCTAACTGTTTTATCTTATTGAAACCAGCAATTTCAATTTTATCGATAGCCAATCTTTTATTGTCTCCAGCATGCTCCCGTAAAATAGATTGAATTTCTGAAGCAAACCTAGAGGCATGTTCGTCAGTTCTATCACCGGTTTCAAAGTAGAAGAAAGAAGCGCCTCCTCTGACTTCTTTGATCAAAGGAAGGTGTGCTGATAAGTGCTCACAATTGTGAAAATCCCATAAAATAAGATGGCCTGATGCCGATACAAAACAGGCTCTAGAGTGATTATGGGTTACCCATACCTGCATATTTGTGGAGTCAGTCGCATATCGAATATTAAGAGGATCAAACAATAAGATGCCGCCAAGATCTCTTTTCTGTAGTTCTTTTACGATTCTTTGGAGGCGGTATTCACGCATTCGTGTAAGGTTAGGAGGTGTCAACCTAGCTCAGCCCACTCATTGAATGCAAGATCTGTTGGACCTATCTCGACACGGTCATTGTCGTTAAGAGAGCCATCAGCTTTAAACGCGCCACCTCGACGCGTGAAGGGTCGATTTTTCGATTTGAAGATGTGACTGAAAATGTGGTTATATTGCTCATTATTTGGCCTGCCTATAGTAATAACTTCAACAAACAAGAGCTCCATTGAAGACTAGAGCCTTGCTTGAATGGTTGTATATATAGTAATTTGCCACAAAAAATGAATATAAAAAAACGATTTAAACACACGAATTCATGACATAAAGTCATGCTAATATTATGACGCTTTCCTTATCTGTTCTCTATGTTTCAAAACGCTATAAGGCTGTTCTTTTATATTTAATAGACTCAAGCGTGGCGAGCCAAATTAAAGGTAAGACAATAAGAGCCGAACCTATCAAAAGACTGATATCCGGTATTTCATCAAACCATACGATGCCGATAACCACTGCTCCTAACAGACCGGTATATTCTGCACTAGATATTTTATGTGCTTCAACCGCTCGGTAGACCAGTACGCAGATACCCGCATAGATCAAAATAAACAAATTTGAGCCTGCTGCTATCCATAGCGCGTACCAACTCAAAGGGGCATTTTCCCAAATAGCCAAACCAAGCCCCAACGGTATTCCGACTAAATTGGTCAAAAACAAGGTCTGAGCAACGGTGTGATTCGAAGGCAATTTACGCACTAGTAGGTTGTTTGTCGCCATGGTTAAGGCCACGATCAGCGCAAATATAGCACCCATATTAATTTGTGTTGGTTTTACCACGACAAGAATACCTATGAAGCCTAGTATTGCCACAATGATGCTTGGTGCTGTGAGTCTGTCTTTATAAAACAGAAACCCTAACGGCAACATCAGTAAAGGTGCAGTATAAAAAAATCGCATTGACCGTGGCTAGCGGTAGCGCTTGGATAGACAACACCATGAATACCGCGCCAAACAACCAAATATGCCCACGTACAAAATGCCATTTTACGTTACTAAGTAGCTTGGCTTTTTGGTTGAATAAACAAAACGGTAGCAGCATCAAGACAGCTGTTAGCTGACGCAATAGCACAAACTGATAGACGGCTGCGCCATCAGGCAATTCTTTTATCAGCGCATCTGAAAGGACGGCAATCATGTTTCCTGCAACCAACAGTATCATTGCAAATCCAACACTCATCTTCGGCATTATCATGCTTATACCTATCTCAAAATACATAAAATTTTCAATTAAGCCATTTAATCTAATGGTCGGATAAATAGTATATTCGCGTATACTCATGACGTATAATGATATAAAAACGTTTAGTATTAGTTGAACTCATAATGAAACTCCCCCATTACGTGCCATACAATGCTTTGAATCTGTAGCAAGGCTCAATAGTTTTTCTAAAGCGGCAGAAAGCCTCAACGTAACGCAAAGTGCTGTGAGTCATCAGGTTCGAACGCTTGAAGAATATCTTGGTGAAGCGTTGTTTTATAGGCAGGGCCGAACCCTTTCTTTAACAGATATAGGTGCTCGCTATTTCACAGAAGTGAATCAATCGCTGACTACTCTATCCAATACCAGTCAGGCCATTCGCCATGATAAGCCTGGCCATATTCGCCTAGCACTGTATAGTTCAGTGGCTGTCAATTGGTTGATTCCTCGGTTAGAAAACTTCCGCGAACAGCACCCAGAGATTGAGCTGACCTTAAATATGGTGACAGACCAAGACGACTATAATGAGCAATGTTCGGATTGCTTTATTACCGTCAATCTACCGAAACGCAATGTAGTCAGCAAGCTTTTATTCGCTGAGAAGCTATTTCCTGTCTGTGGCCAAAAGCTTTGGGCAGAAATAAAGGATCAGCCATTGCCTGAGGCGTTATGGCAACACCCTATACTGTCCGTAAAATATTCTGACAAAAGTGAAGGTACGGCTAATGATTGGCTAAAATGGTGTAAAGCAGGCGGGTTTGAGCTGCCAAGCGAGGTAAAGATTAATCAATTTAGCCATGTACTGCTTGCCGCACAGGCTGCACGTTATAACTTAGGTATTACGCTTACCGACAACTATATGATGCTAGAACAAACACATCAGCAAAATCTTGTCAAAATCCCAATGCATGAATTACTCACTGGCGACAGTTTCTATTTCTTTTATAATGACTTAAAGTCAAATCAACCAGACATCATTAAATTGAGTCGTTGGTTAGAGTCACAATGTCTTTAAAAGTGTTTTAAATAGCATTTTAAATAAGTGTTTCTAAAGACCGTCATTAACGAATATTACCTATAATTGCGACCAATAAGCACTGTGAAAGTATCAACCCCCTACGGTAAAGAGCAAGACCTATGCAAATAATCCTCAATCAAATGGATATTACCGATTATCAAGTATCAGTAAATGCTGCTGCGATATTAAAATCAATCCATGACAATCAAGCCTGCGATGGCTTTATGATTTTTCCAGAACTTGCTTTGACTGGCTTTCCGACGCTAGACAATATTGAAGCGTTGTATCATCAATCAACAGAGCACTTTCACAGCATATTGGAAGCAAGCAAAAATACAGATTCAACCATCATTATTGGACATATTGACAAACAGGATCAACTTTTCTATAACGCATGTTCTTTTATAAAAAACGGCAAAATCATTCATAAACACAGAAAAGTCAAAGCTTTGGCTTGATGATGTTGGGGTATTTACGAGCGGAGAAGACTTGTCAGTGGTTAGCATTAATGATGTGGTTTGCGGTGCTCAGATTTGTTTTGAGCTAGAGTTTCCAGAAGGCTCAAGAGCACTGGCAAAAAAAGGCGCACAGATCATATTTATGCCAAACGGCAATATGTCTCCCTATGCAAATAACCACTATGTATTGACTCAAGCTCGGGCTATAGAGAACCAATGTTTTGTGATTACCTGCAATGGTGTCGGCGTCGGTCATGGCGGTCAGTTTGTAGGAGAGAGCCTAATCGTCTCTCCTACAGGACGAATTATCAAAAAACTTGGTTCGTCGCCAGATATAGTAACAGTAGATATAGATTTAGAGGAACTAGAGCAGTCTAAGCAAAACTATCAATATATAGACTTGTCTTAATGTAACCATAGAGCTTAATCATTAAACTGAGTAACAAGGTTATTTTCTGGAGAAACCACAGTGAAGAAAAATCACGGTTACTTATCGCGGCTGACGTCTGGTGGCTTGAGAGCCAATGGACTATCGTTGAGCTAGTACAGCGCAGCCTATATATCCTATGACTTACTATTCTCAGTCTCTCAAAGCATCTTCAACAAAGCTCAACCGGTCTTGACCAAAGTACATTTCATCATTTACGAAGAAACTTGGTGCCCCAAATATGCCTCGTGCTACTGCTTCTTCGGTACTAGATTTTAAACGCGCCTTGACCTCAGGCTCACTAATACGCGCCATAAAATCAGTCGCCTCAATGCCTACTTTCGACAGAACTTCAGCCACAACTTCTGGTGATTCCATATTTAACTTTTCAGCCCATAGCGCATTGAAGATAGCGGATAAATAACTCTCAAATTTAGGTGTCCCCAAATAAGCGGTAACACCGCGCATAAGCTGCATCGTATTGACTGGGAAAAATGGATTGAAGCGAAAAGGTACGTCATAGATGGCTGAAAAACGCTTAAGGTCTTTGAGCATATAAGCGCCTTTAGCAGGTACGGCAGCTGGTGAGGTGTTACCAACGGCTTGAAACACTGCGCCAAGTAACATAGGTCGCCAAACAATTTCGGCATTGTGACGCTGCGCGATACTCGCTAACTGTGTCCATGCCAAGTAACTGGCTGGGCTACCCACATCAAAGAAAAACTCTACTTGTTTACTCATCTTTGCATTCCTTGCAATATATTAAAAATTCATTAAAATTTTGACGGTTATTAACCAGATAAGATTAAAAATTTTCCATCCATGGGCGTAAATCCAGCTCATGCGTCCAGCTATCTCTTGGCTGACAGTGCAACTGCCAATACTGCTCAGCGATATGTTCTGGATTTAAAATACCATCTTGGTCTTTTAGCTCATAGCGCTCAGGAAAGTTGTCACGAATAAAATCAGTATCAATAGCACCGTCAATGATAGGGTGTGCGACATGTATGCCTTTAGGTCCCAACTCGCGCGCCAGGCTTTGTGCCAGTGCCCGCAGAGCAAACTTAGCACTAGCAAAAGCTGAAAAACCTTTACTACCGCGTAAAGACGCTGTTGCACCCGTAAAAATAATTGTTCCCCTCTTACGTGGAATCATGACTTTTGCCGCTTCTCTACCTGTCAAAAATCCAGCCAAAGCACCCATCTCCCACACTTTACGATAGACCCTCTCTGTCGTATCTAAGATGGAGAAATGCACGTTTGCACCGATGTTAAACACCACTACTTCAATCGGCCCAATGTCTTTTTCAATATGAGCAAACAGCTCAACCATCTCTTGCTCGACACGTGCATCACAACCAAATGGCTTGACTACTCCTCCAGCCGCTTCGATATCACTGACTAATGTCTCTAGCTTCTCAACAGTCCTTCTGGTCACGCACAAAGTAAAACCTTCTCGCGCAAAACGTTTGGCAACAGCACTGCCAGTGGCATCGCCTGCGCCGATTACAACTGCTACGGGTGCTCTGTTCATGTCTATTTCCTTATAGGTTCCTTTTTAGAACTAACAAAAACATAGCTTTATTTTTGGACCCTGTCAAGCTAACCTATAGCTTAAAGATAAAGGAGATAACCTATGCGCTGGGATGAACTGAACCAACAGTCTTGCTCGGTGGCTCGCACTTTAGCAGTCATTGGTGATCGTTGGACGCTCATGATTTTACGTGATTGTTTTTTGGGAGTCAGACGATTCGACGTATTTGAGCAACGCTTGGGCATTACACGTCATGTCCTATCTACCGTCTTCGTAAATTGGTTGAATACGATATTTTAAAAAAAGTCGCCTATCAGCAGCGGCCGCTACGTGAGGAATATAGACTGACAGAGTGTGGATTAGATTTGCACTCTGTCGTACTGGCATTGGTCAGTTGGGTGATAAATACATGGCTGATGAACGCGGGGCACCGCTGTTGCATAGACACAAGGCATGTGGTCACATTATGCATCCGGTGACAGTATGCTCCAAGTGCGCTGAGCCCATTACTGCACGTGATATTGAGGTTGAGATAGGACCCAAATGGATCGGTAATGATGAAGTAAGTATTTAATATAGTAGCGGTTTATAAGCCATTAGAGCTAGATATCAGAACACTTTATTTAAAAGACTTAACCTTTTACGGCTGTACCGTATTTCAGCCTAAAGTGTTCCGAACCCTCGTTAACTATTAATCTAAATGGCGTTATGCAGACCAGCCTTCTAATACAATCTTGCCATGCGCTTGCTGTTTTTCTAGCATTTGGTGCGCACTACGTAGATGTTCAGCGGTGATAGCCCCAAGATTGTGAGCAACTGTGGTTTTGATCTCGCCTGCATCAATCAATTTTGCCACCGCATTTAATAAATGATGCTGTTCAATCATGTCTGGCGTATTGAACATTGAGCGTGCAAACATAAATTCCCAATGCAGACTTAAGCTTTTGGTTTTAAGCGGGTTGGCATCTAGTGATTTTGGATCATCAATCAGTCCAAGCTTACCCTGCGGCTTTAAACATTTAATGATTTCTTCGTAATGATCTTCAGTGTTATTGAGACTCACCACGTAGTCTACTTCAGCAATACCTGTTTTTTTGTAGTTCATCAGACAATGGGTTGCGGTGATTGATAACATGATCAGCACCCAAATCTTTGAGCCACTGCACGCTCTCATCTCTCGAAGCCGTACCGATAATCGTGGCAGATGTTCTTGTTTTTAATAACTGAGTTAGGATAGATCCAACGCCGCCCGCTGCGCCAATGACCAATACTGAGACGTCATCAGCGTTCTCGCTACTACCGCTGTCATTCGCTGCGCTATCAGAGACAGGCACTTGCAAACGATCAAATAACATCTCCCAAGCTGTAATCGTCGTCAGTGGTAATGCTGCTGCCTCAGCGAAAGACAAAGAGGCTGGCATGTGCCCAACGATACGCTCATCGACCAACTGATATTCAGCATTGCTGCCTGAACGGGTCAAATCTCCAGCATAATAGACATTGTCGCCTACTGAGAATAAACTGACGTCTTCACCGACAGCCGTCACAGTACCAGCAGCATCCCAACCAATAACAGCATACTCACCCTCTGCAGCAGGACGCCCTTCACGGATTTTGTAATCTACTGGATTGACTGATATGGCTTTTACTTCTACGAGAATATCGCGACCTGAAGCAACTGGTTTATCAAGGGTGATGTCTTGTAGCGATTGTTCATTATCGATAGGTAGATTGTTTTGATAACCAATGGCTTTGATAGTTTGCATAATATTGTGTCCTGTTTTTAATAAGAAAGTTTTTAATAATAAAATTTGAAAATATAGTTAGGGCGTGTCCTCAATTCAATCAATAGTCATCTAAATGGGTTAAAAATGGCTAAACCTTGCCAAACAGCGTCAAATCGCTGGTTAATATCCCGATATTATCTGCACTATTTTCCTCGTTTGACGGCAATTTACCTCATTTTTATCACCATTTTTGAAATGAAGATACGCCCTAGTAATGGTTTAATTGTTTGAAATTCATTGATGCCGCAAAATATAAATCTTATGCATCTTATGCAAAAATTGACTGCAATAATGTTTGAGTCTGCTGCTCAAGCTCTGCAATGGCTGCTTGGTTTAAAGCATCAGCATGTGGTCGACCAAATTCTCCTCTTGCATCGCCATGTGCGCCACCTTTGATGTCGTTATCAAAGTATGTACCAGTATCGTCAGCGAACTCATCCGAGATGGCCAACTCCGTTAGGATATTTGCGCCTTTGTCTGCTGATGACCAATGCTGACCATACGCTTCGTTAGCCATTTTTGTATTCAGTAGCGAACCTGGGTTAACGGCGATGACATTGATATCGTTGCTAACGACTGTGTCAGCTAATGCCATACTCCACATGGTTAATGCCAGCTTACTTTGGGCATAAGCATCTTTATCATCGAGGCGGGTTTGACCTGCAAGTGCTTGATAAGATATTGACGCTTGCGCAGCTGAGCTTAAGTTCACGATACGCGCTTGCTTAGACTGCTTGAGCAAAGGCAACAAAGCATTGGTCAGCTCATAAGGCGCTAGGTAATTGACTACGAAACGTACATCCAAACCGTCTTTCGTCATTGCTGATGCCGTAGTATAAATCCCTGCATTATTTATGAGCACATCAAGCTTGGTCAGTTTTTCATTGACGTCTGCTGCCATCTTTAGCACATCCGTTAGATCAGAAAAATCAGCCACAAACCCATCAATATTATCTACTGCTGCGCCTGTCGCGACTGCTCGAACTTCTGCAATGACGCTAGCAAGCTTGTCAGCATCGCGGCCATGCAAGTACACTTGGTGCCCAGCTTCTACCAGTTTTAACGCTGCCAATTTGCCAATGCCATCTGTGCTGCCAGTAATTAAAATTGTTTTAGTGGTATTCAGAGTCATAAACCGCCCTTATTGTTTGAATTATTGTTTCAGTTTTGGATACCTGTTCTATTTTATCCGTCGTGATAGCGTCCATTGTAATGAAAGTGTTGTGGGTCAAACAGTAGCCATCACCTAAAACACTTTCAATATAATTTTGAAAGTGAATTATATTTAAGAGGTTATGTAGAGCATTATCTAAGCGGTTGCTAGTTATACTTAGGTTCAAACTTCATGAGGAATGTTAAATGCAGTATCCCATAGCAATTACACCAAGTAATAAAACAACAGCTTATGGCATATTTATCCCAGACATAGTGGGTTGCTATTCAGCCAGCGATGAACGTGCAGATATCTCTAATAATGCTAAAGAAGCGATTATGCTCCATCTAAAAGGATTGATAGAAGACGGTGAAGCCATTCCTCTACCTACCGATAGTACTAAACATAAAGATAATCTAGATTTTGAAGGAATGGATTGGGCAGTAGTAGATATTCAGATACATGAGCTATATGAATGACATCAAAGAACCACTCATGCCTGTCAGATATAATAAATGAACTAAAAAAATTCACATAACAAAAAGGACAAGTAATCTAATCATGAAAAATTAAAAAGATAATGAATAGAAAACTGCATTATCAATCTTATTTTAAGACAGGCTATGCAGATTGGCGTTCGAATGACGTCCAGTTCTCAATATAGGCTGGCTAGCAAATAAGACAATCACACCAACTAATGAAAACACACCAAAGGCGTAGAACGCAGTAGCAGCACCATACCTATCCACAATCAAACCAGTAAAGATGACGGGTACACTAAGCCTATATATGCCATCAGAAAATAGCCTGCACTTGCACGTGCCTGCTCATTTCCAGCAGATTTTGCGACTCCTAGCATACCGCCCAAGTAGACAAAGCCATAGCAACTAGTACTGGCCAAGAATGCCGCCAAAAGAATGACTGGTAGATTGGCGTTCAACGTCCCCCAAGCCAATAAAGCATAAGCCGGTAATAAGATCAAAAGACCAAGCTTGCTTGAGACTTGAGGGTCAAGCTTTCGGGCGATTGGCTGAACGATCAATCCACAACTGATGGCTAACATAGAAGATACCCCTGCATACTTAGCGAGGCCATGCGTGGCCAGTACTGAGGGAATAACTGACAATACCAATCCTGTCGTCGCCCAACAAATCAAAATACCGCTGCCATACCAGATGACCTCACGGTTAAAATAAGGTAGCCGTAGCATAGAGGTGGGCAAATTAGTGCGTTTAGGTGCTGTCTCTGGTAATTGATATAACAAAAACATAGCGAACAGCCCGCTAGCTAGCAGTAAGAAAAAAACTGGCTGGCTGATCGGTTTCATAAAACATCAAAGAAACCGTCGTCAATACAGGACCAAGACCAAAACCTATCGTCGTACTGGCCGTCACCCACGCTGTCGCACGCATCGTATCTGATGAGCCAAGTAGCTCAATCATATAGGCAGTCGCCGTAGCAGCCATCAGAGCCGTTCCTACACCCAGTATGAATCGTGCTACTGCTAACGCTCGTGTGTAAGGATAAAATAGCATGAGAGCCGTCGCTGCTACCGATATTGCCAAAGAGATTAAAATCACCTTGCGCCGTCCGATGCGATCAGACAATCCACCAAAAGCTAACAATACAGGTATGACGCCTAATACATAAAAGGAAAACGCTATCGTGGTTGCTAGTACACCATAGCCATCATTGTGTGCGTAAACGGCATAAAGCGGCCCTTGGATATTGACGCTTGTCGTTATCACGCATAAGGCAAAGGCCAGATATTTATTATATTTTTTTCGTGGTCATATATCGCTGCTTTTTGAAGAATTACCATTGAATTGACTGAGGTAAGTGTGATTCACAGTAGAATGACACCTACCTCTACATCGTTTACGTTCAATGATTAAAACAAAAGTACAGTAGGTTATCTATATACAATCCAGTACAATTAGACAGAACTGTTTGGTCTATAAAACCCATACAGTTCGGATATCCTACCCATATATTATCCTAGCTATAACCTTAAGATAAAACCTTCACAAAATTCGCCTTACCAGAAATTGTAAAAAATATGAATAAAAAGCTAACACGTATCGAAGTTGTCATGGCTGACGTAAAAGAGAAAATAGCAACCGTTATCTATATGCCAGAGTCGCGACTACCCTCCGTCCGTGCCGCTGCCAAAGATTATGGGTTCTCACCATCTACCGTGGTTGAGGCCTATGAACGCCTGCAAACTGAGGGAATGATCTATTCCCGTCCTGGTGCAGGGTTTTATGTGGCAGAGACGACAGCGCCGCTATCATTGACAGATATAGCACCAAAAATTGATCGAGTGGTAGATCCATTGTGGGTATCGCGGCAATCGCTGGAGCCGCCCGATGGTGCATTAAAGCCAGGCTGCGGCTGGTTACCAGCGGACTGGCTGTTTGAAGCAGGTATGCGCCGTGGTCTGCGAAATGTAGCAAAAGCTGACGCGTCTATTATCAGTGAGTATGCAACGCCGCTAGGACTGTTAGCATTGCGTCAACTACTCACGCGGCGTATGGCAGGATTGAGTATCAATGCAGAACCGTCACAGGTCATATTGACGGATTCAGGCACTCAGGCGATAGATTTGATTTTTCGATTTTTACTGACACCAGGTGATACAGTTGTCGTCGATGATCCTTGTTATTTTAACTTTCGAGCACAGCTGCTTGCCCATCGAGTCAAAGTGGTTGGTGTCCCTTATACGCCCAATGGTCCAGATGTAGAGGCCTTTGCAGCGATTTTAGATGAGCATAAGCCGCGCCTGTACATCACCAATGCTGCCATTCATAATCCTACGGGCGCAACGTTATCACCTGCTACGGCATACCGTGTATTACAATTGGCTCAGACTGCTGATTTGTACATTATCGAAGACGATATTTTTGCAGATTTTGAAGTCAAGCCTGCGGCGAGATTGGCGGCTTTGGATGGGTTATCACGAGTATTCTATATAGGCAGTTTTTCTAAAACGTTATCAGCATCCCTACGCTGTGGTTATATTGCAGCGCCTACAGAGTGGGTTGAGAGTTTGGTAGATTTAAAGATAGCGACTGGCTTTGGTGGCAGTCAGTTAGCAGCGGCGGTTGTGTTCTCAGCATTGACTGATAGCGGCTACCGTAAGCATATGAATGATATCCATACTCGGCTGGCAAGCGCGCGTACTCATACGCTACCACGATTGGCCAAATTAGGCATCGTACCGTGGCTGCTCCCACAAGCAGGTATGTTCCTATGGTGCCGATTACCTAAGAATAATAATGCGACCGAATTGGCCAATCGCTGTTTATCCAAAGGTGTGGTATTGGCACCGGGCAATGTTTTTAGCCAATCGGACAATGCTGAAAATTTTATGCGGTTCAATGTGGCGCAGATGAGCCATTCAAAAATTTTCGAGGTATTGGCTCAATCGTTAGACTAATCAATCAGAGACTTATATAGTCATTCCACTATAAAGTATTACAGCGTTAACCTCGCTTGAAGTATCACATGTACATCTACACTCGGTTGCCTTGTACTACTTTTAAATTGAATCGACTATAGTGCTAGTACCTTCTTATTATATATTGACCTTTCGACTATAATTCTAAGCCTAAACATAAGCTGAACACAATTAAATATAACCACTCCCGACAACGGATACTATTTCTCTAGGATAGCTCATATGTCCCCTATATATACTGCATTGGCTATACTGGTTACCTTTATCTGGGGCGTAAATTTTACTTTTATTGCGTGGGGTCTTGAGAGCTTTCCGCCATTGATGCTTACTGCTCTGCGTTTTTTCTTTACTGCTGTGCCATTGGTTTTGTTTCTAAAGCCGCCTAAATTCAACCGTACCTTGTTTATCTATGCTATCGGTACATTTGTCATGCAGTACGCCTTTGTATTTACAGCAATGCATCTGGGTTCATCCCCGGGGCTGACGGCACTACTGCTACAAATTCAGATTTTTATCACGGTATTGCTAGCGTACTTTATATTGGGTGAAGCAGTCAGCCGTATGCAAATCGTCGGTATGTTGGTCGGTGTACTAGGACTCAGCGTGATTGCGCTAAACCTTGGCGGTGATATGCCTTTGGCAGGGTTCATCTGTATTTTGATTGCGGCCATCGGTTGGAGCTTTGGTAATATTGCCTCCAAGCAAGCATCAAAACAGACCTCAGAAAAAGCGTCAGAGCAAACGGCTCTAAAAGCGATGCAGCAAGGAACAAGGGTATCTGTTGCTACATCCAGCACTGAAAAAAATAAAGCCTCTGCTCTGTCTGCGCTAGCGCTGGTAGTCTGGGGCGGTCTCATTGCTTGCGTGATGTTGACGATATCTTCTCTTACATTTGAGACTGATGCATGGCAGATGGCGACGTTTACTGAAGCATCACTCAAGTCTTGGCTCTCACTTGGGTTTATCGTCTATATCTCAACCTTAATTGGCTTTGGTCTGTGGGCACACTTACTCAGTCAAAATACCGCGTCCAAGGTTATGCCGTTTGCACTATTGGTGCCCGTATTCGGTATGGTGACCTCAGTACTACTCACAGGAGAAGTGGTGACTTGGTGGAAGATGCTGGCCATGATGTTGATCTTATCAGGGCTGTTATTGGCGAATGTGAAAATGAAAAGAAGCTGCTAACGATGACCACTAAAACACTCAGCCATCATTAGCAGCTTTCTATTTTCTTTTTTCTATAGTTATCGTAAGTCATCCACCACAGCTAGCATTGCTACCAGTGATGCTTCCCCTAACTTGATAGAACGCTCGGGTGACCAACCCATCTCTTCATCGGGCAGATTATCATTGTCTTTAAATGGCATCTCTAACGTATTAGCAAGACAATCAAAACGCTCTGCTACCCAATTGGTGGCAACGGTCATATTGGCAGCACCTGGTGCATCGACCTCATAGCCAATCTCAGACTGAAAGTCGGCACTGGCTAACTTTAATACCTCTGAAAACTTATCACGTAGTCCAGCAAGACGGTCACTGTAGCTTGGCGTCCCTTGTGACCCAGCGAGGAATACATACGGCAATGCTTCATCACCATGCACATCATAAAATAGATCCACGCCTGTCGCTTCCATTTTATTAATCACATGAAATACTTCAGGCTTTTGTCTAAGCTTGGACTTTGCCATTCACGATTTAAGTTGGTTCCGGCAGCGTTAGTACGCAAGTGTCCACGCACACTGCCATCAGGGTTCATATTAGGAACAATATAAAAATTGGCCTTGTCTAACAACTGTTTGCCAGTCGCATTATCACTATCTAACAAGCTATACAACAAACCCTCAATGAGCCATTCAGCCATCGTCTCACCTGGATGCTGACGAGCAGTAATCCATATATTGCGCTTGTGGGCAGCACCGTCACCTATTTTGACTAGGGTCAAGTCACGTTTATCAAGCGTTTCGCCTAGATGCTCTAACGTCACTAGCGGATGCACTTGCACGGCGGCCAATAAATCTTGATGACGCTCATAGCTATAAGGCGCAAAATACGCAATCTGAATGGTTTCGCATTCTAACTCTGCCACGATGGTCAATTTGCCATCTTTATAAGAGGTTGGCAGACGGAACCAATGCTGACGATCATAAGAAGCCACCGCTTGGTAGTTCTCCCACCCTTCTAGATAAGACGCCTCTCCTGCATTCAGAATATTGAGAACATACTGCTCCCCTATTTGACCTGACAAACGAAAGTTAAACCACTGAAAAAACTCGCCGCCAACATCTGGACGAATCGCTAATTGAATGTCTTTTTTTGTTGTCTGCATTAATAATGTCAATGTTGCCTGCATCAAAATTAGCTGTGATATGCATAGTCATTCCCTAATTGATTTTTATGATTGTGTTTTAAGTATTATGTTCGTTATCGACTTACTGTTCTACCTATTGCCTTGTAATAATCTCTAGCTTTATATTGGGCACTAGACATACATTTACTTGGTCATTATCAGCTCGTTTTCAAGGCAATAACCTATCAAATCTATCTGTTCAGGTTGAATATTTAGCGTTGGCTACTAAAAGATTAAACCTCTGCTAATAACTCGACACTTACTTGAAAGTAATCATCGTCTTTTATAGTAATACTGACGTTACCATTATGCGCCCCAACGATAGACTGTACGATAGATAGACCCAAACCTGTTCCTGTGTGGCGATCTATTGTTTTATGATGTCGATAGAAGCGCTCAAACAACTTATCTGCCTCACTTTGTGTCAACGGCTCATCTAATTGGTTAGTGATGGTCATTCGTAAAATAGCTTGTTTTGATTGTTGAAGACTGCTTATTGTTGTACCCACCATCTCATCTGAGTTTACTCTATCTGCACTAATGGTTATAACGCTATCTTGAGCAGCATAATAAATCGCATTCGATATCAGATTAGCAAAGAGCCTTTGTAATAAACTTTTATCTCCTAAAACAGCGCTGAACTCACCTTTGGTTTCAATAGCGATACCTCGGTCTTCTGCAATCATTTCGTAGTAATCAACGAGCTTGGTGATTAAACTGTCCGTATCCACGTGACTGATTTGCGAGTCACTCAATCCTTTTTGGGTTTTTGCTAGCAGCAGCATATTATTTATCATGGCCGATAGCTGCTCTAAGGTGTCATGCTGATGGTGTAGCTGCTCAATGTATTCATCACTAGCTCTCGGTTTGTTTAACATGACTTGCGTTTGCGTGCTGAGTGTCGCTATTGGAGTGCGCAGCTCATGGGCGATATTGTCTGAAAACCGTGACAATGATTCAAAATTACTTTCAAGCTTGGCCATCATTGAGTTGTAAGATTCTGCTAATGGTCGCAGCTCTAACGGCATATCACTGACCGTGACTCTATCATCCAATCTGTCAGGATTCATTGTTTTCATTTTTTTGGACGATGGTCGCCAAAGGTGCAAAACCCCAATACACACCCAGCGCCGCTACTGATACGAGCAACAAGGTAATCGCGAACAAAATCATACTAAGCTGACGATTGAACTGTAATAAATACTGATGATGCACATCTATAGGCAATGCGATAAGCGCGAGCATTTTGTCGTCTTCAATGACCATTGCTCGATAGTATCGGCTGTTGATATTCATCACAAACTGTTGCTTATCATTATCTTGTTTCAGTGATGACAGATTAAATCCTTCCCCTAGCTCTTGAGCAAAGTTATTGGGGGTACTAGACAGTATCTGCCCTTCTTTATTAGCGATAATGGTTTTTAGATCGTAATCTAGCCAAGAAGAATGCTGATGATCAGCTTCATCTGATATCGCTGCGGTAGAAGTATCTCCATCAGGCATTACGTCAGGTGCCGCTCTTAGCGGCTGTTGACTATCCAATGGATTTTGAGAGCTAGGTAGGGTTTGGGAAGTTATAGGGCTACTAGGTTCTATCACTCGTTTACGTAGATTAAAAGCCGCATGAGTCATAATTTCAGCGTCCATTTGCTCGAAATGGCCTTTAACAGAACGCTGTATCCATATATAAATGATAACCTGTGATATAACAACAAATATCGTGAGCAGCAACACAGTACGCCATAATAGTGGCAAGCGCCGATTATCAAACCTATATTTCATATTAGACATTGCCAGCTTCGTGAGATGGTTGGCTATCAAGCGCTGTATCGACAGCTTCTAACCGATAGCCCATCCCGCGCACCGTATGAATCAGCTTTGCGTCATGATCATCGTCTATTTTTATACGAAGACGTCTTATCGCCACATCAATCACATTGGTATCATTTTCAAAGTTCATATCCCATACTTGGGAGGCGATGATTGAGCGTGGAAGCACTTCACCGCGGCGCTCTAATAAAAACTGTAGTAAGGAAAACTCTTTTGCCGTGAGCTTAATAGGCTTATCTCCTCTATGCACCGTACGCTTGCCGATGTCCATCTTAAGATCCGCTATTTGCATAATCGTACTTTGATAGTCGGCTTGATTGGCACGTCGTAATAAGCTTTTCATCCTGACGATCAATTCTGCAAAGGCAAAAGGCTTGGTCAAATAATCATCGCCACCAATCTCAATCCCTTTTATCTTGTCACTTAAGTCATCTTTTGCGGTTAGAAATAGCACAGGCGTATGCTTGCCAGCCGCTCGGTAATTACGCACCAGCTCAAAGCCACTAACATCAGGCAGCATCACATCCATCAATATCACGCTAAATTCTTCCGTCATCAATGCATGATAGCCATCTAATCCTGTTAGCTGATGATCCACGATAAACCCAGCTTCGGTTAAGCCTTTTTTTATATACTCGCCAAGCTTCAATTCATCTTCTACCAGCAGTACTTTCATTGTAATTCCTCAATACGGTCATGATTGTTTAACGTTCTAACCAGCACAGGTGACAATATTGACTGGTAGCGGACAAAGATGTCATGTGCTCGTAATCAGACTGTCAGTTTTATTTTGCTAATCTATATAAACGGTACATAGGTGCTCGTTTCAATACTTAGCTACTATCCAATACTTAGGGCGTGCCCTCAATTCAAACGAGTGTCTCTAAATGGCTAAAAACAGCTAAATTTTGCCAAACATCGTCAAATAATTGGTCAATATCTCGATATTATCTGCACTATTTTCCTCGTTTGACGGCAATTTATCTCATTTTTATCACCATTTTTAAAATGAGGACACGCCCTAGCTACTATGAATTATTTTTATCGGTAATCAATGTAAACAACTTACGAAAGAGGTTTTATATGAAAATTTATGGTTCGTTCAAAAAAAGTAGTACTGCTTTCGGTATCTGTACTTATCGGTACTACCACTGCCAATGCGCATACGATTGATCTAAGCACTTCAATCATCAACAACTGCGACGCTGTGACTGAGTTTGCAAAAAAACTTGGATCATAACGATGCTCAGCTCTCAAATTCACAAATGAAAAGCTATATCGATGCGAGAGTGGCTTGTGAGATTGAACACAAAGATCAACATCTACAGTCTGAAAAATACTTCATTAACAAATATGGTAGCGATAAGTGATATCAGCTCTGATGTCATACTAAAGGATTACTGACAACATTAAAAACCATAAATAGTAAGATGACAGAATTGTAATCTTACCGTCATCTCTCTGTCAGAATCACTAAAGTATGCTTTAAAGTAACTTAATATCTTAAAGTCTTTTCGACTACATACCAATTTAAATAAGGATTTACCATGTCATTATTCAAACCAATGCCACTGCTCAAATCAATGCCACTTTCTAAATCAATCGTAGCAACTGCTATAGCCTTAGTTGTTTCAACCTCTGCGTTGGCACACGATCCCAAAATGCACGCTGAAAAAGACCAAATGAACTGTGAGAAAATGCAAAAGCATATGCAGATGATGCAAAAAAAATGGATCATAGCAAAATGGATATGAATGATCCTGCTATGAAAGCCATGATGGCTAACATGAGCAAAATGAAAGCGATGTACCAAAAGCACTGTGTGAGCAGCGATAGCGATTCTTAAATATCAATTTATAAGTTCAATACTATAGTCAGTTCAATATAATTTCGATACAAGGAAACCGAGTGCAAGTTATACATTAATATGCTTAGCGAGGATGACGCTGTAGCGGATTTATATAGACTTGACTATATTGTCAGAGAAGCTGATCAAGCAGTAATGGGATATTAAATAAAATGGATTTTTAGGACAAACCTATGAAGTTTTTACTAGGAATACTGTTTACTGTCTTTGTCGCTATTGTGGGCATTTTTATGGTGGTGACTAGTGGCATGATAAATATCGGTGCTGATCGAGCTCATAGTCCGCTGGTTTACGATTTTTTTAGAAACTGCCCGCACACGCTCGATTGAACATGCCAGTAAGAATATTTTGGTTCCCAATTTAAAAAAAAGGCGGAGATGATCAGCTCGGGCGGTGCAGATTACAAAGATATGTGTGCAGGCTGTCATTTATCTCCTGGCGTCAACAGCACAGATTTAAATAGCGGTATGTACAAGCCTCCTAACTTTACTCAGGCGGATATCGTTAAGCGCTATCGAAACGAGGCTGGTGCCAGACAAAGCTTTTGGGCGATTAAACATGGCATTATGGCGTCTGGCATGCCCGCTTGGGGCGCTACTCACGATGATGACAGAATATGGGCGATGATTGCTTTTATTAGATCGCTACCTAACTTAAATGAAAACCAGTACACCATGCTAACGATTCGGTTAGACGATAGTATGTTGGATATGTCATTTGATGGTGAGATGGATATGTCAGGTGATGGATCCGGCATGCAACATTGATTTTTTGTACAAAATGCAGTGCTCAATAGTGCTGCTTTTTGCGATTTGAGTTTTAAGCTTTGCTAGCACTATTTTGTCCAGTGATGTGGCTCTAATTTTTATAATATTTAATCGTCAGACAGACGCTCGGGAGTGGTTTTATGAGACGCTATACTAATAGATTTATTAATGAACATAATCTGATATCTGGCCGTGTGCTCTCGGCGATCGTGGTATTGCCGTTATCGTTAACGATTGCCGCTTGTAGTCAACCTAACTCCGCTGCTGCTGACTCAACACCAGCGACTGAGCCAACTGTTGCTACGCACACGGAGCAACCAACAGCTGAAATAATGCCAGTCAGCGCTCCTTCAGATACCCAATCAACTATCCTAAAAAATATCTCAGCCACCGTCTATAAAGATGCGAATTGTGGCTGCTGCAAAGAATGGGTCGGTTATGCCGAAGGTCATGGTTTAAACGCAACTGCACAGAATGTCGAAGACGTGTCCTTGTTTAAAGAGCGATACAGCGTACCGCAGCAAATGCGCTCTTGCCATACCACCGTCACTACTGATGGCTACGTATTTGAAGGTCATGTCCCTGCTAAGTATATGGCGCAGTTCCTAAAAAAACCCGCCAAGTGATGCGATTGGCCTTGCTGTCCCGAGCATGCCAGTCGGTAGCCCAGGTATGGAATACCAAGATAAATTTATGCCATATAAAGTGATGCAGCTTAATAAAGATGGCTCAACAGCTATTTATGCAACTATTGACTCACCGCAGCAGCAAATCTAGCTTGGTTGTCGTTTAAATAGCTTATCCAGCTCTATTAATAAGCGGCCAAAGTCATAGACTTAGCTGATAAATATAGACTCGACTCTCACTTTATAGATATAAATCAGGTGAATTATTATGAACACAACTATGTTTAACCGCAGGCGTTTTTTTGACAGGATCTTCTACCTTGTTAGGGGCATCCATGCTGTCCACCCTACCGTCTATTGCCAATAGTGCGCTCGGTAAAGGCCAGCAGAATGTAGCCATCAACAGTGATAAAGCCGACCATATCGTACCTATCTTAACTGGGAATGAGTTTGATCTGTATGTCAGCAAGAAGCCCGTCACTGTCAATGGCAAGTCGAGTATGGCAACACTGATTAATGACTCGCTACCAGCACCAACGCTAAAGATGCGTGAAGGCGATACCGTAACTATCCGTGTTCATAACCAGATGAATGAGTCAACCTCTATTCATTGGCATGGCTTGCTGGTACCTTTTGAGATGGATGGGGTGCCAGGTATCAGTTTCGATGGTATTCCCGCGAACAGCACCTTTACCTATAAATTCAAACTTAAACAATCAGGCACCTATTGGTATCACTCACACAGTGGCTTTCAAGAGCAAACCGGTATGCTTGGTGCTATCGTCATTGAACCCAAAGGCCGTGAGCGTCATCCTATCGAGGAAGACCATGTAATCGTGCTGAGTGATTGGACGCACCGCGATCCGCACAATCTCTTGAAATTGCTCAAACAGCGCGCTGACTTTGATAATTATCATCTGCCAGATTTCAAAAAAAACTATTGTCTGATATCGCCGCAACAGATTTAGAAGCCGCTTATGACAAGCGCAAAATGTGGAATCAGATGCGCATGATGCCGACGGATTTTACTGATTTATCTGGCGAAAAGACCTTTACCTATCTGATGAATGGTAAGACCACAGCGGCTAATTGGACAAAGCTAGTAAAAGCAGGACAGCCCGTTAAATTACGCTTTATCAATGCTTCAGCGCAAACCATTTTTGATGTGCGTATACCGGGTCTCAAAATGACTGTGGTGGCAACAGATGGTATTGATGTCGCACCTGTTGCGATTGATGATTTCCGCATTGGCGTGGCTGAGACCTATGATGTCATCGTCACGCTACTCAAGATGCACATACCATATTTGCCCAAAATATCGATCGTTCAGGCTATGTCGCGACCACGCTTGCGACCAAGAAAGGCGCTCGTGCTGCAATACCTGCTATGGATCAGATCGAATGGCTGACCATGGCCGATATGATGGGTGCGATGGGTGATAAAGCTACAAAGCAAAGCATGCCAAGACCGAGTATGACTTTAAATCTGATATGCGTGTCGACAGTCCACGTATGAACCTAGATGATCCCGGTATCAACCTGCGTAATATCAATCGTGACGTACTGAATTATAGTCAGCTGCGCTCTGTCGATGAGGCCATATTTGTAGAGCAGCGTAAGCCTACCCGAGAGATTGAGCTACATTTAACGGGTAACATGGAGCGCTATATTTGGGCTTTAGATGGTGTCATGTTTAAGGATGCAACGCCTGTCAATATTAAGCCAAACGAGCGTGTGCGTATTACCTTAGTCAATGACACGATGATGAACCATCCTATGCATCTGCATGGTATGTGGAGCGACTTGCGCACGCCATCTGGAGACTTTCAAGTACGTAAACATACGATTGTAGTTCAACCAGCGCAAAAGATTAGCTTTGATGTGACGGGAGAAGTTGGACGATGGGCGTGGCATTGCCATCTGCTTTATCACATGGAAGCCGGCATGTTCAGAGAAGTTGCCGTCGTTTAACAAACCTTCGAATATGAGGCTTATTATGAAAATATCTAAGAAAAACCTGTCATTCATTGGTTTGTCATCGCTAGTCTTGCTCACATCCTCTTTTGCAACAGCTGCTGAGATGTCGAATATGGATCATAGTGGCATGGATATGTCTGGTATGGATCATAGCGGCATGGATATGTCAGGTGATATATCTGATATGGATCATAGCGGCATGGACATGTCGGGCGATATGTCTGATATGGATCACAGCAGCATGGATATGTCGGGCGATATGTCTGATATGGATCACAGTGGCATGGATCATGGCAGTATGGATATATCTGGTATGCAAGGCGGGCAGCCACCAGCTGATGCTCGCAGTCCAGACTATTCAAATGGGGTTCCCTACGGACAGTATGGTAAGCCAATGATGATGGACAGCATGCCATTATGGGGAGTGTCAGTAGACGACTTGGGCTATCAGTTTGATGAAGACCAAATCAACTTTGAGGCGACGGGTTGGTATGGTACTGATAGCAATCGTATAAGACTACGCACGGAAGGTAGTGCTCAGACTAAAGATGATAAAGGAATCGATAGCTTAAGCTCCCTTGCTTATTGGAAACCACTGAGCATTTTTTTGGAATGGTGAAGCTGGTGTCGCTTACGATACTGAAAACGACAACGCTGCCGTAATGGCAGGTATTGTCGGTACCGCGCCTTATTTTATAGAAACGGATGCGAGAGCCTACTTATATACCGATGGTCAACTTCGTCTTGATCTGGGCGCAGAGTACGAATGGCGTTTGGATCAGCATTGGGTAGTCATACCGGAGGTTGGACTGACTGCCTTTAGTAAAGATGACCATGATAATGGTATTACCAAGGGCTTTAATGAGATGGAAGCTGAGGTTAGGCTGACTTACGAGACGTTCAGTCGCCAGCTAGCCCCTTATGTAGGTGTTAGTTATGAGACAGCGCTTGGCAAGGCTCGTGGCCAAAGACGTCAAGAAAATGAATCAGTTGATAGCAGTAGTTTGACTGCGGGGGTTAAATTCTGGTTTTAACTGTCTACCCATTTTAATTTAACAAAACAATGGAGGTCATATCATGGAAGCTGCTAAGCAAAAAAATATGAACCCTTATGTAAAATTTACCTTAATGATTCTGACATCGACTGTCATCATGTATATCATGATGTACTTCAATACCTACCAGTGGGATCACATTTACTTTAGTGAAACCCGAGCTTATATGGCGCTATACATGGGTGCCGGTATGGCAGTCGTCATGTTGGCATTTATGACCAATATGTATAAGAAGACCAAGGTCAATTTGATGATCTATGGTCTAAGTGTATTGATGTTTGTAGTTGGTATTTGGGGCGTTAGATCTCAAGGGACTGTCGATCAAGTCGATTGGATGCAGGCGATGATACCGCATCACTCGATTGCCATTCTCACCAGTAGTCGCGCTGATATTGAAGATCCGCGTGTGCAACAGCTTGCTGATGATATTATAAAAGCTCAAAAACGTGAAATTGATGAAATGAAACAGTTGATTGATGAGCTTGAATAAGAGAATGGTGTACCAGTGAACGCTGCGAAAAGCGATTACTTTTTTTTCTGCTCAGACGCTCAATGACCCAGCCTGCTAGTGGGAAGGAAACTAGCTGTGTCAATGGAACGAGTATGATGGTTTCAATTAATACCACCACTGGCAGGCTTAATCCTTGGGTCACAGGCTTCAATAACGTCAATACGATTAGGAGCGTTGGATAAAGTCCGACATATCCTATCAATATGCGTATAAGTCTGTCTTTGGAATTCTGATTCATTGCCTACTACCTATTGATAAAACGATAAAAGAAAAACCTTTAAGCGACAAAAACAATAATTGTCGCTTAAAGATTGACTGTCTGTGAATATCCAACAAGTCACAAATTTATAAATGAAAATAAGGCCATTAGTATTAATGGCCTTATCTCAGTCACTGTTTATGTACTTTGCTATTCTTGATAGTAAGGATAATCACTGTAGCCCACATCAGTACCACCATACATCGTGGTAGGATCTACTTCATTCAATGGCCAGTTATTGGCAATACGCTCTGGCAGATCAGGATTGGCGATAAAAGGACGACCAAACGCGAATAAATCACCGTAGCCTTTTTCTAAAATGTTCACAGCTTTTTGTACCGTGTACTTGCCAGCATAAATAATACGGCCTGAAAACTCTTCTCTGACTGCTTGATAAAAAGTGTCTGGTAAATCAGGCGCATTATCCCAATCAGCTTCTGCAATGGACAAATAAGCAATACCCGCTTGCTCAAGCAATTTGACTGCTTCGACATAGGTATGATGGGGATCTGACTCTACCAAGCCTAAATACACGCGCGTCTCATCCGTACTCGCAAATAATGGCGCAAAGCGTACGCCTAAACGATCAGCACCCACCACATCACTGACAGCAGCGACGATTTCTTTTAAGAAGCGCAAACGATTGGTCAACGACCCACCATATTGATCATCACGGTGATTGGTGTGCTCAGAGATAAACTGATTGACCAAATAACCGTTAGCACAATGCAGCTCTACCCCATCAAAACCCGCCTCCAATGCATTGCGCGCAGCGGCCGCATACATCGTTACCAACTCACCAACTTCATCGGTACTGAGAGCGCGTGGCTCACTTGGATCAGCCAATGCACCTGCACCTGGACCTGTTTCAATAAATACTTTGACGTTATCAGCGGTAATATCAGACGGCCCTACCGGCTGAGCACCATTAGGCTGCAAGCTGGTGTGCGACACACGGCCTACATGCCAAAGCTGAGCAAAAATAATACCGCCTTTGTCATGTACTGCTTGCGTGACTTTTTTTCCAACCTTCAATTTGGGCTGATGAATGGATACCTGGCGTCCAAGCATAACCTTGACCTCTTGGCTCAATCTGCGTACCTTCCGTCACCATAAAGCCTGCTGACGCACGCTGTGCATAATAGCTGGCCATTAAGTCATTAGGGATATTGTCAGGTTGCGTGCTACGAGAGCGTGTCAATGGCGGCATTACGATACGGTTGTTGAGCGTATAAGGCCCAAGTGCTACAGAGGAAAATAATGTCTTTGTATCTGGAATAGTTTGTGTCATAAGTATCTCTTTTAAAGCAGCTGATGGCTTATTATTGAATGTATTGAGCCTGTTTTAATGCTTAGTAGCTCATTTAGTGGCTACTTAAGCAATGTTGGTCAGCATAGCGTTTTGCAGGTACAATTAGAAACAACCGTTTCTTGTTTAAGATACAATTATTAATGGTATGAAATTATGAATGGTATGAATCGGCTCGATATCAAGCAACTTAGAGTATTGCAGGCGCTACTTGATCTAAAAAAACTTGTCGCAAGTCGCACGCAAAATGGGGCTGACCCAACAAGCCATCAGTGAGCAGTTACGCAAGTTACGTGAGGTGTTTGATGATCGTTTGTTTATTCGTCAAGGCAATAGCATGGTGGCAACACCAAAAGCGCTATCGATGCAGCAACCTATTGACCATATATTAAAGCAGTTGGAAGATTTGTTAGAGCCAGAGATTTTTATGCCGCACACATATAAAGGCGTCTTTACGATTAGTGCGACTGACTATGCAACACAGGCATTATTACCGCAATTGTTTAATATTACGCGACGCGATGCACCAGATCTGAAGTTAATCGTCCGTGATTTTGCCTCGGACAATATCAATCAGCTGATTGCAGCAGGCGAGCTTGATTTGCTGATTACCTTTCCCGAATTTATCCCTGATAACTTATCGTATGTCACTCTGTTTGAAGAACAGCATTTATGCGTGACAGGTTGTGAAAATACCTTTGCCACAGAGCCATTAACGCTGGCGCAAGTGGCTGCACACGCGCAGCTAGTCGTGTCACCCTCGCGTGCCAATTTACGTGGCTCTCATGATCAATGGTTTGCAGAAAAAGGTCTAAAACGAAATATTGTGATGTCGGTTCCTAGCTTTTCGGCTGTACCAGATATTTTGCACACCACTGACATGATTGCGTTTTATCCTTCGCGATTGTTGCCGAGCAGCAAGGTCAAAGAGCTTAAGATTGAAGCGTTGCCCCCCACTTTTAAAGTCATCGCGGCATGGCATCCACGTACAACGACAGCGGCATACATCGTTGGTTGATTGAGCAGTTGAGAAATCTATAGTAATTAACTTAGCTATAGCCAACTTTGAAACGACATCGAAAGTTTTTAAATTCAAACTTGATGGAAATAATGTGGTGGCAAACTACGAATAATAAGCGACGTTATCTCTAATTTGATATGCCATTAATAATTGCTGTATTAACCTAAAACATCCTTTGATTCTGAGATTCAAAGGATGTTTTATTTTTGACAATTACGCTGAAACACTGTGATCTATGCTTTTTAGAATACTTACCCAAACTGAAAGGCAGACAATTGCGTTTTTAGCACTTGCTGGGAGTAAATCTTTTGCCCTTTGTCACGTCCTGCTGCACCCACCGCTATCATAAGCGGTAACAAATGCTCCTCTGCCCCTAACGGATGTGAGTCAAGCGCGTGAGGAGCATTTTTCCAATTGGCCAAGGCCGTGAGTCGTTTATCCGAATCTGCTGATTCTACAGTATTCGTTAGCCATTCATCAAAATGCTCTGATGATTCAGTAAAACTGGTATCGCCATAACCGCGCATATTATGAAAGCTCATGCCGCTACCGATGATTAGCACACCCTCTGTACGCAATGACGCCAATGCCTGACCAGCAGCCAAATGCGCTTGTGGGTCTAAATCATGACGCAGGGATAGTTGGACCACTGGAATATCTGCCTCAGGGAACATTAGCTTGAGCGGTATAAATACCCCGTGATCAAACCCACGCTCCGCATCTTGTTTATTGCTTACCCCTGCCTCTGTCAGTAGACTACTGACTTTCTCCGCCAATGCTGGTGCGCCTGAGGCTGGATAAGTCAAACTGTAAGTATGTTCAGGAAAGCCATAATAATCATAAATGAGGTCAGGTTGCTTACTAGCGGTGATACTAAATTCAGCTGTCTGCCAATGCGCACTAATGATTAAGATAGCCTTTGGTCGCTCAGGCAAACGAGCAGAAATGCTCTTTAAAAACGTTGCCATCTCATACCACGTATCCGCTGGTTGCCAATCCATGAAAAAGCACGGCCCTGCACCATGCGGTATAAACAATACAGGCTGGCTGACTGACTCATTAGATAAAAGTGTTGTCATGGCTTTCTCCTTGTTGCTTGTCTTAAATGGCTATTTTCAAACAGCTTTATTCACGAAAATTGAATAAAGCTATTTACAACTATAAAACCTATCCTAATTTTTCTGACAATACCTTATCCATACTGAGGGAGCCGCCACCTTGAATAGCTAGAGCAAGCGAAGCCACCATCAATGTTAGCGCGTATTCATAACCACCATTATCAGCGAACAGCCCATTACTGATATGGACAGAAAAAAATAGCCACCAACATGGTAAAAGCTGCGGCTAAAGCGGCCGGTCTGGTTAGCAAACCTAATACCATAGCCAGACCACCGAAGAACTCAGCACCGCCTGCGAGTATTGCCATCAGGTAGCCATGCTCCATACCCATACTGCTTAACCATTGAGCCGTACCTGCCAGTCCATTGCCACCGAACCAACCAAATAATTTTTGGGCGCCATGGGCTGCTAAAATCAGCCAACGGGTACCCGAAGCACTAAGGCCGCCACTCCAGCTTTTGATGACAAAATAGTATCTAATAGTGATGATTTCATTGATGCTTACTCCATAAGGTATGATTAAAATAAATAGTGTCGAAAATGATATAGGCACACTTTACTATCAACGCTATAAAAGAGTAAGCTCATTTATATTGAATAATTATCAACATACTGTTTATAGTGGATTTGATATCAAGAGAAATATAGGAATAAATATGGATAGAATCGATGCCATGCGCGCTTTTGTCGCGGTAGTAACAGAAGGCAGTTTTAGTAAAGCGGCAATTACGATGCAGCTCTCGCCGCAGCTAGTAAGCAAGTATGTGGCAAAGCTAGAGGAGGAACTGCATACTCGCCTGCTCAACCGCACTACGCGCAAAGTCAGCCTCACTGAAGCTGGCAGTCAATACTTTACGCATGCGCAGCAGATTTTATTGAGTATTGATGAGATGGCATCGCAGCTAGGCGGCTTACAGCAGCATCCTAAAGGCGTCCTGCGAATCAGTGCTCCCGTGTCCTTTGCCTTAAAGCATATGGCGAAACTCATCACTGATTTTCAGGCGCGCTACCCCTCAGTTACCGTTGATCTGCAGTTGAGTGATCGAAAAGTAGATATCGTTGAAGAAGGGTTTGATATTGCCCTGCGTATCGGACAGCTCCAAAGCTCGTCACTTATCGCCAAGCAGATTGCTCCGATTCGCGTGGTGTTATGCGCCTCGCCCGAGTACCTCAAAGCTCATGGCACACCTAAGCAACTTGAGGATTTAGAGTCGCATCGCTATTTGCATTATAGCTATATGAATGTAGAAACTAAGGGTCAAATCTACAAATACCTAAAGACCAAACAATTCAAAGAACATAGCGTTTTTCATAGTAATAATGGCGACGTACTCGTTGAAGCAGCTATTGCAGGCGGAGGATTGATATTACAGCCGACTTTTATTGCTAGTGAAGCGTTGAGCTCTGGCAAGTTGGTCGTAGTGTTGCCAGAATATGAACCTAGCCCTTTAGGCTTATATGCCGTCTACGCCCATAGAAAACTACTACCTCACAAAGTCAGATGCTTTATCGACTTTATGACCAACTACTATGCACGCCGCCGTATTGGGATGAGAATATATAGCTTTAAACATAGAGACATAAAAAAAGCCACGACACATTATGTATCGTGGCTTTCGGTTCAAGCAAACTTAAGCAAGCACTGATTTAATAATCAGATCCAACCTTCTTCTAATAGGTGCTCAGTATTGCTGATTTTAAAATTATTGCATAAGTCATAGAATGCCATTGGGTCTTCAACATTATCGAGTAATTCTCTTTTATGCAGTGCCACAAAAAGCGCCAACGCATACGCCGCACTATGGATAGATTTTTTTAGGATTAAAGGTAATATCAGTAAATCCCTGATATTGAATCACTTCCTCATGCAGCTGAGGGTTTTGCTTGAGCGCATTCACGTACAACCAATCATAAAATGTCGTTAACGGCTCTACGCCCCATTCCATACCAAAGTAATTGTAGCCAATGAGCTCGCCCGAGGTCATCAATCGCTCATCCTTTCTGGCTTGTCTTGGTGGCGCGGTAAGCAAATCCGTATAAGGACCACCATCTTCAAAAACCATACTGGCTTGAAAAGCATTTTCGACACTATATGGACTGCTATCATGCTCATCAGTAATTTTTAAACTAAACGGACTTAGCGGAAAACTCAGTTTATTACCAGATTTACTAGACAGCTCTAACACATGCTTAAACCCATACTTTTTACGAATGACTTGCTGTAAGTCATTGATGGATTTTTTCTTTTGTCTGGTCGCAAATCCCACATGTCGCTCAAACATAACCATATCCGTTTTTACCAAATTGTCACTATTGACTTTGGGCATGAATACGGGTCTTTGTTCTATCGTATTTGGTACTTCTTCCATAGTGATGTGCCTTAATATCAATGGTCTTGTATAAATGTCTTATGTTAACGGTGCTGATATTACCTGCTGTTGACGGTGTACTCTGTCATTGCTAGCAGCATTTCTTATTATTGGTATTTTCTTCGCTAGTAGCCAAATACAGTGAATTGATCGAGAGCTATCGAGAGTTATCGAACCCTATCAGTGCTCGCTGGGCAGTTTATCTTATTATCAGTCATTTATCCTGCCCTATTTTAGAATTAATGCCGCCATACCTTCAACAATAAACCATAATCGAGCTATTTTGAACTTAACGATAAATATAAGGCGCTACTATAAACGGGTTTAAAAGTATCCAAAGAAATCTGCTTGACCTTACCATCATGTCAACCTATATGCTGTCACTATAGATTTGAAAATAAGATTAAAATATAGTTAAAAACGACAGAGGTTGTTATGAAAACAAAAAAATACTAAAGCCCATACTTATCAAGAAGTGCTGAGCACTGAAGGCATGAGTTGCGCCTCGTGTGTCGGGCGTATCGAAAAACCATTAAAAAAATATTGAACATGTTGAAAACGCCGAGGTAAATCTTGCAACTGAAAAGGCGACTGTTTATTCATCGCAGCCTTTAGATGTTGCCCAGTTAAACAAAGCGGTAGAGCGCGCAGGCTATAAAGTGACTGAAACCAAGCCTATCGAGCTATCTATAGAAGGCATGAGCTGTGCCTCTTGCGTTGGACGAGTAGAAAAATCCTTAGCCAAAGTCGCTGGCGTGCAACAAGCCACAGTAAACCTTGCGACTGAACGCGCTTGGATTAAAGGCGATGCTCAAATAAAAACGAGTGAATTGATTGAGGCCGTTAAAAAAAGCGGGCTACGAGGCCAAACTGGTAGAACAAGACCAAAGTGATCGACAAGATAAGAAAGCCACGGAGCAAAATCAGCTTAAACGAGATTTGGGACTTTCTGCGCTGTTGTCACTGCCCGTATTCATTTTAGCAATGGGTTCGCATATGATTCCCGCCTTTCATATGTGGGTGGTGAATAACCTTGGCACTCAGCAAAGTTGGCTAATACAGTTTGTCTTGACCACATTGGTACTACTCTTTCCAGGCCGACGCTTTTATCAAAAAGGTGTGCCAGCCTTATTACGTTTTGCGCCAGATATGAATTCGCTAGTAGCGATTGGTACCATCGCAGCGTATGGCTTTTCTCTGATAGCGACTTTTATCCCGCAAGCGTTACCTGAAGGCACGGTGCACGTCTATTACGAAGCCGCTGCATGATTGTGAGCTTGATTTTATTAGGACGCTATTTTGAAGCAAAAGCTAAAGGTCGTACTTCTGGGGCCATTCAGCATTTAGTAGGCATGCAGGCAAAGACGGCCCGTGTACAGAAAGATGGCAAAATCATTGAAATCCCTGTAGAAAACGTCACCGCACAAATGATCGTTGAGATTCGTCCAGGCGAGCGTGTGCCTATCGATGGCGAAGTCGTTGACGGTCACAGTTATATTGATGAATCTATGATTACTGGTGAACCTGTCCCTGTGAAAAAAACAAGCAGGCGATCAAGTGGTCGGCGGTACTATCAATCAAAATGGCACCGTGAATATTCGAGCCACGGCCATTGGTGAAGATTCTGTATTGGCGCAAATCATTCGTATGGTAGAACAAGCCCAAGGCTCTAAATTACCAATTCAAGCATTGGTGGATAAAGTCACCCTGTGGTTTGTACCAGCCGTGATGTTTTTATCAGCATTGACCTTTATAGTTTGGTTGATTTTTGGCCCTGACCCTGCCTTAACCTTTGGTTTAATCAATGCGGTTGCCGTGCTCATTATAGCCTGCCCTTGTGCAATGGGATTGGCCACTCCCACCTCTATTATGGTCGGCACGGGACGTGGTGCAGAATTAGGTGTGCTATTCCGTAAAGGTGAAGCGCTACAAATGCTTCAGGATGTGAGCGTAGTGGCCGTTGATAAAACAGGCACATTGACTGAAGGCAAACCTACCTTAACGGATTTCCAAGTCCAACAAGGGTTTGAGAAAGAACAAGTCCTACGTATGGTGGCATCGGTTGAAGCAAAATCTGAGCATCCCATTGCCTTAGCCATTGTACAAGCCGCAGAACAACAGAGTATTCAACTGCTGCCTATCACTGATTTTGAGGCGATGACAGGTTTGGGTATTCAAGCAAACGTGGCAGGACAAGTGATTCACATTGGCGCGGATCGTTATATGCAACAATTGGGTCTTGATGTTACGCCTTTTGAACAAGATGCGCTACGTTTGGGGCAAGAAGGTAAAACCCCACTCTATGTCTCTATTGATCAGCAATTGGCCGCTATCATTGCCGTTGCCGACCCTATTAAAGAGACGACTCATGCCGCCATCGCCGCACTACATCAGTTGGGCTTAAAAGTAGCCATGATTACAGGTGATAATCGCCATACAGCCCAAGCGATTGCCGCAAAATTAAATATCGATCAGGTAGTGGCAGAAGTGTTGCCTGAAGGAAAAGTGGATGCAGTACGCCAGTTGCAAGAACAATATGGCCGAGTGGCATTTGTTGGCGATGGTATCAATGATGCCCCTGCATTGGCTCAATCCGATGTTGGATTGGCCATAGGTACAGGCACAGATGTGGCGATTGAGGCGGCTGAAGTGGTGCTAATGTCAGGTAGTCTGCAAGGTGTGCCCACCGCGATTGCATTGAGCAAAGCCACCATCAGTAATATCAGACAAAATCTGGCTTGGGCATTTATTTATAATGTTGCTTTGATCCCGATTGCCGCAGGTGTCTTGTATCCCGCATTTGGTATCCTGCTCTCACCCATTTTTGCGGCAGGTGCAATGGCGCTGTCTTCCGTTTTCGTATTGGGTAATGCGTTACGCCTCAAGTACTTCAAAGTATAGTCAGCGAACTACTAAACCGCTACAGAGTGAATATAGAACCGTAAAGGATATCCATATAGTTTAAACCTTAATGGTTAAACCCTTTTGTTATTTGAGTCCCTTTTTAAGTTAGGAGGATAAATATGAATATTGGTCAAGCATCAAAGCAATCAGGTATCTCTACCAAAATGATTCGCTACTATGAGCAGATTGGCTTGCTAGAAACCGTAAATCGCTCGAACTCAGGGTATCGTTTGTATTCTAAAGACGATATAGACGACCTATGCTTTTTAAGACATTCTCGTGACTTGGGGTTCTCATCCAAGCAAATGAAAGAGTTATTGTATCTGCGCAAAAATGCCAATCGTCAGAGTGCAGATGTTAAGCAACTGACACAAGAGCACATTGAAACGTTAAACCAAAAAATAACCCAATTGCAGGAGATGGTCGACTCTCTACAGAATTCTTTTGATCATTGCGCAGGCGATGATAATGCAGAGTGCGCTATTTTAGAGGATCTTGGGCAGGGTCAATAAAGTAAATGAGTTAGTTATACATTTTTTTGCTAACCATACCTTATGGGTTTTGTTTTCAGGAATTAGCCCTTTGCTTACAAGTCCTTTTAAACATCCAAATCTGGAGTGACCTTCGACCAAATGTAACCCATAATCTAACTCATAATCTAACTCAAGAAAAAGTGGTGCTCTTTTCCACGTGCGATTATGCTCCCAGTACATTACAGTCTGTTTTGTATGCCCAATTAGTTTCCAGTCTGAATCTATAGAAACGCCACAAGACTTTATATAGCAGGTATTTACCCACTCTTGAAAACCAGGAAAAACTGTAGCACATGATATTTCGTCAAAGGTGACACTAATAAGCTCCCAACTTAAATTATAAATGTCTAATTCAGAGTATTGTTCTTGAAACTGATCTTTACGTCCATGATCTCGATAGAACTGTTCTAACACATCTCTTGGTGTATTAGGCAGTTTCAAGATCAGTTCGTCAATATCTATATTTCCTGCTTGATCTGAATGAAGACCCATCAAATCTTTAAATTTCAAAATTACCTCACAATGCAGATTTCGGAACGTGTATGTAGACGTAATGATTCTCATACTATAAAGGTCACTTGATGTACTCATAAAAGGAGTTAATTTGCATTGAGTACCTCTCATACCCCAAATAAGCTGACTAGCACACTTCCCTTATATCAACGCTCATTTCCTACTTTTATCCTCTCAACAAAAAGTCTACGGCGGCTTTTACTTTTGGTACTAGATAGCGCTGCTTTTGATACAGCAGATATACGGCCATATCAGCGTGCTGCGTGATTGCTAATGGATGCTCAAATTTAATCTCTTGCAATGCCCCTGACTCAAGATATGAGGATAGTGCCCATCGAGTGGACATCAAAATCCCTTCACCATCACAAGCCTTTTTGGCAAGCCATGGTCCGTTGTTTGAAATTGCCACTGTTGGTCCTGATACATCATGCCACTGATCGTCCACATAGCAGAGCCAAGGCGTTGGCCCGTTTGGGGCTTTGAAATACAGGCCTTTATGTTCTTTTAACTCCATCACATGGTTGGGTGTACCATGCATCTCCAAATAACTGGGCGACGCAACGGGAATAAACCATTGTCCATGAGCCTAATGGCAAGCACTCGCTCATTTGGTGCATAACCCCCGCGAATCGCAATATCGACATCGTCACGTCCTAATGCTGATAGCTCATCACTGAGACTGACATCCAATACAATCTCTGGTATAACTTACCAAACTCATCCAACAGTGGTAGCAGTATTTTTTTCACCAAAACCCACCATAGAGCTGATGCGTAACCGTCCCATCGGCGTCGTTTGATAACTGCGTACTGTTTCTTTGCTTTGCTCGATCTGATCTAGTACTTGCTGCATATCGTCATAATAAACCTGCCCTACTTCGGTCAATTTAACGATTCGGGTCGAACGCTTTAACAGTGTCGCGCCCAAGCTCTTTTCTAAATCAGATACTCGTCTTGATAGTGAGGATGGCGGCACTTTGAATGCATTTGCTGCCTTAGTAAAACTGCCTGTTTCTACGACTTTGCTGAAATACTTGATGGCACGTAATTGATCCAACTGACCTCTCCATTTAGATGAATGTGTGAGCATTTTCGCTTTATTATTGTCTTAAAAGCAATAGTGATTCACGTTATTCCTTATATATAACCACATTAAAACCAGTAATAATGTGTTTAAGTTAGGGCGTGCTTGATATTCGACCATGGCACTGACAGAGACTATTTTTTTAGACAGTTCGACGTTAAAAATAGTAAGTTTAGTCATTCTAAGCGTCTATGTTTTAACAATGAAGTGGCAAAAAAATAGTCCTGTCTCCTTCTGTTTATATTGGAGCTGATGCTAAAACTGCCCCATACTGTGTTGTAAATCTAGTTAAGGCACGAGCATTACCGTCGTTTTACGCCTTGTCTGGAACCGTTTTAGCAATCAGCAGTGCCTATTTGTGAATATCAAACACGCCCTAAACGTTGCAATGAAAACACGATTAAAGATAACTTTTACGTCAACAATGGAAGAATGACTTATGATTACTTTGCACGGCTTTGCTGCAAGCAACTATTACAACATAGTAAAACACGCTCTTTTATATAAGGGCGTTCCATTTCAAGAGGACCTTTTGTACGCTGGTAGTGATGATCTACTAACCGTTAGTCCAGTGGGTAAAGTACCTGTGATCACCATGCCTGACGGTTTTAATCTGTCAGAATCCAACGTGATTTGTGACTTCCTTGAAGAAACATATCCTGAAAAGCCACTATATCCTGCCGATGCAGCAGAACGCGCGACTGTACGTCAGATTATGAAAATAGCAGAGCTGTATTTTGAGCTACCAAGTCGTCGTCTGATTCCATATGTATTTTCTGGTACTCAAGCACCTAACGCAGTCAAAGAGGAAGTCCGTCAAGTATTAGGCCGCGGTATTATTGCTATTAATCGCTTATGTCAATTTTCGCCTTGGATTGCAGGCGAGCAATTCACCATGGCTGACATCTATGTGCATCACGTCAACACTATTGTCAACGCTTTTGGAGCGACTCAGCTTGAGTGGGATGTACTGGCAGAAGTGGACGGCATGAAAGAATGGAACAAAGCCATGAGTGAAACTGACATTGCAAAAAGCGTTCAGGCAGACAGTCAAGCAAACATGCCTGAGTTTATGCAACACGTTAAAGCTCAAATCCAAGCCGCAAACGCTAAATAATATATAGCGATGTGGTCACTAAAAATGAGCCACATTAAGAAAATTACTAAAATTCAATAACCTAAAGAACAGCCAATACCATAAAGGGATTGGTCAAAAAAATCTAACTATTTGCAGGAGCAAATCTTATGACCGATAAAAATAAACAACTGGTTTCAACCATCAGTGATGACAACAAATTAACCCTGTCTTTAAAAGACATCGAGATGCCGCAACCCGGTGCTGACGAAGTTGTCGTTCGCATGGAAGCCATGCCATTGAACCCCTCTGATTTTGGTGTGATGTTCAGCGCCGCTGATATGTCAACCGCTGTACAATCAGGCACTGATGACAGCCCGATCATTACTGCTGATGTGCCTGCGAAATTCATGCCATCACTCAAAACGCGGGTAAATAAAGACACCCCTGTCGGCAATGAAGGCGCTGGTACAGTCGTCGCAGCAGGCTCATCAGAAGCCGCACAAGCACTCATGGGCAAAATGGTTGCAGTGATTGGTGGCGGTACATATCGTCAATACCACTGTGTCAATGTAAGGAGCTGCATAGAAATGCAAGACGGCACGACAGCTACCGAGGCTGCATCGTCTTTTGTAAACCCGCTCACTTCACTGGCAATGGTCGAAACCATGCGCGCTGAAGGCCACAAAGCCATCGTACATGCAGCAGCCGCTTCTAGCCTTGGTCAAATGCTAAACCGTATCTGTATGGCAGACGGTGTTGATTTGGTGAATATCGTACGTAAAGATTCGCAAGAAAAGCTATTGCGCGATATGGGCGCAAAGTATGTGGTGAACTCAAGCAGCGAGACGTTCCTTGCTGATTTGACCGCCGCGATTACTGAAACAGGCGCTACGATTTCGTTTGACCCTATCGGTGGCGGTAAGCTCACCAGCGATATTCTAAACTGTATGGAAGCAGCTATCACTCGTGACGTAGAAGAATACAGCGTCTATGGCTCAAATACCTTTAAACAAGCTTATATTTATGGCGCCTTAGACCGTGGTCCGATTACCTTAAACCGTAACTTTGGTTTTGCGTGGGGTGTGAATGGTTTCCTACTGTTCAATGCACTAGGCAAACTGGGCACTAAAACTGTCGTGAAAATGCGTCAACGTGTGGCAGAAGAAATCACCACCACCTTTGCGAGCAGCTATACGCATGAAGTGACCCTAGAAGAAGCGCTACAGTTAAAATCAATCGCCGCTTACGGTAAACAGGCGACTGGTGAGAAGTACTTGATCAAGCCTCAAGCTTAATAATTGTTTGAAGCATAATATAGAAATAAAAAAGCAGATATTCTAGGATGTCTGCTTTTTTATGTCTGACTAAAAGTCATCGTCACCTCGCATTTACTCACAATTTGTATAGACCTCATCAGAAAAACCATGCAATACCTATACTCGAACAAGGCAACCAGATGCCAAAAGTAATCAATTAACATTATTACTAAACTTTTGGTTGCATCTACTCCTTATTACGCCTAGTATTTCGTCCCTTTAAATAACTCTATTTCTCAAAATATAGCTGATTCAGTTTGAAAGAGAGACAAGGCAACCAAGCGCAGATGTAACTGTGATACTTCAAGTGAGGTTAACGCTGTCACTCTTTTATAGAGAATTGACTATAGAGTCTTAGTAGATGTACCTATTCACTATAAAGAGGGACTTATTATGTCAATTGACGCAATCACAATTATTGACGGCGGCTTGGGTCGAGAGCTAGCCAAACGTGGCGCACCATTTCGTCAGCCTGAGTGGTCGGCGCTGGCAATGATAGAAGCGCCTGAGATCGTCCGTGACGTGCACCGCGCCTTTATCCAAAGCGGCGCAGCGGTAATCACCACCAACAGCTATGCGCTCGTACCCTTTCATATTGGCGAAGAGCGTTTTGCCAATCAAGCGCAAGCGTTGGCTACCTCAGCAGGCGAGATGGCGCGCGCTGCAGTCGAGATGGAAGGCCGCGACACTAAGATTGCAGGTTCCATCCCGCCACTATTCGGCTCATATCGTGCCGATTTGTTTGACGCGGATCACTTGGAAGATATCGCCACGCCACTTATCAAAGGTTTGAGCGAATATGTGGATTTTTGGCTGGCAGAAACCCAAAGCCTAATCGCTGAATCTGTCGCTGTTCGCGAGCTACTGGACACGCTCGATACTAACAACAAACCATTATGGGTTTCATTCACCCTAGAAGACAGCGAGCATCTCGATGTACCACGCCTACGCTCAGGTGAGACGGTAAAAGAAGCCGTTACCAAAATGGCGGATATCAATGTAGAAGCAATCTTGTTTAACTGCTGTCAGCCAGAAGTGATTGACCAAGCGCTTGATGTAGCGCAAAGCGTGTTGCAAGACAAGGATGCCGCGCACATCAAACTTGGTGCGTATGCCAACGCCTTTCCACCACAACCAAAAGACGCTACAGCGAACGATGGCCTCGATGAAGTGCGTGATGACCTAACCCCGCCTGCCTATCTGGTCTGGGCAAAAAAATGGCAAACCCAAGGCGCATCACTAATTGGCGGTTGCTGCGGTATTGGCCCAGAGCATATTCAGGCATTGAGCCAGCATTTCACAAGCACTTTGACAACAGCTACTTTAACAACAGATACTTTGACGACAGGCACCTCAACAAAATAGAGATCGCACGATGCAAAATGGACAAAAAAATTGGGCTAACCATGCTCACTGCCATCGTGTTTAGCTCGATGGTCGGTGCGGGTATTTTTAGCCTACCGCAAAACATGGCCGAAGTGGCAGGCGTGAACGCATCATTACAGCATGGATCATCACCGGCGTGGGTATTTTGTTCCTCGCGGGCTGCTTTTTACATTTATCACGCCTAAAGCCTGAACTGGATGGCGGTATTTATACCTATGCTAAAACAGGGTTTGGCGATTTGGCAGGCTTCTTTTCGGCATGGGGTTACTGGCTGTGTGCGACGATTGGTGTGGTCGGTTACTTGGTCGTGGCGTTTGCCGCGCTGGGTAGCTTTATTGATACACCAACCAGTATTGTTTTTGGTGAAGGCAATACGCTATGGGCGCTGGTCGGTGAATCTATCATTTTATGGCTGGTACATTATTTGGTACTGCGCGGCGTTAAGCAAGCGGCATTTATCAACTTGCTGGCGACTTTGGCAAAAAGCTTACCGCTCATTGCTTTTATTGTGTTTGCCTATTATGCCTTTGATATGCAGACCTTTAATGCTGACCGCGCGGGAACGACGTTGGACGTGCCCTTTATGGAGCAGGTCAAAGGGACAATGCTGATCACCCTATGGGTATTTACGGGTATCGAGGGCGCGATTGTCTTATCGCAGCGTGCCAAGAAACGCGCTGATATCGGCCGCGCTACTTATATCGGTGTGTTGTGTGCGCTGGTGTTGTATGTTGCCATTACCCTGCTCTCTCTCGGATCATGAGCCGTGTGGATGTGGCGGCTCTCAGCAACCCATCGATGGCAGGTATCATGGCGCAAATGACGGGCGATGTGGGTAAATGGGTTATCAGTATTGGTCTTATCATCTCGGTATTAGCATCTTACCTGAGCTGGATTCTCTACTCGGCTGAAGTGCCGTTTACCGCGGCGAAGTACAATGCGTTTCCACGTATATTTACCAAGCAAAACGCACAAGGCACGCCAACGGCATCATTACTACTAACCAGTTTGACCGTGCAGCTGTGCTTACTGATGATCTTTTTGACCGGTAAAGGCTATAACACCTTGGTGATTATCTCCACCTCGATGATTTTGATTCCTTACTTTTTGGTCGGGGCGTATTTGGTCAAAGTATCATTTGCACAATCAGAACGCTGGAGCATCAAAGCCATCGGTCTGGGCGCGAGTGTCTATGGTATCTGGCTAATTTATGCTGCTGGCGTGGATAACTTGCTGTTGTCCTTGCTGCTGTATATACCTGGTTTAGCGATTTTTTTATTACAGCCGCTATCAGGCACGGCAGCAGTTAACATAATCTAGCTGATCGATAGCTCTCTATGCTGACAATATAAAAGGTCCAAAAACGATGGTTTTTGGACCTCTTTTAGTAGCGGTAGCGGCTTCAGAATATATGCAATCAAAGAAACAACCGCAAATATCAAGTATTAAGTAGGGAAAGCCACTACATAGTCGTCTTTATGCCATAGCTAAAACTTAGTCAATAACGCTTCAAAATCCTATAAAAAGATATATCTTATTGCCGAGACTCTAATTCGATCATCTCAGGGTAATCATTGGCGTACTGGTAACCATCTAATCTATTGCAGACTTTGACTTTGACTTTGACTTTGACTTTGACTTTGACTTTGACTTTGACTTTGACTTTGACTTTGACTTTGACTTTGACTTTGACTTTGACTTTGACTTTGACTTTGACCGAATAGATAAAGTTGATTTATTATGCGAGTCAACGCTAACAGTCGATCCAGATTATTATCTCGTTCGCAAAAAGAGTTCGTCATCATCATCAACTGTCGACGCTGTCTGGAACTGGTGTGTCACTCATTTAGCACTGGCTTGATTTAGTCAGGGCTAGCTAAGCATCAATATAAATAACCTAATCTCAAATTGATTAACGTAATTAGCTTCTGAAACTAACTACGATTTCAGTCGTGTTTTTCTATCCTACTACAGTCGTGCTTCAACGTAATGATGCAGACCTTCCTGCTTTTTTTATCCTTTTACTAACTACCCTAACTCAAAAATAAAAAACAGTTACCTACCCCCTTCTCAATCAAAAAACGCCCTATTTTTACGCGATTAAAATACTAAGTTTTTATGTCACATTACGTACAACTTACACAGTTAATTTATCACAAACAATTATCGGCTAAATCATTACTTAATTCTGTATTAGCATGCATTGGTATTCATTAAATGACTGAAGATACAAGTACTTACATTACCCATAAGCATACTATTCTTTATATAAATTTCACTTGTTGTACATGCTTAAGGACCAGACATGACTGCTAACACACAAGAAGCTTTGACTAGCGCAGCACTCAGTTTTCAGTTGATGACGCGAGCTGAGCCTCCAGAGTTGGTTATTGCCACAATAAAGTCGTTATTAGCAGTAAAGGAAGCATGCGATGAGATATTGATTATCGATAATAATAATAAAGAGACGTCGTTATATGAGCCGTTAGCAGCATTTTGCCAAAGCTTAGACGCTGAGCTGAATGTCCATTTTCATCACATTGATCATGTCGAAGGTTTCAAAGCGGGCGCTTTAAACTTGGCACTTGGGTTAATGAGTCCAGACTGTAGTCACATTGTGGTTGTCGATAGTGATTACCAAGCATTACCACATGCTAGAGCCTCTATTACACAGGCTATCGCCCAGTATCCTGAGCATACCCTACTGCAGTTTCCGCAGTTTTATCGTAATGAAGGACAGCTCGATGCGCATAGCGAGTTGAATCACTATTTTAACCATCATCTGTACCGCTCTTTTAATCGCAATCGCGCCTTATCAACGGGTACTTATGCAGTCATTCGACGCTCGGATCTTTTGAGCATAGGAGGTTGGTCAGGCGCTTCTATCACTGAAGATGCTCAGATGGGCGTGCTTATGCATCGACAAGGTTTTCGCAGTCAGTTTGTGCCAGAAGTTATTGCCAGAAGTTATTGCCACAGGCTTACTACCTAACACGCTAGATGACCTAATATGTCAACGCCGACGCTGGATCTACGGCAATATGCAAGTGCTCACGGATTACTTGTCAGTCCCGTACAACTCTCCATTTCAACATGTCTCGCAATCTAAAAGTATGAGTGAACGTCTAGCATATATACGCGCTCATCTGTCTCAATTGAGTGCTTGGGTCAATTTTACAGGGTTCTTTATTCTTTTGCATATTTGCTCATTACTGGTAATGGTTGATATGCTTTCAATAAATAAAGCTGACGTGTCAATGCTTGCACCTTTATATCTGGTTTATGCAGGCTACACATTTTTTATCCTTAGACGGTTGTGGGCATATTGCGTGATCAATCGCCTCTCAATCAACAAATAGATGACAACCATCAGCCGCGTTTTAGCAGAAAGATACGTGCATGGTTGATGCATTTGAATTTTTGGGAAATTGGCGCGTTATCATGGCTTCCTGTGCTGTGGGGACGAGAGAAACCTTTTGTTTGTATAGTCAGTTCAATATAATTTCGATACAAGGAAACCGAGTGCAAGTTATACATTAGTATGCTTAGCAGGATGACGATGTATCGGATTTATATAGGCTTGACTATACGCCAAACAAAACTATATCCAAAGTCGTCAGTCATTACTCCTTAAGAATATAGCGGCGTTACCAAAACTGCTGTTGGTGCTAAATATCATTACAGTCCTAGTTGTAGCACCGTTTTCACCGCTCTATTCGCCAGTACTATTTATCTGTGCAGCGGCAGTTTGTATTCTCAAACTAAGCGCAGCCAAGGTAGCAATGGATAACTTCTCTGATGCTCGAGCAGATATACCAAGTATGAGTAAGGTTCTTAAGCAGACTTTAAAGGTAGCCCATGAAAAGAAGACGACTATCACGACATCTTATGCGACGTCTTTATTTAAAGATAAAAAAAACCATCGACTCATAAAAGTTAGTACTTATAAAACTAGTACTTATAAAGATAGCGATTCGTAAAAACTTGTGATTTATATAAGCCAATTTTGAACCAAGGTCATTATATTGTCTTTTATCGTTTCTATACTATGTTCCCTATACACCACTCTACTAACCAAAATGCTTATAACTATAAAGGTCTTAAAAACATGATTAGGTCTTCGAATTCACCGCTACGTATTGCCATTATTGCGCATTCACTGTATCCCATTGCCCAGCCTTACGCGGGTGGTCTAGAAATGATTACCCAATTGATTTGTGATGAGCTAGTGGCGCAAGGTCATGAGGTATTGCTTTACGCTCATAAAGATAGCGATACAAAAGCAACGTTGGTGCCATTATTGACTCGTCATGAGTTTAACAAGATGGTCTATGATAATGAGCATGAAACGGTCGCCATGGGCCGTGAAGAAATGTACCAATATCTCACTTATCAGATAGCCTTACGAGATATTATCGAACGTGATGATCGTGGTGAAATTGATATCGTACATAACCACAGTCTGCATCACATTCCGATGATGACAGGCCAAGCATTTGGCGAAAGGTTTTTTACCACTTTTCATACGCCTATTTTTCCACAGTTACGTTTGGCGCTTTTAACACTGCGCTCTGGTACAACCACTCAATTTACAGCGATTAGTAAGCACCAACAGCAGTTATTCGCTGAGTTTGTCCCCTCACAAGTGGTATACAACGGCATTGATGTCGAATCCTTTATTTCCAATACAGAATCGCTTGGCAATACTAATGGTAGCGATGACGAGGTATATTTTTGGTATGGACGTATTTGCCCTGAAAAAGGCACTCATTTAGCCATGCGGTACTGCATGGAAGCTGGAAAAAAACTTATCATTGCAGGACCTAAAAGCAACGAAGACTACTTCAATCAAAAAGTAGCCCCTTTGTTGTTTAAAGACAGTAAGAGTGGCGATGACAAACTATTCAGTTATGTAGGTCATGTCACCAAGGACGAGATTAACAATTACTTGTGCCAAGCAACTGCCATGCTATTTACCAGCACTTGGGACGAGCCATACGGATTGACCTTGGCTGAGAGTTTGGCATGTGGCACACCAGTGATTGGTTTTGATGCTGGAGCCAGTGCCGAAATTATTACTTCAGAGACAGGAGTCATCGTACCTAAAAAAAAGACAAAGCCGCCTTTATCAATGGTTTTGCTACGATTAAAAATATATCACGCCAAGCCTGCCGTAACCGTGCTTTACAGTTTTGTTCAGTGTCAGCCATGGTAGACGGCTATCTGAAACTGTACCGAGCAGCGTTAAAAAATAGAACTGCGTTGATAGAAGACAATTCAGAAAGTTATATCAACAGTATCAACAGCTATGAGCTGTCTGATTTAACAAAAGACTCCCTGCAATTTTTTTAATCAGGCCATTCAAGCACCAGTTGAAACTGATACCACTCTTGTTAGCTTTTCTGAGGGATCGTAATGATGCGTATCGGATATTATGCTCATCATCATGGCTCAGGACATTGCCGACAGGCAGACAAACTGGCTGCATTGCTACCTAATAACGCAAGAGCGCAATTAACGGTATTTACGAGCTTAGATATAAATAGCTATCGTTTTACCGCTATTGATGAACAACAAATCGTACGTTTGAATGCGGAAGATGAACGCCCCGATGATATATTGGTAGGTCGTGCGGGAGAATATTGGCAACCAGCCAGCTTACACTACTCGCCCGTAGGCAATAGTGACATTCAAAAACGCAGTCACCAAATATTAGACACTATCTTTCAATGTAAGATTGATCTGATGATTATCGATGTCAGCGTTGAGGTGGCAATGCTCTGCCGTGCAGCAAGTATTCCTTACCTTTACGTTAGGCTTCCTGGCATTCGCGATGATACGCCACATTTGGGTGCTTTCGTTGGCGCGCTTGCCTTACTAGCACCTTATCCTAAAGCGTTAGAGTCTGCCCACACATCTGAGTGGGTCTGTGATAAGACGCTCTATCTTGACTTTATCTACTCTCAAAAAGCTGAGTCATACACTTATGAGAGTTTTATAGATATCTTGGCAAAATTAAGCGTAGGTGGCGAAATTTCTGCGCCTAAATCTACAAACCTACCATCTATTGAAACTCAATTAACAGATAAGTCCGGAGCTACAATACCTGTTATCACCGTTATCAAAGGCTACGGTGGACACAAAGCGATTGACGAAAAATTATCAGAGTTGCGCTCACTGCTACCCAATGCATTAATTGTCTCTCTCGGGCCTATAGACGATGACAAACGATGTTATGTCGATATCTCAACTGAAGTAAATGACGTCACACCATTTATTTGTCATAGCGATTATCTGATGATGGCCTGTGGCTTAAATGCTGTTGCGCAAGCGTATCATTACGATACGCCGCTCATAGTAGTGCCTGATGACAGACCGCATAATGAACAGGTCGTCATGGCTGAAGCGTTAGTTACTCAAAATAAAGCGCTAAATTGGCAGCAGTTTAAAACCTTGATGAGCGTCAATAACGGTCAACCTGAATCTATTGCCCAAGCAATTCATGGTCGAAATAAACCACACCCCACTACCTCGGTTGATAGCATTAAAGAAAATAACATTGAAGAAAACAACATTGAGGAAAATAGCAGCGAGGAAATCAACGCAGTTACGCCAATAGCTGCTCAAGCGTTCATGCATAGCACCACTGCTCACCCTACTACTAATCGTTGGTTTAAAAATTGGTTACTCCCTCGACTCAACTTAACACCCGAATCAACAATTAAAGACTGACTTATTAAAAATAACAGGCAACTTGATAGCGAGGCAAAGATAAACGATGACCATTCAGCCAACGAGTAACGCTAGTACGACTTCTGATACTGTACCGATGACCGTCATTACGACTTGCTATGGTCGTAATCGTCATCTCTATAACCTACTCAGCAGTCTAGAAAATAGTAGTGTAAAGCCCGCCGAAGTCATTATCGTCAACGACGACGCTGACCCCAATCGGTTAGCTGAATTCTCATTAAATATCGTGAAGTTACCTACTACGGTTAAATCAGCTGTGAATGACGGTGATGATATTAAAACTACAGAGTTTGATATCGGACATAATAGCAATCTTGGAGCACTGCAGGCAACTCACGATATGCTGATTTTTTTGGATGTTGATTGTATCGTAGCGCCTACGTTTATTGAGCAAATGTATAAGAAGCTTCTGCAATATCCTAGTGCGCTTTTGATGGGTCAACCGCGCTATCTAACGCGACCTTTATCAGTAGAAGAAAATGCACAATTAAAAATTAACCATCTGCCTGTCTCTATTTTAGATGAGCTGTCTGTCTATAACCCTTATCGTTATAATTTTGATGAAGCTGACTCATATCCCACTGAAACAGAGCAAACAGCTATCAAACAAACTGATGATTACGGTGCATTTTGGAGCCTATGCTTCGCTATCAAGCGACAGACTTTTGATAAAATTGGCGGTTTCGACACTCAATATACAGGTTATGGTGCAGAGGATACCGATTTTTCCTTTACAGCACGTCGGTTAGGTATCGATTTTTACCTTACTGCTGATATCGCTTATCATCAGCAGCATAGTGTCTACCGGCCACCACTCAATCATCTGGACAGTATCATTGTCAATGCCAATCGCTTCTATCAAAAATGGCACTGTTGGCCCATGGCAGGATGGTTGTCACAGTTTTCCGACATGGGGCTGATCGATTGGACGGAAGAACAGTCGTTACCGATAGCCATACAACGAGAGCCTAATGACAAAGAGGTAGAGCTTTCCCACTGTCCCGATGCTCCTTATGTTTAACTATTTTTAGCTAATGAAAACTTAGTGGATCAATATTCTAGTACCGATGAATAGTCACTCCTGTAGGTAGTTGGTTCATTTCCTGACGCTCAAAACCCCAGTTATGGCCATGCCAAAAGTGAGCAGTTTTATCATTGTCATTGAAGCCGATCATTACTATCTCTAACGGTAGTTTTATCTTTTGAATATGGTGTAAGTATGCTCGAGCTGCCATTATCAGCCGATACAATAGAAAACCTGATGAAGGTGCTGATCAATGAATATCAGTAAAATATGGGTAGTCAGCAACGACTTTATGATGCTCTGATAGCACACTGTGATAGGTAGGGCTTGATAATAGTTTTTGCATGTTCGAAGGAATATCTAAGATGCGATGAGCAGTGATAGGATCGTCATTAGGGCTTGGATCATCAGCTAATGTTGGAAATTGATAAGGCTGGTTGCTCGTCAATATCCCTAATGGCGCGGTCTCTGCCATTTGCTCCACCACTGATATATGATTGTTTCTAGGAGGTAGAGCAAAATGCAGCTTACTATCGCCAATCTGCCGAAAAAAACAGCAACTTAGGTAACAAACTAGCTAACTGATGGCTGGCAAAAAAAATCAGCATGAATAAAGTGATTAAATAACACCAAGACATCATCGGGCTGTATTAGCATTTCAAGCTGCGTCGTGGTCACAGCAGGATTATTTGCAATTAGAACGACTCGTTTAGCTTGCTCTAGTGCAGTCTGTATAACGACTGGTAGCGTTAACAAAGCAGACTTCGCTGTATTTTTGTCATTAGATATATATCCGCTCTTCTCTGACAGCGCGATACTCTGTTTGAATATTGGTTTTTTTGTATTGGACTCTATATTGGACATAGCAACCTTAGTTAATGTAAATTTTTGATTGCTACTTTAGCATTATTAGCGATTTTTATAGACAAAGCTTTACCTCTATTGTGCACGGATAAAGCCTTATCTTAATAAAAGTCTGCCATTTCCTACTTCTTACTCATTCAACTTAAAAATCACATTTTGCCATTATTTCAATTTGCTGACCTACCAGAATGCGATAGTCGCAACATTTCATAGTAGATAAGTACTATTCGTTGGCACTTCTTCTAAATCATATAGAAAACCTTTCTATATCACTGATACTCTAATTGAGTCATTCCTAGATGACGATTCTTTTATTTAGTAGATGATATATCATCAGCTAGCTATCTCAGCTCATTGCCGTAACAATATCTTCTATTCATTTCGCAATTAATCAGTAAGGAAATATAGGTTAATCTTCAGTAAGTATCATCTCTAAAGTGTTGCTAGCCTGCCGACCCTTAGCAAAAAGCTCCTAAGATTGTATTAATGGTTCAGTATCTGCTAGAAAAAGTCACCTTTCTTTAACTTTCATAAAAGTACGTAACGCTATAACTCGCTATTATCGATTTATTCAATCAAGCGACGTTCAATTCAGATATCTTTAACCATTCAATAAACACGCTTACTTATAATCCGCCTAAAAGGACCTTACTATGAAAAAAATTCAACATGAAAAAAATCGCGATCAGCTCATTATTGGCCGTATCTACTTGCTTTGCTATGATTGGTCCAGCAAATGCGGCCCAACAAGTTGTCGTGGTCAAAGACAAGCATCAGACAAAACAAGCGGTCGTCGTTAAAGCAAAACCTAAGGCCAAGCAAGTTGTCGTAGCGAAAACGAAACCTAAAGCCAAAAAAAGTAATCGTCGTTAAAGACAAACATCCAGCACAAAAAAATGGTCGTTGTGAAATCAAGATAGACCAAGCAAGACCGATACCCTATACAGCTTATATAGAACCCGATATATTAAGCAGAGAACACCACTACCTCATCGTCTTCCTGCCATGGCTGAAACTTAGTCATGGCTTGTACAAATAACGGGTGTTCCAACCAGTGTTGTAACCACAGCTGTAGCTTGGGGTAAGGCAATTCATAAAAGACATCACGATCTACATGGGCAAATTGACGAATGAACGGCATGATACCGATATCAGCAACCGTCACGCTATTGCCTAGTAGATAGGTATTCTTAGTCAATAACGCTTCTAAATCCTGCAGAAAAACCTCACCTTTTTGTCGATATTCTATTTGAGTCATTTCAAGATGACGATCGGCATACTTGTAGCGATCTAACCAATGTTTAAACTCATTATCGTTTTGTGCTATCAGTGCATTAGCTTCAGATGAAGTCTTTTCATCTAGCAGTCCTTGAGGATCGTTTTTCTCAAGCGCCCACATCATAATCTCTGCACTCTCTTCAATGACGGTCCCATCCGCTAACTGTAAAACTGGCACCGTGCCTTTTGGACTAATTGCTAGCATCTGATCTGGCTTATTCTTTAGCGTGATTTCTCGTAACTCTACTGGCAACTCGGCGAATATTAGACCGAGACGAGCGCGCATAGCATAAGGACAGCGACGAAAAGAGTACAAGCGAGGCAACGAGGTGTTCATAGATTCCTCCATAGTTGAATAGGAATTAAGCAATAGGTACAAAGCAAATAAAGAAAAATTAGCAGACGCAAACCTACTGATATCGATAGTTATTAAGGCGCTATTGAATAGGTGACAAACTTATAATTGGCCATAGTTTCTACTAATGACTTTGGCAAATAAGCATCTTTTAGGTGCGCGTTCGGATAATGCTGCTCAATCCACGACTGATAGTTGTAGACAGTTAGCGTACCACAATATAATAAATATAAAACCTGCACGCCGATACTACGTGATAACCCCATCACGCAATGGAAATTGATAAGCGTGATGAGGCTATCCTTTACTTGACTATCTTCTAACTGACTACCCTCTACCCAACTCTCATTATTAGCAGTTATTGCTTGTATCTCTACCGATTGTGATAAAGCGTCAATTTGTTGAAATAGATTAATATAGTCTTGGAGCAATACATCATTTAATGGCTGCAAATCTAACAAAGGTAAATACAAGTAATGAACTGTCGTATTCATAATGCCGTTAGCGGCTATTTCAAGATTATGAGCGTGGCTAGATATCTCAGCGGCCAAATCAACAACGATAATTTGATAGCGAACTGCAGGTCGATTGCTTTCTAACGGACTTGGCCATTCTAATGAGCTGGAGCCAAATAACCAATACGTTAAATGACTACTTAGATCCGTCTGCATCAATCGAGGTGAAGCAATAACATTGACCTTGTCATCAATAGCATATGGCGTGAGTGAATACTTTTGACTTTTGGAGAAAACTTTAAAATACCACTGCCCTAAAAATGACATGCCATTGTAAATAATAATGATTGGTGCAAACTTAATCCAAGTATGTAAGGTCAGTCGGCCGTTACTGGATTTCTGAAACCAACGTATATCCCGTATTGGCTTGACCTGTTGATAGGCACAAGCCAACATCGTAAAACTAATCAGCCAATATGCAGCAATGATGATAGCTAAGGTTTCTATAGACTCAAACGCTATCATACTCATATTAGCAAAGTAAAACCCTGCTATCGCTATCAACAAAAATCCTATTACTCCCAGTGTCAGATGCTTGATTACCAATGCATTTCGGATTCGATTTGAGAGTATCAGCACCAACACTGCCAATACTACCCCGCCGAACATATCTAACAAATGATGCTGATACGTCAACACTGTCGACAGGGCAATCAATGTACATATGCTGGTTAGCAACAGTCGATAAGCCGCTGAAATCCATTTCTTTTTAGACGCTACAACATCCCATAAAGATACGCCAAGCAATATGGCATAACTGACATGCAATGATGGTAGCTGATTAAATGGCTTGTCCACCAACTGCAAAAACTGGTAACCAAACTGCGTCCAATCATCAGGTATTGGCCGATTGTATGAGAAACGAGCAGGATAAAAATAGAAGATCAAACAGGCAAAGATGGTTGCTAAGATTAGGCGATAACTCAATAAAGATAATTTCGTGGATGTCCGTACTAAAAAAAAGCTGACAACAAATAAAGTCAATGACCAACTATAAGGGACAATCATAGCTGGAATGAAAGGAATGGCGTTATCGAACGGCGTGGCGAGATTATGAATTGTCGATGGGTAGAGTGTGTACAAAGATACGCTATAAACAGTCGTTAAATTATAAAGCAAATAAAATATCGATAACGCAAGACCTAGGTGTTTGAATCGATTTAAATTTGATGGAGTTTGCAACACCTAGTACCTCATTTGACTATTGAATAAACATTTCAAAAAAACTTTGGCAATATAATCATAGTTAAAGTTGTCATAATAGCAACTTATTGTTGGCTAAAAACCGCCCAAACCCATTGGAAATACAGTAGTTTTGAACTTATACTTGACTATTTTCCGGACTTAGAAGGATTTGAGAAATGCAGTTTTTGAGGATGATAAGTCAGCAGTTGAGTCGATTTACGGCATTGGTTATTATTTTAGCGGCCGCAGTGACATTTATAGAGCCTGCGACTTTTTCTTGGGTGACAGGTGATACCCAAGTCATCGTTCTGGGTGTCATTATGCTCGCAATGGGTATGACACTAGGTAAAGAAGACTATAAGGTGTTGGCCCAGCGCCCGCTTGATATTTTTATCGGTTCAATTATCCAATATACCATTATGCCGATTTTAGCGATCAGCGTGGCTAGATTGTTTGACTTATCGCCTGGGTTGACACTGGGTCTAGTATTGGTTGGTACTTGTCCTGGTGGTGTGTCTTCAAACATTATGAGCTACCTTGCCAAAGGTGATGTGGCGTTTTCGGTAGGTATGACCACCGTATCAACCATCATTGCACCGTTAGTGACGCCACTTTGGCTCAATTATTTGGTTGGTCAATCTGTAGAAATGGATGGCTGGGGTATGTTCCACTTTATGCTATTAGTGACGTTGTTGCCAGTCGCTATTGGCTCTATGTTAAACATACTATTTCAAAACAAACACTGGTTTAATGACGTACGTGCGGTGATGCCAGGCGTGGCTGTATTAGCTTTTGCTGCTATCGTCGGTGGCGTTGCCGCTGTGTTTGGCGATCAGTTCTTGCAGTCAGGGCTAGTCGTTATCTTGGCCATCGCGGTACACAATATCGTCGGCTATATATTGGGCTACTACTCAGGGGCCTTATTTGGTATGAGCAAACCCAAAAAACGCACCATATCTATCGAGGTTGGTGTACAAAATGCAGGTCTGGCCACGGGCTTAAGCACTAAGTTTTTCCCTGGTAATGCAGAGTCCGCCATCGCTGCCGCCGTTGCTTGTATTTGGCACTCTGTTTCTGGCTCTATATTGGCCAATATCTTCGCTTGGTGGGATAAGCGTCAGGAAGCGAAAAATCCTACCGTCATTGAGATTGAAGAGACCGTAGAGCTTGGCAAACCAATCAGAAATCATTAGTACCGAGAAAGGTAATGCTCAGTAAGGTAATACTGAACTAGGTGATATTGAACTAGCTAATAAAGTTAAAACGCTATGAGTTAAAATACTATGCTAGATTATTGTTTCTAGCATAGTGTTCTCTAATAATGTACCTTTTAATACAGAGTCTTTTAATATAGAGACTTTTAACATAGTGTTTTCTAATAAAGCTCCTTCTAATATAGCGCTCTCCAGCATAGTATTTTTAGCATAGCACTATCGACAATTTGCATGAACTGCTAGCCTCTCTTCTAGGTTCTCACCTAACGCAGTCTATCGTAACTCATTTCCAAAACGTTTACGCACCTGACGCAAGTATAAAGCTGGCGCAATACGCCACAGTAAACTGCCAAAGCGCGAGAGAGGGTCCGGCAATATCCAACGTTTGCGCCGCTGCAAACCTTGATCGATCCGTTCGGCCATCCACTCAGCACTACGCATATTACCGATCATTGAGCGTGGATGCTTTGCGATACTACCATCACGGCCGAGCGCGTGGTTCTCGATAGGTGTATCAAGAAAGCTGGGATAGACCATAAGAATATGTATCCCCTCAGACTCTAGCTCCAAGCGCAATACTTCAAAGAACTGGGCCAGCGCACCTTTTGCCGCACAGTATGCTGCCCGTCCAGGAACTGCATCCAGCCAGCCATTGAGCCGATACAGATAATTTGACCTTTAGATTCACGTAGCATCGGTAGCGCAGCCATGGTCAGCTCCACTGCTCCTTGCCAATCTACCGCCATAACTTTGCGGAACACCGCAGGATCAGTCTGATGCGCTGGTGATCGATGGGTAATCCCAGCATTGTTCACCAATAGATCAAGACGGCCAAAGCGCTCGCTAACTTGCTCAATAAGCGCAGCAATATCATCAATTTGAGTAATATCAGTGACGACTGTCATGACTCTAGCAGAATCTTCTAACTCACGAGCGCGGGCGATCAGCGCTTGCTCATCTATATCAGCGAGTACTAAGTGATGTCCAGCAGCATACCAGTGCTGTGCCATTGCCCAACCAAGTCCTGATGCAGCACCAGTGATTAAAGTAACATTTATTGATGGCATTGGTGGCATTGATGATTTTCTCCCTTTCAAGGTTTACGCAATCCATTACATTCGATGAAATACTCGAAGGTTTCGGCAGACGTTTTTGCCAAAGAGTAACCAAATTCTTCCTTGAGTCGCCTGTTACTCAGTACTGGGCGATAACGCAAAAAATTAACCTGCTCTGGCCCTGTTGGCTTACCGCTCCACTTTGCCACCTGTAAGCCAGCTTTAACCAAACCCACTGGCAGGGTCAATAACGGTTTATTAAGTCGGTTTGCGATATCCTCATCGTCAGTGCGCCATCGCCTGCCATGTTGTAGATGCCAGTTTTATCCTCGCGAATACCTATTTCCATAGCGCCGATCACATCTTGATCCCAAATGAACACAAAGGGCGACTCACTGTCTTTGAGCGCAAGCACACGCGGTGCCATAAACAGACTGGTAATTTGATTGCGTGTATCAGCGCCTAGTACGGTGCCAGGTCGAAAGATCAGCTGCTGTAATTGTGGATGCTGCTCGCGAAAATCTGCAAGCATTTCCTCGACTTGTCTTTTGTGATCTGAGTAAGCAAACTCAGGATTACCACGTAGGGCATCTTGCTCATCAATCCATTCAGGATTGTCAGCGTGATAACCGTAGGCAGCACCCGAGCTGGTGAGCGTTATATGTGCAATATTTGCTTTGATGCAGCAATCAAGTACGTTACGCGTGCCATTAACATCGATATCATAGTCACGAGCACGATCTTTTGACGCTTGCAAGATAGAAGCGAGATGCACAACATGAGTGATGCCCTCTTCTTTTAGTAACGTTGCCAAACCCTCATCACGCACATCTAATACGTGAATTGGAAAGTCTAGATCATCGCGCTTGCGAATATCTGTGCCGACTACATGGTAATGATCAGCCAGACGATTGCCCAGTTGATGGCCGATGTAACCTGCGGCACCAGTGATTAATATGCGTTTATTCATTATGTTTTTGTTCACTATGCGTTTATTAATTGCGCTTTTATTCATAGGTTATCCGTGCCCAAATTTGTGAAAGTGTCAGTCCTGACACCAAATGCCATACGCCCCAGAACGCCGTGATCAGCATCATGCCGCCTGCCTCTGAAAAAAAAGTAAATAAAATAACCATTCCTAGCCCTGAGTTTTGTATTCCTACTTCTAAAGTCACCGCGCGCCGATCCGCGACTGGCAACTTGAGCATCAGCCCCATGCCATAACCTAACGAAAGCGCCAATAAATTATGGCCAACGACCAACCAAAAGAAGCTATGAAAACGCTCTAAAAATAGCGCAAAATTGCTAGAAAAAGCGATTGCGACAAAAGTCATTAGTACAAGTAGCGAGAAAATACGTAGCGGTTTTTGAATACGTACGACCAGATCTGGCAAGCGTCGCCCCGTTACCATCCCCAGCACTAGAGGTAACGCTAGCACCAATAAAACCAGTATCAGAATACTGCTAGGCTCAATCGTTATCTTTGTCAGATACTCACGTGTGTATGGGTTAAGCCAACCATAAAAGGCAAAATTGACTGGTGTTAATATAGCCGCAGCGAGACTTGATACTGCAGTCATACTGACTGACACCGCGACATTACCGCGTGCCAGCCAAGTCATAATGTTGGAAAAACTACCACCTGGGCAAGACGCTACCAAAATCATTCCTAGCGCCAACTCGGGATCGATATTCAACGCCCACGTAAACAGACACGTGGCTAGGGGCAACAGAAAGAACTGAGCGAACAGACCCGCTATCGGCGCAATAGGAGATAAAACGACACGCTTAAAATCTTCGAGGCGTAAACTCAATGACACGCCAAACATCATCAGCGCCAAGATCAGATTGAGCAGAATCAAGCTCCGTGGCTCAAACGCCACTGCCGCTATCATACCTCTGATGCCAATACAGGCTGTTCTGTTTCGAGCTCAGCGATATGCTTGGACAGCGTCTCTAAGTATTCATCTTTGTTCACGTAATATGCCATACGTGCAAGCTTAATATAATCATAGCCACCATCGAGTGTCTTGCCAGCTCGCTTACGTTTTACTTTATTAAACTGTTTAGCGGCTGCTGTATTTTGCTGACGCTGCTGAATATATAGTGCAACGAGCCGCGCTTGTTGATTTCGACCCTCCCAACCTAATCCTGCTGCCTCAACCATGCCCATCATAAATAAATTATCATGCTCAGGATGAAAGACATTCATATAAAGCTGCGGCGCGTCATGATTGGCAGGCCAATTAAGCTGCGCGCGCTCAATAAATGGATAATCTAGTAAATACCCAGTCGCCATAAGAATCAAATCATAATCCTGACTTTCACCATCACTAAAAGTCACCGTATGACCATCGATGCGGCGAATATCACGACGCGCTTTAATATCGCCATGACCCAAATGATGTAATACCAATGAATTGACCACAGGGTGTGATTCGTACATGCGATAGTTTGGGTTTGGCAGTCCATAATCAGAAGGTTTACCGATGACCATACGAATCATCGCCGCATCCATACGCTGCTTAACTGGGCGCGGTAACTTTATTCCGCCTAGTGTGTCAATGGGTTGACCCTTGATAAATTTGGGAAGAAAGTAGTAGCCGCGGCGCAGACTGATATCGACCGATTTGGCATGATGTACCGCGTCAACAGCGATATCAGCGCCCGAGTTACCACAGCCAACGATCAACACACGTTTGTCCTTAAACACTGACGGGCTACGATATTCGGAAGAATGCATCAACGTGCCGGCAAACGTACCCGGCAAACTTGGGATATTGGGGGTGTGCAAAGTACCATTTGCCATGAGCACACCATCAAACAGTCGCGATTGCTTTTGACCATTGCACTCGCTAACTAAGCGCCAACCATCCCCTTCAGGCACCATGCTGATCACGCGCGTGGAGAATTCGTAAGATGATTTTAGGTTGAACGTATCTGAAAAATCGCGAAAGTACTGACGGAGCTGGGTATGATGAGGATATGCCGCGACTGAGTCACTCATGGGAAACTCTTTGAACTCCGTCATACGCTTGGACGAAATCAAGTGGGCACTTTCATACATGGTACTGTGCGGATTATCGATATCCCATAGGCCCCCTACATCTGTGTATAGTTCAAAGCCGACAAAAGGAATATTGAGTTTTTGCAAATTTCGGGCTGCAGCGAGCCCCATTGGACCTGCTCCAATTACTGCGTACATAAGCGCCACCTTAAAAATCCATTTCAATTATATAAATCAGTCAATTCCGTTTGACTGCATCTCTGGTGGACGATACCAGCGTACTCCCTGCCCGTGATAAAACAATAGCATACATTGATACATGAACTGGCTCAAATGAATAAATTGTCCATATAGACTACTTATAATAGGTAAACCAACCATCTGCTTTATACTTCTTTTTTGCTCGCTCTATACAGCCTAATCTTCTCCCAAATATAAGACTATAGTCCTATTTATAGATGATGCTATTAGCACCTTATCAAGCAACAGCCGTACTTTACCAAACCTAGTATATTTAAAATTGACTCAGTAATTCATTGTAATAGAAATGATTATCATTATAATAAGCATTTAACTTACATGCTGGAAATATTCATGCAACTATCTCGCTTATCTGCTGCGTTATTTAATCTTTCGAATGTATCTGGTTCTTCTCTACGATTAGCATCTATACCCTCGCGATTGGTATCGACGAAATCACCCTCTCTAAAGACACTATACTCAACCTGTCTATCTACTTCTGTCATCGTATTAGCAACGAGTCAATCGGCATGGGCACAGGTAGATGATGTAGATGCTCAAACCACCCCTAACGTGGTACTGGATACTATCGTCGTAACCAGTAGCGCTGATGCTTCAGCAGATGGACTACCAAGCGCCTATGAAGGTGGCCAAGTTGCGACCGGCAGCCGCGTCGGAATCTTGGGTAACCAAGACATCATGGATACGCCGTTCTCTACCACCTCATACACCAATGAATATATCGCCAATCAGCAAGCGCAAAGTGTAGGCGATCTACTCAAAAAGGATCCTACTGTTCGTGTAGCAAGAGGTTTTGGTAACTTTCAAGAAGCCTATTTCATGCGTGGCTTTATCACCACATCAGATGACACCATGTACAACGGTCTATACGGCATCTTACCTAGACAGTACATTGCAACTGAGTTGTTCGAGCGCGTCGAGGTTCAGCGCGGTGCTTCTACCATGCTAAATGGTGCAGCACCCAGTGGCGGTAACGCAGGTGTACAATCAATTTGCTACCGAAACGTGCTGGTAATGAGCCACTACGTGAAGTGACGCTTGGTTATGGTCAAGGTGACCAAGGTAAGGTCGCGGTAGATGTCAGTGATCGCTTTGGTAGCGATGATGCTATTGGGGTTCGTTTTAATGCTGCTTATCAAGATGGTGACAGTGCTATCGATGATGAGTCTTCGACATTGGGTCTGGCGGCCCTCGGTTTGGATTATAGAGCGGATCAGTACCGACTATCAGCTGATTTGGGCTGGCAAGACAACAAACTCAAAGAGACTCGTCCTAGTGTCAATCTTGGTGGGGTGTCTAGTGTACCAAAAGCACCAGACGGCTCAAAAAAAATTGGGCGCAACCTTGGACCTACTCCGATGAAGAGGATGTCTTTGGTACCATTCGAGGAGAATATGATTTTACTGATAACATTACCGCTTATGGTGCTTACGGTGTGCGAAGTGGCGAGGAAGAAAACTCACTAGCCACGTTAACTGTCAACAACGTTGATGGTGCGGGCACGATTTATCGCTTTGATAATTCCAGAAAAGATTTGGTACAAAGTGCCGAGCTCGGTCTGCGTGGTAAATTACAAACGGGTGAAGTGGCTCATAGCTTAGTGTTTGCCGCAAACTCTATGATCAAGAAGAAAAAGGCGCATTCGTATATGATTTTGGCAATCAGCTAGCGACCAATTTGTACCACCCTACCGACTACGCTGAGGTCCCTTTTACAAGCACAGCAATCTTCGGTGGAAATTTAGACGACCCCAAATTAACCAATGAAAAGCAACTCCAAAGCTTTGCGCTAGCAGACACCATATCACTGTTCAACGATAAGCTAAAAACTACGGTAGGCGTACGTCATCAAAATATCAAAACAACCAGCTATGACTATAATACCCAAGCCAAAACAGCTAGCTATGATGAAAGCGCATGGACACCAAGCGTCGGTATCATTTATCAGCCAACGATGGACTGGTCTGTATATGGTAATTATATCGAAAGTCTAGCACCAGGAAAAAGAGCGCCTCTAACTAACGATAATGAGGCTGTCACTAATGGTGGTCAAAATCTAGATCCGTACGTGAGTGAGCAAACTGAACTGGGTGTGAAATACGACAATGGTATGATTGGCAGTAGTCTCGCTGTCTTCCGAACTGATGAACCGCGTGCTTATATCAACAACTCAAATACGTTTACTGCTGCTGGAGAAAATCGTCATCAAGGTGTGGAGTTGACTGTCTTTGGTAGCCCAAGTGAAAACATGCGCCTCAATGCTGGTGTTACTTACTTAAGTGCTAAGCAAAAAGACACTGGTGATAGTGCATTAGATGGCAATCGAGTGATTGGTGTGCCTACCTTACAGAGCAATGTCAACCTAGAGTATGATTTAGCCGCCGTTGAAGGACTGACATTGACGGGCGATATTATCCACACAGGCTCTCGTTATTCGGATAATGCCAATACTTTGAAGGTTGATGGTTATACTACCTTAGACCTTGGTGCACGCTATCGCACTATGTTGGCAGGACAAGACGTTACTCTAAAAGGCATGGTAACCAATGTCACAGGTGAAGACTACTGGCAGTCAGTAGGCGGTTATTCAGATGCAGGCTATCTAAATGCAGGTGAACCAACGGCCTTAAAAGTATCGGCAACGTTCGATTTTTAAGATTTATTAGTAGGCTTTCTTAGGTTCTATAAAAGGGATTAGGCGCGACCTACTCCCTTTTCTGCTATCAAAAATTTATTTTATTACTGAGTTACTATGTCTTCTCGTACCACAGCGTCTTCTCATACCACAGTGTCCTCTCGTACAACCGCTTCTTTATATCATATGATTTGGGCGAATTATCGTCTGCCTTTTCTCAAAGTCATTCTGCTAAATCTGGTCAACGCCGCTGTCAGTGTCGGTATTATTGCCTATATCAATCATACCTTTATCAGTCAGCCAGTATTTGATACTTTATCTTGGTTAAGTTTGGCGCAGTTTTCACTGCTAGTGTTGTTACTGTTAGTGACGACTTTTTTTTGTCGCAATATGCATTGACGCGATTGGGGCATCGATTTGTCTATGAGCTTAGAACAAAACTGGTCAAACAAATCATCGATACCACCGTTCCTCAAATAGATCATTTGGGTAGTGCACGCTTACTTGCCAGCTTGTCTTCAGATATTCAATCGATTACCGTTGCTTTTGTCCGTATGCCAGAGCTGGTACAAGGTATTATTTTATCTGTTGGCGTTGGGCTATATCTGGCTGGTTATCGTTGCCATTATTGTTCATTGTCATGTTTTGGATTGTGATGACGATTTGGATCAGTACCATATTGGTCAAGCATGTCTATACGCATTTGACCGAGTTGAGAGAGATTAATGACGCGTTATATCAGGATTATCAATCGATAATAGAAGGTCGTAAAGAGCTTGCTCTTAACCAACACCGAGCAGAAAAACTGTATACAGATGATTTTTTTGGCTCATGCCAAATCGTACGAGAAGACCGTAACCAAGTCTGATACTTTTCATTTATCAGCGGTGAACTGGTCCAATATTATGATGTTTGCATCGATTGGTATCGTGTTTGCAGTGGCTAATTATCTTGATATACCAATGGGGGTTGCTACTACTTTTTCTTTGACGATTTTGTTTATGCAGTCGCCGCTCCTACATGCGGTTGGCGCTTACCCAACATTGCAGACCGCTCAAGTTGCGCTAGAAAAGATACAGTCTTTAGAATTGGCCGAGCATCAGCCGAGCTTTGCGACAGACACGGTTGCACAGGACTGGCAGTCCATAACTTTGAATAATATCAATTATCGCTATGTAGGCAGTAGTCATAATAGTAATGCACCAGACACAGCAGTTAATGATAATGCTCAAAATAGCGATAACAGTGATAGCAATCAAAACCCTACCAATAATATCTTAAAGTCCGTCAATTTAACCTTGCAACGAGGCGATGTGGTTTTCTTGATCGGTGCGAATGGTAGCGGTAAATCTACCCTTGCCAAAATCATTACTGGTATCTTTACTCCTACTACAGGAACGGTACAAGTCGATGGACAAAGCGTTAATTCAGAGAACAATGCCGATTTTAGACAGCTGTTTTCTGCGATTTTTAGCGACCAGCATCTATTTAAACAGCTGATTGGAATTCAAGGCAATGAGCCTGATGCTGACCTAGTGTCTGACTGGCTGCATAAGCTCAATCTACAAGAAAAAGTAAGTGTGTCTGACCATAAACTCTCTACAGATAAGTTGTCGCAAGGTCAGCGCAAACGCTTGGCTATGCTAATCGCCGTCGCCGAACAAAAGGACATATTACTGCTCGATGAGTGGGCAGCCGACCAAGACCCTGCTTTTCGCCGCGTGTTTTACCAAACGCTCATCTGAGCTAAAAGCCATGGGTAAGACACTGTTTATCATCAGTCATGATGACGGTTATTTTGAGCATGCTGATCGATTATTACTGATGAAAGAAGGCCGTCTCATTGAGCTAAATGCCGAAGAGCGACAGCGTGCCAGCAAAGATGCCATTGCTATGCTCAAGTAAGCAATGCTTTAACTACTAGCATGGACCGAGCTATTTCAAGCCCATAAAACGTTTGATCAACTTTAAGCTAAGTAGCAGTTAATCTGAGCATTTTTTTTGAAATAGCACGCTTTTAAAATCAGCAATTTTTAAGCAAAAAAGGAGCGCCTTACTATAAGGCGCTCTTTTACTATATCGAGAACAACGATATCTTACCGTTCGCTTATTTTAACCATTTCTGCAAAAACCCAACTCGAGAAATCACCAAAAAGTCTAATAGCGCGATAGCCACAATCGCGATAATAGCAGTCGGGAATATGATGGCCACAATTAATAAAGGAATAGCAAGCGGCCACCAGACGGAAACATCTGAGCCGCGAGCTGGTGGGTTCAATCCGGCGCTATCACTCGCCTGACGAGGACGACGCTGCCACCACATGACATAGCCACTGACACACATAGCGATTACCGCTAGGCAAAATAGCACATTAGCCAGTACGCTCCACCATCCGAGTGTGCCCATATGTAGCGCGATACCAGCCGCCATGAATTTACCAAACGCATTATAGTCATCAAAATGAATATCAGCTAAGACATTACCCGAATAACGGTCGATATGTACCGTACGATCTGCTGTCGGACTTTTCATATCATAGCTCATTGAATCTTGGCTAATGGTCCAGACGCCTGTACTACTTTGTGGCAAGTTCAATTGATAACGCCCTTCAAAGCCGATTTCACGAGCGTAGCGATCTACTGTATCAATCATAATAGGTATATTGGCGGCGATACCATCTTTACCCATGGTCGTGCCTGATACAGGCATTGGCGTCAGCTCAAGTACCCAAGGAACTTCTTTGGTGTCGCTTGAGTTTAGAGCACTGCCATGCGTGGGTGCTTCAGTATACGCTTCAGACGCTGCCGCACCATGTACATGCGGCGCTGGTGTAGACTCTTGCATAGCAGCGTGTTGACTGTGATCAATCGATACAGGAACAGGTGCAACGCCCCACTTACCCGCAGGAAACTGGCTCCATGCTTGCACCACTCTTTCGCCCCATACACCTGCCCATGCCATACCTGATATACAGAAAAACAGTAGCAGCACAGATATCCAACTACCCAATGTCGCATGAATCGTACGGATAAAAGAACGCTTTTTCTTATTGGTTACCCTTTCACTAGGTATCAACATCGCTTTGACTGATTTACGTTTTTGCCACCACAGATACCAACCAGACAAAATCATTAAAATGGTTAATGATGCCGCCGTTTCTAACAAATAATCACCGACTTTGCCAATCAGCAAATCACTGTGAATATCATTGAACGTACTATAAAGACCACTACTGGTAGGCACACTTTGGACGATATCGGCTGTATAGGGGTTGACTGCCACCATATTGTTTTGGTCGTCTGATTTTATCTGAAATAAAGCCACCGTATCGGTATCACGAGGGGCGATATATTTAACCAGTGTGCTATCAGACAAGGTGCTCAGCGCGTTCTTTGCTTGAATAGAGACAGGTGCTTGAACCGTAGACTCTGGCACGATAACCGTTAAGCGGTCGTTATCACGTCCTACTGTGTTGGACATAAACAGCATACCGAGCGCCGTTATCGCTAAGACAATTAAAAAGGGAGCAACAAAAATGCCTGCATAAAAATGCCAACGCCACACTGTGAAATAGCGTTGGTTATTGGTGGATTGGTTGGAGGGTGTATCCATAAATGTGACCTTAAACAATCTTTGGTTGCTCAATAAACAACGTAAACCTATCGATAATAGTGATGTATCTGCTTGCAAGGCCAATCTTAAAAAGTCTCGCAAAGAACTAGGATGACGCCGTATGATGACTGCAATACAGCGATGTAAAAATCCTACTGTAAATAATTGTATTCAGAATGCTGCTGCATAATACGAGAAAAATCTGACAAAAACCATCGTTTAAAATACATCGCTCAAAACAGCAAGTCTGCGTGACTCTATTCGCAATACTGCTTCATTTGCAATACTGCGCCTCTACCTTTTTAAGTTCTGCAAATACTTCTCAAAACTGTCTCGTTGTAATTTTTTAATGATAATAATTATCATTAGTGTTATTATTAGCGTCGTTGTAAATTTGCTTTAACTGTTACCAATAATATTTAATCATTTTAGTCCAAGAGGAAATCTGATGCGGTCTCATCTAACCACTAACGTCATTCGCAAAAAATATCTCACCACAGCAGTACAAATTGGCCTGATCATGGGTATGAGTCACGCCGCATACGCTGTAGAGACGACAAACAATACTGAAAACGATGAGGCTGCTACACCATCGGCCACCTTAGATGCTATCACCATCTACTCAGATGGCTATCGTAGTACTGGCACCAAAACTGCATTGGACCCAAACGATGCGCCAATGAGTTATACCAGAATCGATCAAGACCTGTTGCAAAAGCGTCAGGCAGATAGCGTCAATGCTGCATTACGTTATGAGCTGGTGTCAGCGCTGAGAGCCGCGGTACAGTCTCTATCTTTGACGAATACAACATTCGCGGATTTAAGACCTACTCAAACTTTTATGACGGACTAAGATTGCCCTACGATGGCGCTTGGAACCTAATGCCACAAGTCGATGTCTATGCAACTGAAGCGGTCGAAGTCGTGAAAGGTCCTGCTTCATCACTCTATGGCTATGCAGCACCCGGTGGCATGGTGAACCAAATAGCCAAAGCCCCTAAGAGCACTCAAGAAAACGAAGTACAGCTACGACTTGGCAATCAAAACCTAAAAGAAGTGGCCGTCGATAGCACGGGGCCTATCACAGACACCTTGAACTATCGCTTAGTCGCGCTAAAACGTCAAAAAGATGGACAAATGCAAACTACAGAAGAAGAGCGATTGCTGATTAATCCGTCGCTTGAATGGCAAGCGACTGATGATGTTTCTGTACTTGCTAATCTGTTTTATCAAGACGATCCAGAGATGGTACCATCTACCCCATTGCCTGCTGTCGGCACCGTCTATAATGCAAGCTATGGCAAGCTTGACAGTGATGCCTATGCAGGCGATGAATGGAATAAGTTTAGTAAAGAAGTATTTATGCCAAGCGTCACCGTAAACTGGGATATCAATGACCAGTTAACTTTTAAACATATCACGCGCTATACCGATGCCGAGGCGCAGCAACGCAATATGTATAACAGAGGGTTCATTGATGGTAGTGATAAGGTTTTGAAGCGTAGCGCCTACACTACTGATGAAAGTATGAACAACTGGACCACAGATAACCAATTGGCTTACCAATTCGATACTGCTAACACCTCACACAATCTACTGTTCGGTGTTGAGTATCAAGAGACAGACAGCACGGTGAGTTATCGAGATACGCTAGACAGCAAAGATTTACCTATTGATCTATCTAAACCTAGCTTTTCTCAAATTAGTACTGACATGCTACCACTGGATACCTATTATCAGAAAGATGATATTGAACAAAGCCAGCTTGGACTCTATGTGCAGGATGAAATGAGGTGGCAAGACTGGACAGTGGTGGCAGGCCTACGCCATGACGATTTTAAAAGTACCAATGAGCAAAGATCAAGCTATCTAGGTACACCTGGCGAAAAAAACTATTATTAACGATGCCAAGGAAACTAGTGGTCGTTTTGCTGCTATCTATGACTTTGGTAATGGTCTATCACCGTTTGCTAGCTACTCAGAATCTTTTCAGCCCGTTGTTGGTAGCAACTTTATTACTAATGAACCTTTTGAACCAAGCACTGCTGATCAGCTCGAAGCTGGCTTCAAATATCTTTCTCCAGACCGTGCCACTCAAGGGACGCTTGCCGTATTTGATATCACACAGAAAAATGTCATAGTAACCAACCCCGCTAATTCTCAACAAAAAGTTCAAACCGGTGAAATTGAATCAAAAGGCTTTGAGATATCAGGCAGTCGTATGCTTAATGACTGGGTAGATCTCGCGGCAAGCTACAGCTACACCGATGCTGAGATCACAGAAGATGAGTTCAACCCTGATGTAGTCGGTAATACCCCTGCTCAAACTGCCAAACACAAAGCCACGCTATGGGCAGACTACTATGCTACAGACAAACTCACTCTCAATGCTGGTGTTCGCTATGAAGATGGTATGCAGATTGACAAGCAAAACTCAGATGAACTGCCAAGTGTGACGCTGGTAGATGTCGGAGGCAGCTATCAAATAAACCTATGCTGGCGGTGGGTGCTAGTATCAACAATCTGTTTGATAAGACCTATGTCGGTGCTTGTTACGACATCAATAACTGCTGGATGGGACCTGAACGTCAAATATCAGTCAGCCTAAAAGCTAATTTTTAATCAAATTTACAAGCAGAGGGTTGGTGCTATTAGTAAGCCAACCCCTAGCCCCTAACCCGCTGTTAGAAGGAAAGCACAATATGGCAAAACCTACTCCAAGAGTACTAGAAGTTATTGGCACTAGATACATTACGCCAAATATGTGCCGTGTCACGCTTGGCGGTGCTGGCATGGTTGATTTTCCTATCGATCAAGAAAGTGCTTATATCAAACTGATGTTCCCTCAAGATGCAGATAGTCGCCCACTGATGCGTACTTATACGGTGAGCGTGCAACGTGAAGACGCAATAGATGTTGATTTTGCTTTACATGAGACGGAAGGACCTGCATCAGCATGGGCACGAAATGCGCAAGTCGGTAATCAAATTCTGATAGGTGGTCCAGGGCCAAAAAAAGCTCATTAACGATGAAGCAGATTGGTTTTTATTAGTCGGCGATATGACCGCGCTACCAGCGATTACGGTCAACTTAGCCAGTTGCCTACTGATGCTCGTGGTTACGCAGTACTTGAAGTGACGACTGAGGCAGATCGTCAGACGCTCAAAAAACCAGAGAACGTCGAGATACATTGGGTGATTAATGCGCATCCAAATGCAGACGATAGCCCTTTACTGGACTGTGTTAAATCTTTGAATTGGCTTGATGGTCAACCTGCTGTATGGGCAGCGTGTGAATTTCATAGTATGCGTGTACTGCGCCAATACTTCAAAGTTGAGCGCGCGATACCAAAGACGCATTTATATGTTTCTAGCTACTGGAAAGTCGATAGCACAGAGGATCAGCATAAAATCGTCAAAAGTCAGGATGCGCAAACGGAAGATCAGTAATTACGTATTTCGACACGAAAAAGGCGTAGCTCATATGAACTACGCCTTTTTTTATCAATCATCACTTATCATGCTTCGACCACC
>NZ_BAWH01000018.1 GCF_000586435.1 Psychrobacter sp. JCM 18901
AGTCTAATCCAAATAAAACCGATACAACCCTATTAACAATTGCATTTAATGAAATAAACGATGACTTATTCAATAGACTATCGCAAACAGGTACTTTCTAGCATCACTGATGGTATGACCATACGAGAAGCTGCGCTATTTTATGGACTTAGCACCAGCACCATTCACAGCTGGCAGAAGAAATTAGCGCCTAAAACAACCAGAAATAAAGCACCGACTAAAATACCTGATGACGCATTGATTGAAGACGTAAAAAGATACCCAGATGATTATAACTATGAAAGAGCTCGTCGCTTGAACTGTAGTAAAACGGGCATCTTTAATGCTTTAAAGCGTCTTGGTATCAGTCAAAAAAAAGACCTTGGAACATCCAAAAGCGTGTCCGATAAAAAGAGCGATATTCCAGAGTAGGCTTGATCGCTTTACGCAGCAAGGCTATCCCATTGTCTATATGGATGAAAGCGGCTTTGAGGCTGAAACCATTCGTTCTCATGGCTATGCACCGATTGGTAAACCCTGTATCGATAGCTACAACTGGCAAGCTTCGAGACGAACTAATGTCATCGGAGCTCTCTATGAAAAAATGCTATTTGCGCTTGATTACTTTGAACACAATATTAACAGCAGCATATTCTACCACTGGTGCAAATACACGCTAATCCCAAGTCTCAAGACTAAATGCGTGATTGTCATGGATAACGCTCGGTTTCATAAAAGCAAACGTATTCAAAAGCTACTCAACAGACATGGCCATCGTATTCTTTGGCTACCACCGTACAGCCCTGATCTGAACCCTATCGAGAAGAAGTGGGCACAGGCTAAGTTTCTACGCCAAGGATGGATGGAGAGTAATCTACCTAAACTGTTTCATGATATGGGCTGTATCGATTTTATAAAGACTTAACTATAAAAATAAGGATGATTATGTCAACCAATACTACGAGTACATATAGTGATTTCCATTTACAGTTCATCGCTGGTGAATGGCAAACCGGTAAAGACGATAGTACCAACACCAATACCAACCCATATAACGGTGATACGCTGGTAGAGATCCAGCAAGCGACCAAAGATCAGTTGAACGAAGCTTATGATGCTGCGACCCAAGCTCAAGAAGCGTGGGCCAAGCAGACACCAGCAGCGCGTTCTGCAGTGTTGTATAAAGTGGTCAACATACTTGATCAGCGCCAAGAAGAAATCGTTGATTGGCTAATCAAAGAGTCGGGCAGTACTCGTATCAAAGCCATGGTCGAGTTCGGTGCAACGCGTGCGATTACCCTGGAAGCAGCGACATTCCCTAATCGCGTCCATGGTGAGATTCGCCCATCGAACACCCCTAGTAAAGAAAACTTCATTTATCGTGAGCCAATCGGCGTTGTCGCTGTCATTAGCCCATGGAACTTCCCACTACACTTAACGCAGCGCTCTATCGCGCCTGCCTTAGCACTTGGTAACGCAGTGGTACTCAAGCCTGCTAGCGATACGCCAGTGACAGGTGGTCTGTTACTTGCAAAAGTGTTTGAAGAAGCAGGTCTACCAAAAGGTCTATTAAACGTCGTGGTCGGCTCAGGTAGTGAGATAGGTGATGCAATCGTCGAACATAAAGCGCCAAGTCTAGTGTCGTTCACAGGTTCGACCTCCGTGGGTAAACATATCGGTGAGCTGGCCAATGGTGGTGAATACATCAAACAAGTGGCACTTGAGCTAGGTGGTAACAGTCCATTTGTGGTACTAAAAGATGCTGATATTGAGCAAGCGGTAAGAGCGGCCGTGTTCGGTAAGTTCTTGCATCAAGGTCAGATTTGTATGGCTATTAACCGAATTATTGTTGAAAATGAAGTGTACGATGAGTTTGTAGAGCGTTTCTTGTCTCATGTTAAAACGTTACAGGTAGGTGATCCTAACGATCAAGGTACTGCTATTGGCCCAATCATCAATGAGAAACAAGTTCAGTCACTTAGAGATAAGATTGATGAGGCACAGAAAGAAGGCGCAAAAATGCTCTTGAGCGGTGAAACCAATGGTCAATTAGTCCCGCCCCATGTCTTTACCGAAGTTACTAGAGAGATGGATATTGCCTATAATGAAATATTTGGACCATTGATAGGCATTATTCGAGCCAAAAATGAAGAGGATGCTTTGTCGATAGCTAATGATTCTATGTATGGCTTATCTAGTGCGGTGTTTACCGCAGACATGCAAAAAGGTTTACGTTTCGCTCGTGGTATCCGAGCAGGTATGACCCATATAAATGATATTCCAGTAAACGATGAAAGTAACGTGGCTTTTGGTGGTGAGAAAAACTCAGGCATCGGTCGTTTTAACGGTGAGTGGGTACTAGAAGAGTTCACTAGAACGCATTGGATCTCAATGCAAAATGAACCACGTGAATATCCATTCTAATTGTCCTAAAATAGAATGCTGATAGCTAATAAAAAAAGACCGCTTTGATAGCGGTCTTTTTTGTGTGATATTTGGCAACTTACTGAGAATGACGTATTTGAAATTGGTCAATTTCTTATCTGGCATGAAAGCCAAGTAGCCCTTCAATCTCTTCCATCGTCATCCGTCTTACCAGTGCTTGTTCTTCTACCGACAAGCGATTGGTGTGCTCTTTTATCATCGTATGAATACTCCGCGATATCTCAGAGGTAGTCGCGTAATACATTTGAGGCTGTTCTTTTGTCAATCTCATCAAAAATCGATTGATAAGTTTACGCTTTTCATCTGATTTATTTTCTTCAGTCGTAGTATTATTTTGAGTCATGGTGTTCTCCTAGAGGTAAGCCATTTAAGCAGTCAGACCTATGAGAGTCAATGCTTATAAGTGGTTTCTGGGGCTGAGCGCACTGCCTTACAAGTATTAGGTTAGCATCAAAGTTGAATGCTAAGTATGTTTTACATCGTATATGATATTTTGAGATTAAAGTTTAAAAGTAATAAATAAGCGTTAAACAGCCAGAAGGATAGGGTATGTCAAATCAGGCAGCGAACAACTCAGAGAATAACTCAGCGAACAGAAATGTCACATTGGTGCTATTTCATAATGACTTAAGAGTGGCGGACAATGCCACTTTATTGAAAGCATCTGAAATTTCCACTGATGGAAGGCTGCTATTGGTTTATGCCTCATCGTTGACAGATATATTAGACGATAAAGACGATTACGCCGCCTATCATTACGACAGTATGGGGCAAGCTCGTCAGCAGTTTTTGCATGAGAGCCTAGCTGATTTAAATGCGTCACTGAGGCAACGGGGTAATAGGTTGCTGTATTTACAGAAAGCCGATGAAGCATTGGGCGTCTTTACTCAGTTGAATGATCTAATTGCGCAGCAACAAGTGACAGATATCTGCATCAATCAGACGGCAGATTATAATCAAAACAAAGTACATGAGCTTCTACAGGCGAAATATCCAGAGATACAGTGGCATATACATACAACAGCGACTTTGTTTGACGAGTTACCGCTAGAGAGCTTACCCAAGAGCTTTACACAGTTTCGTAAACAAATCGAAACTGATTATGATTTGCTGCATACAGAAAAAGATATAGTAATTTATCCAACGCCAGAATCACTTGCTCCATTGCCTGAGCATATGCTGAGTAGGAACGAGTACTTTTTTGAATCTCAGTTGTCTAATGAGGCAGGGCATGATAAACCATCACAGCAGCTATCCAGTTTTAGAGGTGGTGAGTTAAATGGCCTGAATCACTTACATAGCTATTTTGACTCCGATGCACCCAGCACTTATAAAACAACCCGAAACGCGCTAGATTACTGGACACATTCCACAAAGTTCTCCGCTTGGCTTGCAAACGGATCGCTATCTGTAAACACAGTATTAAATCGTCTACGTCGTTATGAGCGCGATATCATCGCAAATGATTCTACCTACTGGATATGGTTTGAGCTGCTGTGGCGTGAGTATTTCTATTGGTATGCTGTTACCCATCAGCAAAAGTTATTTTGGTTTAAAGGAATCGCTCAGCACGCGCCTTCAACTCAATTGATTGAGAGTCTGTTAGCACAATGGAAAAATGGTACGACACCGTATCCTATCGTCAATGCTTGCATGAACCAATTGCGCACGACAGGCTATATGTCGAATCGCGGGCGACAACTGGTTGCCAGTTGCTTTATTCACGAGCTAGGGCTTGATTGGCGTTACGGGGCAGCTTACTTTGAGCAACATCTTGTTGATTACGATGTCGGCAGTAATTGGGGTAATTGGCAATATTTGGCAGGCGTCGGCGCTGATCCAAGAGGATGCAGACAGTTTAATCTCGACAAGCAAACCCAGCAATACGATCCAAACGGTGAATTTATCCGTCAGTGGCAAGGCAACACTCAAAAGAGTGATTAATGTATGTTGAAAACCTCCACTCAACAGGTGACAACTATTATTAGACTAATCATAAGATAGGTTTAAACAATGAAAAAGCCCAGTCCTTATCTAACTTTTGTAGGTGCTATTCCGTTTGTCGCCTGTGCATTTTTGCTGATGATAGACGTTATTACCGTGCCTATGCTTGGCTCGGTAGTCGATATACTAAGTGCTTATGGCCTAATGATTGGCTCGTTTATGGCAGGCGCACATTGGGGCAATCATCTGAGCTTGACAGAGGACAATGAGTGGGGGGTTAAGCTGCCTATATATAGCAATGTCATTGCGCTTGGCCTTTGGCTTGGTTTTTTTGACCTTGTCAGCCAGTAGCTTTATTTGGCTATTAGTGATTGGGTTTATAAGTCTGTTGGTTATCGATTATAGTCTGCATCGAGCGCAGATTATCAGTTACATATATTTTAAAGTTAGGCAGTATGTCACGGCGATAGTGGTCGTATCGTTAGTCATCGCGGCATTACAGTTGTAAGTGGTGTTGACTAAGTCATGGCTAAATAATAGCTAAAGAACAGCCATTCTGCTTTCTTGGTTTTTATAATTGAGATGTTGGTCTCAGAGATTCCCGTAGGCGCCGCAATTCGGTGAGTAAAGTATTTGATAGTTGGACTAAAGATTAATAAAGTTCATTTAAAATGAATGTTATAATTAAAGCCATCTATACTCCTCTAAGAAGATGGCTATGCAATCTATCAAGTTACCTAGCAAACCACCAAGCTCTCCGAATCCTATCCTTAATTTAAGCTTTCGCATATTTTTTTAGTGCTGCTGCGCTATTTGCCGTAGTAACGATGCTGCTATGGGCGTTTGTGTTCACTGGTCACACGGATATCGATGCACAGGTTTTGAACCCGTTATACTGGCACGGCCATGAAATGGTGTATGGTTATGCCCTAGCAGTGGTAGCCGGGTTTTTGCTAACCGCGGTCAAGACATGGACAGGGGTGATGATGCCGCATGGTTATAAACTGCTAGGTATCTTTGTCTGTTGGTTGCTGGCTCGTCTGAGCTGGTTGGGTTTTGGGCTTGGCATAACGCTCATAGGTGATAGTATATCGTGGCTATATATAGCAGCCATTTTTGATGTAGTATTTGTCGCCTCGATGGCATATGTGATATGTCGAGCAGTATGGCAAGTTAAGCAGTACAAGCAAATGGGTATCTTGGCAAAACTGGCACTGCTGACCTTTGGCAACGGACTCTGCTATTGGGGCATTATTAATGCTGATATGAATACAACTAAGATAGGTATTTATCTTGGGTTCTACTTGATCATCGGTTTGGTGCTGACTATTGGCCGCCGCGTAGTGCCATTTTTTTATCGAACGTGGTCTTAGTATGAGTATAGGTGTGGAAACGTCAGAACCCATTAAGTTACGTAATAGTAAGGTACAAGATATAGCAAGCTTAGTGTTTTTCTTGGCCTTTTTTTATTAGTGATGTATTTTATCCAAATAAATATTTGCTGACGGTGACCGCGCTCGGTGTAGCAGTGATTAATATCGTTCGTCTGATAGGATGGTATCATCAAGGTATTTGGCAAAAGCCATTACTTTGGTCGTTGTATATTGCATTTTTAGGCTTGTGTTTGAGTTTTTTTATTATACGCATTACAGCCTTGGCTCGGTTATCCGCACAGCATCGCCATGCATGGACTGGCGATTTCTGGTGTTGGTATGATGACGTTAGCAATGATGACTAGAGTATCTCTGGGACACACGGGTCGCAGTATTCATCAACCGCCAAAAACGGTAAGCGTTATGTATGGCTTGATGGTCTTAGTATTTATTAGCCGCGTACTATTACCGCTAGTAGATATGAGTCATTACCTAATATGGATTATGATGGCGCAAAGTGCTTGGATTGCTTGTTTTGTGCTATTTTGCATCAGTTATCTGCCCATGCTGGCACGTCCTCGGCTGATGGTTTATTTGGTTAAAGCGGGCTAATGATATTGTTTTCAAATGCCATTACCAAAAATGCGACTTACTTTGTCTAGGGCGTGTCATCAATTAGCACATTGATGCAATTTATGGCCTTAAAATGGCTAAATTTTCGCTAAACTGTGTCAAAGTTCTTGTCAATATGTTCATATTCACTGCGAACTTTTCCTTATTTAGCATCAATTTATCTTATTTTAATGCTCATAATCTAATTAATGACACGCCCTAGCTTAATATATAAAATTTATAAAAATAGGAGCGCAAGTACATGCGACTGACCAACTATAGTGACTACGCGCTACGCTCATTAATTTATCTGGCTGTGAGACCAGATCCGTCGCTGCTTGCCAATATTAGTGATATTGCTGACAGTTATGGTATTTCCAAAAGTCATTTGACTAAGATTATTCATCAGCTGGGCCAGCTCGGCTATATAGAAAGTGTGCGTGGCAAAAACGGTGGCATACGCTTGGCACGTGCACCTAAAGATATAAATTTGGGCGTATTGATCAAACAGATAGAGCCTGATTTTAATTTGGTTGAGTGCTTTGCCGTACCAGTGTCTCATAATGATAGTGAGCAGGGCGATCATCAGACGGATTTACCAGTGACATTCATTGAGGAAGAAAAGAATAAATCACTAGGCTGTGTGATTAGTCCAGCCTGCCAGCTAAAAAGCGTGTTTTTTGAAGCACTCACCGCATTTATCAATGTGCTTGAGCGTTATACATTAGCAGATATTCTGAACAACGAAGATGAGCTTGCGACATTGCTGTTTCGGTAACAGCTTCGATAATAGTGTTGATATGATTATGATCAGCTCACAAAAATGGGTTGCTACACTAGTAAATACAGTAATAGCGACCCATTTTTATGTTTGGCAAAGATGTTTGCCTAAGGTGTGAAAAGTTAGGCATTTTCTAGTTTTGGACGTGCTTTTTTTAACGGCTTTCACCAGTGCTTTCTCAAACCCACCTTCTTTGAACTGAACAAGATAAGAATGCGCAGCACAGAAATTGCGGACGTCACGCCATTCATGAGCCAAATTGGTCGCCCAGTCGCAATATTGCGCGCCAGCATTTGGCTCGTTTTTCAGTGCTTTTTTTGGTCGTAGGATGCAATATTAGTTCAGGCAATACAGCTTCTAATAACTTGGTTGGTGGACTCATAAAAGTATCATCTACGTGCAAGCTTTGACTGGCAGGATGATAAGCCAATAAAGAACCTGCGTGAATCATCTCATTGGGCGATATATAGTAAATGCCCTCTGACATTGAAAACTTAAGCTCAGGATAGCGTGCAGCGACTGCGTCACTTTCTACCAAATCATCGGCCCAGTTGATTCTGGCACCTTTTTATGGTGACGGCTACTGCCATAAAAAGTGGCTTGCGGGAAGTCTTTAGCCATTTGAGCACAGCTGACTGTATGAAACGGATGTACATTAAGGACAGCTTCGACATCTTGACCATTATTAGTGAGTGCCATAACCTTATCTCGAACATCAGCTGTTAGTGCATAACTGTCCAAAAAGATAAATTTTCCTGATGGTAGCTTGACCAACGAGCATTGAGTGCCGATATTTAGCACGCCACCGAGACGGAATGTTCCGCGTATGTTCCAAAATCCTGCGCCTAAATCATGAATGTGATCAGTCATTTATAGTTTTCCTCGTCTAGTTAATTAAATAAAATATGTAAATAAAACAAAGCTGATTTTTCACTGTAAACTTTGTTTTTCGAGTTGTTTTAATAATATGTTTTCTAAAGGTTCACGCTTTTATGCTTTTTCAAGCTCAGGGCGAGCCAAATCAATCGCTGAGATAAGTGCTGTCTCAAACTGACTTTCCTTAAATACCACCAATCCCGAATGCGCACCACAAAAATGACGAACATCACGCCACTCGTGTGCCAGCTCTACCGCCCAATCACAATAATGCTTCGCCGCGTTTGGCTCATCTTTGAGCGCTTTTTTGGTAGTAGGGTGTAAGCCTAGGTTAGGCTGCACGGCATTTATTAACTTGGAAGGGGGTATCTCAAAGGTATCATCGACATAAATGCTCTGGCTAGCAGATGATAGACCAATAATGAGCTGGCATGAACTGTCTCGTCGGGTGAGATGTAATGGATGCCTCGAGGTATAGAGAATTCGAGTTCAGAGTAGCGTGCAGCAATGGCATCGCTTTCGACCAAGTCGTCTGCCCAGTTGGCTTCAGGTACTTGCTCTGGATGTCGGCTACTGCCATAAAATGTGGCTTGCGGAAAGTCTTTTGCCATTTGAGCACAGTGTACTGTATGAAACGGATGAACATTGAGGACGGCTTCGACATTTTGACCATCATTGGTCAATGCCATGACTTGCTGACGCACATCACCAGTTAATGTATAGCTATCTAAGAATATAAATCGACCTGATGGTAGTCTTATGAGCGCACACTGGACACCAATATCAAGGATACCGTTTTTAATAAATGAGCCTCGAATACTCCAAAACCCTGCACCTAAATCATACATCTCATCAGTCATCAACATTGCTCCTTAATCGTCCATTTATTCAATCGTTGTACTTGTTTGTAGCACCCTATAGTCGGTTCAATATAATTTGGATACAAGGAAGGCGAGTGAAAGTACTACAAGTTGTAGACTAAGCGAGCCTGACACCGTATCCAATCTATAAAGGATTGACTATATGATTATTAATTTTTATGGCAGTAAAGTCTGTAAGAAAAAAAGATAGAAGCAATGTAAATGTGTAAAAATAAAAAAAGAGTTGTTATTCAAATGTCATCATTAACAGTGAAAGCTGTTCTTCCTTTCGTAAGTAGATTAAAAAAATAGCTTATAAACAGTCTTCGTAATCATAGGCTGAGATACGAGTATCGTCTTTGTAGCTGTCATTGCCACATAAGAATTTATCGAAACGGGTATCACCATTAATATAACGCTGCATCCATGCGATAGCAGGCTTGCTCAATAGCTTTTCGTTAAAACGATGACTGGCACAGAAATGACTGCCGTTGTTAATCTCGACCTTCATTTTTGGACCGTCAGCTTTTTGATAAAAGGTATTGGTATATTTTTTTATTCGGGGCGATACGGTCATTTTCACAAGCGATGAATAGAGCAGGCGTATCCATCGCACCATAGCTCGTATCATGATAGGGCGTTTGTGCAATGATGGCTTGCACCGTACTGCGCTCAGTTGCCAATCGTAGCGCACCGCCGCCGCCCATTGACCAACCAATCGCGCCCAAACGATTTGGATCGATCGTATGACTCACTGTTACATCAGCGATGAGATGATCGAGAGCCGCGCTCAATTGTTCAGCACGGCTATCCGGATTATCATAAATGGAGCTAGTATTAATAGTGATAACGACAAAACCCCAAGAGGCTAGACGCGGTCCCCACCATTTGATAGAAGACTCATAAGACACGTAACCTGGCACTACCGCGATACCACCTAGCAGACCACAGCTACCAGCATCCGTTGGATAATGTATGGTGCCGCCACCGAAGCCATTGGCTGATTGGCGACTCACATGCTTGGACTTTACAGAAAACGGACCGTTATCACGTGTTTTAGTGAGCTCAGTAGCAGTGATAGCGTCATCCTTTATACAGTCTACAGCCGCTAGTGAGTTTGTAGCGTCGAGTGTTGATCCAACTGGACTGAGACCTTTAACGCTAGTTTCTGACACAGTTATTTCTGCTACAGCCATCGTAGAGAAAACCAATGTACTCATCGCGATCATAAGTTGTGAAAGCACCATATTTTTCATCATAGTAAATTGTATTCTCAAAGGTTGTGTGGTCGTGCACGTCTATGGGTTAGAAAAGATAGACGTAGGTAGTGATTGTTAACTGTCATTGTTATCAATCGTTAAAGTAGTTAAATGATTAGCAAGCGAGTTAATAGCATCTAACCATACTATCCTGTATATGCAATAAACGTAACGTTGATCTTGACCTCGTGAGTCGAAAACTGTCTTTACCGTCTCAAGTCGTAACGTGATTCCTAGTCAAGTTTTTCTACGATAATCTCTAGCTCAAATAAAGAATCTATCAAGAGGCAATAACACTTTTAAACCTGAGTATATTGATGAATGTGCTACCATAATTTGCTTGTCATTATGATAAGCATTTATCGTTTAATAACGGTGATTTTGCTTATACATTTAGCATAAGCAAAATCACCGTTATTCCTCTCTATCATCCACGCCAGTGACGGTTATTATTTGCAGTCATGGTATAACCAATATAGTCAGATCCCCTGTGAATAATTCTAAAGATCAGATCCAAGATATAACAGCTGTGCCACCAGTCACCTCCAATCATTCAACATCGTGGATATTGAAGCTCACAATTGGTCTAATAGGTATGTTTGCTTTTTTGCAAGTGTATTCTATTCAGGCAGTACTACCGGTCATGATGGTGGACTTTGCTGCGACCGAAGTTCAGGCTGGTATGATCGTTGGTGCACTGTGTTAGCCATTGCGATTATGTCACCATTTCTAGGTATGCTCTCAGATGCAGTCGGGCGCAAGTCATTTATCGTTGGCGCTTTATTGTTTTTGGCGATACCAACAGCGCTCATCGCCCAGAGCTCGAGCATTGAATGGGTCGGCATTTGGCGTTTTATGCAAGGACTGTCTGTACCGGGCATTACGGTGGTGACAATTGCCTATATCGGTGAGGAGTTTGAGGGACGGGCAATGACTGAGCTGATGTCCTTTTATGTGTCAGGATGCGTGCTTGGTGGCTTTATGGGCCGGTTCTTGTTAGGGCATTTGCATGAGTTGATAGGCTGGCGTCATGGCTACTATGTGATGACGGCGATGACGCTACTAGGGGCGATATGGGTCGGCAAGATGCTACCATCGTCTCGTCACTTTGTGGCCAATCCTAATTTTCGCTCAGCAATACAGACGTTGGGTGAGCATGTCACCAATCGCTATGTGGTAACAGCATGTCTGCTTGGCGCTTGCGTACTGTTCTCCCTTGTAGGCTGCTTCACTTTTATCAACTTACATTTGGCAGATAAGCTTATGAGCTTGGTACTGGTGCGCTCGCCAATATTTTTGCAGTATATTTGCTTGGTGTTATTATCACGCCATTATCTACGACATTGCTACGCCGGTTTGGCTCAGCGCGTACAGTACGGGTAGCTATCGTCGTATCTATGGTTGGATTGTTATTAACTTTGGTCACGCCATTATGGGGGGTGATTATAGGACTGGCTATTATGTCGTCAGGTGTATTTATCACGCAGTCGGCGACCATCAGCTATATCGCGGTCAATGTGAAAAAGGGTCGCTCATTAGCTTCGGGTCTATATTATATGGGCTACTATACAGGCGGTACGCTAGGGGCATGGCTGGGTGGCATAGCTTATGCGCGAGGGCAGTGGTCTCTTACCGTATGGTTATTACTGTTTGTGCAGGTATTGGCGTTATTAATAGCCAGTTTTGGGATGATTAAAACTACAGTACGGGCAAAGTGATTGGCTGTCTGATTTAATGTAGGCTCGGTCAGTCATCTTATGATACTTAATGTAAGACCGCTTTACACGGCGTCGCTTTTTTTCTTACTATCAATAACGATGCTAGGGTCTGTTGAACATTAAAATATTAGGGCTGCTGATTGCTAAAGGTGCACCAAACGAGGCGCAAGCCGACGATAATGTCGAGACCTTAGCTAGGCTTGCAACAACGTTTGGGGTGATTTTAGCATCAGCCTTTCAGGGCAGTACTATTTTTTTGCCAGTATATGGCGAAATTGTCTAACCTAGAATGACTAGGCGTCAAAAATTGCACTGCATATTGTCTAAAAAATAGTGACTGCCAGCACCACATTTGAATGTTCAACAGACCCTATTATTATAAAAATTAAAATGGTTAGCGCAGTAGATTTTATGCTGCTATTAACTTGATCGTTATTATTATTGTTATCTATCTATCCCTTATAAGTACAACAAACAAGGAAGTCAGTTCTATGTCAAACATTTACCACAGTGCACCATCTGCCTACGATTATCCATTACTGGTCAAGCAATTATTAAGCCGTGCAAAAACGGTATCGCAAGATCAAGAGATTGTGTATGCGGACAAAAAGCGCCTGACTTATAAAGAATTGTTTGAGCGGATCAATCGTTTGGCCAATGTATTGGCAGACTTAAAGCTTGATGCAGGTGATGTGGTTGCCGTGATGGATTGGGACAGTCATCGCTATCTTGAGTCTTATTTTGCCGTGCCAATGTCAGAGTATGTTTTACAGACAGTCAATATCCGTTTATCACCTGAAAAAATCCTCTACACCATCAACCATGCCAAGCCCAAAGTGCTCATGCTCAACTCTGAGTTTGCGCCATTGGTGAAAGACTATCAGTTCGAGAACTCAAGTATTGAGCATATTATTTGGCTAGATGACAATGGTGTCACTGCTGAAGGTATCTTTGGTAGTAATCAAAGCCGTGTCACAGGCGAATATGAAGCGCTATTAGAAGCTGCCAATAGCGAATTTGATTTCCCAGATTTTGATGAAAATACCATTGCGACGACTTTTTATACGTCAGGCACGACAGGTGATCCAAAAGGGGTTTTCTTTAGCCATCGTCAGCTAGTGCTACATACACTAGCAGAAGCGGCAACTTTGGGTATGCTGCCTGATAAGCAAGGCGTGAGCTATGGTGATGTCTATATGCCGATGACGCCAATGTTCCATGTACATGCATGGGGTTTTCCGTTTACAGCAACCATGGTGGGTCTAAAGCAAGTCTATCCAGGTCGCTATGCGCCTGATACGTTGATGGACTTAATTGTCAATGAAAAGGTCAGTATCACCCATTGTGTACCAACGATTTTGCAAATGGTACTCAAAGAAGCACAAGATCGTGACGTCAGCTTTAATGGTTTAAAAATGATTATTGGTGGTTCAAGATTGACCGAAGGTCTAGCCAAAACGGCCATGGACCAAGGCATTGAGGTCTATACAGGCTATGGTATGTCGGAGACAGCGCCGCTTATTAGTTTAACGGGATTTAGTCTCGATGAGCCTGAAATGACAGAGGAAGAAGACATTGCCCGTCGTTGTATGACAGGTAAACCAGTGCTTATGGTTGATGCTCAGGTATGGGGTGAAGGCAATAAGTCAGTAGGAACTGGACCAGACAATACAGGCGAGCTGGTACTGCGTGCACCTTGGTTGACCCAAAGTTACCTTAAAAACGACGACGCTGGCAAAGAGTTATGGGAAAATGGCTATATGCATACCCAAGATATCGCTTACATACGTCCTGATGGCTATATCAAAATCACCGATCGCTTAAAAGATGTGATCAAATCAGGTGGTGAGTGGATTTCATCACTAGAGATTGAGACTATTTTATCACTACATCCGTCAGTAGCCGATGTGTCAGTGATTGGGGTGCGTGATAAGCAATGGGGCGAGCGTCCGTTGGCTTTGGTGGTGCTAAAGCCTGATGCTAAGGATACTAGTGCTGATGATATCAAAGCGATTGCAGAAAAAGCGGTAGAGCGCGGTATCATTCCTAAGTATGGTGTGCCAAGCCAGTTTAAATTCGTTGATGAGCTACCCAAAACTTCCGTTGGTAAACATGACAAAAAAAGTCATGCGTGAGATGTATGCCAATCAAACTGAGATATAATTAGTATTAGTTAAATGTTCAAATATTTGTATTCGTCAAAATGTAGCGCGTATTACACGCTTAATAGTTGACCTTTCCGATAGGCTCTGCTACATTTTAAACCGATACATATCGTATCGGTTTTTTTAATTCTGGCAAGGATGACCAGTATTTACTAAGACATGTTTTTTTTATAGTTGAAGCATTTTAGAGTTAGTATCAGCCAGTTGCACGTAGACAGTACGTTGCACGAGGTGAATACTGTTATAACTTATTGAGTGCCTTAACTACAAAATACTATTGCCTCATTTCTCGTTTATGCTAAGGACAGCTACTATGAGCGACCATTCCCAATCCTCAGTTTCTACCCAAATGACAGACACGCCAAACTTCGCTGATATTTATCAAGAGTCCATTACGGATCGAGAGCAGTTTTGGGCTGAGCAGGCGAAGCGTATCTATTGGCATAAAGAGCCTGAACAAATTCTAGATGACAGCAATCTGCCTTTTGCCAGATGGTTTGTCGGCGGTGAGACCAATCTTTGTTATAACTGTGTCGATCGTCATCTGGTAGACCGTGCAGAGCAAGATGCTTTTGTGTGGGTGTCATCAGAGATTAATCAAGAATTGATAGAAACCTTTCCAGCGGTCGTTGATTCGTTTAAAGATTTAGGTAACAACGTCGAGTTTTATACAGACTATACCAAGCGCCGCCTAACTTATAATGACTTGCATAAAGAAGTTAATTATTTTGCCGATGTGCTACAGCGTCACGGTATTGACAAGGGTGACCGTGTCATTATCTATATGCCGATGATATTAGAAGCCGCTTACGCCATGCTGGCTTGTGCGCGTATTGGTGCCGTCCATTCAGTCGTATTTGGTGGGTTTGCCGCCCATAACTTGGCTATCCGTATGGATGATGCCGAAGCCAAAATGGTCATTACGGTAGATGCAGGGCTACGCGGCGGTAAGGTTGTCAATTATAAAAACCTAGTCAATCAAGGCGTCGAGCAAGCGACTGTCAAGCCAGAGCATGTACTGGTTGTCAATCGTGGTATATTACCGTTTGAGGCAAAAGACATCGATGTTGATTATGCGACCGAGCGTCGTCATAGTTGTGAGGCCAATGCAGTCGTAGAGCCAGTTTGGCTCGAGTCAAATACCCCGTCCTATTTGCTTTATACTTCTGGTACTACTGGCACACCAAAAGGGGTGCAGCGCGATACAGGTGGTCATGCAGTCGCGCTGACGACGTCGATAGATTATGTCTATGACGGCAAGGCTGGCGAGACGTTCTGGGCGATATCTGATATTGGTTGGGCCGTCGGGCATTCTTATACGATCTATGCGCCGTTACTGGCGGGTATGACCAGTATTATGTATGAGGGCTTGCCGCATATGCCAAACCCTGGTATCTGGTGGCGTATCGTTGAAGCAAATAAAGTCAATATTCTATTCACCGCACCCACAGGTGTGCGCATGCTCAAAAAAAACAAGACGAAAGCTGGATGACGCGTTACGATGTCTCTAGTGTGAAGTCGTTCTTTTTGGCAGGTGAGCCGCTTGATGAATCAACGGCTAGTTGGTTGACTCAGCATCTGGGCGTGCCAATTTTAGATCACTATTGGCAAACAGAGTCTGGTTGGCCAATCTTGAGCCATACACCAAAATTCAATCATAAGCCGCACAAGCAGGGGTCACCTGGTTACCCGATGTACGGTTATGAGGCGCATGTCATCAATGAGGAGACTGGCGATTCTTGTCAGGCTGGCGAAAAAGGATTACTTGCAATTAAAGCACCACTACCGCCTGGTTGTCTCACCACGGTATGGCGTAATGACGAGCGCTTTATTAGCAGCTACTTTGGTCTGTTTGATGGTCAGCAGTACTCAACCTCGGACTATGCAGTGACAGATGAAGAGGGTTATTTTTATATCTTAGGGCGTACCGATGACGTGATAAACGTCGCAGGACATCGTATAGGCACACAAGAGATTGAAGAGGCAATCAGTACGCATCCAGAGATGGCAGAGTGTGCCGTGGTGGGTATTCAAGACGAGCTAAAAGGTGAGCTACCTATTGCGTTCTGCGTCCTAAAAGATCAAACGCAAATTGAAACCACCGAAAACCGTTTCCGTATCGAGCAACAAGTGATAGGCGCTGTCGTCAAATCTTTGGGCGGCATTGCCCGACCAGCTGCTATCTACTTCCCGCAGGCACTGCCAAAAACTCGCTCTGGTAAAATCTTACGTCGCTCAATTCGTGCTCTAGCGGAAAACCAACCGACAGGAGATATGTCAACGCTTGATAACCCAACTGCTATTGATGCGATCAAGCAGGCGATGAAAGATTATTGATTGGTATAAATTAGCCTCATACAAAAATAGTGATGTTGTTCATCGCGTATCAAAGTCAGGTTAACTTCAAAAAGCTCATGAGCAATCATGGGCTTTTTTGTGTTTGTTATTTAAACTATTTCTATAGAAACACATGCTATTAAAATAAACTTAGATAAAATTTTGATAAAGCGCTTGACCGTAAAAATGGTTTATTGTTATAGTCAATAACGATACAAAATAAATCATTTTAAAATTCAATTTTTAATAATGCTTTACAGACAAACATTCATCGCTTTTATTTTTCTAATAAATATCTAGGTGCCGTCACACGGTAGTCTCGCAAAAAAAGATAAGGATATCTTATGCACCACGTTCAACAGCTCATCAATGGTCAGTTCGTACAATCTAACACCGACGAATGGATTGATATCACTGATCCAGCGACGCAAGAAGTCATCGCCAAAGTGCCACAAACCACTAATGATGAGATTAACCAAGCTGTCGCAGCCGCACAGACTGCGTTTGAGACATGGCGCAAAACGCCAATTACCACGCGTGCGCGTATCTTTTTAAAGTATCAATCTTTGATTCGTGATCATATGGATGAGCTGGCAGAAATCTTGACCGCAGAGCAAGGCAAGACGATTGCTGATGCGCGTGGTGATGTGTTCCGCGGTCTAGAAGTGGTCGAACATGCCGCTGGTATCGCCAATCTGCAAATCGGCGACTTTGTAGAAAATGTTGCGTCAGGTGTCGATACTTATAGTATTTGGCAGCCACTCGGCGTTTGCGCTGGTATCACACCCTTTAACTTCCCAGCGATGATTCCGCTATGGATGTTCCCAATGGCGATTGCCACGGGTAATACATTCATCCTAAAACCATCTGAACAAGATCCGATGGTGACTATGCGCTTGGTAGAGCTAGCGATTGAAGCGGGCGTACCAGAAGGCGTTCTGAACGTGGTACATGGTGGCAAAGCAACCGTTGATGCAATTTGTGACCATCCAGATATCAAAGCGGTTTCTTTCGTCGGTTCTACTCATGTAGGCAAACATGTCTATGAGCGTGCAAGCCAGTCAGGTAAACGTGCCCAGTGCATGATGGGTGCTAAAAATCATGGCGTTATCCTGCCTGATGCCAATAAAGAGCAAACGCTCAATCAGCTAGCAGGCGCAGCATTTGGTGCAGCTGGTCAGCGCTGTATGGCGCTGTCCGTAGTAGTATTAGTAGGCGCAGCAGGTGAGTGGATTGATGAGATTAAAGCAAAAGCAGAAAGCTTAATCGTTTCAGCTGGTAAGCATGACAAAGACTTGGGCCCACTGATTTCTCCTGCCGCAAAAGCCCGTGTCGAGCACTTGATTGATACTGGGGTAGAAGAGGGCGCAAGCTTGATTTTGGATGGTCGCGGCATTACCGTTGAAGGGTTCGAGAAAGGTAACTTTGTTGGGCCAACTATCTTTGATAACGTCACAAGCGATATGCAAATTTATAAAGAAGAAATCTTTGGTCCAGTACTATGTATTATGCGTGCTAACAGCTTGGACGAAGCGATTGCACTACTGAATGCCAACCCACATGGCAATGGTACGGCGATATTTACTCAGTCAGGGGCAGCTGCACATAAATTCCAGCAAGACATTCAAGTCGGTCAAATCGGTATTAACTTGCCAATCCCTGTGCCACTACCAATGTTCTCGTTCTCAGGTTCACGTGGCAGCAAGCTTGGTGACCTAGGTCCTTATGGCAAGCAAGCCGTCCAGTTCTATACTCAGACAAAGACTGTGACTGCGCGTTGGTTTGATGATGAAGCGAGCCGCGGTGTTAATACGACGATTTCAATTTAATCGTCAGCTCATTGTCGTTTCGTTATGACATTTTGTGTTTTCGGTATGACGATAATGCGACTTGCGGTACTATTAAACGCAATTTTATTATCGTTATGCCACTATCATGTCGCGCTAATGTCTTATAAAATCTCTGACCAACATTTTCATTAGCGCTTTTATTAATGTTTATCTGAGATTTAAGCCCTATATTTGATCTATAAGAACAAGGATGACCCTATGGATTTTTCATTGACCGATGACCAAGTCGCCTTTCGCCAGACGGCTCGTCAGTTTGCGCAAAAAGAGCTAAAGCCAAATGCTGCTGAATGGGATCGTAACTCGCATTTCCCAATAGATATAATCAAAAAAATCTGGTGAGCTTGGCTTTTTGGGACTGTACACCAATCCAGAATATGATGGCTTGGGCCTACCAAGACTGGACTCAGCGATGGTATTCGAAGAGCTTGCATGGGGCGACACGGCTGTAGCAGCGTATATGAGTATTCATAATATGGCGGCATGGATGATTGGTGAATATGGTAGCGATACGCTATGCAAAAAAAATATCTACCCAATATGGTCAGCGGTGAGTGGCTTGGCAGCTATTGCCTAACAGAACCAAATGCAGGCTCTGATGCAGCTCCTTACGTACCAAAGCGGAGAAGCAAGGCGAGCATTACGTACTAAACGGTGAAAAAAACCTTCATTTCTGGCGCAGGCTCAACCGATGTATTGGTAGTAATGGCACGTACTGGTGATGCTGGGCCAAAAGGCGTATCAGCATTCGTCGTAGACGCCAATAGTGCTGGTATCGAATATGGCAAAAACGAGCATAAAATGGGCTGGAAAGCACAGCCAACACGCACGATTAGTTTTAAAGACGTTAAAGTCCCTGTAGAAAACCTGATAGGTGAGGAAGGCCAAGGCTTTCGTATCGCGATGAAAGGACTAGATGGTGGTCGTATTAATATCGGTATTTGTGCGGTAGGTACGGCACAAGCGGCGTTAGAGACCGCAACCAGTTATGTGCAAGAGCGCAGCCAGTTTGGTAGCCCGATTGCTAGCTTACAATCGGTACAGTTTAAACTTGCTGATATGTTGACCCAGACCATCGCCGCACGCCAAATGCTGTATCTAGCAGCTGATAAAGTTGACAACAACGATGGACAAGCGTCTACCTACTGCGCAATGGCAAAACGTCTGTCTACAGATCTTTGTTTCGATGTTGCTAATGAGGCCCTGCAGTTGCACGGCGGCTATGGTTATCTAAATGAGTATCCGCTCGAGCGCCATGTACGAGACTTACGTGTCCATCAAATTCTGGAAGGTACCAATGAGATCATGCGTGTGATTATTTCACGTCAAGTTCTACAAAATGAAGGGCTAAACCAGCTACGCTAATTTATCTCGTTTTACTGAAACAAGGATGTTTTATGACAGATTATACAAATCTACAGCTATCAATTGATGGCCATACCGCAACGTTGACGTTGAATAACCCACCGGCACATACGTGGACGATGGACAGTCTGCAAGCACTTAAGCAGCTCATCACAGATCTCAATGCCAACGACGATGTTTACGCATTAATCGTGCATGGAGATGGCGAAAAATTCTTCTCAGCTGGTGCAGATTTAAACAACTTCTCAGACGGCGATAAAGGCCGCGCAATAAGTATGGCGATTGCATTTGGTGAAGCATTTGAATCGCTATCTACCTATCGTGGCGTCAGTATCGCTGTCATCAATGGCTATGCGATGGGCGGCGGGCTAGAGTGTGCGCTCGCATGTGATATCCGTATCGCAGAAGTGCACGCCCAGATGGCACTGCCAGAGACGGGCGTGGGATTATTGCCATGTGCTGGCGGCACGCAAAATCTACCTATGTTAGTAGGAGAGGGTTGGGCTAAGCGCATGATACTGTGCGGTGAGCGGGTCGATGCAGATACGGCATTGCGTATCGGTCTGGTTGAAGAGGTCGCTGCAAAAGGTGAAGGTTTACCAGTCGCTCAGGCCTTGGCAAAAAAAGTCGCTAAGCAATCACCCGTCGCCGTCAGTTATTCCAAGAAACTTATTCAAGCGGCTAGAGACACCCCGCCTGCGCAGAACCTCATCCATGAGCGTGAAGCTTTCGTGAAGTTGTTTGATACCAACGATCAGCGCGAAGGGGTACAGGCCTTTTTAGAAAAACGCAAACCCAATTGGCAAAACAAATAAACAGCGGTCAAAACGCTTGAGCCATAACACTTATTCTTTAATTTTGTAGGTCACTTTTATGACAGCAGCGACGAATGATATTAACTCCCAAATTTCAGTCAATAATGCAGCACAAGAAGCGCCTGTACTGTTCAGTACTGAACCGACAGATTGCGGGCACTTGATTGGAGTCATGACACTTAACACCCCAAAATCACTTAATGCACTCAGCGTTGATATGTGTCAATTGCTCTCAGCGCAGTTAGAGCAATGGCAAGCCGATGATCAAGTGGTTGCGCTTGTATTAAAAGGTGCAGGGGATAAAGCGTTCTGTGCGGGCGGCGATATTCGTAAGCTCTATGACAGCATGTCTACCAGTGCACCAATGCCAAACCCGTATGCTACTGAATTTTTTTAGTCACGAGTACCGTCTCTATCGTCAAATGCACTTTTATCCGAAACCATTAATACTTTGGGGTGACGGTATCATCATGGGCGGCGGTATGGGACTGATGGCAGGATGTAGTCATCGTTTGGTCACTGAGCGTACGCGTTTTGCCATGCCTGAAGTCACAATTGGACTGTTCCCTGATGCATCTGGTAGTTGGTTTTTGCAGCGCATGCCTGCTAAGACGGGTTTGTTTTTAGGTCTAACTGGCGCGATGTGTAATGGCAGCGATGCGCTATTGGCCAATCTGGCAGAGTATGCCGTTGCCAGTCAGGATTATGATACCGTCATGCAGCGCCTCAGACAGAGCGACTGGCAGGCAGTCGATAACACGAGCAGTTCAAATAAGTGCCATGACAATAGTGCGCATAGTATTGTCAGCCGTGCGCTTGCTGAGTTGCCAGTAGCCGAACTGCCAGATAGTAAGCTTGCAACATATTGGCAACCTATTCAGCAACTGATGAATAGTGGTGGTCTGGCTGATATCGATGCGCTGCTACAAAGCGATACTGCGCTCGCACAGCTAAACCAAGACTTTGCAGAAGACAGCTGGACGCAGCGCGCAGTCGCCACTTATCGTCATGGCTGCCCAGTAACAGCCGCATTGACCTATGCGCTCTATTACAAAGTCGCTGACTTATCGATCGAACAAGTGCTGTATTTAGAGACCAATGTAGCTGTTCACTGTGCAGCTAATCCTGACTTCAAAGAAGGTGTGCGAGCACTATTAATTGATAAAGATAGAAGTCCTAAATGGTCGTGCTCAATGGCAGACTGTCTAAGTGTAGAAGGGCAGGCGTATATCGATAAACACTTTGTCAATCCTTATCTAAAAAGTGAGCATCCTTTAGACGATTGGTTAGGTAATGACGCCTTGGGTAGTCAGTATGTCCGCTAGCTGTTTAAAAGCAGTTTAAAAGCAGTTTATAAAGTAGGACATAAGTAAGATTCACTAATAAATACTGTTAAATAGTATGTAGCAATAGCTACATCATAAGTCATCAAGGAGTGATGAGATGGGTACAAAGGATACAAGTACGATGGATAATAATAACTCTAAACCAAATATTGCCTTTATTGGGCTTGGTAATATGGGTGCACCAATGGCAGAGAACTTATTAAAGGCAGGTTACGCGCTATCTGTGTTTGACTTGTCTGATGCAGCGACTAAGCGCTTGAAGCAAGCAGGGGCTAGTGTCTCAGAAAGTCCTAAAGACGCTGCAAGTAATGCTCAAGTCGTGATTAGTATGTTACCTGCAGGTCAGCATGTACATTCTGTATATTTAGGCGATAGTGGCTCTGATGGATTGCTCGCAGAGTTACCAAAAGGCACGCTTGTGATTGACAGTAGTACGATTGCGGCGGCTGATGCAAGGACAGTAGCAGAGGCGGCAAGTAAGCTTGGCATCGACTTCTTGGATGCGCCAGTCTCTGGTGGCACAGGTGGGGCAGTTGCTGGTAGTTTGACCTTTATCGTCGGTGGCGATGCTGCTGCTTTTGCTAAGGCTGAGCCAATACTTGCCGTGATGGGCAAAAACATCTTTCATGCGGGCGAGCACGGCGCAGGACAAGTGGCTAAAATCTGTAATAACATGCTATTAGGTATCTTGATGGCAGGCACGGCAGAAGCGATTAATCTAGGCGTCAAGAATGGTTTAGACCCGAAAGTGCTATCAGACATCATGCTGCAGAGCTCAGGGCGTAACTGGACACTAGAAGTTTATAACCCTTACCCGAAAGTCATGGAAAATGTGCCCTCTAGCAATGGCTATCAAGGCGGTTTTATGAGCAAATTGATGCAAAAAGATTTGAACCTTGCGATGCAGACTGCTCAAGACACTGAAGTAGAAACGCCAATGGGTGCTAAAGCAACAGAGTTATATGCCTCACATACTGTAGAGAATGGTGATAAAGATTTCTCTAGTATTATCGGACGTCATGATGTCTCATTATTGTCCTAAGCATAACTCTCTTGACTGCTTCTCTTTTGAATGTAACCTTCTTAGACATATCAATTTTTAGGAATACCAATTCTTAAAGATACTAATATTAAGAATTTTTCGTATCATTAGTAGGTGGCATTAATTAAGAGAATGCATTTGCTAAAAAGAAAAAGGTCTACGCTAAAATCATAGCGTAGACCTTTTTTATGGCTAATAGACTGTGTTAGCTTTGCAGATCGTAGACGAGCGTCTGAACGTCTTGCGCAGCTTTCTGTAGGCGTGGTACATGAGTCAGCAGATCGTCGAGTGATACTCGTATAGTTGGTGCATGCAAATAGAGAGAAGCCAGATAGCGTGACTTTTTGTCGAGTATAGGTACAGCCACTGCCACCATCTCAGAGATAAACTCCTCATTATCGATGCCGATACCAGTATCAGCGATACGATCAAGCTCGGCATTTAATGCATCGATATCAGTAATCGTATTCTTAGTGAACTTATCTAGTGGTAACCCTTGTAGTATTTTCATACGGCTAGTTGTAGATAGTTGGCTTAGATAGAGCTTGCCAGTCGCTGTACACCACATGGGTGATTTTGCTCCGACAGGAAGATAAATCTGTAGTGGTAAGGTCGTTTGAGCACGGTTGGTATAGATCATATTCATATGATAAGGAATACCAATGCCGCAAGTTTCTTTAAGCTCGTCAACCAGCTTTTGCAAAATCATCTGCCGTTCGTTAAAAAAATAACCGTTGCTGCCAGAGCTCAACGCTCAAATTGCGTACGCGCTTACCAGGGATAATACCGCCACCAATATCAACAGTCAAAAAACCATCATCAACCAAGTTTGAATCAATCTATGAATGGTCGGTTTAGGGATATCTAGCTCTTGTGAGAGCTCTAGTGGAGAAAGCGGTTTTGAAGCATAGGACACTGCTTCGATGATTTCTAGTACACGGGTAATCGACGATACTTTAGGCATATATATGGCTCAGTAGGAGTAAAGAAATAGAGCAGACAGCATCACAAAATTTTCATAAATAAGACAAATGGTGACAATACTGACGTTCTATAACAAATCTATTATAACAACTAATTTAGCATAATATCCGCTTGAGGCAAGCGTTAGTCGCGTTATATGAGATCATTTATATCGTTTTATTTGTTGGTGTAGATTTTCTTATATAAGTAACAATAGATACGTCAACTCACAAGGCATACTATTCTGTAAGGTTAAGCCATATAACTGTCATTGATTCAAAGTGCGTTCTAGATAATTATGTGGACATGTTTTGCAATACCCTTACATAAACATTAAGCAAGCGAAGTCTCATGTTTACGCTGTTTGGTTACTTTAAGGACGTTATGTAACATAAAAGCGAATTTTTACAGATTGGTGTAGCAATTATTACAGTACCTATGCAATCTTTACATAATGGCAAATAAAAACAGCATCAGTAGGGGTGACTTTTTAAGTCAGAATTGTTTTAATCACCTCAACAAAATGATGGTTTAAAAAAAGCACAATCATCGTTTTTTATGGGCGGGTTTATTTCACACTTTAGGAGAATAATTATGAAATTGATTAAATTGACGGCAATCTCTGCTGCTGTTCTAGCATCAACTGCTGCATTAGCTGCTGATCCAGTTATCGTTGTTGATGACAATGCTGCAGTTGCATATGAAGCTGAGCCAGTTGCTGTTGCTTATCAAGCAGAACCTGCTGCTTATGCATACGATGCTAACGCTGGTGTAGTAAGCAACACTACTGGCGCTGTTGTTGGTGGTACTAAAGGTTTCTTCAGTAAAGTAGTGAACCCAGCATCAGTTAGCGCTGAAGTTGGTACTTTAGGTTATGGTGCTAACATCGGTTGGTCACTTAACGAAAAAAACTGAATTGCAAGCTGGTTGGGCAGGTGGCGATGTAGCTGACCTTTTCGGCGGTGATTTCGATGCAGACGACGTAAACTATGATGTAGATGCTGACTTTAGCAACCCATACCTAGGTGTACAATTACGTCCTACTGGTAACTGGTTCACAGTTGGTGCTGGTATCATCGTTCCAGACAACGATATTGATGTACGTGCAAACGCTGAAGGACCAAACTTCAGAATCGACAACGTTGATTACAACGCTAGTGAAACTGGTACCCTACAAGGTACTATGGAGCATCGTAACAAACTAGCTCCTTACGCTACTATTGGTTTCCGTCCAAACATCACAAATAACTTCGGTCTATTTGGTGAAATTGGCGCAGCTTATATGGGTAAAACAGATGCTACCGTTACTTCAAGTAATGCAGATGCAGATGTAACAGCAACTACGGTAAATGGTACTACTACTGTTAAAGGTAGTGATGTAGCCAAAGCTGCTGAGCAAGAGCTAGAAGATAAAGATTGGTTAGAGTGGTTCCCAATTGTTAAAGTTGGTGCAACTTACCGTTTCTAAGCTAATCACAGTTTAAATACTGTCATTAGTAGAAAACAAAAAACGATCCTTTTTAGGGTCGTTTTTTATGTCTAAAATAAATTAGTGAAAATATTCTGAAATCAGGTTTGAATTTTGCTCAAAAGACCTTGATCAGAAAACGATGACAGTTTGCTGAGATTGTAACGCGGCAATGCGGTAAACAGATTGGCAGTTAGCATCCTCACTATCATTGGGTACAGAGGTAGAGTTAATCTCTTTATCATTCTCGATTAAGCTAGAAATAAGGTGAGAGTAATCCATACCCAAGCCTTGAGCTAATGTATATTGGTTCACTTTAATAAAGCTTTCTTTTATTTGCCATAACAGTTTGGCAGTGCGTTCACGCTGATCTGTAGATAGCTCCTGTAAAATAGCTAACTCGCTCTTTGAATAGAAACGTTTGACTACATGCCATGCAATATTATGGGTCTCTATATCGATACCAGCAGGACGCTGGCGACTGATAACGACAGCTATTTTGCTGTGTAAACGTGTAAAATTTGTCTGATTCGATTCTGTAGTTTGCTTTGAACTACTAGCTCCTGTATGGCTAAAGCATACGTAATACTGACTGTTGATGAGCCGATAGGGAAAGCTTGACTCATCCAAGGTGTCATCTATTTCTAACTTCTTAAGCAGCTCTTGCAATAGTTGCCTGACGCCTTGCCGCTGCTGCTGACGTTGTTTACGCGCTAGAGTAGGTACTGAGTGTTTAGGCACTGCTGTCGCCATCTGATATTGCCAATTTAGGCTATTAAACTTGATGATGTCTTCATACGACGTATTACATGATGACAACCATGAGGATGTATTGCACAAGCTTCCAGTGACTGAATGACTGATTGACTCGCTCACTTGGGCAGTCACACACCATGTCGTGGTGTCGAGCTGAGTGTACTGTATCTGGGTAAGGTTGGAAGTCGGCATATATTACTAGTCGTCAAAAATGATTATTATAGAATTGAGTATATAAAATTGTGTAAGTCTGAACGCTATGTATTTGATACATAGATAGTCATACAATAGCTATAGTTAAATAATTGATATCTAATTAACCTACTAAAAATCCAAAAAGCCCAGCAATATATTCTTGCTGGGCTTTAATTAAACTATCAAACTCTATAAATAACGCTAAATCACAATTTAGTAAGACAGCTCAGCACGACGGTTTTGTGCATACGCGTCTTCAGTGTTACCAGCTGCTGCAGGGCGCTCTTCACCATAGCTAATCACACGGATGTTGTTTGCAGTGACACCTTGAGCAGCTAGGTAGTTACGTGCAGCTTGTGCGCGTCGCTCACCTAGTGCCATGTTATATTCACGGCTACCACGCTCATCAGTATGACCTGCAATAACGACAGTAGCTGCTGGGTTTGAATTTAGCAGGCTTACGTGTTGATTAAGGACGCTCGCTGATTGAGCAGTAATTTCACTGCTATCAAAGGCAAAGTAGACCACTGCTTGTATATTCTCAGCGCCAGTGATGACAGCGTTTGAGTTATCAACGATAACCGCACCATTATAGCCAACTTGTCCACCTGGGATACCTAGCGGGGCAACCACAACTTCTGAAGTAGTGCGCTTGGTAGCACAACCAGTGGTCAGTGCAACAGCGCTTGATAGTACAGCAAGAACAGCGATCTTAGAAAAACTGATTGACATGACGAGCTCCTAAAATTTTAATTAAATTTGTTTTTTTTAAACTGCTTCCGATAAAAATTAGGCAATCTCTATCTATAATATACTAAATGTTAATTTATGTAAGTATTTTTACTGTAAATTACGATAGATAAAATTGAGTGTATTACCAGCGGTGCTTGCCCCAGTTTTCAGGGTTAGCCCAGTAATCAGCATTGAGCCAATTTGGTAGTTGTTTGTAGTCATATAGATTAAATTGCCAAAGCGTCGCAGTAACGGTTGACGAGGTAATAGATTGAATGTCATCAATATTTAGAGATGGTTCATTTAATATATCAAATGGCGTAAAGCCATAAGGTTTCAAATCTATCGAGCTGTCCAATGCGATAAGCAAGTGCGCGGCATACAGGTCGCGATAGCGCATGAGTAGCGGTACATAGTGTTGAGTCAGCTCTTCTGACAAAGTAGGTAGCCAAAAGCAAGCAAGCTCATAACGATCAGGTACATGCTGTTTGGCAAGATCTGATAGCGTTGATAAGTGTCGTGCGTTCAGCCTTGCTTCAGTGTTCTCATTAGTAGATGTAGTATCGTCAAGTTGTGCTTGTAGTGCTAATAAGTCGGCATGGTTATGTGTTACCCATAATGCTTCACTATTATCTTTCTTATGCTCAGGTGACAGTTCTGTCTGAGTCGTCAATGAGGGTAGTAGCGCGTCAACATACTCTATAAGCAAAGGTAGGGTAATGTCTGCGCGTTTCACCGTATTTTTTTGTCATATAATAGGCCGTTAGTTAAATGATTGGTCATCAGTACGACTATTAAATCATTTTCAACGACATTATCCAATTGATAACGTATGTTTCATATTTAAATCATCTTGAACCGACGATATCTTATTCTGCATACTTGAAATTTGGCGATTTAGGTCAATCTAGCTATAAGCTTAACAAGAAAACCAATTTAGTAATAAAAATTAGCTTAATCATTGCAAAGCTTTGTCTATGTGCTTAGTTTACTAAGTGCTTAGCTGGTGTAGTTAGCCTGAAGGCAAAGTCTTTATTTGCACTAGAGCCTTCTGCAAATAGCGAAATGATATTACTCATTATTATATTATTCACCCCTAGTAAAAATAACTTATAACCAAATCAACGATAATAATAGGACACCATATGTCTACTGCTGAAACTGATGCACAAATCATCAATCCTGAAATGCCAGATGTGCCGCCCCACGCGCCAAGCAAGATTAATCTAAAAGACTATACCAAACCAAGTTTTGATGTCGATACGGTACATTTAGATATTAAGCTGTTTGAAGACTACGCGCAGGTAGACAGTACGCTTGAGATGGTACGTCAAACGGCAGGGGATATCGTCTTATTTGGTGAGTCATTAGAGCTGCTAACGATTACGATGAACGGTAAGGCACTGACCACTGAGGATTATCAGCAGGAAGCGGGTAAGCTGACGATTCATAATGCTCCTGAGCGAGCTACTTTAGATATTCAAGTACGTATCTGTCCGCAGACCAATACGGCGCTTGAAGGCTTATATATGGCCGGAAGCGGTGACGACACGATGTTTGTGACTCAGTGCGAGCCAGAGGGTTTCCGTAAGATTACTTTTTATCCTGATCGCCCTGATGTGTTGGCGATATTTACCACGCGACTTGAAGCAGATAAGCGCTATCCGACGTTGTTGGCCAATGGTAACTTAGTCGAAGCAGGCGAAGTGGCCGATGCACCAGACCGCCATTATGCCATCTGGCACGATCCAACCAATAAGCCAAGCTATCTATTTGCCTGTGTGGTAGCCGATTTAGATGTATTGACAGATTCTTATACGACTAGCGAAGGTCGAGAAGTATTGCTTGAGTTGTATGCCAAGTCTGCTGATATCGATAAATGTGATGTCGGTATGCAAGCCCTAAAAGATGCGATGAAATGGGATGAGGTCAATTACGGGCGAGCTTACGATCTAGATCGCTATATGATTGTGGCGGTCAGCAATTCAATATGGGTGCAATGGAAAATAAGGGTTTGAATATTTTTAACACCGCTTGTGTGTTATCTAGCCCTGAAACAACCACCGATGCACGCAGTTTTAGCGTAAAAGCCATTATTGCTCATGAGTATTTTCATAACTGGACTGGTAACCGTATTACTTGCCGTGATTGGTTTCAGCTGTGCTTGAAAGAAGGCTTTACCGTTTACCGTGATCAGTCATTCTCAGCAGATCAACAGTCAAGTGCGGTACAGCGCATTGATGACGTAGCCACCCTACGTGCACATCAATTCAGCGAAGATGCAGGTCCATTAGCGCATCCAGTACGTCCAGAGAGCTTCGTTGAGATTAATAATTTTTATACAACGACTGTCTATGAGAAAGGCGCTGAAATTGTACGTATGATTGCCAATACGTTAGGGCCGGATGACTTCCGTAAAGGGACAGATGAGTATTTCCGTCGTTATGATGGACAAGCAGTAACGGTTGAGGACTTTTTATCAGCACTCAGTATCACTGATGATAAAATCGAGAATTTTATTGATTGGTATCGTCAACCTGGTACGCCAGTGGTATCAGGTTCTCAAACCTATGATAGCGCAGCACAGACGCTGACCATTACCTTGAATCAGCAGACACGCCATGTCAAAGGCTTTGATGCACCAAAACCATTGCCGATACCTGTAGCAACCGCCTTATTTGACAAAGACTCAGGCGCTATCGTCGCTGAACGTATGTTATTGCTTGACGAGGCGTCGCAAACGTTTGTGTTTGAGAATGTCGCGAGTGAGCCTGTTGTGTCATTACTACGTGACTTTAGCGCGCCAGTACAGCTCAATTATGACTATCAAGATGTAGACTTAGCGTTTTTGCTTAAGCATGAAACCAATGGGTTTAACCGCTGGCAAGTAACTCAAATGCTGGTAAATCGTATTTTGCTGCAAGGCCAAGGTACGAAGAGCAGCCCTGATGTATACCTAGAAGCATTAGCGCAGACACTGCCTGTCTTAGCAGCTGATGATGCGATGCTAGCGGCACGATTGCTTGATATTCCATCAGCGCAAGAGCTGGCTTCTGCTATTTCTAAAGACTACGATCCAGTGTTGGTTAAAGAGCAGCGCGATGGGCTATACAAGCAAGTTGCTGATAAGTTAAAAGATCAATGGGCTGAGCTGTACAATAACTTGCCAATGCAGTCTTATGAGGACAGCGCTGAAGCTCGAGGCATTCGTGCGCTGCGTAATGTCGTACTTGATATGGCATTGACGGCGAATGTAGATGGTGCAGCAGACTGGGCACAGCAGCAATATGATAATGCGAGCTGTATGACTGAGCGCTTTGGTGCATTGAAGGCCATGGTCAATCATCAATTGACAGGTGCAGATAAGTACTTAGCAGACTTCTATGAGCGTTTCCAAGCAAATGATTTGGTTATCGATCTGTGGTTCAGTGTCCAAGCTGCCGCTGACGATGTAACGCCTGATATGGTCAAGTCGCTACTGACACACACAGATTTTGATTGGAATACGCCTAACCGTGTCCGTTCAGTTGTCAGCGCTTTTAGCTCGCAACCGACGGTACTCTGGACGGCAGAAGGTCTAGAGATGTATACAGGCGTGATTCAGAAATTAGATGATGCCAATCCTGTATTAGCCTCACGCTTACTGCAAGTACTGGCCCGCTGGAATACGTTGGCTGAGCCTCGCCGTCAAATGGCGCACAAGCAGCTGATAGATTTACAAAAGAATGTCTCATCTAAGCATGTGCTCGAAAGCTTAGAGAGTGTGTTAGGTGCTGCAAATAATTAATTGAGAGCAGTGCAATATACATCGAAATGTAATATCAATTTTATGAAAATACTATATCCAGAATAAGGTTAGCTCTGACCAATTAACGAAACATGTATCGTTGCTGGTCATTGCTAATCAAATTTTAGAATAGAGTGTTTCTTATAGAATGTTCATAAATAAAAAGCCCCTTTCGCATTGATGCGAAAGGGGCTTTTTATTGCTTGCTCGACGATAAATTATCGTGAATAGCTATTAGCGATTTGGTAGCACATCTTTTACCATATCACGTAAGTCACGTAATGCTGTGACGGTGCTATCCCAATCTAGGCAGCCATCGGTGATCGATTTGCCGTACTCAAGCTGGCTTAGATCAGCAGTCAATTTTTGATTGCCGCCTTTTAAGTGGCTCTCAATCATCATACCGATAATTGATTTATTGCCATTTTGAATTTGTTCAGCAACGTTTTTGATAACCATCGGTTGTAGGTAAGGGTCTTTACCTGAGTTAGCATGACTTGAGTCAATCATAATCTTGCTATTGGTCTTGCCTTTTGCCAGCTCATTTTCAACTTGAGCTACCGCAGTTTCATCATAGTTAGGTTTACCGTTACCACCGCGAAGTACCACGTGCGCGTAAGGGTTACCTTTAGATTTGATGATAGAGACTTTACCATCTGATGATAGACCTAAGAAGCTATGACCTTCTTTAACCGCTTGCATGGCATTTACAGCAACCGTCATACCACCATCAGTACCGTTCTTAAAGCCAACTGGGCATGATAAACCAGAGCTCATTTCGCGATGCGTTTGGCTCTCAGTGGTACGTGCACCAATGGCTGACCAGCTGATTAGATCCTGGATGTACTGCGGTGTATTTGGATCAAGTGCTTCAGTCGCGCAAGGTAGACCTTTTTCATTCAAATCAAGTAGCAGTTTACGAGCCGTGCGCAAGCCTTTTTCTATATCAAAGCTGTCATTCATGTCAGGGTCGTTGATCATGCCTTTCCAACCAACCGTCGTACGAGGTTTTTCAAAATAAACACGCATGACCACAAATACACTGTCTTCGATTTCTTTTGCCAATACGGCTAAACGATCGGCATATTCGTGAGCGGCTTTGATATCGTGAATAGAGCAGGGGCCAATGACCACAAACAAACGCTTGTCTTTACCGTCCAAGATATCTTGAATAGTATTACGACCTTTTAGTACGGTGTTATACGCGTCGTCTGACAAAGGCAGCTCGGCTTTTAGCTCGGCGGGAGTAATCAAAGGAATAAATTTTTCAATATTCACGTCGTCAATATCTGCATTATGGGTAACTGATGTTGTCATGGTTATATATCGTCTAGCTGATTTATAGGAACATTCATTATGCGGACAAAAGTGTTGGTTGACAAGGGTAGTCGAGCAGTTAATTGACTGATAACTGGAATGAGAAAACTAAAACTTAGTTATACTTATAGAGACTTAGCATGATATTTGACGTTCTAAATGCACGTTTAGCATTTGGTTTTTCTATCTATTAATAAGAGTTGGTTGAGTTTTTGATGCATAACGCTCAGATTTTATGCGTGAATTTCGCTATTTGTATCATCGTCAAGTATGATAGCAACATTAGCGATGGGTGGCCCAAACTGTGGCATTAAAACAGTACGGATGAGTGTGCACATTATCCGTGAGGTCATATCGCTGATTTATTACGTTATATTTTATAATAACGGTTTATTTTATTTTGTGTATTTCTAATATCGAGAGCTTGTCATGACAGATTCTGCTACGTCTCATCACCATACTGACCTCATTCATCAAGCCGAGACGGATTCTCAAGTAGCAAATATAAATGCTACGTCGCTAGTGATAGGCATCGTCGCAGGTGAGGTATCTGGTGACAGCTTAGGCGCAGATTTTATGCGGCAAATGAATAATCTACGTGATGATATTGTCTGGGTAGGCGTAGGCGGTACAAAGATGCAGGCGCAAGGGCTACAAAGTATTTTCCCATTAGAGCGCTTGGCAGTAATGGGTCTGGTTGAAGTCATGTCGCAGCTACCAGATTTGCTCAAAGCGCGCCGCGAGCTACTGAGCGCATTTAAGGCTTCTAATATTGATTGGTTCGTCGGTATTGATGCACCTGATTTTAATTTGCGAGTATCCAAAAAAACTAAAACCCCAAGGCGTGTTCTGTGTGCAGTACGTCAGTCCTTCTATCTGGCGTGGCGTGAGTCGCGTATCCATAATATTAAAGCGGCGACCAATTTGGTGCTATGCCTATTCCCGTTTGAGTTGCCAGTTTATGAGCGACATAACCATCCGGCTATCTGTGTGGGTCATCCCTTACTACGAACCATTGATCAGAACCTGATCAATACACCAATCAATCAACGTCGCAGTGAGTTGGTCTGGGACAATGATGGGTTGCAGCAGTTCTTCATCGAACGCTTTGATGATGTGAGTCAGCTTATTTGTGTGATGCCAGGCTCTAGCGCGGTGAAATTACGGCTATTCTGCCATTGATGCTTGATGGTATCCAAAAGTTAATCCTGTTAGATCCTAAGCTGTGCTTCATCATTCCAACAGTCGATCAAAACCATCAATATATCGTACAAGAAGTGATCGACCAACGCTCAGAGCAGTTACGTGAGGCAATTGTGGTGGTCTACGATGATACCCAGCCAGAATTTAGCAACATGCCATGGCGGCATCAGATATCGTGATGCTGGCATCTGGGACAGCAACGCTAGAGGCAATGCTGCTTGAACGGCCGATGGTAGTGGTCTATCAATTAAATCAGCTCACTTACCAAATAGCCAAGCGTCTGGTAAAAGTACCATATGTGGCATTGCCTAATATATTGGCTAATGCGCCAATCGTACCTGAGCTGATTCAAGAGCAGGCGAGCGGTGACAATATTTGCCGAACCGTAATGCGATTGCTACAACCACGCGCTTATGCCGAGCAATTACACGACTTACTAGTGACAAAGCAGTTACTACAGCAACAAAGTAACCATGAGCCTGCAAACAGCGTGATTGAACAGTGGTTTATCCAAAATACCGATACTATTAATCCTAATTAAACAAGAAAGACCTTCTAATATTATGCATATTCAACACAGTACAGAAAGCTCAGCTCAAATAATTGACATTAATATTGAGCATATTGACGTCAAAGGACAATATATTCAGTTAGCAGCGCCCATACGTTTATATGGGCAAATGAATACCGCTGAGTTACTTACTCAATATCTGACTAATGATAACCAAGAGGCGGAGAAGTCAATACTACAAATCGGCGTTGATGAAGCAGGGCGCGGCCCGCTACTAGGCAGCGTCAATGTGGCGGCGGCAATATTACCTGCGACTTGGTCAGGGCTCATTGAGGAACAACCGCTCAAAGACACACCGTTGTCGATACTGACAGATTCCAAACAACTGAGTGAAAAAAAGCGCGATATCCTTTATCCATTGGTTCAGCAGCATGCTATCGGTTATATCATCGCTGATATACCAGCAGCAGTAATCGATCAAGTGAATATCTTGCAGGCAACAATGCTTGGTATGCGCTTATGTACCGAATCGTTGCTAGAAGTGATTTTTAAAAGCTTTTCGACCGCGGAAAATGCTAAAAGTACGTCGCTCAATCAATTTAAAGTCGAAGTACTATTTGATGGAAATCGTTGTCCTGACTTGAATTATGATAGCTTTAAAAAGTTAGAGGTAGCGCCATTTGCAATTGATTGTCAAGCATGGGTAAAAGGCGATGCGCGTCATACTAGTATTGCAGCGGCCAGTATATTGGCAAAAGTAAGTCGTGATGAATCAATGTATACACTGGATGCTCAATATCCGGAATACGGTATTGCTAAACACAAAGGCTATCCGACGCGCGCACACATGGAAGCAATCGAAAAACATGGTGTCTTGCCAACGCATAGACGTAGTTTTGCACCAGTGAGAAAAGCGCTAGAAATACAGTAGCTATAAACAAGTGGCTATAGAAAAGTGGCTATAGAAAAGTGACTATAGAAACATGTTCATGAAAAAATGACTGTATAGCGGAGACAAAAGAATCGTACTTTATAGATGATATCTTTGCCTTGAAAATAGCTTAAGCATAGTGTTGATTTATAGACCTAAAAAGAAACCTGTTACTTGCAATCAGCGAGTAGCAAGTTTTTTACAAAATAATGAGCAAAAGTTCATAACTTGTAATACAATAGACATTATATTGAAATAAAACACTGTTAAATCAATCACTAACTACCCTGTAACTGATTTTTATTCTCATTGCTTTTCACAAGCAGGTTATTACTTTATAGGATGAGCGATGACTTCTTATACTTCTCAAAAAAATCTTGCGGCAGTGCTATTTTTAACGATATTCCTCAGCGCGTGCGGCGGAGGTGGGGATTCTGATAGCAGTTCTACATCTGCTAATACACCAGACAGTTCACAAAATGATGAAACAGCCCAGCCAACCACGTCGGAACCTATTATTTCTGCACCGATTATAGCGACACCAACTAGTCAAGGTGACGAGCCAAGCGATGGTACTCCTAACGCTGGTGATAATGGGTCAGCTGATAATAATGTACAAGCAGCATTAAGTGCAAATAATCAGTTCAGTCTAGCAAGAACCAGCTGTGGTCTAAATGGTTTATCCGTTGATACAGAATTAGACGATATTGCCATTCAGCACGCAAATTACATTAAATATGTATTTGCCAATAGCTCACCAACCAGCTTTAACGCGCATTTTGAAAATGAAATCAGCGATATTGCTAGTGTGACAGGTTCTAACAATCCTTTTTTTCAGTGGATTAGATTTGGCAGATCGATTGATCAATGCAGACTATGGCAACTCTCAATATGGTGTCACTGAAAACATTGCCCAGTCTGTCTATTACAGCTCGGCAGGCAATTTTTTTGAGTACAGAAGCCGTGGCAAGCTCTATGGCAAAGTCGTTGTTGTCAGCGCCTTATCATCTACGCTCTTTAATGTTGCCAACTTCAGGCGTAGTAGGAACAGGGATGGTTACCTATACGCCTAGTAGTAAAAATGCTGCTAACAATAAAGGCTATGTTTTGGTAAGCAATGCTGCAGGGACAAAAACCACGACAAATAAAACGTTTGAAGGTGTTTTTACGTATCCATGTCAAGATGTGACGGGGACAGTTACTGCACTTTATAACGAAACCCCAAATCCAGTCAGAGGCTCTGGGCGCAATTTACGTACTGATCCTATCGGACAGCCGGTTTATATCAACATGCCATCCGCTGATAAAGTTAAAGTGAGTAATGTTAAATTCCGAGATGTGCAGCGTAATATAGATGTGCCGACTCAATTGCTTGATTCTGACAATGATCCGTACAAAGGTACGAATTATGCGCTACCAACAAATGAAGCATTTATCTTGCCATTAACGGATGCGCTGAAAAGCTGTGAATCAGGTAGTAATAAAGGTGGTAATTGCGGACTTTATGGCAATAGCAAATATAAGGTCAGCTTTGATATTTTGGTTGACGATAAAACATTAGAGCAGCAGTCATTTACGTTTACTACTGGTAAGGTAAATTACTGATAAGTATCTAATACTTTCTAAATATTTATCGTAAAAAAGAAGGTCTGAACCAATGATATGATTCAGACCTTCTTTTTATGTAATAATTTTTTGCATAATAACTTTGATTATCTTAATGCAATACTAGAAATGTGGCTTAAAACGATGAATTAGGCTGTTTTAAAAAGTTTTTTTCATCTTCGGTTGAGTCGCGATTTAGTACCTCGTTGCGATGTGGATATCGCCCGAATTGATCGATGATTTGTTTGTGACGATGTTCAAAATCTAATGTATTTGCATCATCTAATTGCTCAAATAGCGGTAGATAACGCTTATGAATCATGGCCGATTCAGAGTGCATAAACGGTATGATAATAAATCTACGCCATTGCATCGGTAGCGTATCAAAATAAGGCTGTTGAATGGCTTCTTGGGCGAGTGCTAATGCCATACCGTCTTGCGCAAATGCACTTGCTTGTCCGCGACATAAATTGCGTGAAAACTGATCCAGCACAATAATTTCTGCCAAGCGTCCTGCCAACGCCGTTATCGAGCTATTACCATCTAATGAGGACTCTGCGATACGCCAAGTGACACATTCGCCTTGCTTTGCTGCATGCCAAATGTCGCCAAACTTATCTTGTATCTGCTTATCAAACGATCGTTTTGTTCAAACCAGTACGCTTCATTGTTTTTATCAAACCAAAAATCCAACACGGCACGCGCATCAGGATCTAGATAAGTCAAATCTATGTTTTTCGGATCCAATTGTGATGAATGGGATCGACTGGCTGAGGTGGAATAATCGGTTGAGAGTGCCATAAGATATTCTAATTATGATGAATTTAGTCTACTATAGCGCAAATATTTATATCTGTCTGTCAAGATAGCAACAGCAGAGTGTCTATTAGGTAATCTATTATGAATGCAAAAAATCTAGAGAATTCTATCAACGCGACATTGCCACCAACGCCTTACTACGTGCTTGATGAAGCGGCCATCGTTGCCAATATGAAAATCATCGCAAGGCTATGTGAGCTGTCTGGTGCAAAAGCATTGTTGGCACTAAAATGCTTTGCCACATGGGGTGTTTTTGATGTGATGCAGCCTTATCTGCATGGCACGACTTCGTCTTCACTTAATGAAGTGAGATTGGGCTATGAACTTTGGTAATAACGATGATGCCAGTAGCAGCGATAAAAAAGAAACGCACGCTTATAGCGTCGCCTATAGTGCAGATGAAATCCCTGAAGTACTGAACTATGCGGATAAAATAATCTTTAACTCAATCTCACAGCTCAACGCTTTTAAAGCACAAGCCGCCGCGCAAAATATACCTGTAGGTCTACGACTCAATCCAAAGACCAGCAACTCATCGTTTTTGATTGCTGATCCTGCGCGTCCATTCAGCCGTCTTGGTGAGCATGACAAAGAGAAAATCGCAGCGGTACTTGGCGATATCACTGGCGTCATGATTCATAACAATTGCGAAAATGACAGCTTTGAAGCCTTTAGTGAAAGCTTGGCAGATATCGAAGCTAGATTTGGTGATATTTTGGCGCAGCTTGAGTGGGTGAGTTTGGGCGGCGGTATCCACTTTATCGCTCCTGGTTATCCATTAGAAAAATTGGCTGCACGTTTGAAAGCGTTTAGCGAAACCTATGGCGTGCAAGTCTATCTTGAGCCAGGTGAGGCAAGTATTCATGGTGCAGGCACGTTGGTAACTACTGTATTGGATACCATGCATAACGAAAAAAACCTAGCAGTCGTCGATGCTTCTATCGAAGCGCATATGCTTGATCTATTGATTTATCGTGAGTCCGCACCGATTGCCGCGATTAACCAGACAGTTGCCAATATTGCGCCTATCGGTAATCCTGCAGAAGCTGCACCGTCTGAAGCGAATGCTGAGTCAGCAGACCATACTATTATTTATGGTCGTTCTTGCTTGGCAGGTGATATCTTTGGTGAGTATGCATTACCGAGTAATCTTCAGATAGGTGATAAGATTGCCTTTGGTAATGCTGCCGGTTATACGATGGTCAAGAAAAACTGGTTCAACGGTGTCAACATGCCAGCGATAGTCATCCGCCGATTGGATGGCAGTATCGATATCCAACGTGAGTTCGATTATCAAGACTATAAAGCCAGCTTGTCTTAACGCGATACTTTCGCGCCTTTTCTACATTAGAAAACAAAGGCTTAGTCTTAATAATAGGTGATTTTAAGGTATCTGCTATTGATACATTATTTTTTACCGATAAGGGAATAAAAATTGTTATAATCGCGTCGGGCAAATAATGGAGTATTATTTGCCCGACGGGTGCGTGGGTTTTCCTCGGTCTTCCTTTTTAATTCACGCATATCATTCACTCGTTTCTGTTTTGCATAGCCGCTATCAATGGTATCGACAGGGACACAAAGGAGGATTGTTCATTGAACACAAACCAACAAGCTAAGCCCAACAAAAAAAGACGTACTGATCATCGGAGCAGGCGGTGTCGCTCAAGTGGTCGCGCATAAGTGTGCGATGCATAATGATGTGCTTGGCGAGATCCATATCGCCTCACGTACCAAAGACAAATGCGATGCCATCGCGCAGAGCGTAAAAGAAAAAGACAGCTTTAAGCAGGCTGCAGTCTTGCATACACATCAGGTCGATGCCATGGACAGCCAAGCACTCGTGCAGCTGATACAAGACACAAAAATACAGATACTTATTAATGTTGGCTCGGCATTTATCAATATGACCGTACTAGAAGCTTGTATTGAAACAGGCACGGCATATATAGATACGGCTATTCACGAAGATCCACGCAAGATTTGTGAGACGCCGCCGTGGTACAACAACTACGAGTGGCAACGCAAACAGCGCTGTGCAGACAATAATGTCACTGCTATTTTAGGTGCAGGCTTTGATCCCGGTATGGTCAATGCGTATGCACGCTTGGGTTATGACATGATGGATGCAGGATCTGTGACTGATATTGACATCATTGATATCAATGCGGGCAGTCATGGCAAATACTTTGCGACTAACTTTGACCCAGAGATCAACTTCCGTGAATTCACCGGTACGGTTTACTCTTGGCAAGACAGCAAGTGGCAGTCTAACAAAATGTTTGAAGTCAAACGTACGGATGATTTGCCAGTTGTGGGTGTGCAGAACAGCTATCTGAGTGGTCATGATGAAGTGCATTCATTGTCAGCCAATCTAGATGTGCCAAACATCCGTTTTTGGATGGGCTTTGGTGAGCACTACATCAATGTCTTCACCGTGCTACAGAGCTTAGGATTACTTTCTGAGCAGCCAGTGATGACGGCTGAAGGCCAAGAAGTGGTGCCGCTAAAAGTCGTGAAGGCGGTGCTACCAGATCCAAGCTCGCTGGCACCAGAATATACAGGCAAGACCTGCATTGGTGATAAAGTAAAAGGCAAGATTAATGGCGTTGAGACGGAAGTGTTTATCTATAATGTCTCAGATCATAAAGATGCTTACAATGAAGTTGGTAGCCAAGGTATCTCGTATACCGCAGGTGTGCCGCCTGTTGCTGCTGCGATACTGGTCGCAACTGGCGAATGGGATGCAGGCAAGATGGTCAATGTCGAAGAGCTAGATGCTAAGCCATTTATCAATCTACTAAATAAGATTGGTCTGCCAACGCGTATTAAAGATAGCGAAGGTGATAGAGCACTTGAGTTTGATATTTAAATAGCAAATGTTATTTAGAAAAGCCTGTCTTTTATAGATAGGCTTTTTTTGTGTCTGGCTGTATTGTAAAAAAAGAGAAGCTTGATTCACTATTTTCATGGGATGATTAGATACTACTAACGAGGATCGAGAGCTGATGTTTTCAATGTTAATATATAACGAATAAGATTTATGAAGCCCGCCTGATATTTGAGAAATAGGATTAAATATGGATATGGACGAGGTTTTTGCTGCTATAGCAGGTGAAACATTAGAGGTTTATCAGGACAAATATAAGTTACGCTCAAGAATATTAAATGAAGCAAGTCAGTATATAGAAACAGATTCTTCAGATTGGCCACCTATCACCTTTAATTGGGACTTATCAAAAGAAGGTCAACGCTTCTCTTTAGATGGTGAAAATGAATCAAGTTTTAAAACTCGCTATCCAGAAGGCTTTATATTGGGAACGGTGAAATTAGATGCTCTAGATAAAAAACTATGTCATTTTAGCCGTAGAGATGAAGGTGAGTTGTGGACGGTAGGGTATAAAAGTAGACTGGCATATTTGATTGTTTATTTATCTGAAAAGAGACCTATATCACCGCCACTGGTAAAACCTCACCTTATCGGTGAGGTCATGTTGAAGGGTGGCCATCACCGGTATGCTATTGCAAAAGAATTAGGGGAGAAGTATATTCCTATTTATGTAGAGCCAAAGTATAGAAAAGAAATCGATAAACTCATGGAAATAGATTGGATTAGCTAGAGTAGTGAAATACACACTGTACGCTATATAAGCGTTTTTATGACAGCGTAATTATGTTTTCTTCATCACCTTTCACTAGGATTATATTCTCTCAACGCCGCAATACGGTCATCAAGCGTTGGGTGTGAACGGAATAGGTTGGCAATACTAAAGCCTTGCGTTTGTCCTGATGAGATCGCAAATGCTTTCATACTCTCAGGCATTTGATCTGGTCGCTGTGCAGAAGGACGAAGCGCATCAAGCGCCCTAATCATTTTTTTTCGCGGCTGGCAAGCTTTGCGCCCATTTGATCTGCACGGAATTCACGTAAGCGTGAAAACCACATGACGATAGCAGACGCTAAAAACCCAAGTAAGATATCCATTACGATACTGGTAATAAAGTAACCAATACCTGGGCGATCACTGGTATTTTTAAACACAGTACGATCAACGAAACTACCGACAATACGTGCAAAGAACATTACAAACGCATTGACCACGCCTTGAATGAGGGCAAGGGTTACCATATCACCGTTAGCCACATGACCAATCTCATGCGCCAATACGGCTTCGACTTCATCTTGATTCATATTTTGTAGTAGACCAGACGAAACCGCTACCAGTGCTTTATTTTTATTCCAGCCAGTCGCAAAGGCATTTGGCTGCGAATTATTAAAAATACCAACCTCAGGCATACCGATATTTACGGCTCGTGCTTGTTTGGCGACTGTATCAACTAACCATTGCTCAGTAGCGGTGCGTGGCGATTCTATGACTACCGTACCAGTGGATCTTTTGGCCATCCATTTTGATATAAATAGCGACACCATCGAGCCGACCATACCGTAGATACCACACATAACGGCAAGGCTAATGTAGTTAAGACCACCTGCGCTGTGCACGCCGCCAATCCCAAAAAAACCTCGATAAAATACCAAACACAATGCTAAATACCACAATCACTGCTAAGTTGGTTAATAAAAATAATCCAATACGCATCATGATGCTAACTTCCTATTTACAATGTCGGTATGGCCTCGATAGACGGTTATCTAAGAGGTTTGTTTGTTATGATAGATTTTACTGTGATTTTGACCGTAATGTTAGAAAAAATAGCTTTTTATAAGTGGTGACAGAGATAGGGTGATTATTTTGGGGAATGCCGTACAATACCTGGCTGGTTTTAGCAGATTAGAAAAGTAGAAGATGAGGAGTAGTAATTTTTGACAGAATTAAAGACGGTTGGGCTATTTGCGCTTACTGCATTGGCTGAGATTGCAGGATGTTATCTGCCTTATCTGTGGCTGAGAGAAGGCAAGTCAATCTGGCTACTGATACCTGGTACGCTGAGTTTGGTCGCGTTTGTTTGGCTGCTATCATTACATCCGACTGCTGGGGGCAGGGTCTATGCGGCATATGGTGGCGTTTATATATGTATGGCGATTTTGTGGTTGTGGACGGTCAATGGTATACGACCAACTATGTGGGACATAGTGGGTTCGGTAGTTGCGCTATTAGGAATGGCGATTATTATGTTTGCACCGCGCGGAGCTTAATAAAAACCTAAGCTTAATTAAAGACAGTGCTTAGCTAAAAGCCAATGACGAATCAAAAAATACCAATCGAACGGTTAGGTCAGATTGGCATATTGATGTATTTATTATTAATGTTTGCCTAAAATACTACCATTGTCGTCTTTCTTGGCTTGTTTGGCAGCTTTTTTTCTCTTTAGCAGTCAAAAGGGGTTTTTTCTTAACATTTTTCTTACTATCTTGACCTTTGCTCATAATCGTTTCCTTTTTTTACAGCACACTACTCATTACGCCAAGTTAAGCGAATTCAAGACAGTGTGAATACAGCTAACATAGCTGTTTACTGAATAGAGTATAGGCTTAAGCTTTAGTAATAGATAGCGCTCGCACAATTCGTCTACGATTCCATTATCGTTCAAATCGTTTATGGTTTTCGCTAAGTGTTCTCTGCGCAGAATGACGAGCAACTCCAATACGGTTAGTCCTAGTTCATCAATTGATTCGTTCAATCAATCATTGTATTAATAAGTGCTTACTTACGGATACATGGCGATTTGCTATAATGCGTCATAAACCGATTCATAAACGCGGCAAACTCTTATTTATTAACATTTAGCACCATAGTGCTTACTGTTTTGGTCAAATTATTATGCGTATTCGTAAACTATTCAAATTTGAAAATGCTCACATCGTTCGTAACTGTAGTTCTGAGCGTTGCAAGCACTCGATTCATGGTCACAGCTATCAGATCGAGCTGATCCTTGAAGCCACTCGTTTAGACCATGGGCAAATGGTCTATGATTTTGGTTTGCTAAAATCTTCCATCAAAGACATTATTGATAGCTTTGATCATGCCATTTGTTTTTGGAATAAAGATGATCCTGAGTATATCGCAGCGTGTAAGAAATTTAGCGCACGTTGGATAAGCTTGCCGGTATCACCGTCAGCAGAACAGTTTTCACGAGTGATATTCTTTTGGGCACAAGAAATACTACGTCAGACACAAATGCGAAACGGCGAAGCAGATGTCAGCGTTTACTCAGTGATTGCCCATGAAACCGCGACGGGTTACGCGCAGTGTTTTGCTGATGATGTTGCAAACGATCAAATGGGTAAGCTGGTTTTAGAGGACTTTGAATTCAGTGAGCAGGTTCGTGCTGAGTGGACTGACTCTGAGCTGTATGCCAAGCTGATACGCGGTGAAAGCTTTAACAATCCAACTGTGACCATGCAGGTACAGACAGAGCAAGTACAGGCAGGTTCAGTCTAATGTGGGATGGTCAATCTATAGAAAATGACAAATACTTAAAGACTCTGATACTAAACTCTGAGCAAGATACTCAATCATTGGCTGAGCAATTAGCGACATTGCCGCTAACAGGCAGCGTGTGGCTGGCTGGGGATTTGGGTGCTGGTAAAACGACACTAACGCGTTATTGGTTACAAGCGCTTGGTCATACAGGTGCGGTAAAAAGTCCAACCTATACCTTGATTGAGCCTTATAGTATTCATCGAAAAGATGGTTCGACCAAGCCAGTCTATCATGCAGACTTATATCGTTTGCAAGATCCAGAAGAGTTGTCTTTTATTGGATTTGACGAGTATCTGGATGAGCCTGAGGCGTTAGTCATCATCGAATGGGCTAGCCGCGCTGATAGCTATCTGCCACCGCCTACGTTATTCATTGATATGACTCAAAGTGTAAGCGATGATAACGACATTGAAGCTCGCCAAGTGCAGTTGAGAGTGTCAAAGGCAGGTCAAGCGCAGGGCTTGGATCTATCGCAACTTATCATCTAAATGAATATCTAAATTACACCAATCGCTACTTTCCAAAAATATGACATCTATCTATGCCAGATAATCATCCTAATACCCGCATCAAAAAAACTATCGCCGTTGCTAATCAATCAATTAGCAGCAGGTGAGGTGGTGACACGTCCAGCAGCGGTGGTCAAGGAGTTGCTGGAAAATGCCATCGATGCTGGTGCGACCAATATTGAGGTGCGCATCACTCAAGGTGGTATGGGTCTGATTGAGGTAGTGGATAATGGGGTTGGTATTCATCCTGATGACATGGTCATGGCCATCACTCGTCATGCGACCAGTAAGGTTGCTGACGTTGCTAATTTGCATGGTATTACGACGTTGGGTTTTCGCGGTGAAGCATTAGCAGCGATGGCTGCTGTCTCGCGTTTGACCTTAATCAGTAGTCATGATGATAGTGGCATTGGCCGTCAATTACAGGTCGCTGGCGTATTAGATGACACACCGAAACTGTTACCAGTTGTCCATAACCGCGGTACCACGATTGTCGTAAAAGATTTATATTTTAACGTGCCTGCCCGCCGTGGCAACCTAAAATCTATTGCTACTGAATTCGGTCATATTGAAACGATCGTTCGTGAAGTCGCACTGGCGCGTGCCGATGTTGCTTTGACACTTTTTCATGACAATAAACAGCGGCTATCATTATCTGCAAGTGCTACGAGTATTAGTGGTAACAATGACAGCAATGACAGCCGCTTGCCACTGCCGCGGTTGGAACAAGCGACTGGTATGGCATTGACAGATAATGCATTAGCAATATCGATAGATTTGTCGAGTCTGGTACAGTCGCCTGTAGAATACGATGATAACAATGTTAATCAGGCAGCGATTAGTGGTTGGTTATGGCCGCTACATTATGATAAATCTGACTTACCCAAGCTGATTTATGTAAATGGCAGACTGGTAAAAGAAGCGTTGATTAGCAATCAAATACGTCAACTGGCACAAGGTGCGCAGCTAGCAGGTATGGGGTATGCACTGTATTTTGATTTACCAACTCAATGGTTAAATATCAATGTGCATCCATCTAAACAACGTATCAAAATCAGTCCGTTAAATAATATTATGGCGCACTTAGATCATACAATTCGTGCGCAGTTGAAAACGATTGATGTAGCTAAATTTGGGTCTGAGTCTGCCTCTAAATCTGTAACGAAGCCAGAAACTGACAGCCAATACATATCTGTAGAATTATCAAACGAAGATGCTTATGAAAGTCGTTTTTCTGAAACACCCATCTCGAGTAGTCAGTCTAGCAATAACCGAAGGCAGAATAACCAAGTAGAATCTACTAGACAGTCTTATCAGTCTACTGCAAACCAATCGCTTTCAAGTAATCCTTCATTGCAAGAGTCATTGCGATTTCATATCAATGAACGATCAGACCAAAGTAACAATAGTAACAATAGCACGTCACATTATTCCGCTGTAGCAGCTATCTCTGCATCTTTGCCAATTTGCTTAGATATTATTAACGATGTAGAAGTTGTCGGTATCGATTCAAGCATAGATGAGAAAAAGCTACCTTGGCTGTTGTTTTATCACCAAGGGCAGTGTGTACTGATAAGTGCTAAAGATTGGCAGCTTAAAGTAAGCCAGTTATTTGAATCACTTACCTCTAGTCAGCAAGTATTCAAAAAAGATAGATTGCCAAACAGTGCTACTGAGTTTAATCAGCAACTTATAACGGTCAATGCGCAAATGTCTGCGCAAGATTCAATGGTTTTTGCGAATGATCTTACTGAAATAATCATGAACAATGCTATCAAGACGATAGATAGCTATCGCTTAGTAAAGCTAATGCTATCCTGAATATCTGAAAATAATTACAACATCTTAAAGCAATTAAACCAATTGATATCTGAGTTATCCATATATTATGAAAGGCCACTTTATGCAACATTCGTCTGATAGCCTACCTCACAAACTGACGGATAATAGCGTGGTTTGTCTTATGGCACCAACTGCTAGCGGCAAGACGTCACTGGCGTACGAGCTATACGATACAGGTCGTTTTGAATTAATTTCTGTGGACTCAGCGCTGATATATCGTGACATGAACATTGGCACAGCCAAGCCAACAGCGATTGAGCTGGCGCGTTATCCGCATCATTTGGTCGATATCATTGATCCTATGCAAAGCTATAGTGTGGCTGAGTTTGTCAGTGACGTCGCTCGCCTTATTGACGAGTGTCATAGAAATGGCAAGATACCATTATTAGTAGGCGGCACCATGATGTATTACATGGCGCTACTCGATGGGTTGTCTCCTGTGCCCGATAGCGATGACAGCGTACGGGCGCGCGTAGAGCAGTGGCGTCGAGAGGAAAGTATTAGCGCTCTATATGATTATTTGGGGAGTATAGATCCTATAAGTCATGAGCGTTTGAATGCTACTGATACTCAGCGTATCACGCGAGCAGTTGAAGTCTATTTACAAACAAATATTCCAATAAGTGACTGGCAGCGCAAGCCAAAGCAAGCATTGGCACATAATCCGAATCAGCAATGGCATGCGCTATCAGTAATGCCAGATCGTCCATGGCTACATAATCGTATCGAACAACGTCTAGATATCATGTGGAATGAAGGCTAGTGGCTGAAGTCATAGACTTACTAAAAAAGTATCCGCTCACGCCTAATATACCTTCGATGCGCTGTGTGGGCTACAGGCAAGTACTAGAATACTTGGTGCATATTGAGCATCCGATATTTGATGAGACTCATCTAGATAAAGCTCAATTTTATGAAGCTTTTGGAAAGCATACAGCTGTCAACGGAGAAAAAGAAATCTCAGATAATGTTGCTCAGTCAGCTACTCAACCAAATATGGCTAACCAAGAGACCGAGGCGCTTGCTTGTCAGGAAATGCAAAATAAGGCATTATATGCTACAAGACAGCTAGCAAAACGTCAGTACACATGGCTAAGAAAGGTAATGCAATTGCCCAGTGCATCATCAAATGGCATAGCAGAACCTGAGAGTGGGACTGATGCTAGCAGTCGTATGATATTACAAACGTTTGAAACCATGGCCGAAGCACGAGAGTACTTGTCTTAAAGTGCAATGATAGCCAACACAATTAGTTTCAAAAATTGACATAGATAGCTGTTATAATTTGGCTCAGTGCATTGAGCATTGTTATGATATCTGGTTTATGAACTTTTGTAGGCAGAAATCATTAACGAAACAACCAGTTACTTAATTATTTACAATAATAACGTATTCGCGATAAAGTGGAATCACTTAAGAGCAACGAATATTTATTTAGATACGTTTTATAAAGAAAACACCTTATTGTATCTACCTTTTAGCCATTATAATTAAATTAACACTTAAAATAATTGGCACTCAAAACATAACTATATAATATTTAGGAGAGATTTCATGTCAAAAGGACAAACTTTACAAGATCCGTTCTTGAACTCGCTGCGCAAAGATCGCATTCCTGTCTCTATTTTTTTGGTAAATGGTATTAAATTACAAGGCCAAATTGAATCATTTGATCAATATGTCGTTCTCCTGAAAAATACAGTGAGCCAAATGGTATATAAGCATGCCATTTCAACAGTCGTGCCAGCACGTAACCCACGTAGTAGCACAACGACAGGTACAAGTGTCAGCCTCAGAGCGCAGCACCGACTGGATATCAAGGCGGTGGCTTTGAACGTGGTAGTAATCCTGCTGCTGGCGGCTTTGAAGAGCGCGGATTTGCATCGAGTCGTAGTGGATTTAATCGTGGTGGTTTTAGCCAAGGTCAGGATCGTGGTTTTGAACGCGGTAGCTTTGGTCAAGGTCAAGAGCGCGGGTTTGAGCGTGGTGGTTTTGGTCAAGATCGTGGGTTTGATGCCACGGCAGATAACACAGGCTTCGAAGATAAGCCAAACGATGGTTCTAATGATAACAATAGCTAACTCATCGCATTAATCGAGCGCGTTGTCTGAAAAAAACATTAAGACATGATTTATTCGTTTAAAACCTGCTGATAATAGTGGGTTTTTTTGTATAAATAGCAGCAAGCTCTTTATTCAGTATAAAGCACTATATTAGTGTAGATTTTGTAGACCATTACTAATATTAAACATAGTGTAGTAAAATAGCGTATTGATTCATTATAAAAATAGAGCGGATTCATGAGTGATACCAAAAACAACTTAACCCATGGGCAATTTATTACCACTGCTATCGAGGCCATTAACACAGAGATATCTGCGTTAGCACTACTAACAGAGCAGATTGACGACAGATTTGCCCAAGCATGTGACATCATCCTGACTTGTAAGGGTCGAGTGGTAGTTACAGGCATGGGTAAGTCAGGGCTAATTGGACGCAAGATTGCAGCGACCTTTGCCTCAACTGGTACGCCTGCTTTTTTTATGCATCCTGGTGAAGCAGGGCATGGCGACTTGGGAATGCTTGTGAAAGGTGATGTGCTGCTTGCTATTTCAAACTCAGGTGAGTCAGATGAAATCAAGATGCTATTACCAGTGGTCAAACATCTAAATATTCCTCTTATCAGTATCAGTCGTGATAAGCGCGGTATGTTACCACGAGCAGCTGACATTGTATTAACGCTCGGTCAGTCGCAAGAGGCTTGTCCACTTAATCTAGCGCCTACCTCCAGTACGACAGCTACTTTAGCGCTCGGGGATGCGTTAGCAGTGGCTTTAGTACACGCACGTAATTTTACTTCTGAAGATTTTGCATTATCCCATCCTGCTGGTGCCCTGGGTCGTCAGCTATTGACGCGTGTTGAAGATTTGATGCATACCAATTCAGAAGACTTGCCTTTGATTCATCAGCAAGCCCCATTGCAACAAGCTTTATTTACCATGTCTGCTGGTCGCTTGGGTATGACAGTAGTGACTGATGATAACAATAAGGTCGTCGGTGTGTTCACAGATGGTGACTTACGCCGAGGGTTAGAAAAAGGCATCGATCTACAAACGCCAATGCATGAAGTGATGGTCAGCAATCCACGCCATATTAGTAAAACGATGCGTGCGTCAGATGCGCTAAGTGTTATGAATGAAAGTGGTATTAGCCAGTTATTGATCATTGATGATGAAGATCGTTTAGAAGCTATTATTACCGTGCATGATTTGCTACAAGCTGGGGTCAAATAAGGTTTGTGAGTTGCCGTTGAAATAGTTAAGCTATATAGAATAACGCTTCGAAAATAAATATTAAAAAGAGACAAATAATGCAGGACTTGATACAGAAAGCCGGACAAGTAAAACTATTGGTCATGGATGTCGATGGTATTTTATCCAATGGTCAAATCATCTATGATGCCAATGGTGTTGAGACCAAAGCGTTCTCAGTACATGATGGTGTGGGTGTTAAGTCTTTAGCCCGTTACGGTATTTTGACAGCCATTATTACCGGTCGTAGTAGTGCAATGGTGAATAAGCGCGCAGCAGAAATGGGCGTCAACCATGTGGTTCAAGGCCGTGATGATAAATTAATCGCATTAAACGAGCTGCTATCGTCTTTAGATCCTGCCCTGAATATCACTGCTGCCGACTGTGCCTATATGGGCGATGATTTACCGGATATCAAAGCAATGCAAACAGTAGGATTCGCGGCAACCGTACCTAACGCGCATGCTGAAGTTATCAAGCGCAGTGACATGGTAACGACTCGTGCTGGCGGTACTGGTGCAGTGCGCGAGATATGTGACCTTATTTTAAAAGGACATGGACATTATCAAGACTTTATCGCGCATTACACGCTTGATGAGGCGCAAACTCAGGATAAACAGTCGTGAATACACGTGTCTTAATTGTATTAGCCTTAATTATTGCGGGTATAGCTGGTTGGTTTTTTCAGCAGCAAGGCGACGTAACGCCGCCAGTCAATATTGAAACGACAGATGTCGATTATGAAGCCACTGATATCAAAGCCGTACAGACCAATGAACAAGGTGAAACCGAATACGAGCTTACTGCTGAATCTTTGACGCACAATCCTGAGACCAATCAGGATGAAATGTCAGGCATTACCATGAATTGGGAACCATCTGCAGAGCAACGCTATCGTATTCAAGCGGGCAGTGCAGCTATTAGTCAACAGACAGGGGAGCTTAGTTTATCAGGTGGATTTACACTGGTGAGCGAAGGCAATAAGAGTACTCCTGATATCGAACCAATAAAAGTGACTGGTAGTACGCTAAAAGGTAATACGAAATCAGGCAAAGTATACAGTGACGCGCCTGTGAAAATCGAACAAGGCATGAATCGATTTGAAGCCTCTAGTATGACTGCCAATCTTGAGACGGGTGAGTATGAATTTGGCCAAGTGGCTGTTGCCTTTTCTCCATCTGAACGCCAAGATAAAGCATTGTTTTAATCAAAGTCTTTCTTATTTACTGTGTCAAAAAATAGCAGCTAGCATAAAGTTTGCAAATCCTACCACCTATTATGAAATGAGTTATTTATATGAAACTTAAATTTTTGCCTACTTTACGCGCATCAGCACTCTGCTTGCATAAATTGCGCACACTGCCAATGGTGATGTTATTGGCGCTACCGCTATATAGTCATGCGTTGCCATCAGATTCTAATCAGCAGATTAAATTGCTAGCGGATAAAGCCACTTATAGTGAGCGTACCGGCGTGACCAGTTATGCAGGTAATGTCATTATCACTCAAGGCACGTTTAAGATGACGGCTGACAACATCACGGTCAATCTTTCTCAGCAGCGTAGCATTAACTCAGCAGTAGCAACTGGCCGTCCAGCGACTATGCAGCAAGTAGTCACGCAAGAAAAGGGCTTGGCAAAAGGGCAGGCTAATAAGATTGACTACAATGCAGTGTCTGGGATTATTACGCTAACTGGCAATGCAAAGTTGGTTCAGAATGGTGCAAGCTTCGCTGGTAACGTCATTCGTTATAGCCTAAAAGCAGGTGATGTTGAAGCAACCGCTGGCGGCAATCAGCGCGTTGAACTGGTATTCCCGCCTAACAATGGTACAAATCAGAGTGGCGTACGTTAATCCAAATAAACAGGCTATGAGTAAATAAGTCTGCCTTTAGCAATGCTTAAATTTTGTGAAAGTAAGAGTAAGTTATGAGCGATGATAAAAATCTAGACCTATCGGCATCAAATACCAATACGGCGCCTGTCGCTCGATTGACTATGCAAAATTTAGGCAAGCGCTATGGAAAGCGTTGGGTAGTCAAAGACGTTTCATTTTCTGTCGAACAGGGTCAAGTCGTCGGACTGTTGGGGCCTAACGGTGCTGGTAAAACGACTAGCTTTTATATGGTGGTGGGACTGGTCAATATGGATAAGGGCCGCGTTACGCTAGGTAAAATGGATTTATCTAAATAGCAATGCACGAGCGTGCGCGTGCGGGTATCGGTTATCTACCGCAAGAGGCGTCAATCTTTCGTAAACTGTCTATTGAGGATAACATCTTAGCTATCCTACAGACTCGTACAGAATTAAGTAAAGCTGAACAGCAGCAAGAACTTGAAAAGTTGATTGGCGAGTTCCATTTAGAACATGTGCGCAAGTCTCAGGGTATGAGCGTATCAGGCGGTGAGCGTCGTCGCTGTGAGATTGCGCGAGCATTGGCCGCTGATCCTAAGTTTATCTTATTGGATGAGCCTTTTGCAGGGGTGGATCCTATCTCTGTCGGTGATATTAAAGACGTTATTTTGACGCTTAAAAATCGCGGCATTGGCGTTTTAATCACGGATCACAATGTTCGAGATACACTGGCTATTTGTGAAAAGGCTTATATCGTATCAGAAGGGGCTATCATTGCAGAAGGCACTTCAGCTGAAGTATTAGAAAATGATTTAGTGAAATCCGTTTATCTAGGTAAAGACTTTCAAGTATAAGTGAGAGCGTTAAATTTCTTATCTCATACTCTATGTTATATAGTGCGCTCAAAACAAAAAGGTGCCGTTAAAGTAGAGTTATGCTGGTATGGATTTTCCTTACTTCCTATGCATTCTGCTTTCCAAACGCTGTGTAAAATTTATACCAACAGTTTTATGTTTTCTAATTAACTAATAGAGCTGGTTAACACTATTCTATATAGAGCCTGTAAGCCAGTTACTACTTATATCTACAATTAACATCTCTACAATTAATATCATCTTCTTTCAAGTATAGCTTGTAAAACTAATGGCTGACTTATCATAACAAATATCTTTGAATCAGCGCTTATAAAGCGTGACAATACTTTCTTCATTATTCTCGATTGATCCTCTGAATAAGGCTTATAAGCTATGGCAAAAAAATAAAAGCAGCTATGTCTGTCAGCATTGCGGTGCTCATTTTGGTAAATGGGCCGGGCAATGTACGGATTGCGGGGAATGGAATAGCTTGGTCGAAGCCCCAAATGTCAGCATGCCCCATCATAATAAGAGCACCGCTAAGCCTAATAACGCACGAGCTGCTACTCGTGGTAGCAGCGCGCCAGCTGGTAACTACTCTGGTACTCACAGTGCTGTCATGCCGCTTAATGCGGTAAGTGTGACGCTCGACACACGCCTACCAACCGGTATCAGTGAGTTCGATCGCGTACTGGGTGGTGGGTTGGTGGCGGGTTCCGTAGTGTTAATCGGTGGTGATCCGGGTATTGGTAAATCAACTATCTTGCTGCAAACCGCGACCAATATGGCACGAGCTGATTCATTGGCAGGTAGTGCATTATACGTGACGGGTGAAGAGTCACTTGCACAGGTGGCCATGCGAGCCAAACGTTTAGACTTGCCTGCTGATAGACTGCGTGTATTGGCCGAAACTAACGTAGAAACCATTTGCGCTGCATTAACGCAAGAGCAGCCAGCCATCGCTATTATTGATTCTATTCAGACTATTTATACAGATGCTATTAACTCTGCACCAGGTGGTGTCAGTCAGATTAGGGAGTCTGCAGCGATTTTGACGCGTTATGCTAAGCAAACAGGGACAGCGCTATTTTTAGTAGGACATGTAACCAAAGAAGGTACGCTAGCGGGTCCGCGAGTATTGGAGCATATGGTTGATACCGTACTTTATTTTGAAGGCCAGTCTGACTCACGTTTTCGTATGATCCGTGCGGTCAAGAATCGCTTTGGTGCGGTTAATGAACTAGGCATCTTTGGTATGACTGATATGGGCTCAAAGAAGTCGCCAATCCATCAGCGATATTTTTAAGTCGTTATGACAAACCTGTTGCAGGTTCTGTGGTTATGGTCAGTCGTGAAGGTACAAGGCCGTTACTAGTAGAAGTGCAAGCCTTGGTCGATGATTCACAAGGCTCACCTAGAAGAATGGCGCTGGGTCTAGATTTTCAGCGTTTATCCATGTTACTAGCAGTGATGCATCGTCACGGCGGGATACATACCAGTGGACAAGATGTCTATGTCAACGTCGTTGGTGGTGTCAAAGTCATAGAGACAGGATCTGATTTGGCTGTACTGTTGGCTTGTGCTTCAAGCATTAAAGAGAAAGCATTACCATCTTCATTAGCCGTATTCGGCGAAGTGGGTCTATCAGGTGAGATACGCCCAGTACCTAACGGACAAGAGCGCCTAAAGGAAGCGATGAAACATGGGTTTAAACATGCCATCATTCCAAAGGCCAATGCACCTGCTAAGGATGCGCCTCAGTTTAAAGGTATCAACGTGATTGCTGTTGAGCGACTCGATGATGCTATCGAAAGCGCATTTGAGTTATAAGGTACATAGGACTAATAGTACTTTGTTTTGAATAGTTCAGTCGCTACTATTAGTTTGGAACGATAAATATAAACCATAAAAAAGCCCAACTAATGATTAGTTAGGCTTTTTTTGCTATATGGGCTAGCAATATTATTGGTCTCTAAAACCGATACTTAAAATTAAGGTCCTGCAACGCGCTCAATAGCAACGTTACCCACGCCTTTGCTTGTAATACCGAGTTTTTTGGCCGCACCATAAGATAAATCTAAAACACGGTTACCATGGAATGGTCCGCGATCGTTCACTTTTACCACGACACTTTTGCCATTGGTCTTGTTAGTGACTTTGACATAGCAGTTCAATGGTAATGAGCGATGCGCTGCAGTTAAACCGTTCATGTCGAAAGTTTCGCCACTGGCAGTCTTGCGACCATGAAACTTACGACCATACCAAGACGCAAGGCCAGTCTGCTTAAATTTACTGACAGAGTTAGAGGCAACAGCTGTTAGGCGCTCTAATACATCTTCATCATTGGTAACTTGTGTCGTATCATTGGCTAACAATGAGCTGCTAAGTGCCAATGAGGTCGGCTGACGGGCTGACTTTACCAAACTTGATGCACCATCATGCTGACGGCTTAGTTCACCAAGTACACGGTCAATGTGGGAGGCGTTATCTTGCGAAATCATAGCAAGTGTGGTCTTTGCTTCTACAGCATTTGCATTGGTAGCGACTGCAGAGCCAGCAAATAACATTGCTGACATTGTAAGTAAACCAGATAAACGCTTGTTCATAAATACCTCTATAACTTATACATCAAAACCTAACTCTAAATATTTTAGATTGAGCATGGCATTAATCTATTGTTTTCATATTGATTAATGAGCGGCTCTTATAGATATTAATATATGGTAATTTTTCATTTCATTATCATCAGTGTTCAGCAGAAATAGAGCTAAAGTGACTGATGATACGCTCAAATGATAGTTAGCGATAAGCATTGAATACAAAGTCCAAAATCAGGACTGAGTGACAATGTCACTATATGTTGTATTTACATGATGTGCGATCTACAAACTTCTTTAGAGTGCTACGTTAATAAAAGGTTCAGAGGACATCGCGTATCGCTTTGTTATCAAACCGTTAATTAAGTAGTGTATTTGAAAGTCTGGAATCTACAAGATGCTAACTATACGGCTACGCTACAACCTAAATATATTTAAATGCAAAGTTTATTAGTAGCTATGTACGGGTTATGTATCAGAGTACAGTAAAACGAGGTTAACGCAATTTTTTGTAAAAAAACAAGGAATAAAATCTTTCTGAACTTATAGGCGATTAACTCATATTGAAAATTATGTCTATTTACTATTAAAAATAAGAGGCACTAAAACGAACAATTATTTCGGATTTGTAACTATTATAGTGATTGATACGAACATATATTATATGAAGAGCATCAAAATAAAAAAAGCCATAACGCGAAGAATAAAACTCTTCTTCGCGCTATGGCTCATTGTCTTTTATCAAATCATTAGTAGTACAAAACAATTTATCTTAATGGTACTACCATAATTATTATAACGACTTACTTGAAAGACGAATTATACAGAAAGTATATTATACAAGTTAGCCGGATTTATGTGTATGGATAGACATGAGTAGACCAAATCCTGCCATCAGAGTCACGATAGCCGTACCCCCATAACTAATAAATGGTAGTGGAACACCTACGACAGGCAAAATGCCGCCAACCATGCCGACATTGACGAATATATAAACAAAGAAAGACATAGCGATAGCACCAGCCAACAATCTACTATAAACATCAGGATGAGTGAAAGCGATATATAAGGCGCGTGAAAGAAGGCAGAAATAAATGAACATCAGTAGCATCACACCGAGTAAACCAAACTCTTCGGAGAAGGCGGCAATAATAAAGTCAGTATGGCCTTCTGGTAGGAAATGTAGGTGTGATTGCGTGCCTTCCAGATAGCCTTTTCCAGTGAGGCCACCAGAACCAATGGCTGTCTTCGATTGAATGATGTTCCACCCAGCACCTTGTACATCTGCTTCAGGATTAAGGAGTGTCAATACTCGCGTACGCTGATAGTCGTGGAGTAAAAAGTTCCAAGCAAAAGCAATAAATGGTACAGCTAAAATTACAGCAGCAGAAATCAATCGCCATGAAAGGCCTGCTAGGAAAAGCACGAATATGCCACTGGCAGCGACCAGTAGTGATGTACCAAGATCAGGTTCTTTAGCAATTAATAGCACCGGTACAATGATTAATGCCAAGGTAATAGCAATGCTAGACGCTGACGGTGGCAAATCACGCTTAGACAAAAACCAAGCACACATCATTGGCATGCCCAGCTTCATGAACTCTGAAGGCTGCACACTACCGAACCCAGGCAAATTGATCCAGCGTTGAGCACCCATACGGACTTCACCGATAATATCTACCAGTACTAATAATATAAGCCCTAAGACATAAAATATAGGCGTGAAAGTACGATAGAGACTGGGTGGTATCTGCGCCATGGTAAACATCACAGCAAATGCCACCCCATAACTGACCATTTGGCGAATAACCATACCAATATCTTGGCTGGCGGCGCTGTATAAAATCGTCAGACCAATACAACAAACCGTCAATAACAGTAAAGTTAACCATGGGTCGATATGAATGCGTTGCCATAGTGTCGGTGCATGACCTTGACCCATATGATGGCTCTGACGTGAAAAACGATATTGCGGGTTAGAAGACATAGGCAGAATTTGGCTAACAATTGGTGTAGGAGGGAAGTACTAACTAAATTAGCTCATTATAAATAATGATGAAAAGCGTACTTAAAAGTACCGACTTTAATAAAAATATGCGTGCACGCAATGGCTATATAATTCACAAATAATAATAAAGTCACTCAATTATAAAAGTTGTAAGGATAAGTGTTAATTATCAATATTGGACTTCAAATTAGAAGCGATAGTTTAGCCTGCTTGTTGAAAATTTGATAGTATCGATAAAACGTTTTTAGCGGTAGTTTCTTGCAATGATAAAATCAAAAATCCATGCGTATAGCAAATTTGCCAACCTATTATTACTCTTATCTTATGTGCTGGCAGTGTCAGTGCTCATGCCGTTATTATCAGTGACGATAGTGAACGCCGTATTCAAATACGTCAAAGTAGCAGTACAAGCAATAACAGTAATGCTTATATAACGCCCTCTACCAACAGCTCATATCAGCGTCCTGGTGTCACCATGTTGAGTGGTGCGAATGCATCAAATGGCGACAGTATGCAAAACTTGATTATACAAAAACAGCGTGATTTCGAAATTGATGCTAGGTTGTCTATTGAAGAAAACAAACGTGTGAATGTAGTGAGACGCGGTACTACTTATAGTACAGCAAACAACACCTATAATGGTGCTTATAACGATTCTATGAATATGGACTTTAATGCATGGTTAAATAGCAATAGCTATCGTGCCAGACAAGTAGCAGAGTATGAGCGTTATCTTAGCGCACGAGTTGGATCACAGAATGTACCACCATTGTCTCAACTGCTGACGACTGCCCGTAGTTGGAGTAAGTGCGGGTATGAACCATATCAACTGCCGCCTCAAGAGCTATGGTCTAACATTGTACCAACATTGCGTCTTTATAGTGAGTTGAAAAACCAAGGTATTTTACCACTTAGTAGTGAGATACGTTCGGTATATCGTAACCCAGGTTTGAATGATTGTGCAGGCGGGGCAGATGGTAGTAAGCATATGAATGCAAGCGCTATGGATATTTGGGTGCCTGAGTACGAAGATAACTCATGGCGCTTGAGTACCATGCATGATGGCTTATGCCAGTTTTGGCAGTATCAAGGACAGCCTTATAACTTTGGCTTAGGATTGTATGCGACAGGTGCGATTCATTTAGATACGGATGGTTATCGTAAGTGGGGGTTCAATCACGCTAGTAGTTCCTCTTCTTGCCGCTATTAATTGATTTATCAAGAATCGAGAATTCAAATAATTATAAAGTTAGCCGAGATAACGCTAGATATATATTCATTTTTATATATACTATTCCGGTGTTTACTAAAAATAATAATTTTGTAATTATTTGGTAGGATTCATAGGATAGATGCATGAGTTCATTAAAAATTTGTTTGGCCTTTAAAAACTATGCTTTAATAATATCTGTTATCAATCGCCTTTATATTTTCATGGCTTATAAAGAAAACCACCAAATTTACTTTAAGCGAAAACTATGAAAAATCAGCGCTCGACAATGAAAAACTATCATAAATTAAATAACGAGAAGCAAAGTTTTTTTGCACTCGAACTATAAGTATGGCGCTTTGTTTATTTCTGCACTTATGTCGGTATTATTGATTAATGCGTGTAGTACAGAGATGTCCTCTGAAAACAATATGATAGTGACGGATAAAGCTGATAGACATATACAAAGCTCTAAAGAGATAGAAGATAGTATCAAGAACTCTTATGCTCGTTTGGCATCTAAGCGCTCTGATGTCTGTCCAAAATTAATTCAAGAAGAAACAGGTAATCAGGTTATCGAACGTATATCAGAGGTCATGGTAAATGACTACTGTGATTATTTCTTATATCCGCGAGAGGGTCAGCGCCTCAATGTTAAAGTAGATAACCGTCAAATAGAAGCGCTATTAATTGTGCCGACGCTACATAACTTTGCCAATGGTAATTATAAAGTGACGTCTTATGATAAGCATGTTATCCGTTTGAGCTATAACGGGGCTACCCATAAACCTGAGCATTTTGTCTATGATGTTGCGTTGAGTATCTCTGAGGCCAAGTATTCCTAATACTAAGCATTTGGAATGTTCTGCTTCTTATTTAAAGATTACAGTAGTTCAAATATTAAAGTAGAAATTATGAGTAGTACTCTTTACCACTCATAACACGTCCACTTGGTTAATAAGTTTTATCCTTTTCACACTACTTGCCAGTTAATTATTTCTTACTGGTTTTCTTTACAGTTTTCTTGTCTTTCCAAGGATCTTCTTGCCCAACCGTAACTATTAAAAAGTTATCAGGTTTTAGCGTATCTCGCATGGTTTGATTGACCTCTGAAAGAGTGACTTGATCAATGCGATTGGTATAGTCAGCTAAGTAATTATTCGGCAATTGGTAAAAATTCATCATTCCAAGTAAGCCATTAATACCTGCATTGCTTGCAAATCCCATCGGAAAGCTGTTTTTCAAATTATCTGTAGTTAAGCGCATCTCCTCATTAGTGATACCTTTGTCAAGCGTTTCGTTGATAACCGCTAAGCTTGCATCAATAGCCGCACGCGCCTTGTCATTACGTGTTGAAAAACCAATCTGGTAGGGACCTCGAGAGAGCATCGGATTCATCGATCCCGAGATTCCATAAGTATAGCCGAGGTTCTGTCTCACCTCCGTCATTAGTCGCGCATTAAAGTCACTGCCTGCCATGACTTCGTTTCCAACAGCAAAGTTGGTCTGCTGCTGCTGTGCTATTGGGTCAGTTGCCCGTTTACTACCCAGCTGTCCCATGAGTACAGTGGTTTGAGTGCTTGGGAATGGAATATGAACGTGCTGCGCTTTAGTAAGCGGTTTCGGCTCAGGTAAATCAGTGGCAGCTTGGCCGGTAGGCAATTTAGCAGTGATGTCTTCTGCCAGTTTTTTTGGCTTGTTCTAATGTCAGGTTGCCTGTCATAGCAACAGACGCGTTTGCTGCTACCAGATATTTGTTTTTAAAGTCTATCAGTTGTTGTTTCTCAATCGTAGGAACGCTTTCTAGCGTGCCGACTGATGGATGCGCGTAAGGGTGAGTACCGTACAAAGCATCATTGAAAGCGATACTTGCTAGGCTATTGGGATCTTGTTTTTGTTGCTGCAGGCCTACCAACAGTCTTGCTTTATTGCGAGCTAGAACTTGCTCGTCAAACGTAGGCTCACTTACCATCTGTGTCATTAAGTCAATGGCTGGCAGGAGATGCTTATCATCAGATAGGCTACGCAGTGAAACAATAAACATATCCTTATAGGCGCTACTGCTTAGATTGATGCCCAACGTTTCCACTGCACGAGTAAATGCATTTTCATCTAGCTTTTTGAGCCCTGTTCGAGCATCGTCGCTGTCATATTCGCAATACCAAAACCATCCTTTTTGATACTACCATCACGCGCGCTACCAGCATTAAAACGCAAATCAACATCGACAATTGGCAAGGTGGTCGTTTGTACAAACATAACAGGTACGCCAGACTTGGTCTTAAACTGTTGAATGGTCGGTACGGTGACTTTTAAAGGTTTGTCATCGGCTAAGCTGGTCAGTTTAGATAGAGCAGCAATTGGCGCACTTGCATCGACTGCAGCAGGTGAGCGGTAATCTTCAGCAGCTGTTGTATCAGCTTGAGCAGTAGTAGCCAAGATACCAAAAGCAAAAATTACGCTAGCACTGAGATAAGATCCCTTTTTAGATGCGATAGTGCTTCTTATAGAGGCTGAAGCAGTTTTAAAAGATTTTGGTTTTGCTTTAGAGTCGTATTTATTCTGAATCATGAGTTTCTTCTTATTAAGAATACGGTGCTATGGCCATTTTTATGAGACGTTTGATAATAGGCAGCGACTATTTCGCTGGGGTTTTACTGTCTTTAGGTGGCACGACATGCATCACTGTTAAATTGTCTTTGACCAAATATTTTTTTTGCTGGCAGCCTGAATGTCAGCCACACTGATACCGTCGAGCTTAGCTGGTAACTTAGCAAGCAGTCTGTCATCTAGACCGATAGATTGTAACGAGCCAATCATACGTGCCTGTCCTTCCATGCTGTCTTGCGCATAAATCAAACCAGTAACCGTATTGGTCTTGGCGCGACTGATCTCGTCATCGGCAATAGGATCGGTTTTTAGCTTTTCTATTTCCGAAGTTATAGCTTGTTGTGCTTGCTCTAAGCTGACGCCTTCACGCGGTGTTGCTTGAATCAAAAACAGCCCATCACCGCGATCTAGCAAGTCGTAAGAAGTACCAACCGTCGTCAATATACCTTGCTCACGTATCAGTCGACTCTCTAAGCGTGCAGATAAGCCGCCATCGAGCACATCTTGCGCAAGTGAAAGGGCGTAAGCTTGTTTTTCATTGTTGGTGCCTGCCGTGGCAAGGCTTGGTACGTTGTAACCCATCAGTAGAACGGGCACTTGAACGGCTTGCTCAGAGTCTACCTTTTGATAACCACGGAAGCCTTTTTGAGTCACAGAGGTACGTTTGGGTAGGTTGCTTTTTTTCTAAATCACCGAAGTAACGTTTGACTTGAGTAAGTACTTCTTGTGGTTGCACGTCGCCGACGATGACTAACGTTGCATTATTTGGTGCATACCATGTCTTATACCAGTCTTTTAAATCTGAAAGTTTAATCGATTCTAGCTCGCTCATAGGCCCAATAACAGATTCGCCTTTTGGGCTATCAGGTAAGGCCAGCAGACGAAACGACTCATACGCTTTGGCAAGGGGATTGTCATCAGTACGTTGGCGACGCTCTTCCATAACGACTTGATGCTCTTTAGCAAATTCTTTGTCATCGAATATAAGGTTTTTCATGCGATCTGCTTCAAGCTCTAACGCTAATGGCATACGATTGGCAGGGAATAGCTCGTAGTACCCCGTATAGTCATAGCTGGTAAAGGCATTGTTGACGCCGCCGAACTTAGCAATTAGCCGCTCATAATCATCACTAGAAACGTTGGTCGTGCCTTTGAACATCATGTGCTCGAGTAAGTGAGAGATACCGCCTTTATCAAGAGGCTCATCTGCCGAGCCCACTCGGTACCAGATTTGTGTCATAGCAACTGGGGCACGGTGGTCTTCTTTTATGACGACTTTTAGACCATTTTCTAACTGATATTCATGTCGACCTGACATGTCCATTGTCAACTCAGACGGCTGTGTGTCTTTGCTCGTTTTATTTTCATCTGATATGTTTTGAGCCAAGCTATCGGTTGCGATTGAGCTTGTCGCGGTTGCAGAGTTAGTAGGCATCGTATTGGTTTGACACGCAGTAAGTGACGCTGCTACTACTAAGGCACAAGCCATGCGTAATGGCGCAGCTGCTAGAGGTAAAGACAATGGCATGGTATGGTCTACTTATATAGAATAATAATAGAAGAATTAAATGCTAATCATAGTGATAGAAGACATTACAAAGAAGTCTGAGCACCAACCATAACGCTAGCAGTCGGTCTAAACTCTTGCGTCGTCGTGCAACCTGTCACCAATATAGTCGTCGTTAATAAAACAGCTACACTGATGCTGCTGATTTTTTTGTAGTGCTTAGAGAGTAATGACATAACGGATTCCTAATAAATATTTATCGAATAAGTCTTGGTAGAGTAGGCGAAGTCTGACAAGTAACAGGTCAGAATTTTGTGTCCAAACCTTAAGCAAAACTTTCTCAAATCATCGAGTGATTTTTTTAAACAGATAAATTTTGACGATAGTCTAATAGGGTAAGGGCTGAGCATGACTTGAATTATGCTAAAATAGGTCAAAATTAGATATTATGTCGCTTGTAGCCAGATGACAATATGTAAATCCATTAACAATAAACAAATAGTTGATCGTGATAACTTTTAGGGCAAATTTATGAACAACCCAAACAATAGCAACCGCGTAGTCATTAACCTTGATGCTGGTCTTGATGACTTAGATGACGATGATATTACCTTACCCAGTCTACCGGTGCAATCTGTGCCCATTATTGATGAAACAGAGAGTATTGCTCCACAGAAGGACAGTACGGTAAACCAGGACGTCTCTAGCAATGATGCTGCAGAAAATATTGCTTTGGCGACGCCAATTGTCATGACAGAAGAGCATAATGTCCCTAAAGGTAATTCTGAAAGCTTTTCAAGCGCTACAGAGACAGCCGCTGCTACAGGTCAATCAAATGCTGCGTCAACTATTCCCGCTATGCCGCTGCAAGAACAGTTAGGTGATACGCCAAGCGTAAACCCAGTGGCTAACAGCGACGTACAGGCAGATACTGCAAAAGAGCCTGCTACAGAGTCACAAGAGACTGAAGAAAATAAGAAGAAAGGCAGCTGGTTCAACCGTATGAAAACGGGCCTCAGTAAGTCACGCAAAAACTTAGCTGAAGGCATGGTCAGTATCTTAATCGGTGGTAAAGAGATTGATGACGAGCTATTAGAAGAAGTCGAAGATCAGCTATTGGTAGCCGATATTGGCGTCAACGCGACGAACCGTATCATCAAGAGCCTCACCGAGCAAACAGATCGTGGTGACTTGATCTATGCACATTCTTTATATAAAGCATTGCAAAGTGAATTGGTTGATATCCTCACACCAAAAGTTGAGCCATTGGTGATTGATACTAGCAAAAAGCCATTCGTTATATTAGTAGTAGGTGTCAATGGCGTAGGGAAAACCACAACGATTGGTAAGCTTGCCAAGCGTCTACAAGGTGAAGGCAAATCAGTCATGCTGGCAGCGGGTGATACGTTCCGTGCGGCAGCTACTGAGCAGCTACAGATTTGGGGCGAGCGCAATCATATTCCAGTGGTAGCGCAAGGTCATGGTTCTGACAGCGCTTCTGTCATTTTTGATGCGATGCAGTCAGCCAAAGCAAAAAATATTGATGTACTCATTGCCGATACTGCGGGACGTCTGCAAAACAAGACACATTTGATGGCAGAGTTGGAGAAAGTCGTACGTGTCATGCGTAAAGCGGATCCAAGTGCCCCGCATGAAGGTATGATTGTGCTAGATGCTGGCACGGGTCAAAATGCTATCAACCAAGTCGAACTGTTTAATAAAGTTGTGCCACTGACAGGTATTACTATTACTAAGCTAGACGGTACTGCTAAAGGTGGTGTGGTATTTAATATTGCCGAAACGACAGATGTGCTATCCGCTATATCGGTGTGGGTGAGTCGATTGATGACTTGCGTTCTTTTAGTCCGAAACAATTTGTCGCCGCTTTGTTCGAGACTGACGATAAAGAATAAGAGAGCCAGTTTTAATTGGTAAATCATTTTTGAGATAATTTGGAAGTAGACGCTATGATAGTTACCACAGCAGCCTTTGGGTCACATCGATTAACACTGATTGCTCGTGTCAATGGGCATGGTCAGCCTATGCTCGTTGAAGCCAACTGGCTGCTGGCAGGTAACTCATGGCATAGCTCAAAATCTGTACCCAAACTTAAAAAGTACTATGGCCTGACAGACGAAGACTTTACCTTTATAGATAAAAATAGCCTAAGCATGAATGAACCTGTTCAAGCATTATTGATAGAAACGATTTTTCAACTTAAAGACTATGCTGATGGTAAACGTAAGACGTTAGATTTACCTTTAGACTTCTCTATGGGTACTGAGTTTCAGCAAAGAGTATGGCAAGCATTACAAGGTATTGAGTATGGTGAAACCATCAGCTATGCCACACTGGCGCAGCGTGTCAACAGTCCAAAGGGATTCCGTGCGGTTGCGCAGGCCAATGGCAAAAATCCTTTTAGCATTATCGTGCCTTGTCATCGAGTGATTGCAAGCGACGGTAAGCTCGGTGGCTATACAGGCGGGCTAGATAAAAAAGAGTATTTACTATCATTAGAAGGAAGTTGGACGTAAAACTAAATCTATCTTAATAAAAAAGGGCCAAATACTTTTAGCATCTGGCCCTCTTTACTGAACAATTAATAAGCTTATGCTTCAAGCTGAGCCATGACGTCAGCAGAGAAATTCACGTTAGTATAAACCTCTTGCACATCATCAGCATCTTCTAACATATCGATCATCTTTATGATCTTTTCAGCATCATCGACATTGTCGATCTCAGCCGTGGTAGACGGTGACATAGTGACTTCGGCATTGTCAGAAACAAGACCAGCCGCATTAAGGGCATCTTGAACTTGACCGAAGCTTTCCCATTCAGTGATAACGAGTAAGCTTTCGCCATCATTTTCGATATCAACGGCGCCCGCATCTAGTGCAACGAGCATCACTTCATCTTCTAGCTGACATCGTTAAAAGTGATTTCGCCACGTTTAGTGAATAAATACGCCACTGAGCCTGATGTGCCAAGATTACCGTCATTTTTGGTAAAAGCATGACGCACTTCGCTGACCGTACGGTTAAGGTTGTCTGTCATGGTTTCGACCAATACGGCCACACCACCAACACCGTAGCCTTCGTAACTGACTTCTTCCATATTCTCATTATCGCCGCCACCTGTACCACGGTCGACAGCACGATTAATCGTATCGCGCGTCATATTGACGGATAGGGCTTTTTCGATAACGGCACGTAAGCGTGGGTTTTTGTCAGGATCGGGATCGCCTTGTTTGGCAGCTGAAACGATTTCACGAATAATCTTGGTAAATATCTTACCTCTTACTGCATCCTGACGGGCTTTGCGGTGTTTAATATTTGCCCATTTTGAATGGCCTGCCATATAACATCCTTAAGTTCTACATACTATTTTTATGGGTAAAAAGAGTGATCAACAACAACCTTCGGTATCTGATTGCCTGATTTTATACTATCATTACTTTGTCTATTTGAGGTAGTAGCGCTACTGGCACGTTAACGATTTGTATGTTGTTGAGAGTGCTTTTTTGCTACACTGTGGCAACTTATAGATTGTATTCACTGTGATAGGTGAGCGATATTATAAACCAGTTTTAGCTATTTTGACCAACTTGCCCTTATCCATCACATTTTAAGTCATTGCGTGCTATCAAGCCATTGATTTTATAAAGTACTGATTCTATGAAGCAACCAACCGCCGAAGCTCTTACACACTTGCGTAACCGTACGCATATCATTATTGAAGGCACAGATACTCGTCTGGGCAAGCTCTTTGATATTGTATTGCTGATTGCAATTTTAGCCAGTGTGGCGGTCGTCATGCTTGATAGTGTGCTATATATGCGTTTGCAGTATGGCACGTTGTTCTTTTATGCAGAGTGGTTTTTTACTATTTTGTTTACTATTGAGTATGCGTTAAGGCTGTTTTCAGCACCCAACCGCTTACGCTATGCTTTTAGTTTCTTTGGAATAGTAGACTTACTGTCTGTATTGCCAAGTTATTTGAGCCTAATGTTTGTGGGTGTACAGTATCTACTCGTGATACGGGTATTACGTATTTTACGTGTGTTCCGCGTTCTTAAGCTCAAGGCCTATATGCAACAGGCTGGGTTCTTGGCGTCTGCATTAAAAACCAGTCAGCAGAAAATTACGGTTTTCTTCCTATCGCTTGTATTGTTGGTAACCATCTTTGGTTCAATTATTTATGTGGTAGAAGGGCCGGAGAATGGATTTACCAGTATTCCATTGTCTATTTACTGGGCAGTTGTCACAATGACGACAGTAGGCTACGGTGATATGTCACCCAAAACACCGCTCGGCCAAGCAATTGCAACCATGGTCATGATCACGGGTTATTCGATTATTGCGGTACCAACAGGTATTTTCACATCAGAGTTAGCACGTAACATGCGTCCGCAGCTCAACCCAGTGACTTGTCCAAATTGTGGTAAATTCGGTCATGCAGTAGGGGCAGACTTTTGCGATCGTTGTGGGCACGCGCTACATATCTAGAGACAGATTTAATCGTGGCAATCAATACACCTACTACGCATCGATGTATTCATCAACCAGTGGTGATAGGTTGATCTCGACGCCTAGATTGACCAGATTCCAGTATTGCCCTGATACAGTACGGTCTAGCATCATAGTGGTAGCTGAGGGTTGAAACTGACCAAAGTACTTCAAAGACGTACGCATCTGGGCAATGGCCTCGTGATGTACTTGGCTGCTACCAAAATCAAATTCGCCTTCTTGATAGGGGCTAATGGATAAAGGTTTAAGCCCAATCGATAGCCACTTTTCATAAAATTCACCAGGGATGTTCTTGTCATCTTCGCGGCGAATATCTAGCGCAATCAAATCTTGCTCAAGTGCAGTGACGTCACCTTTTAATGCATGTTTGACAAAGCGTTTAAATAGCTGCACTTCGCTATCACTATAGCTGCGGATACCGCCAAAGTCATAAGCCACGACACTGCCATCATAACGGAACGCAAAATTACCTGGATGAGGATCGCAGTGCATACGGTATAAGCCAAATAGCTGACCTGCAGTAAAGTGAAACAGACGCTCAGCTATTTTTTGTTTGACATCATTGTCCCACGTCGCGGCGACAGTTAATGTTTCTCCCATCTCTTCGGTCAGCGTTAAAATCCGTCTAGAAGAGTGGCTACTAATCACTTTGGGAATAATAAGGCCTTCATCTTCTGCATGAAAAGCACCAAACACGCGTAAGTTATGAGCCTCTTTGACATAGTCCAATTCATCATGCAAGCTCTGGCGAATCTCATTAAAAAGCTGCTCTTGTAGTTGCTTGCTCATATTGAGCACGCCAGCGATTTTTAATGCCATACGTACTTGTTTGAGATCGCTATCGCAGTTTTCATCGACATCAGGATACTGGACTTTAACTACCACTTTTTGACCCGATGGCAACGTCGCTTTGTGCACTTGTCCAATAGATGCTGCGGCAAAGGGTGTCTCTTCAAACTCGCTGAATAATTCTAAGATTGGCGCTTTCAGTTCGCGTTCAACTTGAGCTCGTATCTGCGCATACGGCATTGGCGGCGCATCTTTCTGTAGCTTTTCGAGCGCTGATGCAACCTCAGGCGGGAACACATCCTTATATTGTGAAGCAATCTGTCCGACCTTCATCACTGCGCCTTTCATCTCACCCAACGTTTCGGCAATTTGAACGCCCACGTCTTGCATCAGATCTGAGCGAGCTTGCAGACGTTTTTCTTCGTCACTTGAGAGATGCTTAAATGAGTTTTTAGCGGCTTTGCCAGCAATACTTGCTGTCATACCAGCGAGTTTCATAAAGCGTTTTCCGGACGATTTTGCCATTCATGTCACCGTATAATGGGTTGTTTGCTCAGTCGTAATTCTATTATTTTAATTGCAAGATTACTGTTTGACTAATGTGTGAAGACGCGAGTAATCATTTACAAAAAAAAGTAAGCACAGTCATATCATTTGTTTGTGTCAACTGCATACATATTGCTCAACCAGTAATCAAGCGCCATTTGATAGCCTAATTGTCCCAAGCCGCAAATGACTCCGACCGCAACGTCACTTAGATATGAATGATGACGGAAAGGTTCACGGGCATGAACATTGGATAAATGTACTTCTATAAATGGCTTTTGGGTGGCCAATAGCGCGTCGCGTAGAGCCACTGAAGTATGCGTAAATGCAGCCGGATTGATAATAATAGCGTCAATTTGGGCAGATTTATCCGCCAATAATCCATGATGCTGAATGTCGTCTACTAGCTTACCTTCATGGTTGGACTGTATGCATATTAACTCTACACCGTGGCGTGCGGCGCGCTCAACTAGTTGCTTTTCTATATCAGCAAGTGTCGTATGACCATAAATATGCGGTTCCCGTTTACCTAGTAAATTCAGATTTACGCCGTTTACCAGTAGTAATTTATGAGTCAGTATTTGATTTGAGTTTTCGTTAGTCGATTGTTCGGCTGTTTTTGACGGAGTAGAGGAGGTCATAATGGTCTCGGTAACTATTGAGCGATGTTAATAATTTATAATAATATATGAATAATTTAAGGCGCGAGCTGCCAAGCTAAATTGGCTTCAACGCATTTTGCTCTTTATCATAACAGCTTGCCAGCTAGGTTATAAAAATTTGTCTAAAAAAATTATCTAGATATCAAAAAGCATATTAAAAGTCTTTATGTTGCTAAAAACCCGTGCTATGATATTTTTTATGCAATAAATATTGCAAGTTTGTTGCTATCATCGAATTTCATGACGATAAGTGCGTTTGGCGAATTCGTTATGGACACACTATGTAGGTAATTAAAGCACTACATAGATGATGGTAAATAGAGTAGTAATACTCTTAATTTTTGATTTCATAATCTTAGACCCTGTTTATATGCAATGTCGCAAAGGAAGCTAGGGCTAAGCGGACTTTTTTTAGGAAGTAATATTATGTCAGCTCGTGAGCAAGGTATCGTTAAGTGGTTTAATGACTCAAAAGGCTTTGGTTTCATTCAACGTGACAGCGGAGAAGATATTTTTGTCCATTTCCGCGCGATTCAGGGTGATGGCTATCGTTCTCTAAAGGATGGCGAAAAAGTTGAGTTCAGTGTAGTGGAAGGTGACAAAGGTCTGCAAGCTGAAGAAGTCAGAAAGATAGAAGAGTAATTTACTCAGACATTAAAGCGGTTTAGTTATAATGTCTGTACAAACTACTGATATACTACTGAGTCAAGCCCATCTTATCTTACCTATGTTGAGTGAACCGCAGCATATTTGGTAGGATTGGATTCGGGCTTGGCTTTTTTTTATGCCTATATGTCTGATGGTAGTTGGCAGACTCGATAAGGCTACTATTACTGATTACGGTTTAAATGCTCCATTTGACACTATAAAGGTTCATTGTGAGCATATTTATAATTAATAAAATACAAGCAATTCATTTAAAAGGATATTTTTTTGAGCAATTTTACAACGTTTACTGATTTGCCACTTTCAACAGCGACCTTGCGTGCAGTAAGTGATCTAGGCTTTACTGAATTGACACCCATTCAAGCAAAGATACTACCGCATACATTGGCACATCAAGATGCTATCGGACAAGCACAAACAGGCACAGGGAAAACAGCGACTTTTCTACTGACTATTATGGAAGCCTTGCTTAAGCGTCCATTTGCCAATGACGAAGAGCGCTATCTTGGTGAGCCGCGCGCTGTGGTCATGGCGCCAACTCGCGAACTGGCTCAGCAAATATTTGATGACTGCATTGCATTAACCAAATATACCTCGCTACATAGTGTTTGTATTATGGGCGGTACTAACTATGAAACTCAGCAGCACGAGCTTGAACGTCAATACGTTGATATCTTGGTAGCGACGCCTGGCCGTCTAATTGACCTTGCTAATAAAGGCATGGTGTATCTAGATAGAGTAGAGGTACTGGTACTTGATGAAGCCGATCGCATGTTAGATATGGGGTTCATTCCTGATATCAAACGCCTAGTTGGTCGAATGCCTGCCAATACCGATCGCCAAAGCTTGTTGTTTTCTGCAACCTTTAACCAAGATGTGATGAATTTGGCCTATCGTTGGTTACATGAGCCTCAGTTTGTTGAAATTGAGCCTGAACACAAGACCAGCGAGTTAGTAGATCAGCATTTTTATTTGCTGACAGAAGATCAAAAGCTAGACGCCTTGCAGCGTATTATCAGTGATGAAGCAGTAGAGAAGGTCATCGTCTTTGCCAATCGTAAAGACCAAGTAAAGCGTCTGTATCACAAACTGCGTCAAGCGCATAATATTGTGATGCTCTCAGGTGATGTCATCCAGCAAAAACGTGAGAAATACTTACAGCGCTTTAAAGATGGTCACGCGTCTATCTTGGTGGCGACAGATGTAGCAGGGCGTGGTATCCATGTCGATGATATCAGCCATGTGGTTAATTTTACTTTGCCTGATCAGCCAGATGATTATGTACATCGCATTGGTCGTACGGGCCGTGCGGGACAGACAGGTATTAGTATCAGCTTTGTGAGTGAAGATGATGCCTTCAATATACCGGCATTAGAGAAGCACTTGGAAACCAAGTTTACGCTTGAGCAGTGGCAGGAATAATTGCTATAAACTGAGCACTACTTAACAAGCAAAAGCCCTCAATATCGCAAATGGTATTGAGGCTTTTTTATATGCTAAGTGTTAATAGTATCTGTTACCGATAACTTTATTGAGCGTGTTCCATCATCTCAGTATGCTCATGGTGATTCATGTCCACTGATTCATCACTCATGTCATTCATACTATGATCCATATGGTCGTCCATATCCTGCATGTTGTGATCCATGTCTGCTGCCATATCCGTATCATGATTCATTTGGCTCATGTCGTGAGAGTCCATATCAGACATCATAGCAGTGTGGCTACCATGATTCATCTCACCATGCCGCCATGCATATTTGCCATGACCATCGGCACGACTGCTACTGCCAACCTGATATGACCATAACCGCACCATTTAACTGCCTTAAGCGAAAACGTCCGATCTTATCACGTAGCCAACCGACCGTTTCGTGCGTCGCAACCAACATCGGTATGGTTCCTAGACCAAAGACAAACATCAACGCAGCACCGCTTAATGGATTATGAGCAACGACCGCAATTAGTAGAGCGCCATATACCAAACCACAAGGCAAAAAGCCCCAAAGCAACCCTGCTGTTAATGCGCGCGGAAAAGTATTAAGTGGAAATACCTTTTGACGCAATGGGCTAAGATATTGCCAAAAGCGCATACCAAAACGTTCAAGCTTAGTCAAAAACGGCGCACCAAGCATCGTCACACCGACGAATACCAGTACCAATCCTAATAAAATACGCGGTGTACTATTACCCATCATCAATGGCTTTAATACGGTAATACCGATTAGCCCTGCAATTAAACCCAATAATGCGTAACTCGTTAAACGCCCAAAATGATACGTGGCCACCAAAGCACGACGTTTGGCGGGGCTGACATCTTTCATAGACAGACCAAATGCGGTCACAAGACCGCCACACATGCCTAAACAATGCGGTGAACCAAAGAATCCCATTAGTAATGCCGCCACAAGTAAAGCGATGGTCATGAATGCGTCTCCTAAGAATGGTAAAGGGCGAACTTGCTAGTGCTGAATTATTTAATAAAACGGCACCAATAAATTACGCATTTATAAGGCAGATAAATTAGATTTCTGAATCTTTATTTATCTCAGAATGATCGTTATTTCCATCAGTTGCCACTGTTTCATCTTTTTGCTGGGTAGGTGCTGAGCGTTCATGAGCCTGCATGGTTTGGCGGCGTTCTTGACGATCATCCAATATAATACGCTGTGATGCATTGTCCAGATCTTCGAATTGATTTGACTTGACCGCATAACGCACTGCCCAAATAGCAACCACAAACAGCATGAGACTTAATGGAATTAATAAAAATATACTGAGCATGGCAAATCTCTTAAATAGCAGTGTCTCTTATTATTATACACCCATCACAAGTGTAGTGGATGTTCGGTAGTATTTAGAATGCGTCTCTCAATGGTATCGTATACATCTTTAACGTTTATTCGTCAGAGTCTTTTGCGGCATTGCCTCTTGGGGTCAATAGCTGCTGTGAAGTCACATCATTGGCATGGCGACAGTCCATCTGTGGACGTATCACATCTCGCAGGTAGCTGCGACCTCATAGACAGCGCGCCGTGAGTGGCTTAAGTTGTGCGCAGGTTTCATCCAGTCGCGTCTTACTGGCAGTGGCGCAGGGAGTGGTGTGCTATTGATACCATTTAAGGCAAACTGTCTGCGTGCACGTGCCATATGATAGCTATCAGTAATCAGATATACATGGCGTAGCGGAATGCGTTTGGCCGTAAAACGAGCGTTTTCACATGTATTCATGCTAGCATTTTCACTTATCAGTCCGTCGATACCGTGTTCCATCAACCATTGACCGAGCCATGGAGCTTCAGCGCCACTCAGTACAATCGGTAGAGGTAAGTCATGGTAAGCGCCTGCAGCGGTACGGGCGCGATTGAGACTATAGCGGTTTAGGATAATTTGGTTGTTGTGGTCATTGGTCAGACCGCCGCCTAGGACTACATAAGCGGTAGGCGGTGAGCTCATGGCAGCAGCAGGCATATCAGGTAGGGGTAGTAGAGAAAAGATATAAACGATTGCTTGCGAAAATAGCGGGGTAAATAGGCTAATAATCACTAAAATGACGGACGTAGAGCCCAGTATAAAAGTAATATTGATAATGCGAAAAAGCGTCACCATGCGTTCAGAAAACCGCAAGTAATATCGCCATAATCGCTTAGATAATAGCCGCTTAGACCATGATTTTTTTAGGCCACATGCTCAGCATATCCAATTGAGCCATCAGCATTTACCCAGACTGGCTCACGTGACAATTGAATGGCAAATTTTTCATAGACAGTAGCAGCGATATGTTTTTGCGCTATAGCTACATCCTCTTGCGTGGCTTGCTGAGGCGTATGGTTGGTCAGTACTAGTGCTTGCTGCTTATGCGTAAAAATAGGTGCAATGCCGCCACCTTTTAACCCTGCTTGCTCAATGAGCCAGCCAGCGGCAACCTTTACCATTGCATCAGGCATCGCGTAACCAACGATAACTGGATAAGTTGCTTGCAGCGCTGTGAACCGCTCCTGAGCGATAATAGGGTTTTGAAAAAAACTGCCACAATTAGGTAGCTGTTTTGGGTCAGGCAGCTTTTGTTGTCTAATATCTATAATGGCTTGCATAACATCATGAGGCATCGCTTGCTCGCGCCCTTGTTGCTCCGCATAGCGCTGCGCCACAGTCTGTACATCGCCATAACTGGCTAAAATATTGGCAGGATTAGTATGTAATCTGAAACCCACACGGCTAATAAGCCATGTGTTTGGCGTACGTTTAAAGATACTGTCACGATAGCCAAATTGGCAATCAGCAGCTGACAAATGGCGCCAAGTTTGTGTCGGCAAATGATAGGCGCGTACATACTGTAAGCGGTCTTCTAATTGTACGCCGTATGCACCGATATTTTGTATGGGTGCAGCGCCTGTCAGACCCGGTATTAAGGCAAGATTTTCTAACCCATACCAACCTTGATTGACCGTATGTACGACCAAATCATGCCAGTTTTCGCCAGCCATTACTTCGATATCGACATAATCGTCAGTTTGTTCGGTCAGATGAATACCACGCATCTTTGGCTGTAATACTATGGCTTTCAAAGCGGCAGGCAATAAAACATTGCTACCGCCAGACAGTACAAACAGTGGCAATTTGTCTGCTGTATCCTCTATATAAGCTGCCATAAAATCATCAAGCTGCGCTTCATTCTCTAATGTCACTACAGAGTCAGCAATACAGGCCAACGCCATCGTATTGTCATGTGATAAGTCGATTGAATCATTGACTACGGCAGTCGCTGAAATATTCGAAACATCAGAGGTGACGGTAGACTGAGTACTGTGGTCAAGGCGTGAAGATTGGGTCATAACATAGCCTATGTGACAAAAGGATAATAAATAATAAGGTAGCTATAGTTGATTCAATTTAAAAGAGATACAAAGCAACTGAGTACAGACGTAACTGTGATACTTCAAGCGAGGTTAACGCTGCAGCTCTTTTATAGAGGATTAACCATATTATAGAGGATACCGGATGCAAGAGTAGCAGAAATATAGACAGTATGGCTAGCAGGCTTTCCAGCTTTCTATCCAAGCTTGGGCGCTTGATTCGATACGCTCGATCATTTCTTCAAAATCATCGTTATCGCCCTTATAGGGATCTGGCACATCACTGCCGCAATAGGTAGGGTCTTCTTCACTGAACAGTGCTAGTGTTGCCAAACTATCTGCTGACTCTGTAATGCTGTCTTTGATAGCTTGTAGATCAGCTAGATTCTGTGAATCCATGGCTAAGATTAAATCAAAACCACGAAAGTCATTGGCACTGACTTGACGAGCGACCAGCTTATTGATTTTGTAGCCGTGTGACTTAGCATGACGTTGTGAGCGAGCATCAGGCGCACTGCCAACGTGCCAATCACTGGTGCCTGCTGAGTCTACTTTTATAGATAGTCCAGCAATCGCTGCTTGCTGACGAAAAACTTCTTCAGCAGTAGGGGAGCGGCAGATATTTCCCAAACATACCAATAATACAGACGAGGGAGTACAGGCTTTCATCAGCATAATATGACCTTCTATAACAAAAAAAACATGCTATAAGAGACCAGCATTGTTAATGCGGCTTTTATTAGCATGCAATCGATTGAATCAGCTGCTAGCGTAACGCTTAATGCTTGGAATGGCAAGGATAGAGACTAAACAATAGCGTCATTTAACAATGGAAATTTGGCCATATGATGCATGGCCAAAAGGTGAGATAGTGAAACGGTTTTAATCTTGATTACTTTTAAAACGTTGTAGATCGCGTCGCTCTTTTTTTTGTTGGGTTTGTTGTCAGGACGAGCAAGGTTGGCCAGTTTGCGCTGTTCGGCATAGTAAGCACGGCGCGTCTCGCTTTCTTTGGTCTCTGAATATAGTACCTCAGCGGCGGTCGCATTGCCACGCTGTGCAGATAGCGCCTCAACAACGACAGTCTTTTCAGTCATAGCGGTCGCTGAGCCTTGGCGAATGGTTAGCTTATCTCCGACTGAAATCTCTTTACTGGTTTTTACCCGGCTACCAGCATAGTGTACGCGTCCACTTTCAATCGCTTGCTTGGCTAGGGTACGTGTACGATAAAACCTAGCTGCCCAAAGCCATTTATCAAGACGGATTTTCACCAAACCTTGGTTATCATCAGCATTAGCATTTTTCTTCATAAGAGTTACTCTGCATTCGTTTTTATATTAAATCATAGTTTTATATAAACAATATTAGGGCAACTTTCATATTTGCAAATAGATTTGATAACTGTGGGTTAGTTGCACCATTGTTGTTCACAAGGTACACCATCGTGGTTGCCATCCATTTTAGTATTAGGACAGTAGTTTGTAAAATAGGTGGCTTCTGCACAGGATGTCATTTGTGAGCAATGTGTTCTGCCGTCACATGAAAAGTTTGAGGCCGGTTGTGTCGATAAGACTGGAGTTGCAGTTGGCGCTGATGTTGAAGTGTTACTCAAATCAACGTATGTTGGCGGTATGTCATCAATATTATCAACGTCATTAGAGGTAAGAGTAGGTTGCGTTACGTTATCTGCCGCTGCATTGGTTGTAGGTTGATGTATCGTATTTTTAGGTTGAAGGACTCTATAACCTATAAGCACGAAAATCAGGCAGGTCAATATCACTAATACTTTGTTTATCACTGTGCCATACCTGCCAGCTCATAATCATTATTAATATGAAAATGGCAGTTTTTAATCGACTTAAAAACTGCCATTAGGTAAGAAATATGATATCTATTTTTACTATCTCAAAAACAACTGATAGCCAATATTGTCATTGACCGTGGCACAGTCATAACCAATATCTAAAAGCGCGTCTTGTAGCTGACGAGAATTGCCTTCAGAGGCTTGCAGGCCAACCAGCACACGACCTTCAGCAGCACCATGGTTGCGGTAATGGAATAAAGTAATATTGAAGTCATCCCCCAATTTCTCTAAGAACGTTAGCAATGCGCCTGGACGTTCTGGGAATACCACTTGTAGCAATTGCTCGTTTTCGACATGAGCATGACCACCAATCAAATGACGGATATGTGATTTGGCGATATCATCATCAGTCAGGTCGTGAGCAGTGTAGCCATCGTCTGACAATTGGTTACTGATGGTTTGACGCTCTTTTTCGCCTTCTTTTAAAGCGATACCTACGAAGATTGAGGCAGGCTCCATTGAGTCTGGTGACTTTTTGCTGTCAGCACGGTAGTTAAACTCAGTAATATTACGACCGTGTAGACTGCGACAGAAATTTAAGAAAGCGCCTGTTTGTTCAGGGATAGTAACCCCAAAGATGGCTTCTTTTTTCTCACCAATTTCGGTACGCTCAGCGATATAACGCAAGCGGTCAAAATTCATATTGGCACCGCAAATGATACCGACGCAGTTTTTGTCTTGGACATTATTGGCTTCGATATATTTTTTTCATACCAGCGACTGACAATGCACCAGCAGGTTCAACGATGCTACGGTTTTCTTCAAAGATATCTTTAACAGCCGCACACACTTCATCATTGGTACAAGTGACCACTTCAGGCTCAACGATAGGACCTGAGTTATCGCTTTTTTTTGTGTACGGACAACGTCAAAAGGCAATTCGCCAATCTGCGCGACTGCCACGCCATCGACGAACAATCCTACTTGCTCAAGTTTGACACGTTCACCTGTTTCAAGCGCTGCTTTTAGACAAGCTGACTGTTCGGCTTCTACTGCAATTACTTTGACATGTGGTGCCACTTCACCTAAGAATGCGGCCACACCTGAAATCAGACCACCACCACCCACGGCAACGAATACATAGTCCATATTACGCCACTGCTGGGTCAGCTCAAGACCGATGGTACCTTGTCCTGCGATAACCAGCTCATCGTCATAAGGTGGAATAAAGGTCAGTCCTTCGCGTTCAGCGCGGTCAATCGCATAGCGGTTTGCTTGATCGAAGCTATCACCGTGCAGATCTACATTGCCACCAAGTGCTCTTACCGCATCCACTTTGATGTCAGGAGTCGTGGTTGGCATGACGATGATGTTATTTAGTGATAATTTGCGTGCAGAGTAAGCCACGCCTTGCGCATGATTACCTGCTGACGCACAGATGACGCCGCGCGCTTTTTGCTCATCGCTCAACTGACTGATACGGTTATAGGCACCGCGCAATTTAAATGATTTGACCGGTTGTAAGTCTTCACGCTTAAATCGAATGTCATTGGCAAAACGTTGGGTCAGCTTGGGCGCCGTTTCAAGTGGTGTTTGAATAGCAACGTCATAGACGGTGGCTTGTAAGATGGCTCGTACCCAGTGTGACAGCATAGTAATCCCTAAACAGAGTGAATATAAAAAGTGTAGATGAATATAAAAACTAAATAGATTAGCCTATGCCGATTTTTAGTATCTTGCAAGACTCAATTGCAGTTTTCTTGGGATTTCGTGCTTGAATTTACATGAAGTGCAAGTATTTACCTAAGTTAAGCCTTAGCTAGGCACGATAGGACTCACAAATTAGCGTCATGATGCGCTAACATCCATTAATATCATCGGTTATAATAGCCGCGCATTTTATCTGTTTTAGCCTTTTACTTTTTTTAAGACCATACGTTTATTTTCCAAGGATTTATGATGAGTGATCAGCAAGCACAAAAGCAAGCCGCGGCCAAAGCTGCTCTAAGCTATATCGAAGACGATATGATACTTGGGGTAGGGACAGGTAGTACGGTCAACTGTTTGATTGAGTTGTTGCCACAATTGAAGCTTGCTGGCGCTGTCGCTAGCTCACAGGTGACAGAAGACAAACTTCGTGCGCTTGGTATCGAAATAGTCGATTTGAACTTTGCTGGCACGTTAGATGTTTATATCGATGGTGCGGATGAAGTCAATGAGCACTTGCAACTTATCAAAGGCGGTGGCGGTGCATTGACTCGCGAAAAGATTGTGGCAGCCGCTTCAAACAAGTTCGTCTGTATGGTCGATGATAGTAAAAGCGTTGATATATTAGGTCGCGCGTTTCCAGTACCGATTGAAGTATTACCACAAGCACGCTCGTATGTGGCTCGCCAATTGGCCAAATTGGGCGGTGAGCCAGTATATCGTGAAGACTTTGTCACTGATTATGGTAATGTCATTCTAGATACTTATGATTTGGATGTGAGTAATCCAATCGCGCTCGAAAAAGAGCTAAATAATATCGTAGGTGTGGTCTGTAATGGTATCTTTGCGGCAAACCAAGCAGACGTTCTGCTGAAAGCAGGTGCTAATGGTGTGACAACGCTCACGCGTTAATCTATGATCAAATCATTTGTATAAATAAAAAAAGCCGTCCAGATCTGGACGGCTTTTTATTTGAGAACTTATTTAGGAGTGTAC
>NZ_BAWH01000017.1 GCF_000586435.1 Psychrobacter sp. JCM 18901
AGAGAGTTTGGAATCGAGTTTGACGATTTAAATGAGTTAGCTACTTCAGCTAGTGCTGTGACCAGGTTATTGCGAAACAACCCTAGACAACTGAGTGTCAAAGATATTGAAACTATATACCAAGAAGCCTTTTAAGGAGGAAGTCTGCTATGTCTTTATGGAAGAAGCGAACAGCAGCAGGAGAAGCATCTTATTATCCACTAGGACCATTTAAAGTCCGACTACCCTTTCTACATTACCGTTTTGAGTGGCCTGATTATTTCCAAGGTCTACTCATGTGTGCTGTTGATTTAGCTGCTATTCCGCTAATGACAGAACTACTGGGTATGCCCTTTGAAGCAGCCCTTGCCATTGTGATGATCAATGGAATTTTTTTATCTACTCCATCACCTATTAGGTGATCCTGTCGTACCTGGGTGGATCACACCTGCTATACCTCTACTTATTATGTATGTATCTACTTTTCCTGAAGGAGAAAGTAGAGTCCATGCGCTCATTGCTTTTCAGATGATGCTTGGCTTATTCGCCATATTTTTAGGAGCATCAGGTGCAGCTAAGCGAGTCGTTCATCTTATTCCTAGTGCGATTAAAGCAGGTATCATTATGGGTGCCGGGCTAGCTGCAGTATCTGTGGTTTTTCAAGCAGGCGGACGGTTTGAGACTTATCCGTTTACTGTTACTATCGCTGTTGGGATAGCATTCTACTTAATTTTTTTTCGCAGCATTTTGCTAAGTTAAGAAAGTATCATTGGAGCTTTCGTTTTATTGGTAACCTTGGTGTGTTTCCTATTATTGTACTGGCAATTATTCTTGCGCCGATGTTCTCAGAAGCACCTTGGCCAGATATCCAGTGGGGTATCACAAAGCCAGACTTTGTGACAATGTTTACCGAATATACTGTATTTGGTGTAGGTCTCCCTCCAATGACAATGTATTTAACAGCTATTCCAACAGTCCTGGCTGCTTACATCGTATTATTTGGTGATGTATTACAAAGCAAATCCATATTAGAAGAAGCTGATGAAGCACGCCAAGATGAAAAAAATTGATTACGATCCGAATCGAGCACATCTGATTTTTGGCGCTCGAAATCTGGGAATGAGTATTATGGGACCAGATGTTGCAATGTGTGGTCCTTTGTGGGCGGCAATGCATGTTGTGATTGTTGAGCGATACAAGCAGGGCAGACAGGCAATGGACTCAATATTTGGGGGTGCTGGTTCTTTCCGCTGGGGGACTAATACTGGATTGTTACTATTGCCTGTAGTCAGTTTAGTACAACCAATACTAGGAATAGCATTAGCTTTAACATTATTGATTCAAGGCTATGTTAGTGTTCGAATTGGCATTCAAGAAGCGCGTTGCGATAGTGATCTAGGTATTGCTGGTGTTATTGCTGGAATACTAGTTATAAAAGGTGCCACGTGGGCATTCGCTGCTGGAGTGTTATTATGCTTCTTAATATATGGTTGGCGTTTGCGTGAAAAAAATAAAGGAGTAAAACTGAGTGTTCCTTGATGAAAATCTACAGAGGGTTATAGATGCGCTAAGTGATGGTGTCTATATCACTGATGGTAATGGTATAACAATTACTATGAACAAAGCTTATGAGCAAATGACAGGGCTACCTAAGCGGCGTTTGATCGGTTTGCATATGTCTGAAGTCGTCAAGGCGGGTTTTATTTCGCGTTCCGTTTCACTCGAAGTATTGAAAGAACTGCGTGCTATTACTATCATTCAAACAATAGGTAGTAATCATAAAATATTTGTTTCTGGTACTCCGATGTTCGATGCACAAGGTCGAATAGAGTACGTTGTCACTACAGCAAGGGATATAACAGAGCTTTTAAAAGCAAAGCATGCAGAAGAGCAGCTTGAGCAACTATTAAAACTAAGAGAGAATTACGGAACGTCAGTCGAAGAGAGTACTGCGCAAGAAAAATTTATTATTAGCCGTAATACGAAAGCTTGTTATGATTTAGCAAAAAAAGTTGCTGCAACTAGTGCCAAAATGCTTATTCAAGGTGAAACTGGTACTGGCAAAACACTATTAGCAAATACCATCCACCAGTATAGCAAGGTCTGTGACGGTCCATTTATTGAACTTAATTGCGCGGCTATGCCAGAAGGACTACTTGAAGCTGAACTTTTTGGATATATGCCGGGAGCCTTTACTGGAGCATTGATAAAAGGAAAGATTGGACTGCTTGAAGCCGCCAATAACGGCACTTTATTCTTGGATGAAATTGGTGATTTACCGCTCAGTTTGCAAGCAAAGTTACTTAAAGTAATTGCTGAAAATCGCTTTATACCTGTCGGTGGCACTGAGTTTAAAACAACAAACTTCCGCTTAATTTCCGCTACACATTATGATTTAAAAAAACTGGTAGAAGTAAAATTATTTAGAGAAGACTTACTTTATCGATTAAGTGTTGTTCCCATTTATCTACCACCGTTACGAGAAAGAAGCGATGAAGTTCGTCCATTACTAGAACATTACATTCAATACTTTAATGAAAAATATGAACTAGATTGTCATTGGCACGAAGGTGTTCTTTCACAATTAAGCAGCTATAAATGGCCCGGTAATATTCGTGAGTTGATTAACTTAACGGAAAGATTAGTAGTTACAGCTGACAAATCATTGATCACCGCTGCACAGTTACCTGTTGAATACAGTTCAAAAAAATTTTCGAAATATGATAAGTCTTCCTTGAAAGCGCAGGTGGAGGCACTAGAACAACATTTAATCAATGAAGCTATAGAAGAGTATGGCACCACAAGAGCTGCTGCTAATGCTCTTAGTATTGATCAATCTACCCTAGTTAAAAAGCAAAAACGTTGGCGTATTAATGAAAGTAAGAATATATCTTAATGTATTTCTAACAAAGCTAGGGCTTGCTATCAATTAGCGGAGATATTTCAGAACTAAATTTAAACTGTGTATAAGAGATACTAGATACAAGAAAAGGCCAGACAACTTATGCTGCCTGGCCTTTTCGATGGTTAACACTTATTTGTTTTCTTTATCTGTCCGCCATAAAGCATGCTCACATATTGCGCATAACCAACTGTCTTGTGCACGCATATAAGGAATGTCAGCAGGTACTTCGATTGGACAAGCATAACCGCAGTACTCACATACCACATCGTCTAAGTAAGCATAACACTGAGCAACTGTCTCAAAGAATACTTGAGGACTTACCTCATACTTCTCACAAAGCGTCTTCACATGTTTAATAAAGCTGCTCTGATTATCATATGCCCAGTAATCCTCACATATTTTGATATCATATGGGCTCTGCGTCATATTAGGCTGAAGTTTTATACTCATCATATTCTCCTCAGTAGCTGCCATAGTCAGAGTGCGGTAGTAGCTCATAAAGTTCGCTTTGAAGCTGACTGCGCATATCTTCCACAAAGTACCCATCCTGAGCATCCAAGCGCTTCTGCACCCACACACGCATCGCCATATCGTTATTAAAACACTGCTTCAATCCTAAGAAGCGTGCTAGGTTATGATTAGATGAAATATACAACTCACGTATCAATGCATTAGCGATAAGGTTTGCATCCTCACTGATTGCACCGTCAGGTTTAAACTCACCAAACAGCTGCTCATAATTGATGATTTTCATTGTGACGTCTCCTTGTCAGTTTGTGCATTCGTGATTAGTGCTTCAGTGTCAGAGCTATTCGATGCACTGGTTAGCTTCTCCTTGCTCGCCAGTAGCAAGTTATCCATCGCTGAGCCATCTTGACGAGTGATATCAGGTACATAACGGCTATATACTCGAAACAGCATCTCTGTACTGCTATGGCCCATCTGACGTGCTATCCACTCAGGGTTCTCACCAGCAGCGAGCCAAAGCGTGGCTGCCGTGTGCCGAGTTTGATAAGCCCGCCGATGTTTAAGACCGAGTAGGGCAAGCGTGGGTTTCCATACCCGCCGGTTCACATTACGGTACTCCATCGGATTGCCCTGTGAATTGCAAAACACGAACTCTGACTTGCCATAGGTGCGTGCCTTCTGCTCCAGTAGGGCGTCATATACTAACTGTGACATAGCAATATCACGTTGTGAGCCTAATGTCTTAGTCGGACCCATCTCACCATTAACTAATGCCTCTCTTATACTAATCTCACGGCGATCAAAATTAATGCAATCCCACTTCAGCCATCAATCTCACTGGTACGCATTCCTGTAAAGAAGCGAATAGTGTAGTAGCTTATAATCAGCTCGAACATGCTTTAAAATCAGCCATACCTCACTCAATGTAAACGGGTTTACATCCGGACGAGCTTGTTTGAGATTCTTAATATTTTTATAAGGCATCTCAAACTCATGGCGATCTGATGCTTCTTCTAGTATCATACGAAGAAGTATCATGATCTGGTTGATCCGTGCTACTGACAGACTTGACTGACCATCTTTACCGTAACAAACTTTGGCGAGGGAGCTACGGAAGGTCAGCAAGTCTGGTTTTTTTATGGCATGTACCGCTTTACCACCAAACTCAGGTAATAAATACTTATTCAAAATAATCTTTATTTTTTTGCCGATAGCTCGGTCGCCATTCAATCTTCCTCTCCTCATACCAAATATCGACAAACTGCTCAAAGGTCGGATTACGACTGATACAAGCTTCGGCTCTATCAGCCAATGCCGTCATCTCCTGGGCTCGTTCACTCTTTGGGAAGTAAGCAGCATAGTCAAAGATGCCTAAAGTTATTTCTGCTTCCATTTTTTTCATGACTTGCGCTAATTTTTTTACGATTAGCTGGGTTGTCTTCTAAACTGGTCTTTTCTCGACAGCGCTTACCTAAGTAGCGGAAGTCAACGACCAGCTTACCAAACCGTCCTCGCATAGTAGCCATAGTAAATCTCCTTATTTTTTTATTGAAGTGCCATACCGTTGATAGCGCTCATAACCGGCTTGCACATGTCTTCCTCGATACGCTCCCATACGTACAAAATCTTACGACCACCAAAAGGGCGTATGTAGTGAATGTTTTCAATCAAAACGGTATCTTTCATTTGATTGCGGATAGTACGTGCGTCGTACTTGATGCGTTCGGCTAACTCATCAGTTGTTAAATAAGTATTACTCATGGTGTTTACCTCTTTTCAGTTATTAAGTCATTGCATTAAGTGATAGAATAAAAATTATTTTATCAACCTGTAAAAATGCATCTTGAAGGAATCAGTTATAATTTACCCGCTTAAAGGTAATTAGTAACCGATTTGTGTAATATATTACCTTTTTACTGCAATGTAAAGCATTTTTACCCGAAAAGAGGTAATTTTTATGATTGTGTCTAAACTTCCTGTTATTTTGGCAGAGAAAAAAAATTGCGTGTAGCGGATGTTGTAAGAGCAACAGGTATGAGTAAATCAACCCTTCATAAGCTATACAATGAAGAGTCATCAAGAATTGACTTCAATACCATCGACCAGTTATGTGAGTTTTTAGATGTGCAGGTGGGTGACTTATTTATTTATAAGCCAAATAATAAAGATGATGAAGAGTCTTGAGGATCTACAAAATTGAAAAAGATGCGCAGAGGAATAAGTGGTAAAGCCTTATATATGACGTTTCAAGGCCTAAAATTAAGGTTGGGGTTATTTTTAAAACTTACTTTTTCATGATTTGGTCACGTTTTGGTCACGCTATGAGCTCAACATACAAAAGCAGTAAAAAAGGAAAAGCGATGTTAAGAAAATATTTCTTAGCATCGCTTTTTATAAAGATAAGAATAATAAGTTGGGTTCAATTACGAAATCAGTGTTTATAGCGTGGGCACGAAATGGTCACGTTTTGGTCACGGTGCTGATTTTTGAGCTTTTAATATGTTAGATAAACTTAGCAATTAGACTGAATAGCTCATGCTGAAAAACGCTATAGCCCTTAAAAATAGGACAAAAAAAGCCTCACTGTTAAGTGAGGCTTTTTAAGTATTTGGAGCGGGAAAAGAGATTCGAACTCTCGACCCCAACCTTGGCAAGGTTATGCTCTACCACTGAGCTATTCCCGCTAATTATCAATTAACTATCGTCAGTTGATGAAGGCGTATTATACGCAGTTTTTTAGGTGTCAACACCTATGACGAAAAAAATTAAAGTTATTAAAATAGGCGTGTCTTCTGGTCATAGATATATGTTATAACGGTTTATTATAATATGTATTCCAAAAGCTTTGTAGTACATAAATAAGCTGGGACGCACTTTATAATTTAATCGTAATCACATTCACAATTATCAATACTTACAAAGATAAGTCATAAGGATAAAAAATGAGTCAACAATATACCATCGCTGATTATTTGTTTGATCGTATCGCAGAAGCGGGCGCATCTGAGATATTTGGCGTACCTGGTGATTTCAATTTAACTTTTTTGGATAACGTTCTTGCTTCTGACAAGCTACGCTGTAGGCAACACAAATGAGCTAAATGCTGGCTATGCTGCCGATGGCTATGCACGCGAGCGTGGATTTGCCGCTATGGTAACGACCTTTGGCGTGGGCGAGCTGTCAGCTATTAACGCAACTGCAGGTTCTTTTGCTGAGTACGCGCCGGTATTGCATATCGTCGGTGCACCAAGCACAGCCTTACAAGACTCAAAGCGCCGTATTCATCATTCGCTTGGTGATGGTGTATTCAATCATTTTATTAAGATGGTTGAGCCTGTGACGGTAGCACGAGCGCAGCTTACCCCTGAAAATGCTGCTTCAGAAATTGATAGAGTGATTCGCTTGATTCTCAAAAAGCATCGCCCAGGTTACTTACTATTATCACCAGACGTTGCTCGTCAGCCTATCTATCCACCAACAACCAAGTTGATCGATAGCCAAGAAGACATTACTAGCCAAGCGGCATTATCAGATTTTAAGCAAGCACTAACCGAGTTTTTGCCAAATAAGACAACAACACTAATGGCAGATTTGATGGTGCATCGTTTAGGCTTACAGTCACAGCTCAAGGCACTGATCGCTGATACCGATATTCCTTATACCACGCTATCTTGGGGCAAGACGCTACTTGATGAAAATAGCGATCGTTGGGCAGGCACTTATGCGGGTGTTGCTTCGCGTCCAATTGTGAAAGATGCGGTAGAAAACTGCGAATGCCTCATCAAAGTAGGGGTGCAATATACTGATACTACTACCGCAGGGTTTAGCCAAGATATCAATGAAGATGTGGTCGTAGATTTACATTATGAGCGTGCTTCTATCAGTGGTAAGAACTTTGCACCGATTGCGCTAAAAGATGCGTTGCAAGCCCTACATGAAGTGATGACCTCTGGCATTAACATCGTGCCAAAACCTTTCTGTGAAGAAGTTAAGCCGCACCAACAAAAAGGCAAAGATAGTGAGCTATCCGCCAAGATGATTTATGGCATATTATCGCTGACCGCTTAGATCACAATAATTTGGTGTTTTCTGAACAAGGGACGGCCTATTTTGGTATCAGTGACGTGCGTCTGCCAGAAGGGGTGACGTCATATGGGCAGCCGATGTGGGGATCAATTGGCTACACGTTACCTGCCAGCTTGGGCGCCGCAATCGCATCGCCAGATAAACGCAGTGTGTTATTAATTGGTGACGGTTCAGCATTGCTAACGATCCAAGAGCTAGCGGTCATGATTCAAGAACGCATCAATCCTGTGATCGTCTTAATCAACAATGATGGCTATACGGTAGAGCGCGCGATTCATGGTGAAAACCAATACTATAATGATATTCCTAAATGCGATTGGCAAATCATGCCGCGAGCGTTTGGCGCGACAGAAGCGAATAGCCTATTACTCAAAGCAGAGACAGCAGGCGAGCTAAAATCTGCTTTCGACAAAGCTGCTGCGACTACCGATAAGCTTATAATGATTGAGGTGATCGCAGACAAGCATGATATTCCGCCATTGCTAGCAGACATCAGCGCGGCATTAAAGCCAAAAAAAGGATTAAGCAATTCGTAGAAGCTTACTGAATAAAAGGAACAGCCCCATTTAGCAACTTAGCTAAGTGGGGTTTTTTGCATTTTTTATCATACGGATTAATTAATCAGCGATTGCTCTTATGTCAGTTTGCAGACTTTAGTATCATAGCGGATTGGGCTACGTTCAGCCTTTATAGTCAACAGGAGATGGACCCGTCGTGATTTGGTTAAAAATGCTTATCGGCGCATTGATGGTACTGGCGATTCAAATGTTCGCCCAAACCCGATTTTTCTATTTGGCGGCGCTCGCGCCACTATTCCCCACTTTTACGTTAATCAGTCACTTTATTGTTGGTACTGAGCGCAGTCCCGCTGATTTAAAGGTCGCGTTGATATTTAGTATGCTTGGTGTCATACCGCATTTGATTTATACCTTTGTGGTGTTTTTTTAGCATCAGTTATATGAGTTTATACAAGGCATTGCTATTAGGTGTGGTCGCTTGGACGGTTGCGGCTGCGATTCTGGTACTGACATGGCAGTACATTCAAGGTTAAGTAATATTAAGACGTAAACTCTTTTAGCACAGCAGTGGCATTTTGTGGGCTTCACTTTAATATTCGAGCGTTTTTCATTGAAGTATTTTTGTTGATTTGGTATTGGCTGCTAGTTCTGATGGTGATGCTAATATCATCATAAATAATTGTCATTCATATTTTGAATAACGACCGCTTATGATAGGCTCACTGGTGTAATATCTACTAACAGCAAGATAACGAAAACCCCATCGCAATCAATTACTATTCTTAATAATAAAAAATAGGGCTCGAAAAAAATGGATACCTTAAATATCCTGTATCTCGTAGGCGCAGTATTAATTTTCGCCAGTATCATGGCGAGTACACTATCGGCGCGCTTAGGCGTACCATTGTTGTTGCTGTTTTTGATAGTGGGTATGTTGGCAGGCGAGCAGGGTATCTTGGGTATTGAGTTCTCTCAGTATGCGCTAGCCAATTTCGTAGGGCAGGCCGCCTTAGCTTGTATCTTGCTAGATGGTGGTTTACGTACGTCTTTTAAATCGTTTCGAGTAGGGCTAAAACCTGCGATTACGCTGGCCACGTGGGGTGTGTTGGTCACGGTCATGGTGCTAGGTGTATTTGTCACTTGGCTACTTGATGTCGATTGGCGCTTTGGTTTACTGATGGCAGCGATTGTCGGCTCAACCGATGCAGCAGCGGTATTTTCTCTATTACGTAATGGCGGCGTCAAGCTTAACGACCGTGTACAAGCAACGCTTGAACTTGAGTCTGGTGCCAACGATCCCTTGGCTATTTTATTAGTTACTGGTTTGATTGCGCTAAATGTTGATCCTGATGGTCAGAAAGTATTTGGCTTTTTAGTTTTATTGCTACAGCAGCTGAGCTTTGGGCTAGGTATGGGCTTATTGTTCGGTTATTTCTTATCCCGATTATTGCCCAAGGTACATTTAGCAGAAGGCATGTACGCTATTTTGATTCTCTCTGCTGGCTTGGCTGTGTTCGCCGCGACCAATCTCATTGGCGGCAGTGGATTTTTGGCGGTATACCTCACTGGTGTGTTAATCGGCAACCACAAGGTGCGCTCGACAGAGCATGTCATGCGAGTGATGGACAGCTTTGCTTGGCTGTCGCAGGCCGTGCTGTTTGTGGTATTGGGACTATTGGTCACTCCGTCAAACGTCCTCAATGTCTGGCATTATTCGGTTGCAATCGCGCTCTTTATGATCTTTGTGGCGCGTCCTATTGCCGTCTATACCAGTGTCAAACCATTCAAATTTAAAGACAGAGAGATTGGGTTTATCTCTTGGGTTGGTTTGCGCGGTGCAGTGCCTATTACCTTGGCAATTTTACCGGTCATGGCTGGTATAGATAATGCCTTTATGCTGTTTGATATTGCCTTTGGCGTCGTGGTTCTGTCGTTGATTTTGCAAGGCACAACCATCCCGACGATGGCCAATCTGTTTAAGGTACGTATTCCAACCAATAAAGATCCCAAAGAAGAGCATGAGGTCTGGGTGTCGGATAAGGCCAGTATCACGCTGTATGAGTTTGAGGCAAAGTCGGGCGCATTTGCCATTGGGCGTCATCCTATGGGTATCTCCAAAGGTATCAATCCAGATGAAATCAGTGTCTTTGCGCTAGTCCGTAATCAGCAAATCGTAGTAGTCGATGACAATACAAAGCTAAAATTCGGCGACAGTGTCTGGTATGCGATGAGAGGTAATCACGCGAGCAAAATCGCCAAGATTTTCAATGACACGACACTAGATCGCAAAGCTATCGATGATTTCTATGGCGATTGGTTGCTATCACCGAGTGTTAAGCTTGGAGACTTGCCGTTTTTTTACAGGAATTATGGCGTCTGAGACATTGGTAAAAACACTCAAAACGTCTGATGAAGACAGCGCAAAAAAACATGTGGGAACAGACGGTGGCCGAATACGTGAAATCACACTTAGGTACTGCGCCAGTGTCGGGCGATACTGTTGTGATAAGCGATGAATGGTCATTGGTTATTAAAGAAGTCGATGACAAAGGCAAGCTAAGAACCATTGGCCTAAAGTACCAAGACCAAACAGCGACCGCCTAAAATTTTGTCGCAAATTTTTAATGGCTAATTATCAGAATAGTAAGATAAGGCTTAAGTTTTGAAGGCATTACTTTCAAGACAATGCACCAGCTACTAGAACTCTATGATTAAGAAACACTGAGAGTCCGAGTAGCAAAATCTGCTGATAAATTAGGCTTTAGAGTAATTCTCTGACAACAAATTTATCATTTTATTCAAAAAAATCTGCCACATGTTTGTGTAGGTTTTCTCGGTATGCCCAGTGATGCTTCACTTCATAGCTTGCCTCATCAGGCAGTAGTATTTTCATCAGCCCCATCTCTTCATAGCGCATTGCTAGATCACGTGGCAAATAACCCACATGATGACCTGCTAGGATAAGCTGTGCGGTGGCTTCCATCTGATAAGTAGTCGCGCTCAGTATCTTTGGGCGAATATGATTGATACTGACATCAGTAATATAACCTCGTTTCACCCAATGATGGTCTTGCTCTAATTCCTCAAATGTTAGCTTGTTAGGCTCATGAAACGAGCGATGCTCACGCCCGCAGCAGACGACTTGCGTTTCAATAAAAGCAGGTTGAAAGGTCAATAGCGGTGGAAAGCTGCCAAAATAACCCACGCCAATGTCACTCTCGTTACTTAAGAGCTTTTCTAACATGCTCTCAGGGCTTTGTACGTCGATAGAAAAGTGTATTAACGGGTTATTACGGTAGCTGTTGGCTAGACGTTGTCTAAGTGCATCATAAAAAAACTTGGGCATCTGATCAATCAAGCAAAGCCTGATGTGTCCGCCATGAACTGAGTCTAATTGTTTAATGTAATGCAGCTGATGTTGAAAGTTGGCGACTGATTCGGTAAAGCCCAAACAAGCCTCGTAAACAGCGGCACCGTCCTCTGTGAGCTTAAATCCTGCTCGACCACGATGGCACAGCGTCATTCCCAAACGGTCTTCTAAGTGGGTTAAGTGCCCACTGATCACAGAAGTAGTGACATTCAAGCGTGACTGGGCGGCCGTCACGCTTGGCACTCTACGATAGCCATAAAGCTGCGTAGTGTTTTGATGTCTATCTTTATCAGTTCATCCAATATCAAAAGCGGCTCCTCGTTTATTAAATCAATATCATCTTTCTTTCAGTCGATACAGCCTTTCATAAACTTCTGATAGTGACCTATAAGCGCACTTTACTACGAAAAAATAGAAGTTTACTTCTAAATTTTACCATGGTTCCTTCTCTTATATTTATGTATTGTCAATGGCATGTAGCAAATTGTGTACTAAACCAAATAGAACAAGGAAGTAACTTATGACATTCAATCAACCATTAAGCGGCAACGATATGCCAAGATTTGGCGGTTTCGCTTCTATGATGCGTCTGCCAACTCAGGCTGATGCTGAAGGGTTAGATGTGGCGTTCGTTGGCGTACCTTTAGATATTGGTGCATCCAACCGTAGCGGTGCAAGATTGGGTCCTAGGCAGATTCGTGATGAGTCAAGAATGATTCGTCCCTATAATGTGGCCACTCGCGCTGCGCCTTTTGAGTCATTACAAGTCGCTGACATCGGCGATGTGCCTATCAATACCTTCAACCTGCTAAAAAGCGTTGATATCATCGAAAAATTCTATACCGATAAAATCGTCAAACACGGTGCGATTCCTCTAACACTAGGCGGCGATCATACTATCGCGTTGCCTATCCTACGTGCACTTGCCAAAAAAACATGGTCCTGTCGGTATGGTGCATATCGATGCTCATGCTGATATCAATGATGATATGTTTGGTGAAAAAAAATTGCGCACGGTACGCCGTTCCGCCGCGCTGTCGAAGAAAACCTCATTGATGGTAACCGCGTCGTACAGATTGGCTTACGCGGTACAGGCTATAGTGCCGAAGAGTTTGACTGGTCAACTGAACAGGGATTCCGCGTGGTACCTGCTGAGGAGTGCTGGTATAAGTCGCTAACACCGCTCATGGCTGAAGTACGTGAAAAGCTAGGTGATGGTCCTGTCTATTTGAGCTTTGATATCGACGGTATTGATCCTGCATTTGCCCCAGGTACGGTACTGCTGAAATCGGCGGCTTGACCTCTACTCAAGGTATCGAAATCATTCGCGGTATGCGTGGCCTAGACGTGGTAGGTGGGGACTTAGTTGAAGTATCACCACCGTATGATCCATTCGGTAATACCTCGGTATTGGCGGCGAATTTATTGTTTGAGATGCTATGTATCCTGCCGGGCGTACGCTATGACGACAAGGTTAAGGCGGTTTACTAATCACCATCAATGATTACCTTTATAATGAGCAACCTTTGCAGCCAGTAATTAGTGACTAATAATCGGTATGAAAGAAAAAAATACAAAGGTTGTTTTGAGGTATTGATAACTATCTGAATATTCAGCGAAATTTTTTTAGGATGACTGACCCATGACCCAATTGACGCAAACGCCTTCTTCTTTGTCTGACACATCATCATTGACCTGCGGTGAGCTATTGGTGCAGTGGCTAGATTATTATGGTGTAGAGACCGTTTTTGGTATCCCTGGTGTACACACGGTAGAGCTGTATCGCGGTCTGCCAAATACCAATATTCGTCATGTGACACCGCGTCATGAACAAGGCGCTGGGTTTATGGCGGATGGCTACTACCGCGCCTCTGGCAAAATCGGTGTGTGCTTTATCATCACAGGCCCTGGCATGACCAATATTATGACGGCGATGGCGCAAGCATTGGCAGATTCAATACCGATGTTGGTGATATCTAGCGTGAATAAGGTCAAAGACACTGGCAGCGGCGAAGGGCATTTACATGAGCTGCATGATCAGCAGGGCATGGTCAGCAAAGTGGCACTCACTAGTAAAACTATCTGGCAGCCTGAATCGCTACCAAAAGTCATCGCAGAAGCTTTTGCTTTATTTAATGGTGCACGTCCCGGACCAGTTCATATTCAATTGCCAATTGATGTCATCACCGCTGATGCCAGTCATGTCGCTAGACGCCTAATTTAAATGCTGTAGCAAATAGCCAAGCTGGTACAAACAGCTTGAGCCTACCACAGGTCACAAGACCACTGCCGAATCCTACGCAATTAGACCTAATCATACAGTCATTACAAACCGCTAAAAACCCTGTAATACTTTATGGCGGCGGCTGTGTCGATGTCGGCCACGATGCACAACGATTGGCAGAACTGATAGATGCACCAACATTTTTGACAATTAATGCCAAAGGTCTACTACCACCTGGTCATCCATTAAGTTTGGGTAGTAATCAGTCATTAGACGCAGGCCGAGCCGTAATTACCGAGGCCGACTGGGTGTTAGCGATTGGTACTGAGCTTGGTGAGACTGACTATGATGTGTTCTTTAATGGTGAGTTTAAGATAAATGGCACGCTGGTACGTATCGACTGTGATGCTCAGCAGTTGCAGCGTCCATTTAGAGCAGATATCGCGGTACTGTCCGACGCACAAATGGCGATTAGGGGTTTGTGTAGTCGCTTAGAGGGTCAGACATTCGATCATCAAGCACTGTCACGTGTCAATGAGGCCAAACAAGCCATCTTGAAGGATGTAACGACAGACTTTGCGGGTCAAAATGCATTACTAAAGCTGATTAGAGACGAGGTAGAAGACGTCATTTTCGTTGGTGACTCAACGCAACCTGTCTATAGCGGTAACCTTGGTCTTGAAGCCTTAGCGACGCGTAAATGGTTTAACTCATCGACGGGTTTTGGCACATTAGGCTATGGTTTGCCTGCTGCTATTGGGGCCATGGTTGGCTCCAATCTACCTGTCGTCAGCCTGATGGGTGATGGCGGTATTCAATTTACGATTGCCGAGCTTATCTGCGCGGCCGAGCTTGAGCTACCATTGATCGTTTTGCTATGGAACAACCAAGGCTACGGTGAGATTCGTCGTTACATGGAAGAGGGCGGTCTACCATTGATTGGCGTCAATATCAAAACGCCAAACTTTGAGCCACTAGCAGCAGGGTTTGGCGCTGGCTATCGTAGAATTACTGATAGGCAGCAATTGCTAGACGCATTAAAGAAAGACACGAAGGGTAAACAACCAATCATTTATGAGATTGATGAAGCAGATGACTTTCTAAAAGAAATGGCTGAGACAGTGACTTATTTTAGTTAAAGTAATACTGGCGCTAATGCCACTGATAATCACGGAGACCGATAGTCACAGTTCTAAAAAAACGACAAAAAAATGACAAACGCTGGTTACGCAAGGAAGCATGTGCATGACGCCGAATGCTAGAGAAATGTCAGAAAGTATACATGAGCAAATGCCGCGTTTGTTGACGGAGCTTGCTGCTGTCGTTGGTACGACCAATGTATTGACAAAACCTAGCCAACAGCAGTCTTATGTGCAAGGTGCGCTTGAGGCTGTCACAGACGCTACCGTAGCAGTTGTGATACCGCACTCTCTTGTGGCACTATGGCGCGTCATTAATATCTGTGCCGCTTTTGATGTGATTATCATTGCTCAAGCGGCCAATACAGGCCTAACAGGTGCTCAACTCCGAATGGAGATTATGACAGGCCGCTAGTCGTAATCTCTATGCAGTTACTAGCCGGTGTGCATTTACTTAATGAGGCAGCAGAGCTGGTTGCTTTGCCAGCCGCTACTTTGCAGCAATTAGAGTCTACCCTTGCGCCATTAGGGCGTGAGCCGCATTCAGTATTGGGCTCTAGTTGTGTTGGCGCATCAGTGATAGGCGGCATCTGCAACAGCTCAGGCGGGATGCTAGTGCAGCGTGGACCTGCCTATACTGAGATGGCGTTATTTGCCAGACGCAATACCTCAGGAGCGTTTGAGTTAATCAATCATCTAGGACTGGATTTGGGCACACAGCCAGAGGAAATGCTAGAGAACCTGCAAGCTGGTACATTTAGCGAAGCATTAGATAGCAAGAGCAACAGTAAAGTTTGCACTAACCATCATTATCAACACAAAGTCCGTGATTGTGAGGCAGAGACACCTGCTAGATTTAACAATGATCCTAACGGCCTGTACGAAGCGTCTGGCTCAGCTGGCAAGGTCATTGTATTTGCGGTGAGGGTAGCGACCTTTGCCAAGCTCAAACACGAGCAAACATTTTATTTCTCGACCAACGACACTGATACCTTGTCCACACTCAGAAAACAATGGTTAAAAAGCGAGTTGAAACTGCCTGTTTTGGCTGAGTATATGCACAAAGACTATAACGACATCACGATGCACTATGGTCGAGACACTTGTCTGAGTATGCGTAAGCTCTCTGCTAGCAAGATAGGGGCGCTGTATCGACTACAAGCAAAGATTGGCTATTATCTGGATAAGTGGCATCTCCCAAAGACGCTGCCAGATCGGATATTACAGATGACATCTAGGTTTATGCCGCCGTCATTACCAGCCACTTTGACTGCGCAGGCACTCTCATATAAATACCATTTGATTATCAAAGTCGCAGATGGTTTTGATAACGACTCTGATAATGGCACCAATAAAAATTCAGATAAAGATTCTAATAAAAATGATGGCAACAATATCGCTGCTGCGCAGAATTTTTTTGCAAAACCATCTAAAGCATTATCAAGGTGCGCTGCATGTATGTACACAGCTTGAATCGCAATCATTATTGGTATTTCGCAGTGCCGCGACCGCTGCTATGTTCCGTTATTACAATTTAAATCAAGACAAATTTGGCGAGCTGCTATCGACCGATATTGCCTTACCTAGAAATGCCGTAGATTGGGACGAGACTCTACCTGAACACTTACAAGAACAAGTCAGTAAAACCTTTTATCTGGGGCATTTTTTTCTGTCATGTCATGCACCAAGACTATTTATTAAAACCTAAGACCAATGCCAAGCAATTCAAGGAAGACCTGCTGGCATTTTATGACCAACGTCATATTGAGTATCCTGCTGAGCACAATGTGGGGCATGTGTATCCTGCTAAAACTGAGCTACATTATTTTTATAAAAAAAACTGGATCCAACCAATTCGCTCAACCCAGGTATTGGTCAGACAGAGAAATGGAAAAACTGGCAATCATCGCCCATCAAGGAGAAGTTAAATGACGAGTTATATGGATAAGTCGCAGCAGCCGATTTTAGGGAATAATACGGTCGATCCAGAAACGCCAAAAGCAGGTCAGTGGCGAGCAGCAATGTGGAAGTTTTTGTTGTTTTCAGCATTGGGTATTGCGTTATTTATCATACCGTTTGAGTGGGATGGTAAAGTCACGATTTTATTAGGTGTATTGACCGATACGCTACAATCTGCCTTAGGTGGTTTGGTGACCTATATCACGATGGCGCTCGTGACGATATCCTTTTTTTGGTGCGCTAGCCGTCAAAGCGTTAAAGCCCAATTTGCATGAAGATTCACTGGTAAAAAAGCTTTTTGATGTTGAGTGGTTTTGGCTTGCTATCCGGTTTTTAGGTATGGCATTTGTCTGGATGATTTTTCTACAAGTTGGCCCTGAGTTTATTATCAATCGGAATACGGGCGGTGTCATTTTTGAAGATTTGATTCCTGTTTTGATTCCGTTGTTCTTCTTTGCCATTTTATCGCTACCATTTTTGACTGATTTCGGCTTGATGGAGTTTTTGGGTACCTTAGCCAGTAAAGTATTTATCAAGCTTTTTAAACTGCCTGGTCGTTCTGCTGTCGATGCAATGTCTTCTTGGTTTGGCGCAGCGTCTATCGGCCTGCTAGTCACTATGCAAGAGTATGACAAAAGCTTCTACAGCCAGCGTGAAGCCGCCATTATCGCGACCACATTTTCCGTCACTTCTATCGCCTTTACCTATGTGGTTGCCAAAACCATCGGCGTAGACAATAACTTCGTTTTCTTTTATCTAACCATTGCGCTAACTGGTTTCATCGCTGCGATTATCATGCCGCGTATACCACCATTGTCACTTAAGCCTGATACGTATCATTCTGGCAAAAGCATGCTAGATGAAGGCATTCCTGCAGAATATACAACGTACCAGTGGGCGGTCAATCGTGCCGTCACTCGCGCGCATTCTATGCCTAGCTTAGGTAAAGTGTTCAAACGCAGCGTACACAATCTGTTTGATATCTATTTGGGACTAATTCCAGTAACCTTCGCTATCGGTACGATTGGCCTTGGTTTAGCAGAGTACACGCCTGTCTTTAATTGGATTGCGACACCGCTTGTACCAGTACTTGAATGGTTGCAGATTCCAGAAGCGGCAAAAGCTGCACCTGCCATGATTATGGGCTTTGCAGATATGTACTTGCCAGCATTGGTTGGCAAAAGCATTGAAAGTGAGATGACACGATTCATCGTTGGAGCTGCCTCAATCACTCAGATTATCTATATGTCTGAAGTCGGTGCGCTGATTTTGAAATCAAATATTAAGCTAAATGTATTAGAGCTATTTTTAATCTTTATCCTTCGTACGCTTATTAGTTTGGTAGTCATCACATCAGTGGCGCATCTACTGTATTAGTGGCGTGTCTAGTATTCACAAGGCATCTAGCCTGAAAGTAATATGCAAATGGTCGGTTTTTCTGTAGTCAGTTAAACCGACCATTTAGCCAGTTACATTACGGACGTTACGCACATAAAGACAATTTGATCAAAAATATAAGGCGATTGACCATTATGGAAATGCTGAACTCTACAGATTTAACCAGAGAAACTGCCATACAAACGGCTCAAAACGAAGTTGTATTAAATGCCGCTTATATCAATGGTGACTGGGTTACGATTGAAGCGCTCGTGACCGATTCTGGTGATGCAAGCTTTGATAATACAAATAACCATGCGTTGTATGATCCAAATTCAGGCGAGGTGATTGCAACGACGCGCTTATGTACCAGCGCCCATGTAGAGCAGGCAGTCGAAGCGGCTGATGAAGCCTTTGCTAGCTGGTCACAGACTAGTGTAAGTGAGCGTGCCCGCTATCTAAATGCAATTGCGGAGTCTATGGAGCAGCAATTCGATAAGTTGGTTGGACTGTCTGTATTAAACAACGGCAAACCAATTGAAGAGGCGAAGATAGACGTAGGGGACGCCATTGCCTGCTATCGCTACTATGCCAATCTCATCACAGAGCAGGCAACATGGTCTAAGGTATCAACGCTTGAATCGGGTATTCGTTTGTTAAAGACATACTCGCCAGTGGGTGTTTGTGCGCTGATTACCCCTTGGAATTTTCCAATGGTGACGACTTCTTGGAAGCTGGCACCTGCGCTAGCGGCAGGTTGTACCGTGCTATTGAAACCGTCTGAATTGACATTATTACCAGAGCTTATGCTAGGTAATATCCTATCGGAAATTGGCTTGCCAAAAGGGGTGGTTAATATCTTACCAGGTGCTGCCGAAGTGGGCACTGCTATGACCAGTCATCCACTGATTGACAAAGTATCGTTTACTGGTAGTAATATAGTCGGTGAAAAGGTGATGGCTCAAGCAGCAAAAGGCATCAAAGACATTAGCCTAGAGTTGGGTGGTAAGTCTGCCATCGTGGTCTGCGCAGATGCTGATATTGACTACGCTTGCGATTTAATCATTGGCGGTATATTTACCAATGCAGGTCAGATATGCTCGGCCACGTCGCGTTTGGTTGTCCATCAAGACATCGCTGAACAGCTTTTTGAGACGTTAAAAGTAAAAACGGAAAGTTTGCAAATAGGTGATGGTTTCGCGACAGAGACGCAAATGGGTCCATTGGTGAGCGAGCAGCAGCTGAATCAAGTTAAGAAGTTCTTTGATATTGCCGCTGACGAACATCTTGCTTGTTTGACTGGTGGCGAGATAGTTACTGGTTCAGGATATTTTGCAACCCCAACGATTTATACAGACGTACCAACGACCAGCCAATTATGGATGGAGGAAGTGTTTGGGCCTGTATTAGTCAGTACAACCTTTATCGACAATGCAGAGGCTATTCGCCTAGCTAATGATAGCAAGTTTGCTCTAGCAGCTACCATCGTGAGCGCCGATGAGACTGCTGCGCTTGAGATGTCGCTACAAATAAAAGCCGGGCATATCTGGGTTAACGAGCAACAAATCGTACTGCCAGAAGCAGGATGGGGCGGATTTAAGCAAAGCGGTATCGGCCGTGAGTTGGGCGGTGATGGTTTGTCCGCTTATCAGAAGAGCAAACACGTATTACTGACCGATCAATTGGATTTTTAACTAGATTATCACTAGCCACTGTAGAGACCATTTACTAGCTATCAGCATGACTGTTGAATTATTGTAGAGTGATTGCTGATAGCTAAGTCGCGCCCTAGCATTACGTTTGTTTACCAGACCGTTTCTTATATTAACTTTACTGTCGCACCCATTCAGGATAAAATTGAGCAATCATTCAAGTTTTATAGCCGTGCCCATTTTTATATGAAGTCACGGCTTTTTAAATGAGGCACATTATGTCACGCACCGCACTTTATAATCGTCAGGATGCCTTGGAGCGCGCGCTACAGCTTTTTTGGCAAAAGGCTTTCATGCCACATCTCTAAAAGATATCGAGCAAGCGCTCGATATGCGCCCAGGCAGTATCTATGCCGCTTTCGGTAACAAAGACGGCTTGTTTCAAGAGGCCCTAGAATACTATGCACGTCTAGGATTGACTGAACTTGAGCGAGTATTGAGCCATCATAAAACGCCTTTATTGGGCCTTGCGGCTTACATACGTCAGCTTGGCGGGATTCGTGATAAAGCGTTGCCGAGCCGTGCTTGTATGTTGGTCAAAAGCTTACTAGAGCTTGGTGCGCGTGAACAAACAGCGTTAACCAAGGTGGAAATGCTGCTGGCAGGTATGGAGACACGCTTTATAGAATGCTTTAAAGAAGCGCAGAATGTAGGTGAAATGGATAGTCAGCTGGATGCGGTTCGACTTGGCCGTCGCCTACAAGCAGAAGTCATGGGTCTGCGTGCCTTTGCACAGCGTGACATAGAGAGCTCGACGGTACATGCCCTTGCTGAAGATATGGCCTTATCTATAGAAGCACTGCGACTCGATGATTCAGTAAATGCTTAGAGGTTCATTGCTAGGTTTCAATATGACGTATATCTTTAGACGCTTACTTGGTAGATTCGAGCTGCTTGAGAGTATGATATCCACCATGTATACGAGTAAAAATAGTAATAGCGCAGGCAGTAGCAAAGATACCAGCAAGTAGCACAAAATGCTGCGGCCAAATGCAAAGAGCAATAAAAAGAGCAATAGTCTCGGTGCCCTCGGTGAGACCATTAAGATAATAAAAGCTCTTATATTTAAACTGAGGCTTATCTAATTGAAATTTTTCTGCAGAAATCGCAAAAGCCAAAAAGCTCGAACCTGTCCCAATAAACGCCGCTAACAACAAGGCACCTGCAATAGCATTTTGCGCAGGGTTGGCCAAAATAAACCCGAGTGGCACAGCGGCATAAAACAAAAAAATCGAGGGTGATATCTAAGTAGCCGCCTGCGCTTGAGCTTTGCTTTGCGTAGCGTGCCATTGCGCCATCCAGTCCATCAAAGATACGATTCAATATAATTACTGCTAGCGCGCCATACCATAGCTCAAATGCGAGGAGTGGTAGTGCCAACATACCAACCAAGAATCCAGCTACCGTAAGCTGATCAGCCGTAATACCGAGCTTATGCAATGTCGCTACTATTGGGGTTAGCAGCGGCTTGATGACGGGCGTAATAAACTTGTCTAACATGAGAGCTGCCTTTTATATTTTGCTTATTTTGGTACTTTGATTGGGTATTTAGCGTTGATATTTGACTCTGATATCCAAAGCTATTGTCCTAGGGACGTGTCATCATTTAGATTGTGGAGCTTAAAATGAGAAAAATTGCAGTCAAACAAGGAAGAATTCGCCGTAAATATGGATATATTGACAAGATTTCTGACGATGTTTTACAAAATTTAGCCATTTTAAGGCCACTAAATGTATCAATGTGCTAATTGATGATACGGCCTAGATAAATAACTTTGCCATTGGCTGCTTCAGCGTCACTTTGGTCGTGCGTGACCATAATAGCAGGCAACTTATGAGTACGAATCTGATCGAATACCAATTGCCGCGTATCCATTCTCAATTGAGTATCAAGTTTGCTAAACGGCTCATCAAGTAGTATCGCTTTGGGCTCATTCAGTAGCGTACGTAGTAGGGCGACACGTGCTTGTTGACCACCTGATAGGTTATCAGGATGACGATCTCCCATCCCTTCTAAGCCCACTTGCGCTAAAGACTGCGCTATTTTTTCAACTCGCTGTCTCTTATTTCCTTTTGGCATAGCAAAAGCAATGTTGCCCGCGACTGATAGGTGTGAAAACAGCAGTGCATCTTGATACAGCACACCAATACGGCGCAAATGTGCTGGCAGGTGAGTCACGTTTTCATCGTTCAACCAGACAGTACCAGACGCGGTAAAATCGCTAGCCAAAGTGCCTGTTAGCCAGTTTAGTAGGCTGGACTTACCACTACCAGAAGGCCCCATCACGGTTAGAATGTCACCACCAGCGATGTCTTCGTTGATACTCAATAACTGCTCGTTTTGACGAAACAGTTGTAAGTCTTTTATCTGTAAAGATGATGGCATCAGGAACCCTTTGTTTGCGTTTTTTACGACTGATTATTTTAATGTTTGATAACGTGTGCTTTTTTTATGATCAGCCTGCTATCGAGTACCACTTCTAAAAAAAGTATTTGGGTAGCATCCAAGCCAATATAAAACCGATGAGCGGTAGCGCCATTTGCATGATGGCATAGACGGCACTGGTACGCCTACTGGCACCATTTGCCAGTGTCACCGCTTCTGTCGTGATAGTGGCAATACGTCCGCCACCCGTCAATAGAGTTGGCAAGTACTGACCAAAGCTGATTGCTAGACCGAGTGCTATAGCAATCAAAATAGGGGCAAATAACTGCGGTAGCTTTATCTGAAAAAACACTTTCATTGGTGCAGCACCAAGGCTGGCGGCCACATGAGCAAAACGAGGATCTAGGCGTCGATAGCTACTGGCCAGTGATAAAAACACGTACGGTAGCACGAATAAAAGATGCGCAAATGCCACATTAAAAAAATTCTGATTGATGATTGGCCAACTGCTGCAACCATACCAAGCCAAACAAGAAAGCAATACTTGGCACCAAGAGCGGTAAGTAAATAATAAAACTGGTGAAGTGTGACAATGGCTTAGCACTCAGTTGCTCAGCTTCCAAGCATAACAAAGTCAGAAAAACAGCAAAGGCGGTACTGACGGCACCAATGCTAAGCGTATTGACCAATGGTGTGCTCATTTGGGTAAAGGCACTTTGAAAATGTAATAGTACGAACTGCTCTGGTAGCATCACCGGAAATCGCCAAAATCCTGCAAATGCCCATAGTACAAGCCCAGCGAGCGACAATATCATAAAACCAATCACGCCTACGGTAAGAATAGCGGTGATTTTTTGCCAGATAGCGTCTGCATAATGACGCTTGCCATTGATTGACGAAACACTAAACATGGCTTTGATAGCTTTTTCGCCGCCCAGCCAAAAGCCGACTAACCCTGCTGTCAGTACAAGTTGTAATAATGCCCCTGCTGATGCTTTGATACGTAGGGTAAGATCGACATCGTTGAACCATTGTATGATAGAGACAGCAAGTGTTGGCGGTGTGTTAGGGCCCAATATCAATGGTATCTCGACACTCGCACTGGAATAGGCCAACACGGCCAAAATCGGTAAACGTAGAAAAGGATATAGCAGAGGCAAGACCGCCTTAAAAAAAGCAGTAATCGGGTAGTAACCCAAATTGAGCGCAACGGTATACTGTTGACGCAGTTTTTTGCCAAGCTCAGGCTGAGCCAGCGCGCCCAAAGCCATTAATAGCAAAAACGGCAGCTCCTTTAATGTTAAACCCAAGATGATACTGATACCGTATGGATCATGTGGAAACATACCATCGGGTGCCATCTCCCAACCAGTTAGCCACGGGGAGATGAGCCGTGCAAACATACCTGATGGCGCAATCAAAAACCCAACGGCAATGGCTGCAGCTGCATGAGGAATGACCAAGATAGGACTTAATAAATGCTCAATACGCTGCAACCAAACACTGTTAAAAAAACGCGGCTAATATCATCAGGCAATCACAAAAGCAAGTAGGGTGCTGATAAGTCCTGTAGCGAGACTTAACGCAGCCATCTGCGTGATGCCAGGTGTTTGCCACAGGTCTATAAACCCTTGCAGATTCAAGGTCGTTTTTTTTCTAGGGCAGGAAGCAGCTTAGGGCAGGCAACAGTACACAGATGAGGCCACAGAGTACGGGTAATATTAATATGAGAATTAAGAGTTTGGGACTAAAAGACACGATACGCGTAAACAGATCTTTTTTCTCAAGCGTAATAGGTCTAGGGCTATCACCTTTTTTTCGTTATTTTATCAAAACCTTGGCTCATGGACTCACCCCATAACGTGCTTGCCAGCCTTGCTGGATGGCCTCTACCCAACTTGGATGCGGCTCGCTTACCGTGCGTTTGACACTGTCAAAGGGCAGGGCGCTTGGATGGGGCTGCTTGGTTTTGAATAATGCTTGTTGTGCAGGGCTAAGTGTAGATTGAACCAGTACGCTTTTGTCACCCCATACCGAAGGGGTTTGTTTTTTTTGCTTGGGCTTCTGGACTCATCAAAAAGTTGGCTACTAATTGTGCCGCCTGAGGATGGCTAGCGTTATAAGGGATAGCGACAAAATGAGTATTGCTTAAGCTGCCGTCACTCATGGCATAGCTGCGAATGCTCTGGGGTAAGTCATAACGCTGTACGGCTGCAGGAACTTCTGGTGCTGAAAAGGTAAAGGCCAGACTCAGCTCAGTATCATCGACCAAGCGCCGCATCTGCGCACCTGTCTGCACGAACTGCTCGCCATTACGCCATAAGGTTGGATGAAAGCCATCCAAAAACGCCCATAGCGGATCTAATACGAGCGCGGTGTTTTCTTCAGTGGCAGGCAAGTTGAGCTGTGCGCTAATGTTTTTACCCGTTTGAGCGTCTTGTCGTTCATGCAGCATAACTAAGACGTATTTTAAGAAACTCATACCCAAAAAATCAGGCGGCTTAGGATAGCTAAAACGGCCAGGGTTTTGTGCTGTCCAAGTGGTCAGTTCAGTTAGCGTTGTTGGCGGTTTACTGGTCGACAGGCTGTCGTAATAAAACGTCAGAGAGGCTTGTCCCCATGGTGCTTCCATACCGTTGGTCGGCACACCAAAGTCAAAGTTTACGGTTAGATTATTCTCTGGGTCAGTCAACGCAAAATTGGGCAGTTTGTTTGCCCATTGTTTAAGTAGCAATGAGTTCTCACTCATGGTGGCAAAGTTAGCACCATTAATCCAGACCAAATCAACACTGCCTTGGTTGTCATTATGAGCAGATTTTTCTGCGAGTACCCGACTGACTGCTTCACTGGTGTCGCTCAATTTAACATGGACTAAGTTGATATTATATTTATCATCAACTTGATCGGCGACCCATTGTAGGTAGGCGTTAATCTGTGGGTCACCGCCCCACGCGTAGAAGTAAACGTCTTGATTGCTGCCTTTGGCTTCTATCTGCTGCCAAGGTGACAAATCTTGGTTAATATTGGCAGTAGTTGGCGATGCTGTGCTTGCTGATATACCAATACAAATGCTCATCACCATAGCGTAGGTGCTATATCGCGTAAGACGTTTGAGCATCGGTAAAGTGGTAATAACGCGCATTCAAGTTTCCGTTATGATTTAAATGTTAGTAAAGCTGGTAAAGATTTCATAGTCTGCCATGTCAAACCAAATAGATATCACAAAATCTAAACCAGCTTTATTAGAGTCTTTTAGAACTTTGCTGCTAATTGCATCATTTAATGACGTTGATCAGCAAACTGTCCTTAATTAACTGATATTAACTAACTATCATTAATTAACCGCGACGCCAAGTATGGTATTTTTCTAACCAACTTAATATGGTCTCAGGGGCGTGAGCACGTTTCCACTCACCAGCGGCGTATTTGTTACCTTCAGCCAAGTCGGGTAGCTATGAATGGTGCCCAATATTTTATTAAGACCCAGACCATGTTTCATTGCTAATACAAACTCAGCGATTAGGTCGCCTGCATGTTCAGAAACCACCGTAACGCCCAATATTTTGTCTTTACCTTTTGGCGTGATGACTTTGATAAATCCTTTAGCCGCGCTATCTGTAATAGCACGATCTAACTCTTCAAACTCAAAACGAGTAATCTCGTAATCGATGCCTTTATCAATGGCTTCTTGCTCGTTGATACCGACTCGAGCGACTTCTGGGTCGATAAATGTAACCCACGGAATCACGCGATAATCTACTTTAAACTTTTTCAGGTTGCCAAATAAACCATTCACTGCGGCGTACCAACCCTGATGGGCAGCGACATGAGTAAACTGGTATGGACCAACGATATCGCCCGCGGCAAAAATATTGGGATATAACGTCTCGAGATATTCGTTGGTTACGATTGTACGATTGGTTTCGATACCTAGCGCCTCTAAACCATAACCTTCAAGGCGTGCGCTACGACCAACGGCACAAAGAAGCTCATCATACTCGATATCGATTTCTGTTTCATTGTGTTTGACGATAATGTATTTTTTTTACCATCACGCATCTCGCAGCGCATCGCTTGATGTGAGGTCAAAATATTGACACCGCTTTCAGTAAGCGACTGATGAGCAAAGGTAGAGACTTCAAGGTCTTCTCTACCCATAATACGATCGCTCATCTCAATTTGCGTTACATTAGAGCCTAAGCGAGCAAAGCTTTGCGCAAGCTCGCTACCGATTGGACCACCGCCCAGTACTACTAGCTTTTTCGGGGCTTCTTCTAGCTCAGCAAACTTCGTCCATAGCGTGTCACTGGTCACGTAACCTGTTTCTTCTATACCTGGGAGAGGCGGTACAAATGGGCGAGCGCCAGTGGCAATGACGATGGTGCGTGCTGTTAGGGTTTGCATGCCGCCGTCATTCAGTTGAATCTCTACTGTCCAAGGGTCAACTAATTTGGCATAGCCTTTGACCACATCGACGCCCAGATTGGTATAACGCTCAACGCTATCGTGCGGTGCGATATCAGCCACTACTTGCTGTACACGTGCCATCACTTTTTTTTGAATGAAAACTGCGGTACAGTGTTCTCTAGACCATAGTTCTCACCATGACGAATTTGATCAGCGATTTTTGCGCTCTTAATGACGGCCTTACTAGGTACACAGCCATAATTTAGACAATCACCGCCCATTTCACCTGCTTCAATCAGTGTGACTTTTGCTTTTACTGCGGCGGCAATGTAACTTGTGACTAATCCGCCAGCACCTGCGCCAATCACAATCATATTGCGGTCGAACTTTTTAGGTTTGGTATGGTTTTTATAAACACGGCGTTTTTTAAACATGTTCAACACTCCTTTTGCTATTAATGGAAAGAAACCTAATAACGCAAACGAGACAATTAAGTTGAAAGATAAAATACCCGATAAGCTATCTATCTGTGCCAGCTGTGTCCCTGCATTGACAAAGACAAACGTTCCAGCCAGCATACCGATTTGACTGACCCAGTAGTAAGTCCATGTTTTAATAGACGTCACACCCATCAATAGGTTAATCAAAAAGAATGGAAATATGGGTACCAGACGTAAGGTAAATAAATAAAATCCACCTTCTTTTGCGACGCCTGCATCGATAGCTGCCAACCGCTCAGGAAAGCGCTGTTTGATGGTGTCACGCAGTAAATAACGCGATGCCAAGAAGGCAATGGTAGCACCAATACTCGATGCAAATGAGGCAACGAGTAAGCCTTGAACCAAACCAAATAGCGCACCCGCGCTAGCGTCAAAATCGCAGCGCCTGGTAAGGAGAGGGCAGTGACGACGACATATAGTAAGAAAAACCCACCGATAATCAATAGCGGTGACTGCGCTTTGTATTCATTAAATTGCGCCATCGACCCTTTTAAGCCATCAAGCGTCAATAATTGATTTAGGTCAAAATAAAAAAAGCTTGCCGCTAATATCAATATTAATAGTATTAAAAATATTCTTTTAATCATGGAAAATCTGGCCAAATAAGGGAGCAAAGGCTAAAATCGTAGTTATTACTCAAACAGTAGAACACTCATCGTCTGAATAACTAAACTTAAGTAACAATACTTAAGTGACTATAGTTGAGTAACGTGGCAATCAAATCGAATTGTCTGAATCGCTTAACTACGATAAAAAATTTAAGTCGGCAGTCTTAATAGTATATACATTATGTCTTATTGGCTGACATTTATACGACTGAAGCAACAAGCACTGCTGCCAACAGTTATACTGGAGACGTATTTTTACCCAATGTTAGGGCGTCATAGTCTCTCATTAAGAATAGCGCCAAACAGGCTGCCAGCATTGGCCATGCAGCAAAAAAATAATAAGTTCTCAAAAGGCGTTAAATAAAGACCAAAGGATGCAAACGTAGAGGCGGCATGTAGCAATAAAATGATGCCGTATGTCCATTTTTTGAACAAACCCATGACGAACGAGAAGATAAGAATAATTTGTAAGCTACCAATAACGTAAACAATAGTAATGCCCAAGTTTTCCAATGCATAGAATTTAGCAAACACATTGGCGGCATGCTCAGGATTTACAAATTTGTCGACTGTCCAAAAGAAGAATACGATGAAAACACCAAGGCGAAGAAATAATAGTGAGATTGGCAAGTGTTTTGGCATGAATTATCTCTTTTTGAGAAAAAGTAAAAGTGAATTGGAACAAATTAAGCAAATAAAACGAGCACGATGGCACCGAACTATCAGGTAACAAACACAGGTAAAAGATGAATAATTTTGAGTGATTACTCAAAAAAAACAAAGTATTACCACCATATGTGCTAAAAATGCATTGTAGTAGTTATTGAATAACTGTTCAAGTTGATTATATCCATATTCTGGCAATTATAGCGATAGGTTACTTTCTTTAAACAAACCAGCAATGTTAGGTTAAAGAAGCCTGATTTATGTACGTTTGATTGAGCCTATCGACACATTTGACGTCTATTTTGTGCTATAAAGATTCGCCTAACCTGTATAAACGCAAAAAGCCCTTTATAGAACATAAATTCTATAAAGCTTTTGAGGGGATGCTTATAACACTATAGTAAAGCCAACAGCAGTAAAACAACTCTCTACCACATCAAGTCATCTGGAATCACATAAGCAGCATACGGATCGTCTTCTGCCAGTGCTTCTTCAGCAGTGTCGTTTGACACAACCATAAAACCTTCCATTTTTGAATCAATACGATCGGCTAATGGGCGAGGTAGTAGTGCGTAGCTCTCTTCCAAACGTGCAATGACTACGTGACCGGCCACGATTTGATCGTACAGTTTCTGAGTGATAGCAATTTTCTTTACCTTGGACTCATCGACAAACTGATAGCTGATCTCACCTTCTGTCTCAGTAATTTGATGCTGCTTAATCATTTGCACGATATTGGCCTTTAATGCTTTCTCTTCCAATACGCGCTGTTTTTCTTGATTAAGCTTTTGATCCTTTTCTAGCTTTTGAGCTTGCGCCTCTGCCAACGCTTTTTTTGCTTCGACGCTTTCTGAGTCACCAGTACGCTTGGCATGTTGCGTTTGCTTGCTGATTTTTTTGGCCTTTTTGCTATCAACCAATCCAGCCTTTAATAATTGAGCCTGTAGGGCATTTTTTTGCCATAATCCAATCACCTAAATAACGATACCGAAATCATAAATGCTAAAAAAATACATTGTAGCAAACTTTGCTAGCGCATGTGGTCAGACGATGATAAGACTTTATATATAGCTAGGTATCAGCCTGCGGTGAGCCATGCACAATGCTGTCGGTAACAAATTGCAATTATTGCAAAAGGGTCGCACACATCGCTGGATGAAGCCGTGTAAATTGGTTATTATCAAATGAAGGGGCAAATTTGCTTTATAAGGGGATTTCTGCAAGGTAACTGTTGTGAAGTAAGTAAAATATACCCTACCCAGAGAGCATAGCTTGGTCAGGACTAACAAGCTGTATAGGATTAAATAATTAAATTTAAGGACAGGTTATGACAACATCACAGCACATTTTAGCCTGTATTGACGGCTCGGCAGTGACTGAATCGGTTTGTGACTATGCAGCGTGGTATGCCAATAAATTAAACGTACCTGTTGGATTATTGCATGTCAGTGACATACCGGCATCGACCAGACGAGATTTATCAGGTGCTATAGGTATAAATAGCCGTCAGTTTTTGTTAGAAGAGTTGTCCCAGCTGGATGAGCAAAGAGCAAAAGTCGTCAACAGCTACAGCAATGCGCTGGTACAAGATGCCAAAAGTCATATTCAAAGCAGTTTCGCTGATGTCAATGTTCGCGTTTATCAACGCCACGGCAAACTGCTTCCTAGTATTGAGCATTTCAAAGAAGAAAATCGTGCGATTGTAATGGGACGACGCGGAGAAGATCATAAGAACAGTCGGATCAATATTGGTAGTCAGATTGAGACGGTCGCTCGTGGGTCAGATATTCCCATATTGATTTGCTCAGAAAAATTTGAAGAGCCAAGCTCCTATATGATTGCCTTTGATGGCAGTAAAACTTCTATTAAAGCGGCACGAATGGTGTCAAAAAGTCCGTTATTAAAAGGTATGAAAGGTCATATCGTGATGGTGGGCAATCATAACGACGCTGCTAAGCAAAGTATGAGCGCCGCCGCCGCACAGTTAGAAGATGCTGGGTTTGTTGTTGAAGCACATCATTTATCTGCTTCTGATGCGGTGGACGGATTGTTAAAGTTTCAGGTAGAGAACAATGTCGACATTATGGTCGTAGGTGCGTACGGACATTCGAAATGGCAGCAATTGTTTCTCGGTAGTACAACGACAGAAATTATCGCTAGCACGTTATCGCCGGTCATTCTAGTGCGGTAATAACGTCATATATTTGTGTTTATCGTCTAGGGCGTGTCCTCAGTTTCATATTGTGGGTACGCCCTAATCATTTAATACCTTTGGAATACTTTATGCTAATTAATGCAGATTTTTCACAACGTGCTTCACTGACTCCTGAAGCACATCAATGGATTAAGTCACCACAAAATGGTGTGGAGCGTGTCATGCTTGATCGTGTAGGCGCGGAGAAGGCTCGCGCTACCAGTCTTGTACGCTATGCGCCAAACTCTTACTTTCCGCACCATCTGCATCCAGGCGGCGAAGAGATATTGGTATTATCAGGCACTTTTTCTGCAGATGACACTCATTATCCAGCAGGTTGGTATTTACGTAATCCACCGTCTTCAGGTCATCGGCCTTATAGTGATGAAGGTGCTGTTATTTTCGTTAAATTGAGGCAAATGTCGTCTGACGAAACGCAGCACGTGGTTATCGACACTTATAAAGATGCTAATTGGCAGCAACAAGGCAACCGTAATATCTGCCCGCTTTTTTCTGATGGGGTAGAGCACGTTAGTCTACAGCGTATCGATGCAGGCGAGTTGCTATGCACTGAGACAGTTCATGGCGGTGCAGAAATATTAGTTGTAGCAGGCGAGCTAATAGAGGGTGGACAGTTATATCAGCAGGATAGTTGGATACGCCTGCCGATAGATATAAATGTACAAATAAAAGCAGGGGTAGAGGGCGCGACGATATACCTAAAAACTGGCCATCTTAACCATGTCATCGGTTTAGACATTCAAGAGGCTTGAATGACTTCGTTATTAATAGCTAGTTATTAAAACATACATCATCAAAAACTTTGGCACGTCAACTTTTCAGTCATGAGGTGCCAAATTATCTGTATTAGAACTTACTACACTATGAGAAACTCTTATCTATATATGAGTACCTTTAGGTAAAAGTATCAAAGATCACTTGTTTTGATAGCATCTTTGTTCTCAAAGTCAGCCAACATCTCTGTGATTAGCTGATCCTTTTGATGCCATATTTGCTCTACCCATTCAAACATCTGTGCTTTTATCGCTTCATCTGTTTCATAGCCGCCGTTCTTGATCGCCGTAAACAGGTCTTTGGGTATCTCAATATGTCGCACATCGACGCCTAAACGTTTGATATTGCCTTTCCATAGATCACTATAAGTGGGAACACCGTCAGGGTAGACAATCGTCATGTCCAAAATCCCATCAATCTCTTCCCCTAATGCACTCATAGCCAGTAATAACCCGCCAGCGCGTGGCTTAAGTAAATGCGTATATGGGGATCTTTGTTTATCATGTTTGCTAGGAGTGAAGCGAGTCCCTTCTAGATAGTTCAATAGTGTAAAAGGCTTGTCCTTGAGCAATGCACATGCTCGTTTCGCTTCTTCGATATCCTTACCCTTTAGAGCAGGGTTTTTGGCGATGGCTTCTTTAGAGTGTCGACGCATCATAGGAAAGTCGAGAAAGTAGAAAGCTTGACCAATGACAGGAATATATATGAGCTCAAACTTGGTAAAAAAGCGCGTCAATGGCAAACGTTTTTCGCTGATATATTGCACGATACTGGTATCAACCCATGATTGATGATTGCTCACCAGTAGATACTTACCGTTGGTATGCACATCATCAGGCAGATTAATGCGCCAATCTTTGCGCGGTAATACGTTATCGATCAATGCATTGTTGCTATTGATCCAATAGTTCGTCACATCGATAACGGCTTTGTCAGCGATGGCAGCACCGGTGATAGCCTTGGTAGCACCCATGACCCAGACAGGTAGACCAGCTAACATACTATTGAAAGTGATAACGCTGGTTGCTGTCGTCAGTGAGGCAGCTTTGCCCAGTTTTGGAGCGCGTTCATGTAGTTTTTGAACGATTGATTTCAATCGCATATCGAATCCTTTTACTCATGCCTATGATGAGATATTGATAATGTTGCTGCATGATTTTAGCAGAAATCAATCTCAGTGTACGAGTGTTAACAACAAATAATAAACAGCATTGATAAATCAAAATGTACAATCGTATTGAGATTTAGCCGAAACGAGAGACAAATCAAACCATAAAAACAGTCTGTTTTATCTATAAAAATAAACCGATAAAAAAAGAAATACAGATTACTTAAAGGGTAAGTGTCTATGGTGATATTTCGAGCTCAAATATAGCCTTATATGCTGGCTAGTCTATGAGTTTCGTCTAGAACCTCTTTTTATAGATTAACAGTACTACTCACACATTAGTACTGAGCAAAGATTAATGAAGTTAAATATTTTGATAACAGTTAAGTTATCAATAAACAAAAAAAGGGCATATCAAGAATTATCTCGATACGCCCGCTATAATCTAACCAATGAAATTTGATTAGCTAAATAATCGAGTGAATCAACACTCTATATCTACTATATCAATTAGCCGTGCATACCACGGATAGGATAGTTGTTCTCTGGGTTTCTAACAAAAGCCAAACCGTTTGCCAAGGCTTCAAGATCTGGTCTAGAGAACGGTGCGTTCGAGATATCAACAATATGCACTTTTCCTTCAGCATTGATAACGAACACAGCAGGCTCAGCGAAAGGATGGTCAGTTTCTTTCGCTGAACGTGGGTCAGAGATATATAGACCTAGCGTGTTCATCTGCTCGATAGTCAGACCATGAGCCATAGGGAAGCTAACATCTATTTGATCTAGATGAGCTTCTAACTGCTCTTTACTGTCTGCAGATAATGCGATGATATCGACACCGACGTCATAGAAAGATTGTTTTACTGTCTCTAAAGTATTTAGATATTTTGTGCAAATTGGGCAATGCTTACCACGGTATACAACGACCAGTTTCCAGTCATGACCGTTTTCAGGTTTGCCTAACGAAGTCATTTCACTGTTTAATACTTGTACTTCCATTTTAGGAAACGTAGTACCGGCTTGAATTTTTTTGAGCATAATCTGTTGACATAGTTCTTATCCTTTTTAATAGTATTTTTATGGTTAGTTGGTATTTAACAGCGTTACATTAGCAGTCTTAAGTGCAAAAGTATTGGATGTTTACAGTCGTCCCAAGTAGTAACAGGAAAAATTAACATTACCTTTAAAATAGACCAATAAGACTATTTAAGTAGGCTAGGGCATATCATCAATTAGCACATTGACACATTTAGTGGTCTTAAAATGGCTAAATTTTGTCAAACATCGTCAGAAATCTTGTCAATATGTTCATATTTGTGGCGAGTTCTTCCTTGTTTGACTGCAATTTTTCTCATTTTAAGCCTCACAATCTAAATGATGACACGCCCTAGTGAGTCATAGACAAAGCGTCTATTTTTTCGCTTCTTCAGTTGTCTGAGGGTCTACTTTATCTTGAGTTTTTAGCTCGAAATCTGAGGCGTTATGACGTTCGTGTAATTGCTCAGCAGGTTCACCCCAAGTGCGGTTTACCTTGCGACCACGTTGCACAGCAGGACGCTCTAAAATCTCAGTTGCCCAGCGGCGTACATTTGGATAGCTCTCAACTTGTAGGAATTCTCCTGCATTGTAGGCTTCGCCTAGTATTAGATTGCCATACCAAGGCCAAGTGGCGATATCTGCAATCGTATACTCATCGCCACCTAAATAGCGATTTTCTGCAAGCTCACGTTCTAGTACATCTAACTGGCGTTTTACTTCCATCGTGAATCGATTGATAGGGTACTCAAACTTTTCTGGTGCATAAAAGTAGAAATGTCCAAAACCGCCACCCAAGTAAGGGGCAGAGCCTTGTAACCAAAAGAGCCAATTCATCACTTCAGTACGTGCGGCTGCATCTTTAGGCAGTAGTTTTCCGAATTTTTCGGCAAGATAAAACAAAATAGCGCCACTCTCAAACACACGGCTACCAGTCTCTGTATCCAAAAGTACAGGGATTTTTGAGTTTGGATTTAGCTCAACGAAACCTGATGAGAACTGTCCGCCTTCACCAATTTGAATAAGGTGCGCGTCGTACTCAGCGTCTGTCACACCTAATGCCAATAATTCTTCGACCATAATGGTGACTTTTTGACCGTTAGGGGTGCCCATTGAGTAGATCTGCAACGGATGTTTGCCGCGAGGTAGTTCTGCTTCATGCGTTGGGCCAGCGATAGGGCGGTTGACACTTGCCCACTTACCGCCACTTTCTGCATCCCATGTCCAGACGCTGGGTGGCTCGTAATGATTAGAGTTTGACATAATGATGATACCTTTTTATATACTGTGCTCAGTAGGGTGTAATTGGTAAGTCAGATCCAGTTTATTGTTTTTATTCTGGCATGTCTGCTAGTTGCTTTAAGATGTTTTTGTAGTTTTCTACACCTTGCGCGCCACTCACCAGATGCCGACCATTAAAGATAACGGATGGTACGCTTTGAACACCTTGCTGCTTTGAATGCTGTACGGCTTCACGTATCACATTGGCAAAGCGTTGATCTGCGATAACGGCGAGTGCTTCATTACGATCTAGTCCAATATCTGCTGCGACATCTGCCAGTACGGTACTGTCAGCCACGTTTTTATTATCAACGAAGTGTGCAACGAATAATGCTTGTTTTAGGTCGTGCATACGTCCTTGCTGATCAGCCCAATGCAGCAACTGATGCGCATTAAAAGTATTGTAGGTACGGAAATCATCGGTAAACTGAAAATTAAATCCAGCTTCTGCACCTGCTGCTGTCATTCTAGCTCGGCTCTCTTTAACGTCTTCAGCAGTTGTACCGTACTTCTCCATAATATGCTCACGATAGTTTCGTCCTCCGTGCGGCGTATTAGGATTTAGTTCAAATGGATGCCAATGAATCTCGTGCGGCGTGTTGGTTTGCTTTAATGCCTTGGCCAGTTGACTATAGCCGATAGCGCACCAAGGGCATACAACGTCTGACACGATGTCTATTCGTAAGGGTTTTTTTGCCTGTTCCATAGGATCTCTCATTAGCGATAAATTAAAATGAAAAACTGCTGCCCGAAGATGTTTCGAACAACAGTATGAAAACATCAAATGGACTGTGTCAGCGTTAGCCGAAAAACGTATTAGTCAGCTTTGTGCCATTCAAATTTCTGGAATGGTTTGTCGACTGGTGTGTTAGCTAGGTGATTCGTGTAGTTGCTCATGACTTTTTGAGCAGCACCAAGAATAACTTCAAGAATCTGACGCTTAGTGTAACCAGCATCTAAAAACGCTTGAACCGCGCTGTCATCAACGTTACCACGACCACGTACTACAGAAAGTGTGAAGTCACGTAGCACTTCCAATTTTTCAGTTGGTAGTGGCGTTTCGTCACGTAATGCATCAGTGATAGCGTCATCTACTTTCATGCTCTTAGCAATACCAGTATGCGCAGGCACACAGTAATGGCAAGCATGTTCAACGTTGATAGTCTGCCATACCACAGTGGTTTCTTCATCATCAAAGCTGCTGTCTAAAAACAGTTGATGTAGCTTTTGATAGCCCTCTAGCAAGCCAGGCGCTTCAGCCATCACAGCATGTAGGTTAGGTACCATACCAAATGCTTTGATAGAAGAATCAAGTAAGTCTTTGCTTTCTGCTGGGGCTGTGTCTTTATCGTGTAGAGTAAATTCGGTCATAATATAATTCCTGATAATAGGTTTAAGATTTAGTGTGTTTTAGAGTTTTCATGCCCGCTTCAAAGCAGTCGCTGATTTACATTTAATTATTGGCTTGAGTAATTACTCAAAATTAGCAACTTTGCTTAGCAAGCGAGTCAATAGAGACTACTATAAATGATATTGAGCAGTCGCTCAATAATTATTTGAGTAATCGTTCAAGTAAATTGTAATGGCTAAATTACATTACTCTGCTTAATTCATACTACTCTATTAATATCAATATCTTAAGAAGGTAACACTGTGTAAGTAGTAAGAAAAAAACAACGATAAAAATATTTTTTAACTTTAGTGGCTCTGTAGTACGAACAAGACTTATCGAAATGGAGCTGATCGACTTCATCCATTGCATTTAGAGAAAATAGTATTGATATGATGCTTATTATATCAATATATAACATTACTTGAACGACCGTTCATTTGCGTTTATAGTGTATGTCAGACAATAAAAATGTGCTTCAAATCAGATGCTTGTTTTTGCTATCTCATTACAATTTTTATAGTTGTCAGCTTTTGTAGTCATTAGACGACTGTCTTCATATAATAGGATAAAGTTATGCTTAAATTTTATTTCCATCAAACGCCAAACCCAAGAAAGTAGCATTGTTTCTTGAAGAAACTGGTCTGCCTTATGAGCTTGTGGCAGTAGATACGCTAAAAGGTGAGCAGCATACACCTGAGTACCGTGCTATCAACCCAAACGGCAAAACACCTGCTCTAGAAGATGATGGTAAACGCGTGTTTGATTCTACGGCAATCTTGATGTATCTTTCTGAAAAAACAGGCAAGCTGGCAGGACAGCCAGAAGATCGTAGCGAGATGCTGTCATGGCTAATGTTTGTAGCATCTGGACTAGGCCCTTTTTCTGGTCAGTCTGTTCACTTTAGACATAAAGCACCAGAAAAATCCCATATGCAATTAATCGCTACCTTCGTGAGGCCGAGCGTCATTATGAAGTGCTAGATACACATCTAGAAGGCCGTGAATATATGGTTGGTGATAGCTACTCAATCGCTGATATTTCTACTTGGGGCTGGATTGATAAGGCGACAGTTGTACTAAGCGAAGGCGGCTTGGATAATTATCCGAATCTAAAGCGCTGGTTTGATAGCATTAATGCCCGCCCAGCGGTACAAAAAGCTCGTGACATTCCTAAAGGTATTGATTTCAAAACTGAGTTTGATGACGTTGCTGCACGCGCGCTTTATCCGCAAAACTTTGATAAAAACAGTTAATCGAAGCAAAGAGACTTAATAAGTTTTATAATATAAAAAGTGATTAAAACCAGTAACTAAGGTTGATTCTACAAACTTTGCCTTAAAATAGATTTTAATGACTATGTGCAGAATTCCTCTACCTTTAAAGTAGAGGGATGAGTATATCATTATTTTTTTAGTATAGCTTAGGATGTTATCATACCTTATGCCCAAACAAATCTTAAAAGCTTATAAAGTGAGATTATATCCAAATGACGAACAGCAAGTATTCTTTGCTAAATCATTTGGATGTACCCGCTTTATTTGGAATAAGATGTTAGCTGATAAGGTTAATCATTATAAAGCAAATAAAACGATTCTAAACAACACCCCTGCTCAGTATAAAAAAAAGAGTTTGAATGGCTCAAAGAAGTAGATAGCTTAGCGTTAGCTAACGTGCAGCAGAACCTTCGCAGCGCCTATAAAAAGTTTTTCGAACAAGGCACAGGCTTCCCTAAATTCAAGAAAAAAAGGTATCAAAGACAGCTACACCACTAATAGTCAAAAAGGGACGGTTGCACTCACATATAACAGTGTCAAACTCCCCAAAATTGGTCATATCAAAGCAAAAATACATCGCCGCATTAATGGGCTTATTAAAAGTGCCACTATCAGCGCAACCCCATCTGGTAAGTACTTTGTCAGCCTATTGGTTGAAACAGTAGTGGAGCCGCTACCAAAGACTTATTCTAATATAGGCATTGATTTAGGATTGACCAACTTTATTGTCTTATCAGACAGTACTAAAGTTGCTAATCCTAGGTTTCTATCGAAGCTGAAAGACAAGCTTGCGCGTGAGCAAAAGATTTTAGCCAAACGTAGAGAGGTTGCTAAAGCTCAGCAGCGTAAGCTGTCAGACAGTCGTAATTATCAAAAGCAAAAAGCTAAAGTCGCGAAGATTTACGAAAAAAATAACCAACCAGCGTCTTGATTTTCTACATAAACTCTCATTCAATATCATCAAAAACCACGATGTCATTGCTATAGAGGACTTGAACATTAAAGGGATGGTTAAAAACAGAAAGCTTGCCAAAGCTATTAACGATAGTTCATGGTCAGTCTTTACAATTATGCTTGCTTATAAAGCAGAATGGTATGACAAAGCGCTTGTGAGAATAGACCAATGGTACCCGTCATCTAAAACATGCTCAGGCTGTGATTATGTCCTTGGCAAAGATGACCTTAAACTCAGCGATAGATTATGGGACTGCCCAAGGTGTCTGCAGACCCATGATCGAGACATCAATGCCAGCATCAATATCTTAAATCAAGGATTGATATTGGTTAAACAATCAAAAACTGTCGGTGCGATAGGGTTAGCTTAGTAAATTCGCTTAACCGCTGATACAGAATAGTGTATTAAGTAAGAGCGTTACCTAAGAAACCTCTACCTATAAGTAAGGTAGTGGATAGTTCATGGCAAAGATATTAAGGTGAAAATTATGAGTGCTCCGATAAAGTTCAATCGTGAGGATGTGATCGAAAAAGCAAAAAATCTCTATTGGGAAAAAGGCTATCACGCGACATCAATGCGCAATTTGCAAGATGTGGTGAATATGCATCCAGGTAGTATTTATGCAGCTTTTGGTAGTAAAGATAAACTATTTACAGAGTCACTGAATCGCTATGCCGCAGATGGTGCCAAGAGATTGGCCGACTGTATTGAGCAAAAAGACACAGTGTTAGATGGCTTAAAACATTTTATCCATACAGTGATTGTTTGTAATAGCGCTACTGCCCCTAGTGGTATGTGCATGATCGTCAAGACAGTCGCTGAGCTTACTCAAAATGATAGTCCAGATTTGCTCGCACATGCAACGAATATATTGGAAGGTATAGAGGCGTCGTTTGCCGTGCTCTTTGGACAAGCCATTGATAGCGGTGAGATTAGCGCAGAAAAAGACCCAGTTGAGCTGGCGCGTTATTTCCAAATTCAAATTATAGGTCTCAGGACGTATGCGCAAGTCACTAACGACAATGATGCAGTAGAAAAATATATCGATGATATTTTTAAAAATATCGTATAGCAAGGTTGTATAAAAAGCAGATTTTTTAGCATGTGATCATGTCGTTGACCAATTATCACGGCATTACTAAAAACCCTGATTGCTAGTACATTAGCAGTCAGGGTTTTTGTTATCTATTACTGTGCTTTCGGATTGTCATTGATGAATTTCAGTAGAAGCTCAGCCAGCGTTTCGCCTTGGTCTTCTTGCAGGAAATGACCACCGTTAGTGATAGTCGTATGATTTTGGCCTTTGGTACCCGGAATCAGCTTTTGCATGATGCGATCGCCGCCACCAGTTACGGGGTCGGAATCACTAAACAGTGTAATAAATGGCTTGCTCCATTTGCTTAGCACGACCCAAGCTGCTCGGTTGTTTTCTGAAGCAGGATCATCTGGTGTCGTGGGCACTAGGATAGGAAACTGTCTGGCGCCTTCTTTATAGGACTCATCAGGGAAGGGTGCATCGTAAGCATCCAGTACGGCTTGAGGCAGTGTTGTTGTGGTACCGCTTTTGATGGTGCCTGCTACATTAAATTGCGGCGTCTCTTGAGAAAACTTCTGCCACTTACGAAAGCCTTCGCCCGGATCGTGATCCCCAGTCGGTAGCATTGTATTACCTGCTGCGACGCGATCGAATTTATCAGGATGCGCTGCTACTAAACGTAGACCGATTAAACCGCCCCAATCTTGACAAAACAGTGTTATATTTTTTAAATCTAATTGATCAAGCACCGATTGCATCCAATCGACATGGCGCTGATAAGTGTAGTCAGTACGCGATGCAGGTTTGTCTGAACGTCCAAACCCAGGAAGGTCTGGCGCGATAACACGGTGTCCTGCTGCTGTTAGTATGGGAATGACTTTGCGGTACAGATAAGACCAAGAAGGCTCACCATGTAATAATAAGATAGGATCAGCGTCGCTTGGACCTTCATCAAGGTAGTGTACGCGCAGCTCGCCACCTTCTGTATCATCGACCATCAAATAGGATCAGCGTCGCTTGGACCTTCATCAAGGTAGTGTACGCGCAGCTCGCCACCTTCTGTATCATCGACCATCAAATAGTTCGGTTCAAAATCGTAATCTTGCAAGTTAGCAAAACACGAGTCAGGTGTCCTAAGTTTTTTCATACATCATCCTTGGGTTAGAAAAATAACAGTGCATTCTGGCACAGGTGTTAGACAGTCTATTAAAAATGAGTCTCTAAGTGCTACTCGACTATCACTGGTAATCCTAGCGATAAAACTATCTGCCGATATACTATGTTGATTAAACGTTCAAAATGAAAACTATACCCTACATGCATTCGTTGCTGCAAACATTAATAGTGGATGCGTCAGTAGCATCCACTATATATAGGATAAGTTTTGATAAGGGTAGGTTTTGAGTTTCATTTTATAAGGCTAATCTAATCGTGACGCCAGTAGACCTTTACCACGACATCGGTACGACTTAGCTCAAGTCGGTCTTTAAGCAACGGGCGCAATGCTTTGGCAGTATTCGCTTCTAGTGCTCCCCAGACTTTATCAATCTTTAGAGGGTTGTCAGTCAAATAATTACCCAATTTACTGTCGATTAGCGTGGCTAACTCTGCTCCTGAGTTTGATTGATTGGTTACTATAGGCAATACGGTAAAGTAGTTATTACTACTGTTTTCAGTATCGCAATTGAGGCCACTGCGCATTTTTACCGTATCAAAATAGCTTTGATCGCCTGCATCTTGCGTCACACAAATGACTAATGGTGGCGTAGGGTTGTTCCATAGCTCTAGCAGTCGTGCTGCCGTTGGTATCGAGGTCTCATCGACAATCAGTACCGCTTGACCGTCTCGTAAGTGCTCTACCTTTTCTGGAAACTCTCGTTTTGTGACGACGGTCTCGCCTGCTTGGAGTGCTGCTGCCCAGTTGCCGCCTGGCGTATCCCCATGTAAAAAAACATCGACCCAAGCTCGTATTCCATCATCAGCTTGCCATGCTTTTCTTAAAGTGTAATAGCAGTGAGGACGAGCAGGGCGTATGTTCTCCTTATCGCTACCATTAGTTTTATAGTCACCAGCTTTATTGCCATCAGTGCTGTCAGTCATCAATGCGTCGGTCATTGCATTGTGCTCTAAATCAAACAAGTAAGCGTAACCCGCTTCGTTGGTAGGTACTGACGTCGAGTTTGTTGCGCCCTTGGCATCACTTAACTGAGCGGTATTATTTAATGGCGTATCATTACTTAATGACGGCATGCTCAATTCAAGGCGCAGCATGTTTTTGCTAACTCTATAACTGTCTTGCACCTCAAACACTTGCTTGGTCAGTTTGATTGTTTTTTTGCCTAGCTTTTTATCTGCTCTTTGTTTTAGCAAGATATATTGGGCTTGCAAGTCATCAAGCTGGGAGATAGGTGCGGCAAAAGCGATAAAGAAAGTCTGGTCATCAAGCGAGGTGTTGTGAGCGCCAGCTGGTTGAATCTCTGAGCTTTTTAGAAAAGTCTGTATAGCAATACCTTCAGCATAAATATCAGTTATCTGCGCATCGACCAGATCTAATTCGGTGGTAGATAATGAGGTAAATGCACTCAAGAATCCAAGCAGTTCATCGAGGTGCTCTTCATTAATATGAGCGACCACACTTGCTATTTCAGGGTCGTTTAGGGAAGTGTATTGGCTGTTTTGGTTATCGATGTTTTCTGTAGAAGCTAAAAGAAGGTTGGTCATATAAATACTCGCAATCAACAGAGCGTTGAAATTAAAGTGAATGAGTTTATAGTTAATGATAATTGTTTTTGTTATCATTTACGAGTAAAATCAATTTTTATTGTGGTTTGATCATCAAAAATCGGTCTATAACCGATGGCCGATAAACCATCATTTTTATGACATATTATTTTTATCAACAATGAGTGCTTATATGCTACGTGCAAACCAGCTGACTATCAGCCGTCAAGGAAATACTCTATTAGACAACGTGACTTGTGAGATTGATACCAATCAACTGGTGGCTTTGGTTGGGCATAACGGGTCTGGCAAGTCGACCTTGATCAAAGCGCTAGCAGGTGAGATGGCAAGTAGTAGCGGCAATGTCACATTAGATGAGCACAGTATCAATGACTACGGCAGTAAGGAATTAGCGCGGCAAATGGCATATCTGCCGCAGCAATTGCCAGAAGCTGCTGGATTCACGGTGCGTGAGCTGGTCATGTTAGGGCGCTATCCCCATCAAAAATGGCTGCAAAAGCCAACTCAAATAGATAAAGACAAAGTCGCGCAAGCATTAAAAGTGACTCAAACCGAAGCCTTCGCTGATCGAATCACGGCCACGCTGTCAGGTGGTGAGCGCGCTCGTGCGTGGCTTGCGATGTGTCTGGCACAGGATACCCGTTACCTGTTGCTCGATGAGCCACTTGCTGCCCTCGATATGCATTATCAAATCGAGGTCATTCAGCTCATTCGTCGTTTGGTGGACGAGCAAGGCTTGAGCGTGGTAATTATTATTCATGATATTAACTTGGCAGCGCAATATGCCGATCGAGTCATCGCGCTGAAAAATGGCCAAATATGTCACAACGGCGATATCGCCAGTACCATGCAACCTACCGTGCTACACGATATCTTTAATGTCGATATGCAGTTGCTCAGTCATCCTATTACTGGACAGCCTGTCGCAGTCGCTTAACGTCTAGTTTCTGCTCCTTCTTTTTAATTCGCCTACAAAGATACGCTTCTATGCCTCCCGTTTTTTTATACAGATAAATTATCAAAACATCCAATAGTTACGTCAGTATCAGTAATGACATCACTGAAATGGTTCGCCCTCGCATTGTGCTTGGTATTGACCGCCTGTAATAGTCAGACACCCACTACCTCAGAAGCAGAAGAAAGTGATAGCGATAGGATGAATATCGTGTCTCCCGACTGGGGTAATGCAGCGACTTTGACGGCGATGGGGCATGCACCAATTGCAACAGGTGATGTCAGGGTTTGGGACAGATGGGTGGGTAGCCCCAAACTGCCAGCGTCGATAACAGACTTAGGCATACGCTATCAGCCAACGCTGAGCTAATCGCTCAACTGCCTGTCGATATGGTCATAGATAATTATTTTTATGAGCATGCACGCAACTTATACGGCGATGTGCCTGCAGAATCTGTAATGTCTGCGGCAAAAGGAGAGACAGCAACGTGGGCTGACTATACCGAACCGACGCGGGAGCTTGGCGTTCTGATCGATAACCCGAAGATGGCTGAAGACTATATTGTACAAAGTCAAAAAGCCATACAGCTGGCCAGTCAGCAATTCCAGCAGCGTTATCCAAAAGCCAAAAAATTCGCAGTGGTACAGTTTGCGGATGCTAATAACATGCGTATGTATGTGGCAAACAGCTTATTTCAGCCTGCGTTAGAGCAGATGGGTAGAGAGCTTGTGGTATTGGGCAAGGGCAATCAGTGGGGGTTTGTGCCAATACGAATGGGAGATTTGGCGCAATTAGATGATGAGACTTGTCTATTAATTATCGATCCACTAAGCCCAATTACTAGAGCTGAAATTGATGACAGCTTGATTTGGCAGCGTCTAGGTTATGGCAATACCCGCTGTGTGGGCGAGCTACCACCAGTATGGATTTATGGTGGGATGTCATCATTGGTCAGCTTAGCAAATAACTTGTCAGAAGTTTCATTAAAAGGCGGGGAAGTACTATGAGCGCCAATGCAGATACTAACAACAACCTTATCAATAACCACACCGACAGTTCTCATAACGACAGTCTCATACGATGACATTAGCTTCTCAAGCAGCAACGGTTTCAGATTCATCGATATCGTCATCCTCATCAACGTCATCGAAACATTTATCATCACCACTGAATCAGCCACCGAATCAACCCGATTCCCAGACTTCTTTGTTTGCCAGTATGTCTTGGCGACTATGGGCCATGCTCATCGGATTAGCGGCTTTGTCGTTATGGAGTAGTTGGGCGCTGCTAGATCAGCAGTGGACGCGCCCACTGAGTGACTTGCTTATACCAAGCTCGCAATTGGATATTGCCAGTATGGCGATACAGCTGCATCTAGTGGCGACCAGCGTGGTGGCGTTGTTGGCTGGCGGGCTATTAGGCGTGGTCAGTATTTTACTACAGCAATTGGTAAAAAACCCCTTAGCATCAGATACCACGCTAGGTGTGGGCGTGGGTGCACAGTTGGCCATGCTTATTGTCACGTTATTTTTGCAAGCTTGGCTATTTATGGCGGACTTTATGTAGCCTTTGTAGGAGCTATCATTAGTATGGGTCTGGTATTTGCCTTATCATCACCCAGTCGATTTAATCCATTGATTTTAATATTGGCCGGTTTGGTGGTCAATATTTTGCTGGCCGCAGTAGCCAATGTACTGGTGTTGTTTTTTGCTGAGCGTAGTAATGGCATGCTGTCGTGGGCGGCTGGGTTTTTGGCACAAAACAGCTGGCATACCAGTATCGCGTTAGTTATCACTGCTATTTTGATGGCGGTCGTATGTCTGCCACTATTGAAACCATTAACGCTAATGAGTCTAGATGACACGCAGGCCAAACGTTTGGGTGTGCCTATTAATGGGATTCGTGCACTTGTCGTATTGGTTGTTGCCGTTGTGACTGCTCTAGTGATTAGTGAAGTTGGCTTGATTGGTTTCATTGGTCTTGGTGCAGCAAGCTTGGTCAATGCGCTGGGCATCTCTGCTATTGGTAAGCGTTTGGCCACTGCCTTTGGGTTGGGGGCGCTGCTGTTATTATTGACTAGCAATGTCGCGTTACTGCTTGAGCCGATACTGGATATGCAGATTCCAGCTGGTGCCATGACAGGTATCTTGGGTGCACCGCTGATTATTTGGCTGATTTTGCGTCAGCGCCGCGCGCGGATAGAGACAGTGACGCCTATGCTTGCGGGTAAACATACATCCATTGCATTTTGGCGATGGGGCGTTGGTGTACTTGCTGTCATCATGTTGGCTTGTTTATTTGTACAAGATATCAATGGTTGGGGGCTCAGTACGGACTGGGCACTCACGCAGCAGTACCGCTTACCTCGTAGTTTGAGTGCTGCTGCCACAGGCTTGATGTTAGCAGTCGCCGGTGTGCTACTGCAAACATTAACGCGTAACCCTATGGCCAGTCCTGAGGTGCTAGGTGTCAGTTCAGGCGCTGCATTGGGGGTTATTTTAGGGTTTTTATTATTACCAAGTTTAGGGCTATCTGCGGGAGCAGGGACGTTGCTAATTTCAGGACTGTCAGGGGCGATGGCCGTGCTGCTATTGATTATTTGGCTAGCACGCAGGGTCAGCTCAGGTTATTTATTGTTAGTAGGTATAGGCATTGCCGCCATGATGGATGGGGTGATGCATATGGTCAAGCTTTCAGGAGATCCGCGTCTAGAAGCGATGCTCAGCTGGCTGTCAGGGACAACTTATAGCGCTCAGCCCAGTACGGTATGGTATCTCATTGGCATTGCCGCTATCTTATTTGTACTCAGTCTATTGCTGGTTAAGCCTTTGCGAGTTCTTGGGCTAGGTACAGGTGTGGCGCGTAATTTAGGTGTGGCGGTTACGCCAGTGACTTTGTCGTTATTGGCATTAGTAGCAGCACTTAGTACGGCCAGCACGCTTGCCGTTGGCCCGTTGAGTTTTATTGGTTTGATGGTGCCGCATTTGGCTATTTCACTGGGAGCTGTGAAGCTTGAACGACAATTGCCACTAGCTGCACTTTTAGGGGCAGGGGTAATGGTGATAGCGGATTGGATTGGCCGTTATGTTATTTTCCCTTATGAGCTGCCAGCTGGTACGATTGCTGCCATTATCGGTGGTGGGTATTTCTTATGGCTCATTCGTAAGGTACCAGCCTCAGCAAAAAGGTAGCTCATGTCTGCAAGCATTGAATTTGAATAGCCGACAATTTTGACTTCATTCAGCAGAGGCTTATCTAACCTTATTTGATCAGTATTTTGATAAGAATAATGATGCTAAGTTTCAGCGAGATTGGATGACGTGCTCGGCAGGCTAGCAAAATAATAACTAGGAGCAAGTCATGCCGACCATCACTCAATTTTATGGTGCCACTGCTTAATGAGCAATGCCCCTATAAATAAGGCATCTACAACTGAGTCGCCTATAAGCGAAGTCTCTCAGAGTAGTAGTGATGGCTTGACCGACAAACAAGTACAGCAGATATTACTGACATTACTACTCGGCGGTACGGTCGTCAGCTTTAGCAATAGTGCGCTCAATCCAGCGATTCCTGTCTTTATGTCGGTGTTTGATGTCGATATCGTGATGGGCGGCTGGGTGCTAAATGCTTATGTCTTGGCCATGAGTGTGGGGCTGATGCTGAGTGGCTACTTAAACAAAAAGTTTCCGTTTAAGCATGTTTATTTGGCGGCAATTTTTGGATTTATGTTGGGCTCAGTTATTGGCATGCTGGCGTCTAGTATGAGCTTTGTCATTATTGCTAGGGCTATACAAGGACTGAGTGGCGGTCTGATTATCCCGCTGTCTATTGGTATGCTGTATCAGATTTATCCGCAGCAGCAGCACGGCAGAGTAATGGCGCTATGGGGCATTGTTATTATGATGTCATTAGCGTTTGGCCCTTTGGTCGGTGCTTACTTGGTTGAGCAGTTTGCGTGGTGGACACTGTTTGCCATTACCTTGCCACTCAGTGCGGCGGTCATGGCGATGGTGTGGTGGTTAATACCTGATATGCGCTCACATGATAAAAAAAGCCCTTTCGATACCATTGGGTTTATCAGCTTACTCATTTGGCTGCTTGCGATGATGGTTTGGCTCAGCACGCTGAAAATAGATTTTACTAGTGGATTATTCAGCAGTGAGGGCTTATTAAAGATAGCCACGTTGGGTTTATTATCTATTGGGTTTCTACTGTCCGCGATGGTTTGGTGGGCATATGAGCGGCGGCAGAAATATCCATTATTAAACGTGCGCTTGTTCAATAATAAAACCTATTTGCACAGTAATATCATCAGCATTAGCCAAACAGTCGGTTTGATGCTGTGTCTCTTGTTATTGCCCGTGGTGATACAAGATGTGATGGGCGAAAGTGCTTTATGGACAGGTATTGTCCTGATGGTCGCGACGCTCGTGGCCAGTATCACCACGCATTACGCTGGCAAAATGGTAGATAAGCAAGGTGCCCGAGGGATTGGCATCGTAGGAATTGCGATTAGTGCGCTGTCTACTTTGATGCTGGCATGGTGCTTGTATCAGCCTACGCTTTGGCTATTAATGCTAATTATGAGTGTGCGAGGTATTGGGGTAGGTTTGGCGTATCTGCCGACCACTACCGTTGGTTTTAGCAGCTTACCCAAAGACGCGGTCACTGAGGGAGCCGCACTCAATAATATCAGTCGCCGTATCATCTCTACCATCGTTATCACGTTGACAACCCTTTATATCCATAGTCGAAGCGCGCAGCTACTAGCCGCAGGTAGTGATGTTGGCATAGCAAGCGCTATCCAAGAAATACTGGTGATAATCGCGTTGATGCTATTGTTCACACTTCCTTCTGCCTGCAAATTACCCCGCGCGCCATAACGATCAACTTCATAGTTGGGCAGCATGTAGATTACCGGTGTCAATGACGATCTGCTTGAAGGCTTATCCCTTTTATCTATTTATTTGAACAAACTTTGAGACAAGCCGCTTATGTCACTGTCTAACCATTTCGCCAAATTTACCAAAGAAACGGACGGTAATTGCAGTAAGTCAGTCAACATGGTCACTCGCTACTTATAAAAATCTATTTGTAAATACTTATAGAAATAAAAATCATTATCATTTAGAATATCATTCACAAAGTTAGTACATACAGTATTATTTGCTAAATATAACGCGTATCACTGTCCACCTATCCAACTAAGTGAAATAACCTAAGTGAAGTAATTATGAAAAGCCACCATCATGTTGCTCTATCTCTTCTTACCCTTTGTATCAGCCAGCAGTTATACGCCCAAACTAATACCAATTCAGTGCAAAGTGCATCAGGTGTGCAGGCCACCGCTGCGGCGACCCCGAATGCATCATCAAGCGATGTACCTAGTGTGACTTTAGATGCTATTACAGTTAGTGCCAATGCCAAAACAGGCACAGCGCTGGCACAGAAAATCAGTGAAATGCCTGCTGTCACGCAAGTGATTTATGAGGCGGACATTCAGGCGCAGGCGACAGGTAACCGCACAGTTGGGGACATCTTAGCCCAGCTCGTGCCCAGCTTGGCGTGAGCAGCGGCTCGGTTAGTAACTACGGCACGACCATGCACGGGCGTCCTGTACAGTATTTGCTAAATGGCGTGCCATTATCTGGCTCGCGCAGTCTGTCACGCGAGCTAAACAGCATCGACCCTGAGCAAATTGAGCGCGTCGAAGTGCTCTCAGGTGCGACCAGCATCTATGGCGCGGGGGCAGCCGGCGGTCTGATTAATATTGTGACCAAATCGACGGCAGGCTATGGCTTGACAAGACAGACGCGCTTGGCATCAACAGCAGCCGCGAGTTTAAATCCGACTCGCTCGGCTATCATGTGGGACAAAGCATCGGCTACGGCGGCGAGCGCGTGTATGGTAATGTCGATGTAGACTACGAGACACAGGTGGCAAGTTTGACAGTCATGGCGACCGCATCAGCCTGATGCCAACCAAACCGACAACCAAGACACCGATACTATCAGCGTCAACGCCAACCTTGGCTTTGATATTAGCGATACCAAAACCATGAATCTTGCGGCGACTTATTATGACAGCGAGCAAGATACCGATTATGGCGTCGATTACGGCAATGATCTGTCTGTACTGCTAGTAAAAGGTACTATACCGTCACTACGTGCTATCGATGGCGCCAATATCGAAAACCAGCCCTACAATACCAAAAGCTCGGTCAACCTAAACTACAATGACAGCGACTTTTTGGGTTCTAACTTAAGTCTGACAGGCTATTACCGTGACGAAAAGGCGCGCTTTTATCCGTCAGGAAAGCTTTTTAACAAACAAGCCCAAGAGGTATGGGTAAATAATGGCTTGACGGATGAAACAACCTTAGGAAAATTATTGGCTGCATCGGCTGTGGTTACTCAATCAGAAGCGGACATTGAGGTGATGGGATTGCGCGCCGCTATGCAGACTGAAACCGATGTTATGGGTAAAAATACCTTGTTCAGCTATGGCGCGGACTTTGAACGTGAAGAGAGTGAGCAGACCTATTATGGCCAAGACCTGACTACCTTCCTTGCAAGTAATGGCTTGACTTCAACAAGTAATGGTCTGAGCTATAACGGCGGACCAAAAACCACTATCGATAAATGGGGCGCGTTCGTCAATGCCGATGTGGATATGACCGACAAATGGCACACCAGCGCTGGCGTGCGCTATCAAAACATCAAATCGGATACCGACCGTTTTGTGCCCATTTATGAACAGCTATTGGCGGATTATTTTGCGACCAATGGCATCAGTGATATTGCTGACGCTTACGGTATTGATTACGAAGCAGGCGCGGTTGAGGCGGGTAGCAGTAAGCACGACAAAGTGCTGTTTAACCTTGGTACCAGCTATCAGTTGACCGATGACGACCAAGTCTTTGCTAACTTCTCGCAAGGCTTTACCACGGCTGACGTGCAGCGCGCCTTACGTGACGTGCGCGCTGGATTTGTGGTCAACTCAGACAATATTCAGCCCATTTCTATCAATAACTACGAGCTGGGCTGGACAGGTACGCGCGGTGATACCAGCGCAAAGGTTAGCGGTTTTTATAACGACTCAGACAAAACCGTGCGCTTTACCAACGACTATACCGTCGAAGTCGTCGATACGGACGAACGTATTTACGGCGCTGAAGCCTCGCTCACGCATGATTTAAACAAAGACTGGCAAGTAGGCGGCAGTGTTGCTTATACCCGCGGGCAATACAAAAAAAAGACGGCGACTGGCTGGAGCTGGATGCAGTACGCCTGACGCCACTCAAAGGCACGGCATACGCGCAGTATAACTTTAGCGAAGGCAGTAACATTCGCTTGCAAGCGCTGGCAGTCGGCGGTAGCGACAAGGCTTATAAAGACCAACAGAACGACCCAGACGCGAGTGCGCAGCCATTGACAGGCTATGCGACCTTTGATGTGCTTGGGCAAGTCAAATTACCTGTCGGACGTATGGGCTACGGCGTGTATAATATCTTAAACAAAGACTATCAGACCGTGTATCATCAAACGACCTTTGGCGATTTAAACCGCTTACCTGCTTCAGGGACAACTTACGGCTTGAGCTATACCGTGGATTACTAAAAAGCGTCACGCATTAAAAAACCCTTCATGCTATGAAAATTTAGCGTGAAGGGTTTTTTTAATGTTCATAACTCTCTAAATCATTCATCTGCTCCAAGAGTATTTGCTAGCGTTTCCAACTTCACGCTTTATCAGGTGTAAAATTCTTCTTTAGTATTTTATGATTGACTTATAGCGTATCAATGCTAATCTAAGCACTCTTTGGGGAGTAGCCTGCTTTCGTACTGCGAAAGCGTTCGTATCAACATACTTGGCCACATGCCATGGTGCGAACACCTCTCGGTTGGCGAGACCATCGATATATCTACACTGCAGGTCGGGGGTGTGGCTATGTCGTGGACTCTATACTCGACCAGAGAAAATCACATGAATCCTATCGCACTTCTATTACTTGCTTTTTCTATGTCTACGGATGCCTTTTCTGTGGCAATCAGTAAAGGAGCAATTCTTAAAAACCCTCGTTTTACCGAAGCCTTCAGAATGGGTGTTATTTTTGGCACCATTGAAGCGATCACGCCGATTATTGGTTGGTTAATTGGTCACTCTGCCACATCCTTTATAGATGCGTCTTTTATTGAGGCATGGGATCATTGGGTCGCGTTTGTCATACTTTTTACGCTCGGTCTGCACATGCTGTATGAGGGACTGAAGCCAAGTGATGAAACGGCAGAAGTGCTATCGAGACATTCTTTTTTCAAACTTGCTTTGACTGCATTTGGTACCAGCATCGATGCCATGGCTGTCGGTGTGAGCCTAGCATTTGTAAAGGTCAATATTTTGCTGGCGGCAGGTCTAATTGGTCTAGCGACTACGATAATGGTCACTCTAGGGGTGATGTTAGGAAAGGTGTTGGGCTCCATAATCGGTCACAGAGCTGAAATATTTGGTGGTGTGATGCTAATTGCAATCGGTACATGGATTTTATTCAGCCATCTTCAATGATTATATACAAACTGTCTACTACGAACAGACAGTCATTACGTGTATAGATCTGTTACTGACTTTTGGATGTAGAAAACCTGTTTACCTAAGAAAAGCCTATCTATATTAATAGTTAGGCTTTTCGGGTCTAAAACTAGTACATTACGCTGTAGCAGTTCGTAAAAGGTCTGAAAAACACAGCACTACAAAATTATCAATAATTATCCGTTGTCAGCGAAGAGGCTTGAATAAAGTGCCTATATCTATGCTTATACACATAGTTGTTATTTACTAAAAAAACAACAGACAATAAAAAGACCTCCAATCTCTTGAAGGTCTTTTTTTATTAAAACTTAAATATGGTGGGCCCAGTAGGACTTGAACCTACGACCAAAGGATTATGAGTCCTCTGCTCTAACCAACTGAGCTATGGGCCCTAACGTTAGACGCACAATGATACCTGATTTTTTTAATTTTTCAAGTAAAAGATAGGCAGTAATCAAGATATTTTTTATTGAGCCATATTTTTGTATTACAGGTGACCGCCAGCTATGGTTAGACTACGGCCTCCATCCACAGTGATAATCTCTCCTGTGACATAATTTGCCTGAACAAGGTATAGTACGCTATGAGCAACCTCATCAGGTTGGCCTATGCGCCGCATGGGGATAGCATTGATAATACTTTGTTGCTGCTCGTTATCAATAGCTTGGTCGCTAGTAGGGTCAGGTAAAATATTGACCCAGGTGCCACCCCATTAACCCGCACTTCTGGCGCCATCTCTAGCGCTAGCGACTGTACCATCATCCGATGTGCAGCCTTTGCCATGTTGTAGACAGTGTAGTTATTAAACGGTCTATCATGCGCGTGTATGTCCAATAAGCTAATAATGCAGCCTTGTTGTTGCCTAAGATAAGGTAATAGGGCTTGGCTCAGTAATAAAGGGGCTTTCGCGTTGGTCAAAAGCAACTCATCCCACTGTGCATGATTGATACTACCGAGCGGGCTAGGATAAAACCGCGAAGCATTATGCACCAATACATCAAGCTGTCCAAACGCCTCTACGATATTTTTAACAAAGCTGTCTAAAGCTGCTTTATCATTAACTATTGTCAAGTCAGCAACGATAACTTTTGCACTATTAGCACGGATGTCGTTCAGATGGTCAGCCAAGTCATTAGCGTCTTGTTCACTACGGTGACAATGAATGATGACGCGGTAACCTTGCCTATGAGCCGCTTTAACAATAGCCGCACCAATGCGCCTAGCACTACCTGTGACAAGCATCACTGGCGCTTGGTTATTGATATTTTCTGCTTGGTAGGCATTAGTTTCTTGGTCCATAGCAATACTACTTTTTTTCTCTAAGGTGCTTGTCTATATCATTCTTGCGCTTGCAAGTGTTCAATCCTGCTTTGTCGTAAGGCTGTACCAATAGCCGGGCCTTTAAGGTCTGGCGCAATGTCAGTCATACCGATGGCGTGAAAGCTGTTTAGTGCTAACATCATTTGGCGATGCTGTGTTGCTAGCTGTAACACATGACTGCACACTAGCAGTTGAGAGAGCTTGTCAGGCTCCTTATGCGCACCGCAGGCTTGGATAGATCGATTTTTTCAGCCGCATTTAGACTGTTTATTGTGCTTAGTTTGTCAGCTTGCTGAGCGAATAAAATTGCGAACTGAGTATGTGCTTTGGGGACTTTGGCTTTATTGCCGATAGCGTTAATATTTTTTATAGCGGTTGATACGTTAGAGGTAGACTCAGAGTTTTCGCTATTAAATAATGATGAAGACAGGCTAGTCATTAATAGCGCCCAACGCTGTGATAAATTTAAATGCATCTGTCCTGCGAAATATAATGCTGTCTGCGCTGTTTCTCTTATTTGGACATTGTCCCAAGCATGATGCAAAGGCGCGAAATACTCTGTGAGTGCACCAATTTCAAACAGTTTTTGCCAATAGACTTGCGGTGATAGTTGCATAGTCGCACGGCTTGATTCTTGCCAGATACGCTCGGCGCTCAAGTGAGCCAGCTCTCCTGTATCAACCAATTGACGCATCAGCGTTAAAGTGTCATCCGCGATGGTAAAGCCCAAATCGTAGTAACGGCTATAGAAGCGTACTGTTCGAAGTACACGTAATGGGTCTTCATTAAAAGCACTGGACACATGACGCAATGTCTTACTTTTTAAGTCTTGTAGTCCGCCATAGTAGTCGATGACTTGTCCGTTAATCGGGGTATCATCGGTTAAGCTGGTAACTTCGATTGCCATCGCGTTGATGGTTAAATCACGACGGCGCAAATCATCCTCTAGACTGACATCGGGACTGGCATGTACGCTAAAACCTTTGTAGCCTGAGCCTTGCTTGCGCTCTGTGCGTGCCAATGCATACTCTTCATGACTGGTCGGATGCAAAAACACAGGAAAGTCAGCGCCCACTTGTTGAAACCCTGCATCAATCATCTCTGCCACAGTAGCGCCAACGACGACAAAGTCCTTATCCTTGATAGGGCGTTTAAGCAGTCGATCGCGTACAGCACCGCCTACGAGGTAAATTTGCATAGAAGCCTCTTGTTATTATCGAGCTTTATATCATCAGCTCAATTTTTATAAATCAAAAAAACAGCCAATGCTCTATAAGTTGCATTGACTGGTTTTAGTATAGCAGAAGGGCTCTGTCAATGGATGACAGAGCCTTCTTAATATAGTCAATCCTCTATAAATTGAGTATGGTGTCAGCCTCGCTAAGTCTACTATTTGTAGTACTTTCACTCAGCTTCCTTGTATCCAAATTATATTGAACTGACTATAATGCATTCATAATGGGTATGATATATGATTATTTTTCGTTTTCTAGGTCTTGCGCTTCAGTAACGGTCAGTGCAGTCATGTTGACGATACCACGTGCTGTCGCTGATGGCGTCAAAATGTGTACCGGCTTATTAGTACCCAATAAAATAGGGCCAATAGAAGCACTGCCAGTCGCTGTTTTAAGCAGGTTGAAAGCGATGTTTGAGGCATCAAGTGTTGGCAAGATAAGCAAGTTCGCTGCACCTTTTAACGGACTTGATGGCATATCGTTTAGACGAATATTTTCGTTAAGCGCGGCATCACCTTGCATTTCGCCTTCAAACTCAAAGTCGACATTCATATTGGTCAATAGCTCATGAACCTTACGCATTTTGACAGCGCTGGCACGATCTGAAGCACCAAAGTTAGAATGAGACACTAGCGCAACGCGTGGCGTGATACCAAAGCGACGTAATTGATCTGTTGCCAAGACAGTCATTTCAGCCAATTGCTCAGCTGTTGGGTCTTCATGGACATAAGTATCAGCGATAAAGATATTACGATCTTGCATGAGTACCGCATTCATCGCATAGAAGTCGTTCATACCTTGTTTTTTTGCCAATGACGCTTTCAACGTATTTTAAATGCAATTGGTAATGGCCAAAGGTACCACATACCATGCCATCTGCCGCACCATTTTCGACCAGTAAAGAACCAATCAAAGTCGTCTTACGGCGAACATCACGACGAGCAAGTTCGATGCTTACACCGCGGCGTTTGTTTTTCTCGTAGTAGCCCTGCCAGTAGTCTTTGTAGCGAGGATCGTCATCAACGTTGACGATGGTAATGTTCTCGCCAGCTTTTAGACGTAGGCCTAGCTTTTTGATATTGGCTTCGATAACTGAAGGGCGACCAACCAAGATAGGTTGTGCTAGCTTCTCATCAACGACGACTTGTACAGCAAGCAAGATGTTGTTGTCTTCACCTTCACAGTACACAATACGTTTTGGATCGGCTTTAGCACGAGCAAAGATTGGCTTCATGACAAACGCGGAGTTATAAACAAACTCAGACAGACGCTGACGATAGGCTTGCATGTTATCGATAGGTAGCGTGGCAACGCCTGAATCCATCGCTGCTTTGGCAACAGCAGATGCGATTTCAATGATTAGATTTGGCTCTAGAGGGCCTGGGATTAAGTAGTCACGACCAAAGCTCTGCATCTTTTCGATGTTTCTAGCGCTGGTAGTTGGAGTGGCTTCGACGTGTGCCATCGCAGCGATTGCTTTTACGCAGGCGACTTTCATCTCTTCGTTAACGGTGGTCGCACCAACATCTAATGCACCGCGGAAGATGTATGGGAAACATAGCGCGTTGTTTACTTGGTTTGGATAGTCTGAACGACCAGTTGCCATGATGACGTCTGGACGTACGGCATGTGCCAATTCTGGCATGATTTCAGGTGTTGGGTTGGCAAGTGCAAAGACGATAGGGTCTTTGGCCATACGGCGAACCATGTCTTCAGACAATGTACCAGGCATAGATAAGCCTAAGAACATATCGACATCGTCCATGACTTCTTCGATAGAAGTAGCCGTAACATCACGAGCATAGCGTTGTTTGGTTTCGTCAAGGTTTTCACGGCTAGTGGTGATGATACCGCGTGAATCTGAAACAATGATGTTGTTCTTATTAACACCAAGTGCGCAAATGATATCTAGGCAAGAAATGGCTGCTGCGCCTGCGCCTGAACAAACAATTTTAATCTCTTCAATCTTTTTGCCAGTAATCAACAAAGCATTTAGCATGGCTGCGGCAACGATGATTGACGTACCATGTTGATCATCATGGAACACAGGAATGTTCATGCGCTCACGTAGTACGCGCTCAATTTTGAAACATTCTGGTGCTTTGATGTCTTCTAGGTTGATACCACCAAAGGTAGGCTCAAGCGAGGCAACCGCTTCGATGAATTTGTCTGGATCATTTTGAGCAATTTCAATATCAAAAACGTCGATACCTGCGAACTTCTTAAATAGAACGCCTTTACCTTCCATGACTGGCTTCGATGCCAATGGACCGATATTACCCAGACCCAATACAGCAGTACCGTTAGTGATAACACCAACTAAGTTGTTACGTGCCGTGTATTTAGACGCAAGTTTTGGATCTCTTTGGATCTCAAGACAAGGTACAGCAACGCCTGGAGAGTAGGCGAGTGCTAAATCACGTTGGTTAGCTAGCTGCTTAGTAGGGGTTACCGAAATTTTACCTGGGCGTGGAAACTCATGGTAATGTAAGGCAGCTTGTTCAAACTGCTCTTTTTCTGTATTGAGGTTATCCGTATTCGAAGTGGTATCGTCATTCATAATAATTGCCATGGTTGGAATAAATTGGAATAAATTAAATGGTGATAAAAAAAACAACGTCTAACCCTCCAAAAATCATTGAATGATAATAACTGAAAGGTATACAGACGTTAAACGACTCGCGACCATCAGAATCATGGTCGACGATCAAAAATCAGGTCAAAAAAAGCAAACTAGCTAAAATATTCATTCTAGCATTATTGCCAATTCACTGCCTAGTCAACAACGGTGAATTGTGCGAATAATATAATAAAATGATATTCGTTATTTATCTCGTTGATAATGCCAAAAAAATGCGTCTAGATATCAACCTTAATTTCATAATATTTCACAATATTACAGAATTGAAAGGTGCTAAGACGAGCCACTACTAAGATGAGCAACTACTAAGACGAACAACTAATAGGCATCTGCGGTGTATCAGGCGCAGGCGCACTGCTATCTAAATCATTAGCGATATCTTGCACACTATAAGGGTTGGCTAATAAACGAAACACTCGATCAACTTCTTCAAACTGACCTTGCTCTGCGGCAGTAATTGCACGCTGCGCCATGCTATTACGAAGAACATAAACAGGATTGTTGGTTGTCATGTCGTTAACTGCCTGCTCAAGTAGCAGCTGCTCGATCTGTGCCAGATAACGTGCTGACCAGTCTTGCCATACTTGCTGCGCATCACCGCTTAATTCAGTGGTCATGGTATCCAGTAGCTTTTGCTCATAAGGATGATCTGCTGGTGCGACCAAACCGAGTAGTGCGCGGAAGCTATTGGTGTAGTCGAGCAAGTTGTCTTCTAATAGCGTCAACCATTCAAAGGCCAAGCTGAGACTCTCTCTTTGATGCGGTAGGCCAAGCTTACGGCACAGACCTTGCTGATAGTGCTGCATAAAGGTTGCTTCGTAAGGCGCTAGGCAGTCAGATAGAGTCTCACGAGTAACGCCTTCTAGGCGCATAAAGTGTGGCAGCCAAACGTTTAGGTTCCAGTGCCCGATAGCAGGCTGATTCTGATAAGCGTAGCGACCCGTATGGTCTGAGTGATTATTGATCCATGCAGGATTAAAGCGCTCCATAAAGCCAAACGGCCCGAAGTCCAAAGTACTGCCTGTGATAGATAAGTTATCTGTGTTCATCACACCATGAGCAAAGCCAATCAATTGCCAATCAGCAATCATACGCGCCGTACGCTCGACCACTGCGGTCAAAAACGCCAAGACAGGCGTTTCGCTATCGCGGCACTCTGGATAGTAGGTGTCAATCATATGGTCAGTGAACTCTCTCAGTACATCAGGGGCAAAGCTGGCAATCCATTCGACATGACCTAAACGAATATGACTGTCTGCCACACGCATTAGTGCTGCACCTGCTTCGATACGCTCACGGCGCACTCTCGTATCAGATACCACAAACCCCAAAGCGTTAGATGAGGGAATGCCAAGCTGGGTCAATGCATGACCGCACAGGTATTCGCGAATAGTACTACGTAAGACTGCTCGTCCATCACCCATGCGTGAATAGGGTGTCAAGCCAGCGCCTTTTAGATGCAAGTCTTGTGGCTGCCCATGATTATCGAGTACTTGCGCCATGAGCAAACCGCGTCCGTCGCCCAATTGCCCAGCCCATTGTCCAAACTGGTGACCGGCATAGGCCATCGATAATGGTTTGAAATCAGCTGGCACGTATTGACCGCCCAATATCTCAACCCAATTAATCATCAGGTCCTCGTCGTTTGTCCAGCCTAACTGCTGAGCAACTTGAGTGTTGAAGTGACCGACACGAGGATTGTCTAGTGGCGTCGGTGGCTGCTCATGATAAAGGCGCGTGTCTAGGTTGACGTAAGTGTTTTGATAACGCATACAGGCCATTTCCATTAAAATATAAAAGTGAGAATGTCACTATAGCATAGCTCTCATATGGCATCGTTGCACTCTGTCCGTCTCTTGTAATATCTGGACAAAAAAATAAATTTTTCGGTCTTTAATTAACTGAATATGATGGATGAGATGGTTATTGTTTTTGGATTAGAGAAAGCAATGGTTCAGCCAATGTATTTGACCATTTATTATGATAATAAGGTCATTAGAAGTAGCTGTAATGACATAATCGATAAAGTATAAGCAAAAAAATCCCCCTATCTAGGACGGATAGGGGGATGGAGAAGCTTCAAAATTATAAAATAAATCAGAGGTTAATTAAGCCGCTTTTTCGTTCGCGCCAATAGAGCGGAAAGCAGTTTTTAGATTGCTGTTATGCTCAAGGATTTTCTGTTCAATTTTCGCATAATCATGCTTTAGCTTATCATCAACTTCACGTAAGCGATCAGCACATTCTATTTTTTTCATTTCAATAGTTTGAGCTTTCAGTGATTGCCATTCTTCGACAGTTTGTTTAAATGCATCGTATTCAAACTTAATGCGGTCTTGGAAGCTCTTCATCGCATGAGGAAGATCAAGCCCAGTGCTTGTGGCTGTATCGATCTGCTGTTGTGCTGCTTTGAACTGCATTTGCACTTCGGCATGCTTAATAGTCGTATCATCAACAGTACGCAAATCCGTCGTTAAACCGATTTTTGATAAACCAGCGATTAACCATTTGGTTGGGTCATATTGCCACCATTTCACGCCATTACGATAATCATACTGGAAGAAATGATGATAGTTATGATAACCCTCGCCCCACGTAAAGATAGCTAAGAAAAAGTTATCACGAGCACTATTAGTATCCGTATAAGGACGTGTACCAAACATATGACATAGCGAATTGATGAAGAAGGTGAAGTGATGAGTTAATACCAAGCGCAGCAAACCAGCGATCAGTAAAGTACCCCAAACATCACCAATGAGCCAACCAATAGCAGCAACCATACCAACATTCATGGCAACTACCCACAAACCATAATATTTATGCTGAATCTGTAAGACTCTATCTTTAGTCAAATCAGGAATGTTTTTATAATCAAATTTACCGCTAGGTAGTTACGTAGCATCCAACCAATATGGCTGAACCAAAAACCACGCTGTGCTGAATATGGATCGTCCAAACGATCATCTACATGACGATGGTGAGTACGATGTCCAGAAACCCAATCAAACGCTGAGCCTTGTACGGCTAAGGTTGAACCTAACAATAAAAAGTTTTTGACAATAGGGTGCGCTTTGTAAGCACGGTGCGATAGCAGACGATGGTAACCCGCCGTGATACTGATACCTGTCCATACCATAAAGGCACCGAATACACCCCAAACAGGAGCGCTAACTTCATGAGTCCATAGATACCATGGCGTAATCACAGCAGCAGCAATTGGCGTCGCTACTAAAATAGCCGCTGGAATCCAGTTAATTGGTGCTTTGGTAAATTCAAACTCACGCATATCAATGCTTTGCTCTTGCGCAGAAAGATCCGCTTGCTCAGAAGCTTTCGCATAATTGCGTTTTGCAACAGGCTGCTCATCAAGCGCCATTTGCGCTTTTTTTCTCATCGAAACGAGTTTTAAAACGCGTTACTTGAGTGCTGGCGGTCTTTACAAGCGTATCACCAGATTTGATAGCGAAACGTAAGCCTTTAAGCGGTAAGCCAAGTGCTTTTTTTGCAATCATATAATATCCCTAACGGTATTAATTTAAGCCACCATAGTACCTTAAAAAGCGTGTAAAGTGAACACTTATACACTATAAAAATATTGCTAAATAACAATAACTTGTATGGATTATAGAATGTATTGATCAAAAATACGAGTGACTTATCAGACATGAAGGAGAAGTGTAACAAGAAGGGTAGATATGTAGGAAAGAATGCGTTTATCGAAAAAATGATTAAATATCAAAAAAAGTACGGATAACTCGGTTAAGGCAACAGCAAATGACTTGGAAAATCCGTAATGATGACATCGGTTTCCCATTTTATGAGCTGTTCAATGGTGGGAATATCATTGACCGTCCAAGCACTTACTGGCAATCCATAACGGTGGCTATGCTTGATGACGGCTTGGGTCAAAAGCGGATAATGAATGCCCAGTTGAATACAGCCAAGTTGCAATGCGGTATTGGTCGCGCTTGCCAACGCTTCTGGCGTACGAATGAGCAAGCCGCGAGGCATATGAGATAATAGTTTGTGACGTTGCAAACGGTTGTGTAACTCTACATCGAAGCTCGTCAATACAACTGGTAAGCTGGCAAGAGGTGTATTAATAAATGCCTGCCGAAGCGCTGCAATCAACACCGCATAGTTGGTACGGCTATGTGTTTTAATTTCAAGCTCAATAACGTTAAACCCACTAAGCGCAGGTGCTATGCTTGCGAGCGTCATAATGGGTTGGCCAAACTGCAATTGGCACTGAATCTCAGTCAGTTTTAACTGATCAATACGTGATTGCCGACCGCACATACGCTCTAAATCATCGTCATGGAATACGATTAAGTGACCGTCAGCGTTTAGTTGTATATCAAATTCTACGCCTGCTAAGCCTCTTGACTTAAGATTTTGAGAGTATTGAAAGCCTGAAAAGGTATTTTCTAACGCCTCACCGCGTGCGCCTCGATGACCTAATAACAACGTATCTCTAAAATTTATCATATGCACCAATTATCGATGATTTTTATGCCCAATCATATAGCGTCATATCAATGACGTCTAACAAAAACTGTGATGCAATCCGTACTTTTTTTAAATATGACTTTTTAGAGTCCAAATCTGCGAATGTTTGTTATGTTTTTGCAACCAAACGCAGGTTTTTTCCACAATGAGGGGCACTATTTGTATATCCATGGGCTACACTAATGACCATTTGATTTAAACACCGTATAATGATGTGGTTTTCATATCTGTAGCAGCTAGCGTTGCGATTTGAATGTTGAACACTGTCAGTCAGTGGCGGTACGAACCTGTAAATTGGGAGTAGAGTTAGTATGAGCGTAGCAAATATAAGTTTGAGCAAGTGGCATAAAGTTGCTGGGATTGGATTGGTATGTGGTTTAGCGCTTGCAGGCTGTGATCGCTCAGATAAAGAAGACACTACTGAGCAGGCAGAGCTAACAGAACAAGAGACTGTCGACGCTGAAAATAGCGTTGCGCCTGCGATCAGCTGTGATGATCCTATGGTGCAAGATCGCCTTAAGTCAGCTCTGAAAAATACGCTCAATCAACAAGCACAGTCATTGGCTGCCAATTATGCAAATGATGCTGAAATCAGTTTAGCAAACGGTGTGGTTAGCGAAAAAAACCAATGGTGTTGTCATTGACGTTCAAAACGCTGCCATCTTGCAACAAGCCAATGAAAACGGTATGACCACTTGCCAAGCAAGTGTCAGCATGACGCTACCAAGTGAAGACTTGTATCAAGCCAGTCAGGTACAAGCGGCCAATAATCAGCCAAGTCTACAATCGCGTTTAGCGCAAGACAATATCCGTATCAATAACAATATGCTCGTTGATGACGCGTTTACTTACATCGTCGGTACTCAAGGCGGTCAAGTGCGTACGCGTATTGCAGGTCAGCCTGCTTTGATTACTGTCGTTGCCGATGTGATGGCAGGTTCTGTCTTTAAAACTGCAATGGATGAGCAACGTGCCCAACGTGCTGCTGAGCGCCGTGCAACGCAGAACAACGATACTACTACTCAAACAGCGCCAATCCGTCAGCCAAGAACCGTAACGCCAGTTGAGCCAATTCGTCCAACTGAACCTACGCCGCCGCCAACCATCAATAAGCCTGCTGAAAGTCAGAACAGTTCGACTGCAAACACCCAAGCAGCAGCTGCTGAGCCTAGTAAGCCCGCCACACCAAAAGCCGTGCCTAAAGATGAAACCATCGATATGGTCATCATTGAAGACAACAGCGCGACTTATTAATTTGTCATTGTAATAAGAGGTAGCGATATCCAGTAGAGCGAATTGCTATTGCTGAATAACAAAAAAACCCCGCAACAATCATGTCGCGGGGTTTTTGCGTTTAAATATTTATTGTTAAATACTTAGTTTGTATTATTGACTGTCAGTGAACGTTTTCAATGCTTGACTGTCCCACAATACCTCAGAGACTTTTTCTGGATCTGTACAAAAGCGTGCAGCAACAAACAGCCAATCGGATAAGCGATTGATAAAGCTGACAGCAGTACTTCGAATCGCTTGTGAACGCTGCTGTTGCAATATCACAGCTTGACGTTCAGCGCGGCGACATACACTACGGGCCACGTGTAACTGACTGACCAATATAGAACCTGTCGGCAAAATAAAGTCTTTTAGCGGTGGCAATGTGGCATTCATCATATCTATTTGCTGCTCTAACCATTCAATATGAGTGGCATTAACCCCTTCATACTCTGGCATGGCAAGCTCGCCGCCTATATTGAATAACAAGTGCTGAATGATGACCAAGCTTCAGAGAACTCTTTCTCTATAGATTGCCCTTTATTATGCTTTAATTGCGCACGTACCAAGCCAATATGCGAGTTGAGCTCGTCGATGTCACCCATGACGCTAAATAGATCGTCCGCTTTACTAAGGCGGCTGCCATCAGCCATACCAGTGCTGCCATCATCTCCAGTACGTGTGTATATTTTGCTTAAGCGATTGCCCATCTTTACATCCTTAACGGTTTTTATGATTGAATAGCGTTAGTTGCACGCTCATTGTAGTATTTTACGCCTGTTTTCGCTAAGATAATGGGTTACGTTTTATATCACGACGTTTTTTTTGGTCTGAATTTTTTTATTTTCTTGATTTATAGTTACAGTCGTTGGTATGGCTTATTCATACACGGCGGCTGAGATTTCCCATTTCTCTATTTTATTTACGTTACAAGGCTTTTTTTACTATGACCACACCACTTGCAGATGCGATGTCCCAACTTGCCATTTACGATTCATTGACTGGCAGCAAACGTCAGTTTGTACCACTCAAAGCAGGGCAGGTTGGTATGTATGTGTGCGGCATGACTGTTTATGACTATTGTCATATTGGTCATGCGCGAGTGATGGTCGGTTTTGATATGGCCGTTCGTTGGTTGGCACGTTTGGGTTACGACGTGAACTACGTACGTAATATCACTGATATCGATGATAAAATCATTGCTCGTGCCGCTGAAAACGGTGAAGAGATTGGTACATTGACGCAGCGCTTTATTGAGGCAATGCATGAAGACGCGACAGCGCTTGGTTGTGAGATGCCAAATGCTGAGCCACGTGCGACTGATCATATCGATGATATGCAGGATATGATTGAGACGCTAGTCACTGGCAACTATGCGTATGCAGGCGACAACGGTGACGTCTACTATGCTGTTGATAGCTTTGATGGTTATGGTAAATTATCTAAGCGTAATCTGGACGATATGCAGGCAGGTTCGCGAGTCGAAGTTGAAAATGATAAACGTAATCCATTTGACTTTGTACTATGGAAATCTGCAAAACCTGACGAGCCGCAGTGGGCATCACCATGGGGTCAAGGGCGTCCAGGCTGGCATATTGAATGTTCAGCAATGTCGACTAAGTGCTTGGGTAGTACTTTTGATATTCATGGCGGTGGTCATGATTTACAGTTCCCGCATCATGAAAACGAAATCGCGCAGTCTGAGGCAGCGACTGGTTGCGAGTATGCACGTAACTGGATGCATGTTGGTTTTATCAATGTCGATGGCGAAAAAATGTCTAAATCATTAGGCAACTTTTTTTACCATTCGCGATGTCATGGCAAAGTACTTACCTGAGACGGTGCGTTTCTTCTTATTATCGAGCCATTATCGTAGCCAAGTTAACTTCTCTGATAGCGCATTGGATGAAGCACATAATAGCCTAAGCAGACTATACAATGCATTAAAATTGGTTGAGCAGCAAAAAGGACAGTCAATCATAATCAACGAAGACTTAGTGGCTGAAGCTTACAATAGCGCGGTTGGACAAGACTTCATCAAGGCGATGAATGACGACTTCAATAGCTCGACGGCCATTAGCGTCTTATTTGGATTGGCTCGCGATATCAATAAAGCAATCAAAGCAGAAGACGTCGATACTGCATGGCAGTTGGCACAGCAACTAAAAGCATTGGCTCAGGTATTAAATATTTTACAGCAGCCAGTGCAGCAGTTTTTGCAAGCAGTGGTCGGTGATCAGGCAGAAGATGGTCTAACGGATGCGGTTATTGATAATTTAATTATCGAACGTGCAGAGTCTAAAGCCAACAAAAACTTTGCTCGTGCTGACGAGATACGTGAGCAACTAAAAGAGGCGGGTATTGAGCTCGAAGATAGCCGTGCTGGCACGACATGGCGCCGCGCTTAAAACAACTCTTGCCGCTTATAAGGTAAATAGCTACAAATCTCGTAATAAATTAAGTCAGCTTTAGGCTGGCTTTTTTTGCTTACTGAATTAGGTTAAAGCAGCAGCGATATATTTTTTATACTTTCCTTTTGTAGACTGATGGCTTTGAAAACATGAATACTCTTAAAGACAATCCTATGGACATCATTGTGCCGTTTTGCGCTCAGATGATAATCATCAAGTAGATGTAGAGAAAAGCCGTCTTAAAAGCCATGTGCTGCAAGTATTGTTGGGCTTTTTTTATTGTCGCTATAAGTGTGATCTATACACCTGTTTATGCAGCAAATAGTGAGAGCGGGCAAAGTACGAGCGAGCCGGAAAAACAAACACCTAGTAAGCCTGATAGTTTTACTGAATATGCCGCTCAGCAAGTCAATGCGCTTAAAGATGAAAGTGTCAGTATTTCTGGTATTACTGAAGAGATCTTTGATCCTACTGAGCGTAACGCAGTGGAGCAGGCAGGCAGGCTACAAGGTGATACGGCACTGACCGGAGAATATAGTGAGAGCTACTATATACTTGATAAGTTAAATGCAGGGTTGCCGCCGTTATCTGAGCCACCTAATTTAGAAACACCGCTTGCAGCCTTAGAGTTTTTTTCAATCAGCGTTAATGAAGCAGCAGTATGATTTGGCCGCTTACGCACTAAACATGAATTTGATTGATGAAAAAAGTCAACGTAGCCGTGCGCTTGATCTCACAAAACGATTGGATTTCTTATTATCTGAAAAAGAGCTCTATGTATTCGACGATATGCCAGATCGCCCCGATGGCTTAATTGAACCACCGCTTGGTAATAATAGCAGTGTCATGGGTATTGCCAGACGTTCTATTCAGCTTGGCTATATTGATTATCGCGAGCGCCGTGTTCCTATCTATTTGCAGCGAGTACGAGTAGGGGATAAAGCCCCTGTTTGGGTGTTTTCGGCGCAGACAGTAGGTAATATTGATAATCTCTATGAGCAGTATCATCCAGCCGAGTTTGAGCGTTATTTGCCCACTTGGTTAAAGCTAAAGTTTTTTTGGAATTGCGCTATGGGAATTCTCAGCGCTGATATTGTTCTTTTTATTAACCATGGGGATGGGTTGGCTACTGAGTAAAGGTACTGCAAAAATCATCAATCATTATATCGATGAAGAAAAATACAGCGTGTATGTTGGCAGTACCAATGGCGTCGCAGATTTGGTTAGCAAGCTAACAGTACCATTAACCTTTACCATCAGTTTTTCACTGGTTTTTACCTTGGTTTCTGGTGGTTTTCCTTATTTAGATGCAGTCGCCTCATCCATTCGTCCATTGATTTGGATTGGACTGGTATTTAGTACCATGTGGTTAGGCATTCGTATCATTAACTTTTTTTGCCAATCGCTATCAAGACATGCAGATTGAAAATTTGGCTGCAGAGCATTTCGATAAAGAACGTCGCCGCCGTACTTATGTATCAATATTTCGCCGTGTGTTTATTTTCGCGATGATTTTGGGAAGCTTCTGGATAGGTCTTAGTGAATTTGCAAATATGGAAGGCCTTGGCAAAACTTTATTGACTTCAGCGGGTATTGCAGGTGTGGTTATCGGTATTGCGGCACAGCCGATATTGGGGAATATCATCGCTGGTGTACAGGTAGCAGTGACGCAGCCAGTGCGAATCGGCGATAGTGTGATAATGGACGGTAATTTTAGTACGGTTGAAGACCTGCGTTACACGTATGCCGTGCTAAAAACATGGGATGAGCGTCGCTTGATCGTGCCGATGCGTGAGCTAATCACTGAACGAGTGGAAAACTGGTCGCATACAGAGGTTCATCAGACCTGTCCTGTGTTTTTGTATATCGACTATGGTGCAGATATTGACGCTATCCGAGAGACGTTTATATCGATGGTCAAGGACAATAAGCTTTGGGATAATAAAACAGAACCTGAAATGTATGTGGTTGATGTAACCGAAAATACCATTCAATTGCGCGGCGCTGTTTCATCAGTAGGGCCTATAGAAGCATGGACGCTAGCCTGTGAGATACGGGAGCAAATGCTTGGTTACTTGCATGCACAGCAAAACAAATATCTACCCACAGAGCGCTTTACGTTAACAAGAAGCGACTAGAGGTTGGGAATAGCGATGAGCTTTGCGATCCTGATTAGCTTTAAAAGCGAGTTATTAATGGTTTGAAGCATGATTGTCATCGATAAAGACGCACTTGTGTAAAATAATCTGACAAATATAGTGTGTCAGCGAGGCGCTTATTTGTTATAATGTGGCGTTATTTTTATAGGATAACTGAGTGGTTGGCGATGAATCGGCACTGTGCTTGCAGCTGCAATGATTGATACGCTTAACCCTGAGCTCCTACCCATCAAAATAACCACCACTAGGGGTCTGTATGTTGCGAATTGTCGATGAAGCCTTAACCTTTGATGACGTTTTATTATTACCAGCCTATTCTGAAGTTCTGCCAAAAACTGCTGATCTGTCTACTCGTTTGACCAAAAATATCACACTTAATCTTCCGTTAATCTCTGCGGCAATGGATACGGTGACTGAGTCTGAAATGGCTATCACTATGGCACAGCTTGGTGGCATGGGTATTTTGCATAAAAGCATGGATATCGAAAAGCAGGCCACACAAGTACGCCGTGTCAAAAAAATTTGAAGCGGGTACCGTCGTTGATCCTATCACTGTGCATCCAGAGATGACGATCGGTGAATTGCTGCGTTTGACTCAAGATAACAATATCTCAGGTGTGCCTGTGGTCGAAAAAGGCACAGATAACGTTGTGGGTATCGTTACCCATAGAGATTGGCGTTTTGAGACCAATTTGTCATTGCCAGTTAGCCAGATCATGACGCCTAAAGAGCAGCTAGTAACTGTGCATGAAGGTGAAAGCAACGAGAATATCAAAAGATTGTTGCATGAGCACCGCATCGAAAAAGTCATCGTTATTGACGATAATTTCCGCCTGCGTGGTTTGATTACTGTTAATGATTTTGCCAAAGCTGAAAACAATCCAAATGCGTGTAAAGACGAGCAAGGTCGCCTGCGTGTTGGCGCAGCTGTTGGTACAGGTGCAGATACGCAAGCACGCGTTGAAGCATTAATCGCCGCTGATGTCGACGTTATCGTCGTTGATACTGCGCACGGTCACTCAAAAGGCGTGATCGATAAAGTATCTTGGATTAAGAAAAACTACCCGCATGTGCAAGTAATCGGTGGCAACATCGCAACAGGTGAAGCTGCAATCGCTTTACGTGACGCAGGTGCTGATGCAGTAAAAGTAGGTATCGGCCCTGGTTCTATCTGTACCACTCGTATTATCGCAGGTATCGGTGTACCACAAATCTCAGCCATTGATAATGTTGCTAGTGCTTTAAAAGACAGCATTCCATTGATTGCTGACGGTGGTATCCGCTACTCAGGTGACATGGCAAAAGCAATCGCTGCTGGTGCATCATGCATCATGGTTGGTTCACTCATGGCTGGTACCGAAGAAGCACCAGGTGAAGTTGAGCTGTTCCAAGGTCGCTACTATAAAGCTTATCGCGGCATGGGTAGTTTGGGTGCGATGTCAGGATCAAATGGTTCTTCAGATCGCTACTTCCAAGATGCAAAAGATGGCGTAGAGAAGTTAGTGCCAGAAGGTATCGAAGGCCGTGTTCCTTATAAAGGACCAGTTGCGGGTATCGTTAACCAGTTGGTTGGTGGCTTACGTTCATCAATGGGTTATACTGGTTCTGCCACGATTGAAGATATGCGTACCAATCCGCAGTTTATCAAAGTAACCTCAGCGGGTATGAAAGAATCGCATGTGCATGACGTGCAAATCACTAAAGAAGCACCGAACTATCGAGTGAACTAGAGCGTTCCGTGAAATACTTCTCTTTTGTAGATTTAAATCGTATTAATGTTAGCTGAGACGTAAGGCTGCAGCGAGCTTAAGATACAAACAGCCAACAATGCTCTGTTATTGTTGGCTGTTTTTTTTGTAAAATACAGAAACAGATTATTACAACAATAGTATTGCCTGCGTATACGTTTGGCCTTTTATTTTTTTGACTTGAGGAACACATAATGAGCTATTTTGGCACTGATGGAATTCGCGGAAAATTTGGTGAATTGCCAATTACACCGGATTTTATTTTAAAACTAGGCTATGTCACTGGGCTTGTTCTCATAGAAAAAAATGAAAATCCTACGCGTAAGCCAAGTGTAGTGATTGGTAAAGATACGCGTCTGTCAGGCTATGTGATAGAGGGAGCATTACAAGCAGGTTTTAATGCGGCTGGTGTTGATGTTTATATGCTTGGACCACTACCAACTCCAGCGATTGCGCATCTGACCCGTAGCTTTAATGCAGATGCTGGCGTGGTTATCTCAGCCTCGCATAACCCTTATTATGATAATGGCATCAAGTTTTTCTCAGGTGACGGCAAAAAAACTTACTGATGAGATGCAAACTGCAATCAATGATAAATTGACGGCAATTATGAACGACGTTAGTAGTGACGTTGCTATGATGCCTATTCTTGATCCTGCAAATTTAGGTAAGAACAATCGAATTGATGATGCTAAAGGTCGCTATATTGAGTTTTGCAAAGGCAGCTTCCCTTATCAATATGACCTCAGTCATCTGACGGTAGTAGTGGATTGTGCCAATGGCGCAGGCTATAGCGTAGCACCTAGAGTGATGCGCGAGTTGGGGGCCAACGTGATTGCCATCAATAATACGCCAGACGGCATCAATATCAATGCTGAATGTGGTTCTACCCATCCTGAGAGCTTACAGAAGGCTGTGCTTGAGCATGACGCAGATGTTGGTATTGCGCTAGATGGTGATGGTGACCGTATCGTAATGGTTGATGAGACGGGTAAGCTAGTCGACGGCGACGGTATTTTATATGTGCTTGCTACCCAAGGTAAAACCAAAGCTGAAGGTGTTGTCGGCACACTCATGAGCAATATGGGGTTAGAGCTGGCGCTAAAAGATGCAGACATCCACTTTACCCGTGCAAAGGTGGGTGATCGCTATGTGATGCAGGACTTAGAAGCTAATGGTTGGATATTGGGCGGTGAGCCATCTGGTCATATTCTCTGCTTAGATAAAAGTCGCACAGGGGACGCTATCATTGCTGGTTTGCAAGTACTGGCAGTGATGCAAGCCAGAGAGCGTGCGTTAAGTGAACTTGTTGAAGGTTTTGAAGTGTTGCCGCAAAAGTTAGTCAATGTACGCTTATCTCAAATGCAAGACCCATTCAAACATGAGAAGTTGGTTGCTGCTTTTGATAAAGCACAGGCAACGCTAGAGGGTCGTGGTCGTCTGTTGATACGTCAGTCAGGCACAGAGCCTATGATTCGTGTGATGGTTGAGTCAGATGATGAAATAGAATGCGATGTAATGGCTAATGACTTAGCTGATCTTATAAAGTCGGTACTAGGCTAATAGTATTTAAGGCAATAAGTGGTATTCAAGACAACAATATTATAGTTTTTAAATAGGGAACTGCCATGAGCATGGACTTTACCGACCAACGTCTCTCATACGAGAAAGGCGAGCTTGACCAACAGTCAGTACCAACGTCACCATTCGAGCTTTTTAAAGCTTGGATGAATGAGGCGCTAGCGCAAAAGGTGCAAGAGCCTTATGCAATGAGTTTGGCAACATGTGGCGCAGATAATAAGCCTAGCGTTCGTATTGTGTTATTACGCGAAATTACTGAGACAGGTATTGTTTTCTATACCAATTATGAAAGCGCAAAGGGGCAAGATATCGCAGAAAATCCTAATGCTGAAGCGTTATTCTTTTGGCATGAGCTGGAGCGTCAAGTCCGTGTCAGCGGTAGTATCGCTAAAATAGCTGCTGATAAATCGGCTGCTTACTTTCAAAAGCGTCCCCATGATAGTCAAGTAGGCGCTTGGGTCAGTCAACCGCAAAGTGGTGAAGTGGCCAATCGTGAAGTCATGGAGCAAACGTTTGAACAGCTGCAGGCTACACATCCTGACAATACTACTGTACCAACGCCAGAGTTTTGGGGTGGGTATGAGATTACGATTGAAAGTATTGAGTTTTGGCAAGGTCGCGCCAATCGGATGCATGACCGAATTGTGTATACGCAGAGTAGCAGCGACGACAGTGAAGGCAATACAAGCTGGACAACCAAGCGTTTATTACCATAGTTGCTGTAGTTTGAAGCTATAGATTATACAAAACTAAGAAAGCCACTCTAAATCCAGTTTTTCTGGTTTCTAGAGTGGCTTTTTTACGTTAGCTATTTACCTTATTGGGCATTATTTTTTATTTAACTTTTTATTGAACCTTTCATTTAATATTGGTATCGACATCTACTGAGACTGACATACCAGGACGTAAACGTGCAAGTTCAGGCTGGTTCTGGTCTAGGTCGATGCGTACAGGAATACGCTGAGCAATTTTTATGTAGTTACCTGTGGCAGGGTTGGCTGCAGCAGCACTAAACTCGCTACCAGTCGCTGGCGAGATATTACTCACGTGACCCGTAAATTTGGCACCGCCAAGCGCATCGACGTGAATGGTCGCAGGCTCGCCGATTGCCATATTGGCTATTTGAGTTTCCTTAAAATTTGCAATAATCCAAATACCTTTTGGCACAATATACATAAGCTGCGTACCAGCGCTAACGTATTGGCCTTCTTTGACACTGACTTGGCTTAGCTGGCCAGATTCAGGCGCAGTGATGATAGTATTGTCTAGATTGATTTGCGCTTGCTTGATGCCTGCTTCAGCATTCTTGATATCTGCGTCTAGCGATGAGCGACTGCCGCTAGTCTTTTCACGGTTTTCTTGGGCGGCTTGCAAATTAGCTTCTGCTTGCTGTACACCTGCTTGTGCTTGAGCCAATTGCGCCTTGATGTGAGCAACTTCTGCTTTCGATACTGCACCAATAGCATCTAAACCTTGATAACGGTTGACATCTTCACGCGCGCTTTCTACATTGATTTTGGCACTATATAAATCAGCTCTACGTGCTTCGATTTGCGCTTGGCTGGTTTGCGTATCTTGGTCATTAGTAGAGCGGTTAGTAAGAGCTACTTCGGTATTTGCTTGGGCTTGTTCGAGCTGCTGCTGAAAGGTTCGATCATCTATCTTTATGAGTAAGTCGCCCGCTTTTACGTTGGCGAAGTCTTGCACTGCTACCTTGGTGACATAGCCAGAAACTTGCGGGCTAATAATAGTTGTCTGACCTTTGACAAAGGCATTATTGGTTTGCTGTACCGTTGGGGTGAACGGTGGGAGCTTCCATGCATACAAAATCAATGCCACGCCAATGACAATCAATAAAATTAATAAGACTAAATTCAGATAGGATTTTTTTCTTAGGCGACCAACCAGTAGTATCGGGTATTGGCTCTTTTGGCGGCATTGGTGGTTCATTGCTGTCTGAACTGTTTTCTACATCACCTTTTGCTGTCTTAGTTGCTGATTGCGAAGAAGTTGCAGCAGATTTTTCTTTACTTATATCGGACGCTATAGGTGTGTCTGTTGCTGGAGCGCCAGTGGACGTCTGAGGTATTTGATTAAGCTCATTTGGTTTTTCTTGGCTCATGACGTGCTCCTAAATTTTTAATAAATATCAAAATAGACTGGCTATAAACTAATGGGGTGAGACATTATCAATATAATAAGCTGAGTTATTTTGACTCACGCATTTTTGCAATAACGGCAAGCTCTTTAGCAAGTGGATTGCGCTTGTGGTAACGGTTATAAAAATAGTTGATCAATAAAATGGCTGTAACGAAAGTAGCAAAACTGGCCATTAAAAAGAACAGATCGCTATAAGCGGAGACAGTTGCTTGGCGCTGAATCCCTTGCAACACTTGGCTCATCGCGGCCACATTCGCTTGCGCTGCGTCCGTTGTTTGGTTTGACAATACACTACGAGTACCAGCAATTTGAGCGCTAAACGTAGGATCACCCAAGTTCAGTGAGCTGACCATATCTGCATAATGTACTTGTGTACGAATGGTCGTAAATGCCTGAATAGCCGCTGCACCTGCCAATCCGCCAACCGTTTGGGAAATACCAAAGATAACCGAAAAACTAATAATATAAGCAGGACCACTAGCAATAGCACGCAGAAATCCTTCGAAAACTAAAGGTCCCATAAAATACACCGCGGCAAATGCAATCAAAAACTGGCTAATATAAAACATATAGGGAGCGGAATTGATAGACACCCCAACGTCCATCCAAGAACCTAAAGCAATCAATGCCACTGCAAAAATAACGGGACGGCGCAAGTCCATTGGATTGGTACTAAAAATACTAATCACCAAAGCCAGCACACTGGCAGCCATTATGACAGCATAAAAAGTAACCAGCTGATCATTGCCATAGCCCAAATTGGCAAGTAGCCTGCAGCACCGACATTTTGCTCAGACAGCAAAATTCGCATGACTGCGCCGGTAATCATAAAGGCAATAATATTGCGGCTACGCATCCAGCGGACTTGTAGCATCGGGTTTTTGCGATGCGTTTCAATCCATAAAGCGATGCCAATCCCAACAATGGCAATCATCAGTGGATAGACGAGCCAAGCGTCGTCCACCATAAAATCCTACCTTGCACCAAAATTACAGCCAATGCAGCCAAACCACTCGCAAAAAAGGCAAAGCTTAAAAAGTCGAGTTTCTCAAATACTTTTTCGGTATTACCTGGCGGTAGCTCCAATATATTAATCAGCCCAAAACAAATCAGTGCCAAGCCAAATTGAAATAAAAATAAATTTTCAAGCTGACCGTCGATGGCGAGATAGGGCGAGATGATTCGTGATAGTGGAATACCAAACTGCACCAAGCCAAAACCCAATATTAAGCCACTGGTCCGCTTGACGGTTGGCATACCTTGCAGACAGTAGAATAACCCTAAGATGGTCATGCCACTTGCGACCATACCGCTAAGTCCTCTGGCGACAATCTCTAGGTAATAAGGCTCAATTCCAATATTAGGCGTATCTAATAAATGACTACTGATTAGCCACTGTAGACTCGTGGCGGCCAATAAAAAGAACAGAGTGATTTTGCTAAAGAGTGACATGCCAAACTGCTGTCGGATCTTGTACAGCAGAACGGTGATACAGGCATTGGTCATATTATAGCTAACAGATATCCACCCACCTTCAGCTGGCGTTAAGCCAGTTGACCTTGAATTTGAGTAAGATTTGCGACGAGCAGACCGTTTTGGAAACTAGCAGTGAGACCAACGAAAATTCCAATCAGTAAGTAAAATAATTTGCGACGTGCAGGATGATCAGGATTGGCAGGAGAGCCCACCATTATCGGTTGTTCGTGGGGCTTAAACTGATATTCGTTACTCATGGACGTACCATAATCTGTATGAGGAAATAGAATGGCATAGAACAGATTCCAGACGCAAAATAAGGTCAGTACGATGAATGTTCATAGCTTAAAACGCAGTGGAGTTAATGATATAAATGCTGGTCAAACTTGAAAGATAACCTAAGAAATGCAGGACATATTTTATCATAACTTCTACAGCGCTTTTGTCATTAGCGCGTAACTCATTGGCGCTATTGAATAAAGATATAGCAGTATTTCATGCAATGTGACGAACATTAAAACAGACGATGCAACAAGTAAGAAATGCTATACGCATAAAAACAGCTCTATACAGAGCTGTTTTTGTGTATCGAAAAATTGATCAGTTAATACATAATATTTTGGCTAATACCAAGGTATCAATGAATATCAAATACTAAATTGATTCATCGTATTTCGCTTCTAGCTGCATCGCACGCTGATAGCTATCGAGACTGGCAAGCGCTTCAGCATAATGCCTGATATTCGAGTAAGCGTCGAGTTTTCGACGCTTAGCGAGAATGATTAAGTCAAATGACAACATAAAGTCAGCACCACTTAGCTTATCACCCACAATGAACGACTTACCTTTAACCGAAGCATCCAGATATTCAAACAATCTGGTTTTTTCTGTATCGATATAGCCACTCAAAAACTCATTGTCATCAATGCCTGCTTTTTTGGTAAATAGCTCAAGCATTAATGGCAACATCAGCGAGCTTTCTGCAAAGTCAATCCACTGCAGATAATATCCATAATCTGAACTATCTGTAGCAGGGCGCAGACGCTCTGGCGCAAATCGTTCAATCAATAACTCTGTAATCGCACCGGACTCAGCGTAAGTCTGTCCATCCATCTCGATAACCGGAGATTTACCGAGTGGGTGAACTGCCTTCAGGGAATCTGGTGCCAAATGAGTCTTGGCATCGCGCTGATGACTGACCACTTCATAAGGCACGCCTAGCTCTTCTAAGAGCCAAAGCGTACGCAACGAACGTGACTGATTAAGGTGATGTAAGCGAATCATGATATTAACCTTTGAGCTTGTTGATCAAACGCGTAGCCGCTTCTTCTGAAGATGCTGGGTTTTGACCAGTGATCAATAAACCATCTTCCACGACAAACGATTCCCAATCGGCCGCTTTTTCATAGTTACCACCGTTGGCTTTCAAGACATCTTCTACTAAGAAAGGCACCACGTCTGTTAAGCCAGCCGCTTCTTCTTCTGAGTTGGTAAAGCCAGTAACGGTTTTACCTTTTACTAAGTACTCGCCATCAACTTTGACGCTTTTAAGCGCGCCAGGTGCATGACAAACAAAGGCAACAGGCTTGTCTTGCTTGACGAAATTCTCGATCAATTCGATAGAGTTCTTATCTACTGCCAAGTCCCACAATGGACCGTGACCACCTGGATAAAAGACTGAATCAAAATCTTCTACTTTCATGTCAGCAAGTTTCTTGGTATTGGCCAAGTGCTCTTGCGCCTCTTTGTCGTCTTTAAAACGCTTGGTATCTTTGGTTTGTGTATCTTCAGTATCGCTACTAGGATCTAGTGGTGGCTGACCACCTGCAGGAGACGCTAGAGTAACATTGGCACCCGCATCGAGAAACGCATAGTAAGGAGCTGCAAACTCTTCTAGCCAAAAGCCAGTTTTCTTGCCAGTATCGCCTAAACGGTCATGAGAAGTTAGTACCATTAAAATGTTCATAATTATCCTTGTTTATTATTTATGTGTTGGTAACTATATAGCCAACAGTCATAAGTTTTACGTTACATCATTAGCCGTCTTTACTTAATTAGCCTAAATGCAAATAATGACTGTTAGCATTATTCCTGCTTTGTAAGCAACTTTCAGTAGTGATATTAGCAATTTATGTTGTTAAGTAGTTATTCATAACGATTGTTAACTGTCAGTAGCTACTTAACTAGTGAATGTTTAACCAATAACTATTTAACGTCAGATACTTTGATTACAGTCTTACCAAAGTTATCACCGTTCAACATACTGACAAATGCATCTGGGGCGTTATCTAGACCGTCAGTAATGTGCTCTTTGGTTTTCACTTCGCCTGACTCTACCCATTTGCTCATGGTTTCCAAGAACTCGGGGAAGTGGTCGCCGTACTCTTCAAAGATAATGAAACCTCTGACAGTTAAGCGTTGGCTTAAGATAAGACCCATCAACATGCCTAGGCGATCTTTGCCATCCGGTAAATCAGTTGCGTTGTACTGCGATACCAGACCACATACTGGAATACGTGCGTGGTCGTTAAGTAATGGCATTACCGCATCAAATACTTTACCGCCAACGTTTTCATAGTAAATGTCGATACCATCTGGACACGCTGCTTTTAATTGCTCAGCGAAGTCGTCAGCTTTGTGATCGATACAGATATCGAAGCCAAGCTCATTGACCGCAAAGTCGCATTTCTCTTTGCCGCCTGCCACACCGACAGTGCGCAGACCATATTGATTACCGACTTGACCGACAGTGGCACCGACAGGTCCAGTTGCTGCTGCTACGACTAAAGTTTCGCCTTTTTGTGGTTTACCGATATCAGTCAGACCCATGTAACCGGTGAACCCTGGCATACCTAACACACCTAACCATAAGAAGGGTTAGACATGTTTTTGTCTAGTTTGAGGACGCCTTCGCCATCACTAACACTGTAGTCTTGCCAGCCTGAGTTTGATACGACTAAGTCGCCTACCGCAAAGTTATCGATATTCGACTCGACACTTGCGCTACGGTACCACCCATGATGACGTCACCGACTTCTAACGGGTCTGCATAGCTCTTGGCATCACTCATACGTCCACGCATATATGGATCTAGTGATAGATATACAGTGCGTAGTAGCATCTCGTTATCTTTTGGCGTAGGAATATCGCTAGTCGCCATGTCAAAATTGTCAGCAGTAGGTACGCCATTAGGACGGCTAGCCAATTTGATTTGACGGTTTGTTTGTTGATTCTGTTGTTTGTCGAAGCTCATTGTAGGACTCCTTTATATTTATTAATTGTCATTATTATAGGGGTGTTAAAAGTAGTAGCTACTCAGCATGGAATAGCCACTATTATAAATAGCATAACGATATGTACTTATTGTTACTGTCGCGATTTTTCTTATAATGTTCTGACAGTTCTTGCTATGGCGCTTATTAAGACGCTTTACTAGTTACAGCACGCTGTAAGATACGACGTGATACTTCTAGGTCGTTGATACCATGTTCACCAAGCTTAACCATGTTATGCACTTCAAGTTGCTTGATAATTGGATCAATCGCTGATTCAGTCAAGTCAACGTCTTCTAGGCTAACTGGCAAGCCAAGCTCGCGGAAGAAGTTTTCAGTGTAGACAATAGCCGTTTCGATGATCGCATCGTCGTCTAGGTCAGTATCGGTAATGTTCCATACGTTACGCGCATATTGAAGCAGTTTTTCTTTTTTTGCTTTCTTTTAGCTCACGCATGACTGATGGCAATACGATGGTTAGCGTACGTGCATGATCGATAGCATGTAGTGACGTCAGCTCATGACCAACCATATGAGTTGTCCAATCTTGTGGTACACCAGTACCGATCAGACCGTTCAATGCCATGGTCGCTGTCCACATAATGTTCTTACGTGTTTCTAGGTTTTCTGGATCTTGCTTAACAACTAGACCTTCATCGATAAGGATTTTAAGCAAGCTTTCAGCAAAGGCATCTTGTACTTTCGCGTTTACTGGGTAAGTCAGATATTGTTCCATTACATGAACAAATGCATCAGCCACACCATTCATAACCTGACGCTCAGGCAAGGTAAGTGTTTTGATTGGATCTAGAATTGAGAATTTAGGGAAGGCAAGTGGGTTACCAAATGGTAGTTTTGCTTGACGTTCACTATAGTTGATCACGCCGCCTGAGTTCATCTCAGAACCTGTTGCTGGGATAGTCAATACCGCACCCAAATCAACAGCAGAATCGATGTTTTTGCAATAACCAGTTAGGGCATCCCAAGCTTGGTCACGTGAGACAGTGCCGTCTTCTTCAGTTAATGAAGAAACGAGTGCGACAAATTTGCTGCCGTCAATCACAGAACCACCGCCAACTGCTAATAAGAAGTCGATGTTGTGCTCATTAACCATATCAGCGGCTTTAAGTAATGTGGTGAACTCTGGATTGGCTTCAATGCCACCGAATTCAAATACAGTACGGTTACCGCTTGCTGACAAGGCAGTTTTTACTTCGTCTAAAGTACCAGTACGCTGTGCTGAACCACCACCATAAGTAATGAGGACACGCGCATCAGTAGGGACTAGATCTGATAATTGCTCGATTTGACCTTCACCAAAAACGATACGGACTGGGTTGTAATATTGGAAGTTATTCATAAGATTCCTAATTAGTAACAAAAAGTTTTTAATAAAAACGGTTCAATTAAATGGTTTTGACATGAGATATTGTCTGATATCAATCAATGAATGAAATGATAAGCAATGCTCGTATAGGCATTCATTCTTAATATTTGTGCGCATTGTACACCAATTAGACCAGTCGTCTAGTGATATTTACAAAACTCTCGTATAACTGTCTAAGCCGTATGCAGATGTCTTTCAGAAATTTGTTTAAAAAAGAGAAGGCAATAAAGCACACTGAATACTCAAGCGTAGTACTAACCGCTACTATCTATAAGCGTTATAAATATTCAATGTGCTTTAATGCTTATGTTGTTTATGCTAGAGGTGCGGCCGCTAGAAACTCGAACAGTTAACGATTAGCGTCCCAGTTGGGTCGTGGTCATTTGCCAAATCTCTGCTAAAGGCGTATTGGTTTGGCTAATCTTTGCAATCAAGCTTGCGCCAAGCCATGCAAAATACCAGCGCTTGGCCATACTCTCAGCTGAGATATTATCGTGACGAGGTACGGACTCATCGAGCCAGCCAGCTTTGATCTGCTTGGCGAGCCACATGGTCGTCTGCTGATAGCCAGTATCGAGTGCCTTACGCATGGTTTCTGACATATCGGCTACCTCTGCGCTGAGCTTAACCACCAAGCATTTCTCATGGTCACAGCCGTTCTGCTGGGTGTCATACCAGTTTTGAAAATAATCATATAGTTTTTGCTGCGCACTGACATCTTGTGCATCGATGACATCCAACCGAGTCTTATATAAACTAAAGTAATGATTAATGATGGCTTCACCAAAGGCCTCTTTAGAAGCAAAGTAATGATAAAAAGAACCCTTTGGCACACCTGCTGTATCTAAAATTTGCTTTAGACCAACAGCGGTAAAACCTTTTTTTGGCGATGAGTTGGTAGCCAGTAGCAAGTAAATGAGCTTTGGTATCTGTGGTAGTTGCGTCTGTATTAGACATAAACAGGATTGTCTCCCTTAGTAGTCGCTTATATTAGCGTATGTATTAAACAGTCAGTTAAAACAGTTAGCGTTCATTTGAACGTCACGTTGATGGCGTATTGTAATAGGATATAGTTATATGTGTTACGTTTTATCAACAATATTCACTGACAAAATAGTCTTGTTTTATTAATAGCTATGGTAGCATTAGACCAGTCGTCTAGAAAGGTAGGTTTTGTTGTTATCCGTTACCGTTAATATTTATTGCTAAAGAACATCTTTCATTAGAGCTTTTTTTAATTGATGACTGTTAATTGATCTAGTCGATGCAATTTAAGAGTAGTACAAGGCAACCGAGTGCAGATGTATATTTGATACCTCAAGCAAGGTTAACGCTGTAATACTTTTATAGTGTGATGACTATAGATCGGTAACGATTTTAGACTTACTACTTGCCAGATATTTTCTCATTAAGATATCGCCGACTTAATAATTTTATTTTAATAATCGAAAACCAATACTTAACATAATAAATTAT
>NZ_BAWH01000016.1 GCF_000586435.1 Psychrobacter sp. JCM 18901
CATGATGGCTTCGTTTTATTTCAACCTAAATCGAATAAGATAATGCCTGAAATACTCTACTATATCCTATGGTTTTCTGAAGAATACTTTGTTTCAAAACGTCAAGTGGGAACACAAGGAAACCTCAATACAACAATAGTCGGAAATACGAAAATCCCTTTAGTTCCATTAAGTAATCAGGAAAACCTATTGAATCTGATAAATAAATTAGAGAAATCAATATCTGATAGTCAAGAGAGTTTTAATAAGTCTAAGGAACTCGAAAACTCTATTCTAAACAAGGTCTTTTAAATGTCCTTCACCGAATTAAATAGCGTCGAACACTACATCATCAATCAAATGAGTGGCGTTAACTTAAACGTGTCTCAAGCAAACAACCAGATTAGCGAGCCTCGCAGTCAGTATGGTACCCAGTGGCAGTTCCAATCCGCAGAACAGCTTGGTCGTAGTGTCAATGAAGTGTTGGTTGAACCGCAAGTTAAAGCAGCTCTATTACGCCTAAACCCTGAGATTCAAGCTAATCCTGCATTGGCTGATGAAGTCATTCATGCTTTACGCGCTATCCTAATTTCGGTGAACCAGGTTGGTTTGGTCAAAGCTAACGAAGAGTTTTTCCAGTGGCTAACGGGCGAAAAAAACCATGCCTTTTGGTGAGAATAATCACCATGTGTCTATTCGTCTAATCGACTTTGAAAATCTTGATAATAACCAGTACGTCATTACTAATCAGTTTCGTATTCATTATAGAGAAACCAAAATACCCGATATCGTGATGATGATAAACGGTATCCCCGTCGTCGTTGGTGAAGCCAAAACCCCTATTCGCCCCTCTGTTAGCTGGCTAGACGGTGCGCACGAAATACATAATATTTATGAAAACGCTGTGCCACAGTTATTTGTGCCTAATATTCTGTCGTTTGCTACCGAGGGCAAAGAGTTCTTTTATGGCTCTGTACGCTGTCCATTAGAATTTTGGGCACCTTGGCGTCTAAGTAACGATGACGATGCTATCGCCAGAAGCTTTGGTTTAGGTGGAGTCGGTAAAGAGCTAAAAGATTTACTAAATCCTACACGCCTGCTCGATATCATGCGTAACTTCTCACTGTTCAGCAGTAATAAGAAAAAAACAGCGCATGAAGATAATACCGCGTTTTCAGCAGTATGAAGGTGCTAATAAAATCGTTGAGCGCGTCGTTGAAGGTAAGATCAAAAAGGGCTTAATCTGGCACTTCCAAGGCTCAGGTAAATCTTTATTGATGGTGTTTGCCGCACAAAAATTGCGCCGTGAAGCAAAGCTAAAAAGCCCAACCGTTATTGTGCTGGTAGATAGAACCGACTTAGATACTCAGATAAGCGGCATCTTTAATGCGGCGGATATTGCTAACGTAGAAAGCACTGAAAGCATTAGAGAATTACAGCAAATGCTTGAGCGTGATACCCGTAAGATAATCGTTTCTACTATTCATAAATTCCGTGACGCCAAGCCTAATATGAATACCCGCGATAACATTATCGTACTGGTAGATGAGGCCCACCGTACACAGGAGGGCGACTTAGGCCGTCAAATGCGCGCGGCCCTACCTAACGCATTTCTCTTTGGCTTAACAGGTACGCCTGTCAATAAAGCGGATAAGAATACGTTTTGGGCATTCGGTGCCGAGGAAGACCAAGGCGGCTATATGAGTCGCTATACCTTCCATGACTCCATTCGTGATGAAGCCACTCTACCCTTACATTTTGAGCCACGCTTAGTTGATGTTCATATTGATAAAGAATCGCTTGATAAAGCCTTCGCTGACTTTAAAGAAAGCCAGGCCCTAAGTGATGAAGACGCCGATGCCTTAAATAAAAAGTCAGCCAAAATGGCAGCCTTTTTAAAGTCGCCTGAGCGTATTGAGAAAATAGCTGAAGATATTGCTATCCACTTTATGGAGAAAGTAGAGCCTCATGGCTTTAAAGCAATGATAGTCACGCCAGATCGTCATGCTTGTGTACTATATAAAGAAGCATTGGATGAGCACTTCCCTGAAGCGGCCAGTAAAGTGGTTATCTCCACTACCGCTAATGATGATTATGAGTTTAAAAAGAAATGGGGTATCGACAAGAGCCAACAAGAAAAAGTTGTTGATGAGTTTAATGATGCTAGCTCAGAGCTTAAATTTATTATCGTTACTGCTAAGCTTTTAACAGGTTTTGATGCTCCTATTTGTCAGACCATGTACTTAGATAAGTCCATGAAAGACCATACCTTGCTGCAAGCAATTTGCCGAACCAACCGTTTGTATCCAGGCAAGACCTTTGGCTGTATTGTTGATTACTTTGGTGTATTTGATGATGCAGCAAAAGCGCTTGAGTTCGATGAGTTAGGTGCTCAGCAAATCATTACTAACCTATCAGAGCTACGCGAACAGCTACCACAAGCCATGTCAAATGCTTTGTCGCACTTTGAAGGCGTAGATAGAACTTTGCAGGGCTTTGAAGGCTTAGAAGCAGCACAGAACGCTATAGCCACTAATGAAAAGAAAGATGCTTTCGCATTGGACTTTAAGTTTCTATTTAAGCTTTGGGAGTCATTATCACCGGACTCAGTGTTGAATGAATATAACCAAGACTATAAATGGCTGGCTCAGGTTTATGAATCGGTTAAGCCTGCTTCCGACAGTACCGGGAAACTGCTTTGGTTGACGCTGGGTGCACAAACTACCAAATTGATTCATGACAACGTGCATGTGGGCAGCGTGCATGTATTAGATGAATTTGTTATGGACGCAGATATCATCGAGGACATCTTTAATAATCCTAGTCCAAAAAAAGTAAAGCAACTAGAAAAAGCTTTAATTGAGCGCTTCAAAGGAGCCGGAGATCTGCCTACATTTAAGTCTCTGAGTGAACGACTTGAAGCTTTACGTGATAAAGCTGAGAAAGGATTAGTAGCTTCAATTGATTTTGTAAAAGAGCTTTGTAAGATCGCCAAAGAAACAGTACAAGCAGAGAAAGAGCTAGAAATCGATGTTCAAGAGAAATCACCTACAGCGGCTTTGTCTGAATTATTTTTAGAGCTAAAAACGGATCAAACACCGGCGGTGGTCGAGCGCATTGTGGCTGATATCGATGCCATTGTAAGAATCGTTCGCTTTCCTGGCTGGCAAACTACTAGCGCCGGCGAGCGTGAAGTACAAAAATCTCTGCGTAAAGCACTTTTGAAGTACAAGCTACATAAGGATCAGGAGCTATTCGATCGGGCTTATGCTTATATCAAAGAGTATTATTAATTTTTTGAATGTAAGACACGGTCGTATGTTACAAAACTGATCATATATAAGCTAGAATATTTGATTTATGATGAATCTCTCAAAGAAAACTAACAGGTGATTTATGTTCAAAGATATTTGGAATAATTTTTTTCCTAAAACCTCTAAGTACGAAGTTGAGTCAAAGCTTGTCGATGTGTTCGATACAGATTTACAAATGGTCATTACCGCATACTTTAAATTTGACACAAAAAATCTAGGTGATTTAACTGAAGAAGAAAAAAATTTATTCATCTATCCAACAGTCTTTGTATTCTATAAGAGAATATGGGTATCTGATAAGTTGGACAAGAGATCCAAGACTGAAGATAATCAGTAGAGGTGAACCAAACTTAGAAGGCATAAGTGAAGTTCATTTTGAGCTAACAACAAGCTTTTATGCTAGCTACATTGCTAGAGACGAATACGAAGCAATCGAAAAAGCTAAAGTGCATTTTAAAAATGAAACAAGAATTCCTGGTTATTTAGAGGATGTACAAGCTTTAGCAATAGAGACTGTAGCTGATGTCAAGATCACTGGTAGAAAGCAAATAAGAGTTTTCAAAGGTGAAATAGGTTTTGACTTTAATTAATAGCTATCGATATTGTTTTATTAGCAATTCTGCATAATTAAATGACTAATGTAGTATAAGTGACTTTTGTATAATGCGGTATATTTTTATTTAATAAATCTCAAACATATACACAATAAGAAATACAGACCTTATTTTACCTCCTGCCGTTCCGACCAAACATAGCAGTAATAGAGAAAAGCCAATCATTGTTTTCAATGGTTGGCTTTTTTTGTGCTAAATTTGGCTGGTAATTGTATGATGTTTTGATTGAGCAAATAATAATAAAAATCTTGCAAGGCATGATAAACAATCGAAAGCCAGTCGTTCATATAGCTTTAGGCTAGCTTGTCTTATATCTACTTTGATTTAATAGTGTGTAGAGGTGTGTGCTGTGGGTATTATTTACGAAATGATGCGTAAAATGGAAGAAAGTGAAAAAGAAGTCTTTGATGATAATGAGCACGAAAGCTACGTTCTATTTTACGAGTTCATAATTATTATTGCTTTATATGGAGATGATAGCGAAAAAAATGGTTGCTAACTACCTTATAGGCGATGATGATTTTTTGAAGCTAGATTACTATATTTACGACTCCTTTTTTTCGAAAGTAGCAAATCCTAAAATACCGTATAACAAAGATGGAAGTTTCTCTTTACATGAGATCCCAAACTTAGACGAGCTAATTAGTAAATATGGATTTCATAAGCAAAAATATGATGACTGTGGCAATGAAGAGCAATATCCAACAGAATTTTTTTTAGAGCAAGTTTTAGATGACCATGTAGAAAACATCTTCGATAACAAATATTGGAAAATTGAAGATGTCCTATCATTAGATTGTATATCCAAAATAGGGTTAGATTTTAATGCTTTTGAAGAATGCTACGAAGCATTAAATAGCTCTTCTAGTGCTACACTTCGCTATATTAGAGAAAGAAAGGAATTTAAAGAGAGATTAGCAGCAGAACAAAAAAAAGCTTCTAGAAGTCAAAGTATTGATCCTAATATGCATGATATTGCTATTGATCAGTTAGCAAAAAAAGATGATGAGATCAAAGATTTAATCAGTAAAGTGGGGCTGTTAGAGCAAAAACCCATATCACTTAATGATAAACCCATGCACCCTAGAACTGCTAATAATGCTAGCAAAATAATAGCAGCTCTTGCTAGTGAACTTTTACATATGGACTTAACACAGCCATTTGCTAATGACAGTAATGGGAAAATAATGGCGGCCATTGAGAAACAAGGTAATACAGTTAGTAAAGATGTTATTGCAGATTGGTTAAAACTTGCCCATGAAAACACTATTTAATTCTAACTAGCTTCTAATTAGAAGGCCTGTTTTTCTAATTAGAACTATCGGACAACCTTACTCCATAAACTAGCAACCATAAGCCGTACAATCAAGTTACGGCAAATATGGAGCTAGATACATGAAACAGAGAAATCATATCCCAACTAAGCCAAAACAGAAGCCATCTCAATATCAGCCTAAATGGCAGCTCTCTCTACTTAAAGCGGTAGTTAGCATCCTATTACCCTACCTGCTATCACCGCCTGATATCAGTATTCATATCCATCACATTAATATCATATTTTAGCGCCAAAAAGCTTAGCACTACCTTAGCTGATACTTGTCATCTATAGACTTTTATAGAGCGAGCCGTTAGGGTAAATTCTACACCTTCACACTGGTTTATCCTATGTCCGATCTTGTCAATCAGCCCACACCTAATCGCCTCATAGTTAACTCACCTTGGGAACGTTACCGCCGACCCTATGTGCGCGATTTGGCTTATGTGTTGGCATGTCCCAATGTTTTGACACAATGGCTAGACTTTGCGCCGCATCAGAGTACACATACGGTTGCCGTGCATAGCGCACAATTTTGGCAGACACAGTTTGAGGCATATGAGCAACGATTAACAGAGCTAGATACCACTGCCGCCTATCAAGAGCTGACTCGCTATTTACTCAAACGCCCTAGCCCCAATCGACTGGGGTTTCATTTTGAAGGCTTACTGTCATTTTGGTTAGAGGATGGATTTGTGCGCAAGCTGCATCCGTATGAGACACTGGCTAGCAATGTGCAGCTCTATAATGGTAAGCAGACAACTGGCGAGCTTGATTTGATCTTGTATAACCATGCAGAACAGCTGGTTGAGCATTGGGAGCTAGCCATTAAGTTTTTTTTATGGGATCAGCACCTTTTGAACCTGTGAACTGGGTTGGGATTAACTCCAATGATAATCTACAGCGCAAAATGACACATATGCAAACCAAGCAGTTTCGAGCCGTGTGGGTAGATACGGAAAATCATGGACAGGTAAAAATTGATAAGCGTTATGGCGTGATCAAAGGGCGATTCTTTTTACCGATTAATACAACTGATTGCGGCGATTATGATTGGCCATATTGGCTAACGCCGAGCTTTCCGATACATGAGTGGTGTGATAAAAGAGACATGGCAAGTCTTGCAACGATTGACACTAAAGCTTTGCGAGCCGCGCATTATATTGAGTGGTTCACCAAGCGCGACTTTTATGATGGGCGAACTGCTCATGATGGTCACCAGCAGCCGGTAGTTTGGTCAGATAGCGAGCTACCTAAGACAGGTTTATATTTTGAAGGTAACCGACCAATCGTTATTTACCCCAGACAGTCAGACCAAATCGATGAATAAATTTAGCTAACCTAAACTTTTAAGATGAAACTGCTTAGATAATGTTTTAGCCTTAACAATCGGACAGCTTTCACAGAATGCTTAATAGCTCTCAATCACTTGCATTAGCTCATATCTAAGCATATCGGCACTCGGCATACGCTCAGCATGGAAGCGCACCATCGCAATACCTGCACTGGCAAGCGCTTTGTCTTTCTTGTCATCCGCTTTTTGACGGGCTTTGCTACTATGCGTCCAGTCATCAAGCTCGATAGCCACCAATGTGGTCTGAGCATCGACATCCACAATCACATAGTCAACGCTCTGACGGCAAATACGATTGAACCAAAAGCTACGCTCTGATGTCTCACTACTATTGGCTTCAATGATCCGTGACAGCTGTACTTGGACAAATATGTGATACTCCGGCAGCGCATTTTTTTAACTTATTAAAAAAATATCACTTCCGTATCGGTCATGATTGGCATCGGCGCAAATGGCCAGATCGCTAGCTCATCACCGCGCACAGGTTTTGGATCAGGCTCGACGACAGGGCGTTTTGCTAATAGCTTCGGTAACGTAATCAGCCCCAAAAACCCAACGGCCAATATTAAAAATATAACACCAAACGACATGGTTCTACCTTATACAATATGAGAGTGATGGGCTAATTGTCATTATTAATAGCAATGAATAATGAGCCAACCACGACAAGGCAACCTATATAGGCTGACAGGTTATACAAAAACGGATTATAAAAATGGCGCTCATCTTAACTAAGGCTGCGCCAATCAGCAATCTATAAAACGAAAAACACGACAAATACTGTCGTGTTTTCATATAAAGTAGATAAAAGCCGAATTGAGACCGTTAGAAACGCTATAGCTTAACGCCAGTAAAGCACCCAAGCGCTAGTCGTATTTACCTTAGGGTCACTATTGATTTTATCTTTTAGTGCCAATGCTGCGACTTTGCCACGTTCAGGCCCAACCACGACACGAACTCCGCGGCTAGTCGCACTTGTCTTAACTTGATAACCTGCTGCTCGGAACTTCTTCGCTAACTCATCGGCTTTGGCTTGGTCATTTGCTAAAGCTACTTGCACCCCAAAGCTACCCTTAGCGTCTGTTTCTTTGACCTCTTTACGCGCTTCACTCAGTTTTTGCTGCGCTTCACGTTTTGCATCGGCAGATTTCTTCGCCAGCGCTTCTTCTTGTTGGCGCTTCTTCTCACGCGCTTGTTCAGCGGCAGCCGCTTCACGTTCTAGACGTTGTACCTGTTTGCTCGATGGGATGGTGATGCTCTGACCCAGTTGTAGCGCTGCCGATGGTGATAGGTTGTTGGCTTGAGCCAATACTTCTACAGGCATATTGTATTGTCTTGCCAGTTTAATGAGTCCGTCACCTTTCTTAATCTGATATTCAGAAGGCGATTTTGGTGGCTCGTTTTTTTGCCGCTTCAGCTGCTTCTCTTTTTCTCTCAGCCGCTGCTTGGGCTTCCCCCTGCTTTTTTGCTTCGGCTAGTTTCTCTGCCTCCGCTTGTTTTTTGCTCTCGGCAAGTTTTTTTGGCGGCTGCTTGCTCTTTTATAGCAGCTTGCCTTTGGGCTTCTTGTTGCTCTTGAACCGCTTTTTGCTTCTCGGCTTCGCTAGACTTTGTAGTATCAGTAGCAGACTGACTCTCAGTACGAGGCTGAACGGTCAGATCTGTAGTAACATCTTTTGTAGACTCTGTACTGCTGGTGTCATCAATAGCTGGCGCACTATTATCAACATATTGCTGGCTCTCAGCACGTGCCTTTGCCAACGCTTCTGCTTCAGCAACTTCCTGCTCTGTCAGAAACTCTTTTGCACGTTTTTCTTGCTCTGCAACGCGGGCTGCACGTTCTTTTTGCTTTTGCGCAAGGATACGTTTTTCTGTTTCGATATCAGTTGTGAGCGGCTGCGGAGATTCTTGCTCCGAGCTTAGTTTGTCGACCATCGCTGACATCGGCTCCGGTTGATCGCTATCGCCAATCTGTTGCACCATGCGTATAGCATCACGCTACCGCCGATAATCATCCCAATGCCCAATAAGGCTTGTCTCGAAAAGTTCATCCGTTTACGTCTCTTAGTTGGTAATAAGGTTGATTGAGCGGTGCAGCGACTATCTCAAAGCAGTATGTCCAATCGCTTTAATCATGATCTCTTACCGCCAGTTACTGTCAGTTAATGCCATCAGGGTTCAAAATTTATACCGCCCATCTTCTACTGGTCTGGCAAATCATTTTGATTATAAAGCATATTTTTCATGCTGTCTGCTATCAGGCTATGACTAAGATTAACATTAAACAGGCACTACTTTAACTTAAATTATCATACGCTAAGGGCACTTAACGCTTCCCCAATCGTATGAAACGAGCCACATACGACGATAAGGTCTTGCGGTTGGCTCGCCTCTATCACTGCATGGGTCGCTGTATGCAAACCATCAAACTCATATATATTGGTGCTATCAATATATTTGGCCAATACATCTTGCAGCTGCTCAGTAGTCGCGGCACGAGGGTAATCAATCTCAGCGACAAACCAATCACTAACTGGTAAGCCTGCTTGAGTTAAGCGCTGCACCACTTTATCGATGTCTTTATCACCTAACATAGAAAATAGCATCTTTATCTTTGGTGTAGGGATATCCGCTGAGCTATCTTGATTATTTTGCTTGGCTACATGCTGCTGCCAAAATGGTAATAGCTGCGATAATAAGAACTCAACGCCTTGCTCATTATGCGCCACATCAAACAACCAATGGCGGCTATGGTTCTCACGATAATCAAAACGTCCAGCCAGTTTGACAGTTTGTAGTGCTTGCTCAATGGCTTTGATACCGACATCTAATGGACTTGCTAATACTGCTGATAGTGCATTGGCGGTGTTAGTCAACGATAACGCAGGACGTGGTAACTGCAAGGTAACCGCTGCATTACTATATTGCCAAGTCGTTGAATCAATATCGCGGTAGCTAAAATCTTGTCCAATCTGATAACAAGTTGCCTGCTGGGTATCGATGGCTTGTTGCACGCTGGATGGCATCTCAGTAGCACCGTAAATCAAAGGAATGCCTTTGCGCAAGATACCTGCTTTCTCGCGACCAATATCCTCGACATTATCACCCAACCAGTCAACGTGATCGATACCGATATTGGTAATAACTGCCATGTCAGGATGAATAATATTGACCACATCTAGCCGTCCACCCAGTCCCACTTCTAATACCCACACGTCACAGTCTGCTTCAGCGAATATCAATAGTGCTGCTAGTGTAGTCATCTCAAAGAACGACAACGTCAAATCGCACTGTAAGCGTGCTGCCTCTACTTTGCTAAAAGCCCCAATCAGCGTCTGGTCGCTGACCATCTCGCCATTGATACGTACACGCTCATTGAAAGCGCTAAGATGTGGCGACTGATATAGTGCCGTCTTATAACCTGCGGCTTTACACATTTCGGCAATGACAGCAGTTGTAGAGCCTTTACCATTAGTACCTGCCACAGTAAATACATAAGCGTCATCTTTAGCTGACTGCACCACGCCTAACGCTTCTGCAACAGGCAATACACGTGACAACCCCATATCGATTGCAGATACATGAATCTGCTGCATATAATCAAGCCATTCAGTTAGGCTAGCACTTTCATTAGGACTATGGGCATTAGGGCTGCGAAGGTCAGATGCTAAAAGGTCAGACATGGATAAAACCTATATAAAATTTAATAAGAAATAAAAATATATGTGTTGGCTAAAACCAAAAATAGCACTTACCGTGCAATGACGATAAATGCTATTAGGGGTCTTGCATATGTAGTAGATGTTAGCACGCAGCTAAGTCATTATGCACTCAATAAATGATTCATTTACCTTATCGAGCATCTCATTTTACTGAGCATCTACATTTGGTACGCGGCATAGTTTTGCAAGTAGACGATATATCGTATCGATTAGCTGATGACGATGTACCACTTCATCCACTACGCCATGCTCTAATAAGAACTCAGCGCGCTGGAATGGCTCTTCTAACGTCTCGCGTACGGTCTGCTCGATCACACGCTTACCAGCAAAACCAATCATCGCTTTTGGTTCTGCTAGATGGATATCACCCAGCATCGCTAGTGATGCAGTTACGCCGCCGTACACAGGATTGGTCAATACCACAATATAAGGAATCCCAGCGATTCTTAGACGTTCAATCGCTGCTGCCGTGCGTGCCATTTGCATCAATGACAATAGGCCTTCTTGCATACGTGCGCCGCCAGAAGCAGCAAAGCAAACCAAAGGTACTTTTTGCTCTAGCGCCTTTTCAGCTGCTTGGACGAAACGATCGCCAACGACTGAACCCATTGACCCGCCCATAAAGCGGAAATCAAAAGCACAGGCAACGATATCAAGGTTACGCAGTTTGCCATACATAGCAACCAACGCCTCAGACTCACCTGTTTTTTCTTGTGCTTCACTCATACGCGCAGGATATGGCTTACTATCCACAAAGCTCAATGGATCTTTTGCCGTAAACTCCTGTCCTGTCTCGCCGTCTACTTGATCAAGCAGCCAGTTCAAACGCTCACGAGCACTCATCGGTAAATGATGATCACAATGCGGGCACACATAACAGTTAAAAATCAGCGCTGTGTTGGTAATCATCGAATGACAATTACTACACTTGGTTGATGGTTCAGTCTCTACCGCGGACAGTGGCGCAGTCAAATGCTGCTTGATACCTGGAATAGGACGATTAAACCATGACTGCCTATCCGTATTGCTGTTTGGCGCGGCTTTAGCAGTATTGTTATCGGGTTTTGTTATTGTATCAGTCATATTATTTGCCATCATAAAAGGCTTATTGACAAGTTTGCTCATTCGCTTGTCATTGAGAGTTTAATGGTTATCTAAACAAAGCGTCTAATACAGTCATAACATGAGCAGTCATGCGACATACTGATAAATAAATCTCGTATGTCGGTCATTTGATTATGCGCTTGTTGATAGATAATGTATTTGCCAATCAAAATGACAAATAAATCACTGCTACCAGACACCATATAATAGTGATGTTAGTTTACACTCGTAAACTAATTTTAGCAAAGTCATTTAGTATTGTCTTCACGTAAAGCATTTGAGTAAAGTCTTTAGGTAAACAATAGCTGCAATTTGACTTTGCCGTTTCAAATAACTACTTCTTCAAATAACTATCTCTTCAAGTAACCACAATATGAAAGCAATAGCTATTAAGCACTTAAGCTGTCCAACGCTTCGCGTAGCTCATCCATTTTTGCCATGATGTTCTGCTGTGCATTTGCAACCGCAGCCGCGTCGTTGGCATCAATATCGGCAAAATTCTGTACCAATGCACTACCGACGATAACGCCATCCGCATGGGTACCGATCGCCTTAGCAGAGGCACCATCACGGATACCGAAGCCGACGCATACTGGCAGGTCTGTTTCTGCTTTGATTGCTTGAACTTGAGTTGCTACATCGTCAGTATCTAGCGTGGCTGAGCCAGTCACACCTTTTAGTGATACATAATAAATATAGCCGCCACAATGAGTCAATACTTGCTCACGGCGCTCAGGTAACGTCGTTGGCGATAGTAAAAAAATCTCATTCATCGAATGATCTGTCAAATGCTGAGTGAAGCTGCCCGCTTCTGCTGGTGGCAAATCTACCATCAATAAACCATCAACGCCTGACTGCTCGCATAGTGCCACAAAGTTGTCATAGCCGATGATTTCAACAGGATTGAGATAGCCCATCAAGATAATTGGCGTTTGCGTATCTGTTTGACGGAACTCTGCGACCATTTTTAGTGCATCACGAGTACTCGTACCTGCTGCTAATGCACGCTCACCAGCTAAGGCAACGGTTGGGCCATCGGCCATTGGGTCAGAGAATGGTAAACCGACTTCGATCATATCGCGCCGTGTTTCACTAAGTCGTGCAACAGACCTACCGTAGTGGTCGGATTAGGATCGCCTGCCATTACATAAGGAATCAAGGCTTTTTTTATTTTGTGATTTTAAGGTTTCAAAGGTACTTTCAATTCTGGTCATAGTGTTCTCTTATAATTTTGTTAAATAAATTTTTAGCTTATATAAGTTTATTGTTACTAGCCAATATCCATTAAATTATCATGGTTATCTTGCGACAAATATTTAATATCATCAGTTCTTTGCTTATGAAAAATATTCATAATATTTAGAATTTCACGCTGCTCTATGTAGTATAGACCGTTTAAAACATTGTACCTCTCGCACAGTGGAATATTTTTATTAAATATTAGACCTTGCACCCTGTTCCCTCGGTTTTTCATCTTTCTACTATATATTTCTGTGTAATCTATCCAAAAACCAATAGTGCTTCCTTGAATTCGGTTAAGATAAAATGCTTTAACGTCATCATAATTTATGACTTTATCGTGCTGAAAATTTTTATTAGCTATATAAAACTGAGACGTCAATTGGATATTGTCTTTATCGATTATAAGTATGGGGATATGCTTCCAAGTCCATTTTTTTAGCAATCCATGGATTTGGCACAGCGGAATTCTTAGTGATCCTATATATCCAGTAAGATAGTAAAAACAAACCTAAACAACACATTATCCATACAACCTTAATGTCTTGTATTGATTCATATAGACTCATTGTCTCAAAACTAGCCCACCAACTCATAAAAAATAAAATAATAGTAACTTGTATTATTACAAACATCATTAAGTAGAGAATATAGCTCTGCCAAAAACTGACACTTTCAGTAGGCACACCCACACTTATTGTGACTGGCGCTGTTAGTACTGCTTGGTCTGGATACTTGCCCAACTGGCTAGGCTTACTAGGTATTAAGCGGTTCAAATTCATGAAGGCATACTATCGATAATTAAAAAATAGTTATCAATTAGCGTATTGAGATTTATGATACCTAATCGAGTTAATACGCTGCTAAACTTTCTTATACAACCATCTAAACCACTCTATTCCTTCTACATCTCAATCCCTTCTGCCTTCATCACTGAATGCAGATCCTTGTCACCGCGACCTGACATGTTGACGATGATCGTCTGATCAGGTGTCATGGTTTTAGCCAGTTTCAATGCATAAGCGACGGCATGAGCAGTTTCAAGCGCAGGAATGATACCTTCTTTGCGAGTTGCCTCATGGAAGCCTTCTAACGCTTCTTTATCCGTACAGCCAACGTACTCAACACGCTTCATGTCTTTTAGGAAGCTATGCTCTGGACCGACACCAGGATAGTCAAGACCCGCTGAGATAGAATGTGTCTCTTGAATCTGACCATCATCATCTGCCATGAGGTAAGTACGGTTACCATGCAGCACGCCGATACGACCAGCAGCCAATGGTGCTGAATGACGACCTGACTCAATACCATCACCTGTTGCCTCGACGCCATACATCTTAACTTCAGTATCGTTTAGGAAGTCAAAGAACAAACCAATCGCGTTTGAGCCACCACCGACACACGCAACCAATGCATCAGGCATTTTGCCTGTTTTTTCTAGATGCTGAATGCGCGCTTCTTTACCGATAATCGCTTGGAAATCACGAACCAATAGCGGGTAAGGATGCGGGCCTGCTACAGTACCGATAATGTAATAGGTACTATCGACATTGGTCACCCAGTCACGCATGGCTTCGTTCATTGCGTCTTTGAGCGTGCGTGAGCCAGAAGTGACAGGCACAACTGTTGCACCAAGCAAGCGCATACGATAGACGTTCATCTTTTGACGCTCGACATCGTCAGCACCCATATAGACGATACACTCTAGCCCTAAGCGTGCCGCAATCGTTGCCGTCGCTACGCCATGCTGTCCTGCACCAGTCTCAGCGATGATACGTTTTTTTGCCGCACATCTTGGCAAGCAATGCCTGACCAATGGTGTTATTTACTTTATGCGCGCCTGTATGGTTTAGATCTTCACGTTTGAAGTAAATTTGCGCACCGCCAATCTCATCACTCAAACGCTTGGCATGATAAAGCGGTGTTGGGCGACCGACGTAATTGACCAAATCGTTATGGTACTCTTCCCAGAATGCAGGATCGGCTTTGACTTTGGTATATAACGCTTCTAGCTCTTCTAGTGCTGCCATCAATGTTTCAGAAACAAAACGACCGCCATGCACACCAAAGTGCCCACGAGCATCGGGATACTGATTGAAGTCTTGCACATCAGCTGGATTGGTAAAAGTATTGACGGCTTGTGCCGTGGCTGATAAATCTTTGTTAGCGACATGACTCATGATAATTCCTACTGTAATAAGTGGTATTTTTTAATATAAATAGTGGAGAACGAAAAAAATAAGATTTAAGCAGAAAATCGGAATAACGACCAAACAAGGATAAAGGTGCTTTATGAATCGCTTAGATGGCGTCAGTGACCGTCACGCTTTGCCATCGATCTCGTTTGACCGCTTTCATAAAGGCGCGCATTTTGGCAGCGTCTTTTTTGCCTTTATCAATCTCGATACCACCGCTCACATCGACGCCATAAATAGGTAAATCTAATGTAGCGGCAACATTGTCGGCATCGAGTCCACCAGCCAAAACGATTGGCAGTGCGCTGTCATGTGGAATGAGACTCCAGTCAAAACGTGCGCCAGTACCGCCATACTTATGCTGATGATAAGCATCCAGTAAAATACTACTGGCACCTGCGGTCGCAAACTGGTTAATTTGGGCGCGAACGCTATCGAGACTGTCTTGCTCTGTATTGATACGCAATGCTTTGATCCAACGTTTATTGACCATACCTGCCAGCTGTTGGCATTGCTCAGGCGTTTCATCACCATGGAACTGGATAATATCAAAAGAGACGTTGTTTGCTAAGTTAATCAGCTCATCTTCAGGCATATTAACTACCAAGGCCACCACGCTGACAAAAGCAGGTACAGCAGCGCTCAGGGTTTGCGCCTGCTCTATCGTGACTGCACGTGGACTTGGTGGATAAAAAACCAAACCCACTGCATCTGCACCTAACTGTGCCGCAGTCTGTATATCACTAAGCTGAGTAAACCCGCAAAACTTGACGTGCATTTTGTGACCTTGCGTTTCATGGTGCTGAATATGACACCGATTATAGCGGCATCAGATAGGTTCAAGCCAAAGATAAATCGTTAGAGTGATGAGGTTTTGTTAACCAAACGGCAAAGCCATTGCATCCAAAAACTTATCCTAGCATACTTTTATCCTTAGTTTTGTTTATGATTGCGATTGATTAATATAGGGATACTTTGATGTCTAAGACTGCACAGACAGCCGCTACTGATACTGACGAAAATGCTACTAGCAAAAATCCACCGCATTACTTGATGTGGTTTCGTCGTGACCTACGTATCCATGACAATACTGCTTTAGCAGCGCTTTGCGAACGTGCAAAAGAAGACAACGCTTTAGTGTCTGCCGTATTCTTTTTGACGCCTGAGCAGTGGCAAGCACACGATACGTCCCTTGTACAAGTTGATCATATTACTCGCACGCTACCTATTTTAGCAAAGGACTTGCAATCGCAACTGAACATCACTTTAACAGTACAGCTCTGCCCAAGCTTTACTGACTGTATAGAGGCGCTCACGACTTTATGCAATGACAATGAAATCAGCTGCGTCATGGCCAATCATGAGTACGAAGGCAATGAGATTGATCGTGATGAGCAATCAAGCAAACAACTTGCAAAAAACGATATCGAGTTCGTGTGCTGGCATGACCAGTGCATTTTGCCACCACAAAGTATCACAACCAATGATGGCGATAGTATGTATAAAGTCTTTACGCATTTTATAAAAAATGGCGACATACGTTGGACGTCAGCACCATCCAAATGCACGAAGCATCCGCAGTGGATAGGGATTATAAAATCAAACTACCATCATCGCAAACGTTTGCCAATACAATCGACGATATCAAAGCACTAAGTGGAGATATGCTGAGTGACTACCAGCAGACATTAGAGAAGAACGACTCCTTGCAGCATATCGATATGACAGCTCAGCTTGACCGCGCAAGAGACGCCTATCCTGCAGGTGAGCCTGCCGCTTTCCAGCGTCTAGAGGCATTCGTCGATGACGATATCAATAATTATGATGTGAGCCGTGATGTCCCCCATCTGCATGCAACCAGTCAGCTATCGGCTTATCTCACTATAGGCTCTATAAGCTAGGCTCTGCTATCTACAGGCAAATGCAGCACAAGAGAAACTACATGGCAATGATGGCGACAATGAAGACATCAATCGCTGGATAAGCGAGCTTGCGTGGCGAGACTTTTATCGTCATGTACTAGTAGAAAAACCAAACCTGATTCGTCATAAAGCGTATAAAGAAGATACTGATACCAAGATTAATTGGTCGTATAACACTGATGATTTTGAAGCATGGTGCACTGGCAAAACAGGCGTGCCGCTCGTAGATGCAGCAATGCGCTGTTTAAATGCGACAGGGTTTATGCATAATCGCTTACGAATGGTCACCGCGATGTTTTTGACCAAAGACTTATTGATTGATTGGCGCTTGGGTGAACGCTACTTTATGCAGCAACTGATAGATGGGGATTTTGCCTCCAATAACGGTGGCTGGCAATGGAGCGCGTCGACAGGTACCGACTCAGCGCCCTACTTCCGTATTATGAACCCCTTTAGCCAAGCCAATACGCACGATTCTAAAGCTCTGTTTATTAAAACTTGGCTACCAGAGTTAAAAGATATTCCTAACGGTATCTTGCACAACGAAGACAAGATGCGTAAAGAGCTGGCAAAAGGTGGTAAGTTTGCCGATGTCGACTATCCTGCGCCGATGGTCGAGCATAAATCGGCACGCAAGCTGGCTATTGCTGAGTTTAAAAAAGAAGTTTAATTTTAGAAAACAACTAGCAGACTAGCCATTGGTAGTGACTGGCAACTGGCACGCGCCTGCACCCTGAGTGGTAACCGTCACTACCGCTCCCGTGAGTGCAAATAGCTGCTGCAATTGTGTTTGCGCATTTTTCAGTGCCATATTCATAACATCACCTCGGCAAGCACGCTCAAGCACTTCTTTTTTTGCCATAGTCTGTGCTTGTGCCAATATCTTAGGATCAACTTGCATCATACCAAAAGCCCCTGTCTGCCAGTCGTAAATCTCAATATCATCTAGATATACTGAAAATATCTCTGTGGGCGGCAAAGTAATATTGATTTGCGGCATAGTGGCAGCTGGTGAGTTGGCATCAGCTACTTGCTCTTCATCTGCATTAGCTTGAGCAGGTTGCACTACTTGTACCATCTCAGGCGTCAACGCACTCAGATCAACGCCTGCCTCTACGCGACCATGAGCGATAAACAATGCTTTTTGCTCATCTTGCCATAGTTTCATCCAGCTCCCGGCTCGCTCGCTCGTAATCACTGTATCAACGCTGAATGCGACGGTATGTAAGCGATTTAACTGCTGAATTTGCGTAACCACCCCTTCGCGAGTAATAGTTTCTATCGACGCTTCTTCTGGTTTGTTTTGCGCACTATAAATAGCAAAGACAATCGCTGCTAGACCGATGAGTAATATCACCCATGACATTGTCGCAATAGGACGTTTCGCAGGCTTTTGAGTGGTATTAGCGTTATTCATATCAGGATTATCCATAGAAGCTACCTTTATAATGTTGCATCGTTTGGTAAGGCTAAGAGCGTTGTAAAAATAGAACAGATGCTTAGTCTATAAATGCGACTATTGTGCAGTAATTTCAAGTAATGGCTACCATTCCTCTACATAACTTTATCCATAAACCTCTACGCAACCACCTCAATAAACTGTTGCCAAAATAAGCAGTACTTTCGCTATAAAATCATATGAATAGTTCAATTATTTATCCCTTATTGAACCCTTTGCGTCACGTTCGGTCTGAAAAGACAAAAAGTCATTGCGTCTTAGGCGAACTTTACCTAACATAGTCAGATTGTATGAATAAAATGTCAGTCTTGAAGCATTTATCAGGGTTTTGACCTGAATATATTGCGTTTTTGACATATTGATACATCAAATCAAATTTGCCTCTCTTTTATGAGAGTGGTTTTTACTGATGTGCTTTGTATATAAGCAGATTGGTAACTAGGAAATACCCTAGATTATTGCTAAGTGATAAAGGTAAGCTTGCGGCGGCAATGAAACGATTAGCCATACGCTCAACATCCTACTATTTCTTATTTTTTTATCGTTGATAAGGTTACGCTTTATTTATGAAAGCCAGTCAATTTTTATTTGCCACACTAAAAGAAACCCCAAGTGACGCCGACATTGCCTCAAGCCAATTGATGGTGCGTGCTGGTCTTATCCGCAAGATTGCTTCTGGATTGTATATTTGGTTGCCTATGGGTCTGCGCGTCTTACAAAAGGTCGAACGTATTGTTCGTGAAGAGATGCAAAACGTCGGTGCACAAGAAGTGCTAATGCCGATGACTCAACCTGCTGAGCTTTGGCAGACGACCGGACGTTTTGATGATTATGGTCCTGAGCTATTGCGCTTCAAAGACCGTCATGATCGCGACTTTGTGCTTGGTCCAACGCACGAAGAAGTCATCACCAATCTAGCACAAGGTGAGCTACGTAGTTATAAACAACTACCGATTACCTTCTTTCAGATTCAAGGTAAATTCCGTGACGAGATTCGTCCACGCTTCGGTGTGATGCGCGCACGTGAATTCACCATGAAAGATGCTTACTCTTTCCATGTGGATCAAGCCTCATTGGCCAAGACTTACCATAATATGTATGACGCTTATACACGCATCTTTACCCGCTTGGGCTTAGATTTCCGTGCGGTACAAGCAGATACAGGCTCTATCGGTGGTTTTGCTTCACATGAGTTCCATGTATTGGCAGATAGCGGCGAAGACGATATTGCGTTTTCGGACTCATCTGACTATGCAGCCAACGTTGAGCTAGCAGAATCTGTCAGCACCGCTGAGCGTCAACCGCCGAAAATGGAGCGTGAAGACGTTCTGACCGAAGGCATGACCAGCTGTAAAATGGTTGCTGAACACTTGGACATCCCGTTAGAAACGACGGTTAAAACCTTGATCGTTCATGGTCATACTGAGAATGATGAGCCACAACTGATTGCTATCGTATTGCGCGGCGACCACCAGCTCAACACTATCAAGGCTGAGAAAATCGAAGAAGCAAATGTACCATTGACGTTAGCATCTGACGAAGAGCTAAAAGCGGCAGGCCTACATAAAGGTTATATCGGTGTTAATTTAGATATGCCTGTATTCGTTGATCGTTCGGCAGCTGCGTTATCAGATTTTGTCTGCGGTGCGAACGAAGTGAACAAACATACTATCGGTATGAACTGGGCACGTGATACTCGCATTACTCGCATCGTTGATGTACGCAATGTACAAGAAGGCGACCCTTCTCCTGATGGTAAAGGCAGCCTAAAAATCAAACGCGGTATCGAAGTCGGTCATATCTTCCAGTTGGGTGATAAATACTCACAAGCGATGAACTGTACGGTTTCTGGTGAAGATGGCAAACCTGTTACCTTGATGATGGGCTGTTATGGTATTGGCGTTAGCCGTATCATTGCCGCTGCTATCGAGCAGAACAATGATGAAAACGGCATCATGTGGCCAAAAACACCAACGGTTGATGATTCAATCGCTCCTTTTGAAGTCGCCATCATCCCGATGAAGTCTAAAGAAGAGACGGTCATGCAGACGGCAACCGCCCTGTATGAAGAGTTAAAAGCTAAAGGTATCAACGTACTACTGGACGATCGTAACGAGCGCCCAGGCGTTAAGTTTGCTGATCTTGAGTTGATTGGTATTCCGCATCGTATTGTCGTGTCTGATCGCAACTTGGCGGAAGACAAGTATGAGTACGTCAATCGCCGTGAAGCCGAAAAGCAAATGCTGAGCCGTGAAGAAGTCATGGCAAAAGTAAGCAGTAAATAGTCTTGTAAATAAAGACTATTTAACAAAAAGCGCCTATCTCACATAATGAGATAGGCGCTTTTTTATGGGCTTAAAAACTATTTAACATTGTATTTTTATGAACATCGTATTTTTAGCGAGAACTTACTGGCGGATTAAACGGCTTGGCGTAGGCAATAGACTGATATCGCTGACACGGCAAGGATTGATATCGATACCACCGCGACGCGTATACCACGCCCGTACTATTAGCTCGCTTGGCTGATAATACTGGCTCAAATCAGCAAATATCTGCTCAACACACTGCTCATGAAAACCATTGTGCTGACGGAAGCTCAGTATATAGCGCAGCATATTTGCATTATCAAAAGGCTTATCAGTTGTAATCGATACGGCCAAAGTACCCCAATCTGGTTGATTAGTCACTGGGCAATTACTACGCAGTAGATTGGAATAAAAGGTATACGGCTGCGTACCATCATTTGCCACGCTTTCATCGCTAGCCTCTACTTCGTTTTCACTCAGCAACGACGCATCAGGATGTTCCGTTAAAGCAATTTTATCCGTGCTATCTGCTAATGCTTCGTCAATACAAACACCCTCAGGCTGAGCAATCAATAACGCTGTCTCGTTACCATTTAAATCATCATTCAAGCCAAATAATTCTACCTGTACGTCTGCTTGTAAACAAGCTGACAAGTCTTTTGCAATCAACGCTTGTACGTCGTTCCAACTGGCGAACTCGGTAAAGTTAATACTATTCAAATATAGCTTGAGCGATTTTGATTCTACGATAAACGGTGAGCTAGCAGGAATACTAAAGCGCGCGATAGCCACTTGCGAGATACCTTGCGGATTTAACCAAGATATCTCAAAAGCCTGCCACCAATCGACACCAACGGTTAACTTGTCGTCTTGCCAACCAATCGCATCACGTCCCATGCTGCGCGCAATCGGATATAGCGTCTCTGGGCTATACTCAGTTGGATAGTCTGTGGTTTGCTCACCCAAGATACCATGAATACTCATCTGTCTTCCTAATATTAAACCGTTTAAAATTTGCTCTAAATAATAGTATGCTTAGCGAATAATACACACTACAAACGTACACGTGAACCGTTACTTAGCAAGCGATAAGCGATGGTATAAAATATCGCACAGAACATAAAAATAGCCGCCATCGAATACCAAACATTGACATCAGAGTAGCCAAGAATACCGTAACGGAATGAGTTGACCATATAGACGATAGGGTTCAGTAGCGAGATATTTTGCCAAAATGGCGATAAATTCTCCATCGAATAAAACACACCGCCAAGATAGGTCAATGGCGTCAGTACAAAGCTTGGGATAATAGAGATATCATCAAACGAGCGTGCAAATACCGCATTGATAAAACCGCCTAACGAAAACAAGATAGACGTGCCAAGTACCGTAAATACAGTCACAAATAAATGCTCGATACCAAGATCGGTAAAGAAAAGCGCCACTATCGAGACAATCACACCGATAGCCAGTCCACGGAAGATACCACCACTGATATAACCCATCAAAATAGCATGCTTGGATACTGGCGAGACCAAAAGCTCTTCGATACTAGACGTGAACTTGGCACTAAAGAAGCTTGAGACGACGTTAGAGTAACTGTTGGTAATGATCGACATCATGATCAAACCAGGCACGATAAACTGCATGTAAGGCACGCCGCCCATCTCACCCACACGCGAACCAATCATCTTACCAAAGATGACAAAATACAAACTCATCGTGATAACTGGCGGTAGTAACGTCTGCGGCCAGATACGTAAAATACGGCGCACTTCTTTGAACCAAATAGTACGAAACGCAATCCACTTCTTACTCAATGACATTGTTTTATTATGATCGACTAGTTCCTGACTCATAATCCCGCCTCCTTCATGCTATCTGCACTCTGAATATTTTTGTCCACCAAGCGCATAAACAACTCTTCTAGTCGGTTAGCTTTATTGCGCATACTCGCCACACTGATACCTTTCTCAGACAACTGATCAAAGACACCGTTTAGTGACTCACCTTCTGTCAAGGTAACTTCTAGCGTTTGCTCATCTGGTTGCGAGACTCCTGTAACTCCTGTCAGAGCCAACTGCTCAGTGAGCGGCGTATCTAAATCAAATACAAACGTCTCTACCGACAACTGCGCCAGTAGTTCTTTCATTTCCGTATTGATTCGAATCTCGCCGTGATCCAAGATCGCAATACGTTTACACAATTGCTCTGCCTCTTCGAGATAATGAGTCGTCAGAATAATAGTGGTGTTTTCTTCGATATTAATCTGCTGCATGAATTCCCACATAGAGCGGCGAAGCTCGATATCGACACCCGCCGTTGGCTCATCCAGAATCAATAGCTTTGGCTTATGAATTAATGCACGGGCAATCATCAAACGGCGTTTCATACCACCAGATAGCTCACGTGATTTACTGTCGCGTTTATCCCATAATCCTAGCGCTGTTAATAGTCTTTTTGCGCGGGGTTTGGCTTCTTTCGCCGGAATACCAAAATAACCCGCTTGCGTAATCAGGATATCTTCGACCTTTTCGAACATATTAAAGTTAAATTCTTGCGGTACAACGCCAAGGTATTGCTTAGCAATCGAAGGGTTCTCTAATAGGTCTGTGCCGAAAATATGGACGCTACCTGTGGTTGGCTTAAACAATGAGCTAATAATACCAATCATGGTAGATTTGCCTGCGCCGTTTGGCCCAAGTAACGCAAAGAATCCACCTTGTGGTACCGTTAAATCAACCCCTTTTAATGCCGAAAACCCATTGTCGTAGGTTTTAGATAGGTTTTTTATGGAGAGTGCTGGTGCATCAGACATGAAGACCTCTTTATTTGTTATCAATTTATATAAAATGCGATTTTAGAATAATAGGCCGTGTTGAACATTCGACTATCATTATCATATAGGCAAAAGCCGTATAAGAATGTTCAACACACTCTACTCTCTAAAGGTGACAATGTACGGTAATAAACGAACTAATCTCATAAAATGAGGCTACTCATGACGAATTTCAACTGCCTTATATTCGAAGTACCATATTAATAATACTCATCATGAAAAAGCGCCTATCTCATCACTGAAATAGGCGCTTTATAGATAACTATCGTAAAAGCTTGGAAGGTAATCAACAAAGATTAGCTTGCTTCTGCGACCATATAATCTACGGCATTTTGAACTTCTTCATCAGGAATATCCGCGCCACCTTTTGCAGGCATCGCATTGAAACCATTGATAGCATGGGTATATAGCGTATCTTTACCTTTTGCAATACGTGGACCCCAAGCGCCAGCATCACCAAAGATAGGAGAGCCTAGCAGGCCTGCTGTATGACAAGTATGACATACAGCATTATATACCGCTTTACCGTCACGAGGACCGTCGCCAGCAGCTGGGCCAGATGAGCGTGCCGTTACATCACAAGCTTCACCATCTTCAAAACAGATATTGGCAACAGGCTGGATACGCGCAATCAGATTAGGATACAAAGCAATTAGCTTCTGTACTTGCGGCGTATCTTGTGGAATTGGCTCTTCATCAGCGGCAGGCGCTGCAGCGGCAGTTTCTTCGCCTTCTGCTGGAGCGGCTTCGTCAGTAGGCGCAGCACCATCTGTCGTATCTGCAGCAGCTTGGGTATCGTCACCTAGCGTTTCAGGAGCAGCTTCTACGACCTCTTGGCCTTCTGCTACGTCTGACGCAGTTACAGGAGTGTCTACAACATCTTCAGCTTGGCTCACCGCGATACTAGCGATTCCTAGAATGGCAGCTGCCGATAACATAACTACTTTTCTCATTCGTCACGTTCTCTTATTACGTATACAAGGACTAGCACGGCTCGGACATTCCGTCTGTCCTCCTTTGACGACCTCTAAGTCTTCAATAGTAGACAGCCATCCCGCGTGCCAGCGCACTTGCAATCGGTGATTATAAATATGAATTCTCCCCAACATTATAAGGGAAAAGGCAGGTAAATTGCCATGCTTGTTTAATGACTTGACTGTTTTTTCTTAAAAAACCTCAATCGCGACTGTCATTTATTGGCTTTATGCTTTTTATTTGTTAGACTAAGCGGTCTTTATTTCTAGACACCTTATGCTAATTATCATGCGCATCTAAGCGTGACAGTCAGACATATCGTTATCATATGCGCTCGTAGCTCAGTTGGATAGAGTATCGGTCTCCGAAGCCGAGGGTCGTGGGTTCGATTCCCGCCGAGCGCACCACTATTTTATAGTGCCACTACGTCTTATGCAGTAATGTCGTTACTAGTACTATTAGCTTCGAATAAATCAGCCTGATAAAACAAGATAGTATGTTGGCTTGAATAATTATATCTTGCTCTATTTCTGACGTTTTTTTTAGCTTATTTTTAAATGACGCCCGAGTTTATCTACATCAGAGACCATTTTAGGTATTCGATGTTCACCTTCCATTTCACTGACCATCTCTTTCGCCATTGTAATGTTTATACCAATACTGGTGACATATAGAGGGCGCTTACTTATCCCTCGCCAAACGGCATAGTCTTCTGTAATGTCATAGAAATGATTTTTAGCGATACCGATGATTGGCTTTTTATTGGCTAGGTTATCATACAGATATTTGCCTAATCCTGCTTTGCCAACACTATCCAGAAATACATAGCCGTCTATGATAATGACATCAAAAGACTCTTTGATTTGGTTGATCAAGGCCAGTAAGCAAGGCATTTCTCGTTTATAGAACTGACCTGGCTCATAAGGCGCAACGTCATTAACTTCTACAATATGCTCGCTTAGAACACGGGATTGTTCAATGCCTTCGAAGCGGATACCTGCAACAGTTGCTGTAATAGCATCGGTTTCTTGATAATACACATCTAGAATTAGGCAAATCAATTTGTTACTACCTCAAAATGTGGATGAGTTGCTTTTAATGCGTCAACTTTATCCATTTCTTTTTGATCAAAAGTATCTTTTCCAGCAAGCTGGCTATTTTTCAATTCTAATCTCTTCAAGTATGGGAGGTTAATTTTATCATTGAAAAAAATTAAGGTATCAAGATGTTCAATATCTAATACCAAAATAGACTCTGTCTCAGCAAGAGATTCATTCAATATCCATTCTCTAACTAATGACTCATTAATATCATCGCTAAGCCAAATTCTGAACCAATTGCTATTCATTTTCAATATCTTGTAGTTCTCTAGCAATTCAAAATATTTAGGTAGAGAAAAAGGACATTTAAGATAGTCTTTTTCTTGAATTTCATTACCAGCAGCACCAAACCCTGTCACTCTATCGATCTAAAGTTATTACTTACGAAAATATGCTTCAGTCTTTTATTACTATCTATCTCGTCATACTTCCTATAAGAAAAGCTTCCAGAGTCTATGCTTTCTTCTAAGGAAAAACACTCCGTATATACGTAGCTCCCACTCTCATAATTAGCATAATTTAATTCAAATTCATAAGGGTCTTCTTTATTTTCATACCATAATATTGAATTAAAAGTTTGTCCTTTCTCATCTGTGTATGATTCACTTTTACATATACCATTTAAGAAAGTATAAGATATACCATGATATGGTTCACCCATGTAACGTTGCGGAATCATCCCACAACCATAGTCGTCTTCATCTATATTCCAGAAATCACTACAATCTATTTGTGGATATGAAATAGGCTTATATTGGCAAATAGGCGTATAAGGTTTAGTTATTACACCATCTGTAACCTCGAAAGCTTCTATTAAGTAATTTTCTTTATCAAAAAATAAAATCCCAGTGTAAGTTTGACGCTGGTAATACCATCTGCCATCTAGTTCAGTTAATAACGTTGATTTGAGTCGTTTCATTGCTTTATCTTTTAATTTTTATTCTCACAAGTAAGACAGCTATTTATCTATCTTCTGTTTTATCAATTCTTTTTATTAATTTTCTTAATTCGATACCTGTTTCATAACCAAGATTGGGATATTTTTCATTAATATACTGTATATCTCTTTTCTCGATAATTGACAGTTGATGATATAACTCTGAACAAAGTAAAAAGCGGTTAGAGGCAAAACGATCAAAAAAACCAGAAATCGTTAAGTAATGGACGAATAAGTGCTTCTGTTTTATCACCATCATCTGTATGAGTGTGGAAAACTAAGCAAAAAAATATAGTTGTCTTCACCATATTTATTACTAATACGCCACCAACCTGTTCTTACATATTGAATTAAAGTAAATCTAAATCTATTACCAATATTTCTATCTTCATCCTGTTCCATTAAAAACCTCCTTTCTTAAGCTCTGGGATATCAGGTGAGTCTGTCTCACTTTAATTCGCCATGATACCCCGTTAGGATTTTTATCCTTTAATATTTGTGTATAGTCACTTTGTGGAATAGGTTTATCAGATACAAAAGGATCATATATATACTTACCGTCTGTATAAACTGAATGATACGTATATTCAGCATTATTGGTGGTTTTAGTAGGTATATTTAAGTTAGGACTTGTTTCATTAAGCCCCCAAGAATAACCATCATCCCATTTTGCATCTTTTGAACCAAAAATAATAACTTTGCCTTGACCGCCAGAAGCTTCCATTAAGTTTTCAGCACATTCAGTACAATAACTATAATCGCCTAATTTTTCATGCTGTTCTTGTAGTACTTTGGATGCGCTAGCATCAGGTATAGTCAAGTCTATATAAATCCGCTACATCGTCATCCTCGCTAAGCATACTAATGTATAACTTGCGCTCAGTTTCCTTGTATCGAAATTATATTGAACTGATTATAGTCTAATTACAACCTCGCTCTACCTTTCCTTAGTACTATCTTAAACTACCTATACTAATCAAACCTACATATCAAAATGTTTGCGGTTTTTCTGTGCTTGTATACTTCTAGTGCTCTCACCTATACTCGATTCAGTATAATTTGGATACAAGGAAGCCGAGTGAAAGTACTACAAGTAGTAGACTGAGCGAGACTGACACCGTAGCCAATTTATAGAGGATTGACTATATAGCAAAATTACTCTGCATCTTGTAAATTGGCAGTCAATTGAGCACGGCTAGGTATACGGTGATAATTGATCACGGGCACATCACCCAAACGGCGCTGACCCTCAGCAATCTTTTTATCAATCGTAATCATCGCAATTTTTTTATCTTGTTTGCTAACGAGCAAATGATTTGCCTTACGCGTGACTCGATAATCAGCAAAATGCTGCTTTAATATCGCTGATGTTTTTTTGCAGCGCATCATTCGGTGTTGCATTTTTTGATTTTGCGCCATTATGCTTTTCGCCTGCTTTTGCGCCGCGCGATTTTGCCACAAACCATAAAACTGCGATGACAGCGAACAATATGACAAGCCACCAAATTCCGTCTATCATAAGTAAAAATATCCATTATTAGCAAGGGTTGGCTCATGTTAGCAGAATTATCACCAGCGTTAATAGCAGAAGTAAAACTTGCCGCACAACTGCTGTCATCGAAACTGCGTATTTGCATTTTGACTGGGGCTGGTATTTCAGCAGAAAGCGGCATCCCAACGTTTCGGGATAAGCAAACAGGGCTGTGGGAGAACTACGGTATCGAAGACTTAGCCACCCCTGAAGCGTTTACTCGTGATCCAAAGCTGGTGTGGTCATGGTATCAATGGCGTCGGCAAATGGTCGCAGACAAAGCGCCAAATCCAGCCCATCATGCGTTGGCTCAATGGCAGTATCATGCGCAAACCTCCGATCAGCAGCTGACACTCATCACCCAAAATGTCGATGATTTGCACGAGCAAGCTGGTAGCGCGGTGACTCACCTGCATGGTCATCTGTGGCGTAACCGCTGTGGTCAGTGTGAGATACCTTATCAAGATCAATCGAGAGCGTCATACGATAATCAAGATACTATGAGTTTTGATGAAACACTGCTTAGCTGTCCGCATTGCGACGGTTATATTAGACCAGATATTGTTTGGTTTGGCGAAGCACTACCTGTACAGGCATGGCAGACTGCCGAAGATGCTGCAGCTAATTGCGAAGTGTTTATCAGTATCGGTACCTCAAGCTTGGTTTATCCTGCAGCTGGATTGGCACAATTAGCCAAACAAAATGGCGCGCAAGTTATTGAAATAAACCCTGACCCAACACCAAATACTATCGTCGATATCACACTAGCAGAAAAGGCAGGAATCGTTTTGCCACTGCTTATAGCAGAGATTACGGCTTTATAATTGCTACTACTTATAAACATTGCTGCATGACAGACAATAAAAAAAGGCTTAACGATTTGTATAAACCGTTAAGCCTTTGCTACTAACAACAAACTCGTTAAAGTTATTTCAATGCAAGATCAACTCTCGCCAAGTAAGCTTCTTTTAACTCATCACTAATAAATGCCGATTTAAAAGAGTTCTTTACTAATGTAATAACATCGTCTTCCGTAATCGGTAAATTCTCATATAGATTGATAAAGTTTTGATTCACGTAGCCTTTGAAATACGCAGGATCATCCGAGTTAACGCTGATATTTAGACCGTAATCTAAAAGCTCTTTAATATTGTGCTCTTTATAAGTCTCAAAGACTTTTAGCTCGATATTTGAGTTCGGGCAAACGGTCAGTGGCATTTGCTCATCTTTGAGTCTTTGCATCAACTCTGGGCTTTTTATAGACTGCACACCATGATCGATTCTATTGATATTCAATAAGTCTAATGCTTCGTAGATGTACGAGAAGTCTGCTTCTTCGCCTGCGTGAGCGACCAACTTGAAGCCTTCTTCTTTGGCTTTTTGGAAGACTTCTTTAAATTTCGATGGTGGGTTGCCTAATTCTGATGAATCAAGACCAACACCGATAATGTCATCTTTATAGTCCAGTGCTTGCTCTAATGTCTCAAACGCTTCTTCTTGCGATAAATGACGCAAGAAACACATAATAATGCATGATGTAATACCGTATTTTGCTTTGGCATCTGCAAGCGCTTCTTTGATACCTGTGATGACCGCTTCAAAAGGTACACCGCGTTCGGTATGCGTCTGCGGATCAAAGAATATCTCTGTGTGGATGACGTTATCTTCAACACATCTAAGAATATATTCCCATGTCAAATCATAGAAATCATCCTTTGTAAGCAGGACGTTTGCACCCGCATAGTAAATATCTAAAAAGGTCTGTAGATTGGTGAAGTTATAAGCACTGCGTACATTTTCGATATCTTTATAAGGTATTTCTACGTTGTTCTTTTTGGCCAGTCTAAACATCAGCTCAGGCTCTAGCGAACCTTCAATATGTAGATGAAGTTCAGCTTTCGGTAGTTTCTTTATTAATTCAATCATAGTATTCCAATGATGGTGTTATCGAGACGAGCCTAGCAGATATTGCACAGTAGGATAATCAAACTGTATATAAGGCATTATCTGTCCCAAAAGAGTTATTTTAACACTAAAAGCATATAGCCTAAAACAAAACCCTTTGACCGTATAGACAAGCTACTTATAAAAGCAACCTTCTTAGTACAACCGTATAAGGCGCAAATTACTTTAAAAATACGACTGTATCAGACAGCTCATTGCCTTCTGGATCATGCTCTAAATGATAATACTGACGTAGTACCTGCCCCACTTCATCCAGCAGTTCAGCCAAGCTCTCTTCTGTCTTTTGGGTAGCAATACCAGATACCGCCTTTTCACACATTGCATTCCATACCGTTGGACTAACGTGAGCGCTGATACCTCGGTCTGCGACAATCTCTAGTTTGCGCTCGCATATATTGACATAGATCAAGACGCCCGTATTTTCTTCGGTATCCCAGACGCGATATTCGCTAAACAAATCAATCGCACGCTCACGGCAGTTCATGCGATAGGCCTCTTGGATAGGCAGATGGTTTTCTACAATCAAGAACACCTCACCACGATGTCCACGCTCGGCTCGTGTCACAGCATCTGTTAGGCGTGCCTTGGATTCTGTTGTTAGCCACTTACTATGTAATAAAGGGACGAACAAAACTTGACGCCACCAGCGGGCAAAACTGGGGTTTGAAGCGTTGTCTTCTACCATTATATTATTTCCTCAAGTACGTCGTTTTCGATGGTTATGTAGAGTTTATTTTGTTTGCGTATGTGGAATACTTACCACGAGCACCTGCACCGCCGCCGCCGAAACCACCGCCGCCACCGCCAAAGCCGCCTCCTCCGAAACCACCACCGCCAAAGCCGCCTCCACTACCGCCGCCCATACCGGGTAAGAAAATCATGCCGCCTCTGCGCCCACCTTTACCGCCGCCGCCTTTTCCACCGCCACCGCCGCGTGAGATCAAAAACATCCAGATAAAGATTGCCATAATCAGCGTCATGAAGAAGCCGCCACCTAAGGCAATCGAACCTGCAAAAAACCCGCCAGCGGTAATAATAGAACCAAATACTCGGCCCAATATATTCGTAATAAAGCTACCAAAAATCATCGCCATGATAAATAAGAAAATAGGTGACGGCAACTCGTCTGAGCTTTGCTGAGCAGTGCGCTCTGCAGCTTGCGCATCAGCACGGGCTAAGACTTCAGGATCAGCAGTCAATCGTGTTTTAAGCGCTTCAACGCCAGCGATTATCCCTGCACCATAGTTATTTTGCTTAAATAACGGCGTGATATCTTCGCGAATGACACGGTTGAGCGCAGCATCTGGCAACACCCCTTCTAGCCCGTAACCCGTTAGGATATACATATCACGGTCATTGACAGCGACCACAATTAGCAGACCGTCATCGATAGCTTCATCACCCAATTCCCACTTCTCAGCAACTTGCAAGGCATAATCAAATATTGGTACGCCATTGGTAGTTGGTACGATAACCACCGCTGCTTGTGCTAATCCCTGCTGATAAATACTTCGAAGCTGCGCCTCTAGACGTAGCTTCTCTTGAGGATTTAAAATATTGGCTTGATCAACGACTGGTTCATTGAGTATCAACTTATCAGCGTCAACACCCTCGGCACTGGAGCGTACAGGTGGCTGAGCGGTTGCTTGAGCATTAGCTGTATCATTTGCTGTGCTTTGGTTATCTGCGTTTTGATTGATAGCGTCGTTGCCGAGCACCGCTTCATTGATAGCATCATTATTTAATACAGCATCATTGATTGCTTCGTTAGACTCGCCTGCTTTAGCAACAGCCACCAACTCTTCGACACTACGGTTTTGCAGATTCGAGGTGCTATCTGTCGCCACCGCTGTATCATTGGGTGCAGCGTGCAATGCAGGCACGCTGACGACACCTAACGTAAACAGTAATGCTGATAAGATTGCTTTTGAATTATTCATCTAATCTATACCACCTCAGATAACATCTTTACCAATTGATAGACTCTAACTAATCATCATTGAACCATTAGCTAAATAAACAGAGCTGCCTATGCTGCTCTGTCGTCACATTAATTCTAAATTTTATTCAGCTGACTTTTCTGCAGAGTCGCCAAAATCAACACTTGGTGCGGTTGAAATCGCCTCTTCATTAGCCACACTAAAGTTGGGCTTAGTGTCCATACCAAATACTTTTGCAGTGATGTTGGTTGGGAACTGACGTACCGTTGTGTTGTATCCCTGCACTTCTTGGATATAGCGGTTACGAGCCACAGCAATACGGTTTTCAGTACCTTCTAACTGCGCTTGCAGGTCCTGAAACAGTGCATCTGATTTTAGATCTGGATAACGCTCAGATACTGCCATCAAACGTGACAATGCCCCTGTCATCTGCTCTTGCGCTGCTGCATAACGCTCCATCGCTTCTGGATCATTGAGTACTTCTGGCGTCACCGTGATACCGCCTGCACGTGAGCGAGCTTCTGCCACTTGGGTGAAGACTTCTTGCTCTTGCTCGGCATACTGCTGTACGACTTTGACTAAGTTTGGCACCAAATCAGAACGGCGCTGATACTGGTTGACCACTTCTGACCATGAAGCAGTGACCTGCTCATCTTGTGCTTGCAAGTTGTTATAGCCACAGCCACTTAGACCAACCGTAGAAGTTGTCAATAAAGCGGCTAGCAACATCGGCTTCATAATAGATTTACGCGTCATTGTTGATTCTCCTAATAATGATAAATAACAAATATCCAGTACCACGTTTTTAATATTTTTAAGTTTCTTAGTATTCATACGGCAGTCATGCGCTCTATATATTGTATATCTGCGCATCACTCTATCAGCATGATATCAAAATAAGTTGTCCTAATGATGGCGTTATATACGGCTTTTTACAATTGACCGTTACCAAAACACAACCGCATAGCGTCAACGATAACGCGTTTTTATCATGATAGATATAGAGCAAAAATCTAGCAGTCTGGCGTAATCAGACTAAATGTTATGAAAGTACAAACAATTATTTATATATTATGCAAATCTTGCTAATGTATCTACGACATAAAATACGAATATATCTACCGTCTATAAAGAAATTTCTAGTAATTAGTACAAAAATATGGCAAATTGCAGTTACGTAGCCGTACGGTTTGAATACATTTGGTAGTGGACTTATAGTTTGATTAGTATTAGCGAGTTGTTAATTTCTTAATAAAAACATCAATTAACTGTCAAATTATCGCTTAATACTGTTAATTCGCCATACCAGTCATGTATTTATTCAAGACAGCTCATAGTAAGTTGAATGCCATCATGGTGATGGATATTTAATTATATAACCGCCTGTTTTATCCGCCGGTCAACTTATGACTCATCTGATGTATAACATGATGATAGAAGACCGCAGTAGTTGAGGTTGTAGAATAATAGTAAACGCAGCTGATATTTATATTGTCAGTGATAAGCGCTATGCAAATAGTCCGTATTACTGAGAGATACGCGGGTAAATACAGACAACTACAGTCCATTCTTGGTGGCCAAGCACATGAGACTTAGACAACAAATAAGTCGATGCAGAGACTTTAACTGCTTAACTTAAATAAGTAAGTTAACCAGTTAGTTTACTCCTAGCAAACAGTGCCACCTTGAGACAGTACTAGGAACATAAATATGGAAGGTTTAGTTAACTTAGTAAATGGAATTATCTGGAGCCCAGCGCTGATTTATCTCTGCTTGGGTGCCGGTCTGTTCTATTCCATTATGACGCGCTTTGTACAAGTACGTCTATTCGGTGAGATGATCAAACTCCTATTCACTGGTAAATCTAGTGCACAAGGTATCTCATCATTTCAGGCACTTGCCGTCTCACTCGCTGGTCGTGTGGGTATGGGTAACATCGCTGGGGTAGCTGCTGCTATCGGCTTCGGTGGCCCAGGTGCTGTTTTCTGGATGTGGATCGTAGCCTTTCTAGGCGCATCTACAGCCTATGTCGAATCTACTCTTGCTCAGATTTACAAAGAAAAAGATGTGGTAACTGGCGAATATCGCGGTGGCCCAGCTTATTACTTTGAACGTGCCCTTGGTCAAAAGTGGTACGGTATCCTTTTCGCAATCGCTTCTATTTTATCATGTGGTATGTTCTTACCTGGTGTACAGGCGAACGGTGTTATCAGTGCATTTGCACAGGTAATGGGCGAAGGTACGATCATGAACGTTGCAGGCCTAGAAGTTGGCTCTATGCGTTTGGTCGGCTTGGCTATCATCTTAGTGGTGCTAGGTATCATCATCTTTGGTGGTATTAAGCGTATTGCAACCTTTACTGAGTTTGCAGTACCTTTCATGGCATTAGGTTATATTGCTCTAGCGCTAATCATCATGTTCAGCAACTTCAGCTTGATTCCAGATGTGTTTGGTATGATCGTTGGTGATGCATTCACTGCCCAAGCAGGTTTTGGTGCTGCGATCGGTTGGGGTGTGAAACGTGGTATCTACTCTAACGAAGCTGGTCAGGGTACAGGTCCTCACGCTGCTGCTGCTGCTGAAGTTGAGCATCCATCACAGCAGGGTCTCGTTCAGGCATTCTCAGTATATGTTGATACACTACTAGTATGTTCTGCTACTGCATTCATGATCTTGTCTACTGGTATGTACAACATTCAAGGTACGCTACCAGATGGTCAGTTCATCGTACAGAACGTTGCTGCTACTACTGAAATCAATGCTCCTGCGTTCACGCAAATGGCAATGGAATCTGTATACGGTACGTTTGGTAATGCCTTTATCGCAATCGCTGTATTCTTCTTTGCCTTTACAACAATTCTGGCTTACTACTACATCGCTGAAGTAAACGTGGCTTACTTAACACGCTTCCTCGGTCGTAGTGCGAACAGAACTGGTTTATTCCTAGTGAAAGTGCTTATCATGGCGATGGTTGCTTATGGTGGTCTAAACTCAGCTGGTTATATCTGGGCAATTGGTGATATCGGTGTTGGTCTTATGGCTTGGCTTAACATTGTTGGTATTCTTGTCATCTTCATCGTGGCTCGTCCAACACTTACTATGCTTAAAGACTATGAAGCTCAGTGTAAAGCTGGCGTAACTCGCTATAGTTTTGATCCTGCTAAATTTGGTATCAAAAACGCACCGTATTGGGAAGAGCGTCATCTAGCACAGCAAAAAAAGCATGAACGCTGACCCATTACGTAAAGATAAAGTGTAAGTTGATTTAATAGGATTGCTATTTAATCTTATTGAATAAAAAAAAGCCCGAGACCATGTTCTCGGGCTTTTTTGTTTGAATATTTTTCTAAAACGCTACAGAATAGCTTACTGGAAAACATCGAAGCCCACGTTCATAAGAACTGATTTAACACCTTAAAACTGCCCTTTTATTCTCAAAATTAATCTGTATTCGAAATAACATCTGACTGTTATTTTGTATTTTGCCTGTCTTCTTTATAGAGCTCGCTTTAGCATTAAACTACTTTATATTAATTAAGTCGTCGTACCAGTATAGGTAAACCACAGTTCCCCTATTTTTAATTCATAGACATAAAAAAACCTAGCACGATGGCTAGGCTTTCTTTAAATAACTTGTAGATTACGAATCTACGCGTCAATAGACAGCTTATTCAGGCATTAATACTGCATCGATAGTGTGAACCACACCATTGGTTGCCATAATATCTGTACCAGTGATATTCGCTGTATTACCAGTAGCATCAGTAATCACATTATCTTCACTGATAGTAATGGTTTTGCCATTCGCTGTTTCGATCTCAGTACCGTATGGGATATCAGCTGCTTTAACTTCCATTGCTAGTACATGGTAAGGAAGAACCGTTTTTAGCAAATCTGTATTGGCCAACAACTCTTCTTTAGTCACGCCTAGTTTTTCTAGTACTGGCGCAAACGCATCATCAGTTGGGGCAAATACAGTATGCTTAGTTTCTTCCATTAGCATAGTATCAAGACCAGCAGCCTGTAGCGCAGCGGTTAAGATAGTTAGGTTTTCGTTCTCTGCTGCAATTTCAGCGATAGTTTGAGTCGCTTCTATGTCCATTTCGGCCATTGGCTCAGCTTCAACAGCTTCTGTCTCAGCAACTGGCTCAACTGCCATTTCTTCAGTCGCTTCTGGTTCAGTTGGCTCTGCAACAGTCTCTGTATCGTTACACGCTGCTAGTGACATGGCTGCGGTTACAACTGCGATAGATAACAAGTTCTTCTTTAACATAGGTAATTCCTTTTTGGATAAATAATTGATTAAGGGATTTATTTAAATTAATAACTTTCGATAAATATAATGATGACCAATGATTGATAAATGTATCAATTACTTAGTCATACTATTTAGTCCGTTATATTGATAGTTCTCAGTCTAACTGTTTAATTTTTAAATGGTATTTACTTAGGTAGCAACACTGTATCAATCACGTATATAGCATTGTTTGCTTGTATATCAGTTATTGCGACGTTTGAGATAGAATGCCGTTGATTGACTACTTTTAGATGTCTGTTTTAAAATTTAAACCTAAATAGAAACTTATACAGATAAAGCTCTAAAGTCTAAAACAGCCATTGTCTGATAATGAAATCATCATAAACAATGGCTGCTTAGTCTTATAATAAATACAGTTGGTATGCCTCAGTTAATACTTATTTAGGCAACAATACTCTATCGATTACATGGACGACACCATTGTTGGCAGCGATATCGGTCTTCACAATATTCGTCGTGCGACCATTCTCATCCATTAGTTTGCCTTCTTTGGTCACCATTAGCGTGTCTTTGCTAGCGGTCATTACGTGGCCAGGCTTCACATCTTTGGCATACATCGCCATATCACCCGCGATTACGTGATAACCCAATACTTTGGTCAATAATGGCTTATTGGCAAATAACTGTGCTTTGGTCATACCTGTTTCTTGCAATGCTTGCATAAAGGCGGCGTTGGTCGGTGCAAATACCGTATAGTGAGCATTAGGATCAGACAACATATCGACTAGGCCTGCTGCTTGTACCGCTTCTACCAATACTGAAAAATCAGGATTGCTTTGGGCAATTTGTACAACATTCATCTTAGCCATACTCTGACTGTGCATCGGTGCTTTCATATCGCCCGTCTTTGCTGGCATCATATTATTACAAGCACTTAGACCTGCGATTGAGATAGCCAATGTACCAATGGTGGCAATTTTAGTAAGTTTCATAACATTTTCCTTAATGATTTGAATTTCTTCGACGTTGGTATTGTTTCAACTATGGTATTACTGTCTTACAGATCATCCTGCCTGCTAATGCCATTTGCTCACCATAATGTACTGCTAACACTGATACTCTTAGTACCAGTTATTGCTAATAAATGAGCCTATATTTATAAGTAGGACTTACTAAGACCTTGTATTTCTGAAATTAAATTAACATGTAAGCAATCTTTATCAACCTGCCTTTGCGCAATTTTTTGTGGTGCGGGTGTAAATTCTGTCTGACTTCTGAGCATTACCGTAGGCTTTCATTTGCAAAAGAAAAGCTTTATGTAACCCCTTAGCGAAATGATATTCATTTGTGCACATATTCTTTATGAAATACAATCTAACGCTATGCTCAGCAGCTCAGTGAATAGGTATCTGCTTGTCTATGGTAAAAGTAGAATGGGCAGTATCCATAAGTGCTATATTTTTCATGCTAGAATAATTCAAATTTGACGATTTCCTTTATAAGACTTTGTACTCTATTGGTTTGTTATTCCTTCCTTTTACAATATTGATGATATAAGCAGCGCACCTATGACTCAAACGATGACCTCACCGACCTCTTCTCACTCTGATACTACTTCTGACGCATCATCTGCTGATGACTTTATCTTGACGCCACCTGCTGTCTTTCCTTATAAGGAGCAGCAGCTCACCGCGCGCGCCCGTATCACTGAGCAGATGGCATCACGCATTTTGATGTTAGATGGGGCAATGGGTACGCAGATTCAGACCTATAAACTAGAAGAATCAGATTATCGTGGTGAGCGTTTTGCCGATATCGACCAAGATGTGCGCGGTAATAATGATTTGCTGGTGCTGACCCAGCCGCACATGATTAAAGATATTCATCACGATCATCTGTTGGCTGGTGCGGATATCATCGAGACCAATACCTTTAATGGTACGCGTCTATCGATGGCTGACTACGACATGCAGTACTTGGTGCCTGAACTGAATAAGACAGCAGCCAAAATTGCGCGCGAGGCGGCTGATGAATTTACCGCCAAGACGCCTGAAAAACCGCGCTTTGTCGCTGGTGTTGTGGGACCGACCTCACGCACGTGCTCCATATCACCTGATGTCAATGACCCTGCCTTTCGTAACATTACCTTTGATGAGCTGGTCCTAAACTACCGTGAAGCGACCTTGTGCCTGATAGAAGGCGGTGTCGATATTATTTTGATTGAGACGATCTTTGATACGCTCAATGCCAAAGCGGCGATATTTGCAATCACTGGTGTATTCGATGATATTGGCTTTGAGTTGCCAATCATGATTTCAGGTACGATTACCGACGCGTCAGGTCGCACGCTATCAGGTCAAACGGCTGAAGCGTTTTATAACTCTATCCGCCATGCCAAGCCTCTATCTGTTGGCTTTAACTGTGCGCTAGGTGCTGATGCGCTACGTCCCCATATTCAGACATTGTCAAACATCGCTGATACCTTTGTCTCTGCGCATCCAAACGCTGGTCTGCCCAATGAGTTTGGTGAGTATGACGAAACCGCTGAAGAAACGGCTGCTCTGCTCGAAGGTTTTGCCAAAGCTGGTATTTTAAACATCGTCGGCGGCTGCTGTGGTACGACACCTGAGCATATCCGTCAAATCGCTAAAGTCGTGGCAAACTATCCACCGCGTGTCATTCCTGAGATAGCGCCTGCCTGCCGACTATCAGGTCTAGAGCCATTTACCATCAACTCTGATAGCTTGTTTGTCAATGTTGGTGAGCGTACCAATGTCACAGGCTCCAAAAAAATTCCTACGTTTGATCAAAACAGAAGCCTATACCGAAGCACTCGATGTCGCTCGCGATCAGGTCGAAGGCGGCGCGCAAATCGTCGATATCAATATGGACGAAGGCATGCTCGACTCCAAGCAAGCGATGATTCATTTCGTCAACTTGGTCTCAGGCGAACCAGATATCAGCCGTGTGCCACTGATGATTGACTCGTCTAAATGGGACATTATCGAAGAAGGCCTTAAACGTACACAGGGTAAATCTGTCGTCAACTCTATCTCATTAAAAGAAGGTCATGCTGAGTTCGTTGAACGTGCCAAATTATGCATGCGTTATGGTGCCGCGATTATCGTTATGGCATTCGATGAAGATGGACAAGCTGATACTTACGAGCGCAAAATTGAGATATCAAAGCGTAGCTATGATGTGCTGGTCAACGAAGTGGGCTTCCCTAGCGAGGACATTATCTTTGACCCAAATATCTTTGCCGTTGCCACGGGTATCACCGAACATAATAACTACGGTGCTGACTTTATAAATGCCACACGCTGGATTACGGAAAACCTGCCAAATGCCATGGTCTCGGGTGGCGTATCCAACGTATCGTTTAGTTTCCGTGGTAACCCAATCCGTGAAGCGATCAACTCCGTATTCTTATACCACGCGATCAAAAACGGCCTGACCATGGGTATCGTCAACCCAGCCATGCTTGAGCTGTACGATGATATTCCAAAGGAAGCCCGTGACGCTATCGAAGACGTCATGCTCAATCGCAATCAAGGTGAAACTGGTCAAGATGCGACTGAACGTCTAATGACGGTCGCTGAAAACTACCAAGATGGCGGTAAGAAAAAAGACAGTACCGTCGATATGAGCTGGCGCGAAGGCACGGTAGAAGAACGTATCGCCCACGCACTGGTCAAGGGCGTGACGACCTTTATCGAAGCGGATACCAAAGAAGCATGGGAGAAGTACCCTAAACCGCTAGAAGTCATCGAAGGGCCGCTCATGGACGGTATGAATATCGTCGGTGACCTATTCGGTGCTGGTAAAATGTTCCTACCGCAAGTCGTAAAATCTGCCCGCGTGATGAAGCAGTCTGTTGCGTGGCTAAACCCATATATCGAAGCGGAAAAAGTCGAAGGCGAAGTCAAAGGTAAAATCCTAATGGCAACCGTCAAAGGCGACGTGCATGATATCGGCAAAAACATCGTCGGTGTGGTGCTTGGCTGTAACGGCTATGATATCGTCGATTTGGGCGTCATGGTGCCATGTGAAAAAAATCCTCGATACTGCCATCGCAGAAAAAGTTGATATCATCGGTCTGTCTGGTCTGATTACCCCAAGTCTCGATGAGATGGTCTATGTCGCCAAGCAAATGCAAGAGCGCGGCATGACACTACCATTGATGATCGGCGGTGCAACGACGTCGAAAGCGCATACTGCCGTCAAGGTCGAGCCGCAATATCAAAACGATGGCGTCATCTATGTATCGGATGCTTCGCGCTCAGTCGGTGTGGTGACCAAATTACTATCAAAAGAACACCGTCAAGCGCTCATCGATGAGACACGCGAAGAGTATGTCAAAGTGCGTGAGCGTCTGGCTAAGCGTCAACCAAAAGCTGCCAAAGTCACCTATGCCGAATCAGTCAAGATTGGCTTTCAGTATGATTGGGAAACCTATGTGCCACCAGTGCCAAATAAACTAGGACAAGTGATATTGGATGACTATCCAATCGCGAATCTGCTGCCTTATATTGACTGGACACCATTCTTCATCTCTTGGGGTCTGACCGGTAAATACCCGAAAATATTGCAAGATGATGTGGTTGGTGAAGCGGCTCGCGATTTGTTTGAAAATGCAGAAGAGCTACTACAAAAGATGATTGATGAAAAATCAATCGTAGCGAAAGGTGTGTTTAAACTGATGCCAGCGCGCCGTACTGGCGCAGATACCGTCACTGTATATGACAATGACCCACAAAATGGTGGTAAACCGACCTACCAGTTGAGCACTTACGTCAGCAAAGCGACAAGGCAAGCGGCAAGCCTAACTTTAGCTTGGCAGACTTTATCTCACCATCAGACACCCACACTGATCACTTGGGCGGCTTTACTGTTTCTATCGTCGGTACAGAAGCACTGGCTGAGCAATACAAAGCAGCAGGCGATGACTATAATGCCATTATGGTACAGGCGCTGTCTGACCGCTTAGCTGAAGCATTTGCCGAACATTTACATGAGCTAATACGTAAAGAGTACTGGGGCTACCAACCAACCGAATCACTTACCAATGATGAGATGATTAAAGAAAAATACGTCGGTATCCGCCCTGCACCTGGCTACCCTGCTTGCCCTGAGCATACGGAAAAAGGTAAATTGTTTGACTGGCTCGGTACGGTAGATGCAATTGGTACAACGCTAACCGAAAGCTATGCGATGTGGCCTGCGTCATCGGTCAGCGGATTCTATTACTCGCATCCTACAGTGAATACTTCAACGTCGGAAAAATCAGTCGTGATCAGTTAGAGAGTTATGCTGAGCGTAAAGGCTGGGATATGAAAACAGCTGAGAAGTGGTTAAATCCAAATTTATAGTCGATTGGCTAGTAAAGTTATAGAACCTGATAGTTATTTTTTTGGCTTACTTATTTAATATGGGTAAGCCATTTTTTTATGGCGCATCCTTTATTTGTTATCAGCAAACTTATCGCTACGTTCATAGCAAAATACTTTTATCATTTACTGACAAGAACCATGCTAGATTATTGTCTACTTTATTATTTTGAGACAGGCTATGAATCAGATTGCATTACTTTCTAGTTGGATTGGCAAAACTTTTGCAATTTGGGCATTGGTCAGTGCTGTTTTGGGATTTATTTTTCCTGAATTTTTTGCCTCGTTGGCTTTTTTAATCGTTCCCATACTTGGCATCATTATGTTTGGGATGGGCATGACACTCAAAACGGAAGATTTCCTAGAAATTGTCAAACGACCAAAGCCTGTACTGGTAGGGCTATTAGCACAGTTCACGCTCATGCCTTTGATCGCTTACCTATTAACGGTCATTTTCAACCTCGATCCTTTAATAGCAGTCGGTGTTATCTTGGTTGGTTGCTGTCCTGGCGGTACGTCTAGTAACGTGATTACATTTTTGGCAAAAGGTGATGTGGCATTGAGTGTGGCGATTACCTCTATCTCTACCCTGCTTGCGCCTTTTTTGACCCCGATTCTATTAAACATTTTTGCCGGTCAGCTGATCGATATCGACCTAGCCAGTATGATGATAACCATTACGAAAATCGTCATCCTACCGATATTACTCGGTGTTATCTTTCATAAGTTTCTGGGTAAAAAGATAGAGTTCGTCACTGAGGTATTGCCGATGATATCGGTATTGGGTATCTCAATTATCATCGCGGCAGTGGTCGCAGTGTCTAAAGCGACTATTTTAGACAGCGGTGCTATCGTGTTTATCGTGGTTGCCTTGCACAATATGACGGGTTATACCTTGGGATATGTAATCGCTCGCCTGTCTGGCTTTACGGAGAAACAACGTCGCGCGATTATGATAGAAGTGGGTATGCAAAACTCTGGTCTAGGCGCTGCCCTTGCCGCGACTTATTTTAACCCTGTCGCTGCCTTACCGAGTGCGATATTTAGTGTGTGGCATAACTTTAGTGGTGCGTTGGTTGCGAATATTTTTGCTAAGAGAGATGCGAAGTAAGCGTTAAATTTATCACTTAAAGCTTAATGGTAGATATTTTAGTGTTGGTAAAATAGTTGAGTTTAACTAGAAGGTTATATTGAGTATAAAAATTGGGATATAAAAGTAGTTAAGACATAGTTAGAGCCAAAATTATAAAATAGCTTTTGGAATCGTTTAATTCAGTTAATTCCACTAATTGGCAGGATCCATACTATAGTTATTTAGCAAAAAAAAGACTGTGAATTTAAAATAGTCTTTTTGTGAAATCCAATCTTTAAATATAATCAACATATTTATTATTTTGCATTTCTAATAATTCGGAGTCTAGTTCTTCAGGGTTAACAACTCTGTAACTATTATGAATAAACTTTTGACCATCATAGTCCAAGTATGCAAAACGATTTGAATCGTCACCATTAGTCAAAAATAAGTCGAAAAGAAATCTCTTGGGAACGCCTCTAGATATAGAATCCCATTCTGCTTTAATATTATTCAATAATGAAAAAAGATTAACATAGTCGTCTCCTGAACAGATGACTATGTCGTTATTTTCTCTTGTTCTGTAAAACGCTAATTTAAACATATTTTAACTATAAATATCCTCAATAAGCTCATAGACTTTATTGCAAATATTTATTGCTCCTTCAAGTGTAGATACAGTTAATGTTGAATCTGCAAACTGCTCAATATGGAAAAGTGAATGTCTTCTTTTGTAATAGTAAGAGTAAGCATTGAGCACCTCATTCAACTTCTCACCTGAATGTAAGCTCTTGTAATTTTCACTCAGTCCAATTGCCTTTTTTTCCCTTATTTAACTCAAATACTTCACCTAAATGTCTAGGCTGTTGCACGATTCCGTTTTCCGAAAGATGTGTTTTAATTACACCTTCCAAAGACCTTAATTCAGCATAGGTCAATAATGAGTATTCAGTTAAATCTGGAGAAGCAGATCTAATACAGTTACTAGATACCAATAAGTTTTGAATAAGTTTTGGTAATTTATCATACGCATTAGGCAAGCGACTTTTGACTAATTCCACCGCCATTTCAGGTCTAATAATGTTACAGTCAGCTTCATCTTTTTTGTAAAGTACTTTACTCAGAGTTTCTAGGTCAAGCTGTAAAGTCAATGCATAGGCAACTTCCTTGTAACAAGATAAAGGTCTTCCCTGAATTTGTAGTTTTTTAGTATTATTATAATAAGAAATCGTTAATTTATCTTTATAAACCTGTGATTCCAATACTAACTGAATGCCACCATTTATATTTTTTTTCTTCAATAGTTATATTATTTGACTCTCTAACTTCTTCTATTCGTTCTTTCATAAATTCAATTAGGGTTTCATCAATACCTGCTATACTCATATTTAGAATTGATATTTCTAAATCACAAAGCTTTCTACGTATGTGCTCGGCAACTTGCAAGCTAAGTTCAGGATTCTTCCCCTGATTGTATTGCAGTGTAGTTGTACCTTTTTTTGAAAGGTGAAGTGTTAACATAGCAGGTTCTTGACCTGGTCTTAAAATCTCATAATTTTTTTTCGAGCTAGTTTGGTTTTTTTAATTTGTATTTTATATTTTGCTCTTCACAATATTCATCCATACAACTGTCTAAATCAGACAATCTTAGATTAAGATCCTTAAAACTCATAGATTTTTCCATCTAAATATAAACTCTCTAGCCGCATTGCTAGTAGGGTGTAAGTTTGATATATACTAAGATAAAGTTACTCAAGAAACTTCCTGTTTAATGAATTTCTTCGCTTATAACTTGAGTACCCAAGCTATTCTATCAGAATTAGGATATGTATATATAAGATTAATATAAATAAACTCAAGTCACTCCTCTACTTAACTAACTGAAAATATTCAACTTGCGTCAATATTTGAACTCTAAACCACGTCCCTCATTTCAAAAAAATCCATGCTAGGACTTTAACATTTGAATAGCCTGTTACCATTGTATCAAATATGTAATTTAGCCAAAACTACAGTAGGTACATGGCTTATGCAAGTAGATTACAATGGCTATTTTTTTTAGTTTAGTAAGCAAATCTTTTTAGGCTGCACACCTTATACAAATCATAGTTTGTAGCTAAATCATGCAATTAGAATTTCAAGTCAACCATGCTTTTTACCCCGCCGACACCGCTCAGAACAGTAAATCACCTGCTCCCAGTCCTTCTCCCACTTTTTACGCCACGTAAATGGACGCTGGCAGACGGGGCAGGTTTTTTGCGGTAAGTTTACTTTTTTATGTGCCATTATTTGCTCCCTTCTGCCGTATATCTAATATCTATGGTTAATGTTTACTGTCTATTTATCTTCTTTTTGATGATCTAACCCTTCATATTTTTTTACCCGTCGGCATTGGTCGGAGCAATAGACCATGCTCTCCCAGTTTTTATCCAGCTTTTTAGTCCAACTAAACTCGCGCTCGCAGACAGGGCAAAGTTTTTTGCGGACGTTCTTCTTTTTGTGCGCCATAATTTTCTCATTGGTTTGTTTACTACATTAGTCACTGGTCACTATAGTCTACTAATCATAGTCGTCAAAGATTTTATTAAGCCTGTTGAGACTATTAACGATTAACTTACCAGATTGATCGGTACTGGTATCAATCGCCAGCTTCTCATCCATCCGCATCGTCAATGGCTCTAACGCTTGCTTGAGGGCAGTTGCCATCAATGCGGTCTGCTGATGAATATCAGGGATATCGCTATCGGCTGTTTGATTCTCATTATTGCTAACCAGGCTATCCGCCATTTTTTGCGCCAGTTGTTCAACGGCATTGACCAGCTGCACCATGAGCTGTTTTTGTGCATATTGGTTTTGCTTGAGATACTCGCCTTCTGCCTTCTCAGCGTTGTGATCATGCTTGTATATTTGCATCAGCTGATTCAGACTTTTTTTCAAAGCCGTTATCGATGCTATCGCTGACGACTTTGGCATTATTAACGACGCTATCGGCAAGTATTTTCTGTGCTTCTAATTGGGCGTTTAGCTGGGCATCGAGTTGCGCTTGTTGTCCTGCTTCTCGTAAGCGAGCGATTCGCTCTGGGTCGTTTTTCGTTAAGTATGTCTCAAACTGGCTACTGATGGCATTGAAGCCACTGGCCAAATCGACCAACTGGGCGACGATACGTGCGCCAGTATCACCATCTTCACCGCCCATGGCTTTATTACGTAAGAAGTCCGCTTTGATTTGCGCCCAACGCTCTTTTTCTTCCTCGGTTAAGGTGCCGCGCATCTCGCCAAGCTTGAGCAAGTTGCTCTCTGCGCCTTGGGTCAATAGCTGCGACTCGCCCAAATAGTGATCGTCTATCAGCTGGTTTAGCTCATTCTCATTCATGACCGCCGACAGCTTTTCGGTCATCTTATTCATATTACGATAACTGCCTTGTAGCTTAAATATCGGCTCAACACGATATTTATCATCTTGCGAGGCGGAAGCAATATAAGCTTGGTTGACGTCCAAAATGACTGCTTGCACTCGAAACATATGACGCAAGATCGCAATAATCTCGTTAATCTCTGAGGTGCTATATGGATACGTTAGATCGCTGCTTTGCGCTTGGGCGAGGTTGGCGTTGTCCGTTTTTGCCATTTTGATCAAGCGATGCACATCGCTTAAGTCGCGATTGGCCAGTGGCGCGAGGACACTATTGGAAGTCAGCGAGTTTTCGATATAACTAAGCGCAAACACTTCTTCCATGCCACTCATGATATCGCCTAAGTTATAGATATCGGCACGGTTGGCGAGCATGTCTGGCACTTTAAAGCTTCGCCGCTTTCGGTATATGGGTTACCTGCCATGACCACGCAGAACTTTTTGCCACGCATGTCATAGGTCTTGGTTTTTCCTTGCCAGACACCATCGATACGGCGTGTACCATCACCCAATGAGATAAACTTTTGCAAAAATTCCGCATGGGTATGCTGAATATCATCGAGATAGAGCATGACGTTATTGCCCATCTCAAATGCCAAGTTGATTTTATTCAGCTCTTCTCGGGCGGTAGCATTTGGTGCTTTTTCTGGATCTAATGAGGTGACGTCATGACCAAGTGACGGACAGTTAATCTTCATAAAGATAAGGCCAAGACGATTTGCCACGTATTCCATCAAGGTGGTTTTACCATAACCTGGCGGCGATATCATCATGAGAATACCCATCAAATCGGTACGCTTATCCTCGCCGACCGTGCCCATCTGTTTGGCAAGATTGTCACCGATAAGTGGCAGATAGCTCTCGTTAATCAGACGGTTACGCACAAACGAAGACAGTGGACGCGGCATAAATTCGTCCAGTCGCAACGTCTCTTTTGAGTCATGCAATATCTCTGAGCGCATGGCCAGATAACGTCTATAGGCAGGGATAACTTGGGTATCATGATGATGCAAACGATTTAAGAAATCATCGACGGCAAAGGTTAAGGTCTGCTGATGAATACGTATATGCTCACCCAGCAGGTTATTGACTTGTATCTCAAGCGATACTTTACCCGTGCTACGTTCAAAACTTTGCACTTGATTAAGCGGATTATTAATACTGGTCAATGATGTAGTCGATGACGTAGCCGACGAGGTGATTGCAGAAAATGACAAGGCCGATGGTGTGCCACTTGCGCCTGTACTGTTTAAACCTTGATTGCCCAATCCTTTAGCACTTAGCCCTTTATTAAAAGCCCCTTTATTAAAAGTAGCACCTGAATCAGTGAGTCGTTGCACCAAAGCTTCACGCTGGGCATCATTTAATTGGGTAAGCAAGACGGCAATGGCTTCAGGCACATAATGACGGCCACTTTCTAATTGCTGCTTGCGTAGCGCGTTTTGTGTTTCAATCTCGGCAAGCTGCTCTTCACTGAGTGCCTCGCCTGCCTCATCCGTGCCATCAGTCGCTACGTTAACCGATTCTGTCCCACCATAAGTCTTATCAAGTAGTGCATGGAACCATGTGGCTAGTAACTCATAGGCTGATTTGGTTGAAAACCCAGCTTGCCGATAGAAGATTGTAGTTGGTCAAAACTGGCCGTATTTTGCGTGCTGCCTGAGGCACTATTTAGCGTTTGGCTTAGTTGATCACACAACTGCTGTGCTTGTTGGCTGGTTTGCCATTTTATTGTGTTATATGCACCTGCATTCGATTCAGCCGACTGTCCCATGACGCTCACCAAGTATTCACACGCAAGCTGAACGTAGCTTGGTTTGAAGATGTGGGCGCCTTTATCAACGCTACCATCTTTATCAGCGCTAAGACTGTCATCATTATGAGCCATAACAAAATGACGCATCACTTGGCTCATGTCCTCGACCAATAGAGACTTCGCAGTATCGCTGCCCAATGTACGGCGCAGTTGCTCGGCGGTCGCGGCTCTATCTGCAGTTATTTGCGCGTGTCAGCACTGATTCATTCAGCCATTTTTCATAACCAAATTGACGCAGACTGTCTAAACCAAGCGCTTGCACGATCTTTAACTGCCAATAGAATAATTGCGCCAATGCTCGTACTTGCGGGGTATAAATCAGTAGCCCTGCTTCACGCAGTGTCGGCAATATTTGCATCAATAATAGCGTGGCATCATGGTCATGAATGCCTTTGTCATAACCAAGCTGATAGCGAGGGGTGGCATAAGCTTTGACCAGTTTGGACAATGGACTGTCATTATCAATATCGCCATTAACATCGAGCGTAATGACAGTCGCATCGTATGCTTGATATAGGCGCGCTTCAGTCAAACCCTCCTGGCTGTTTTTAGCACTTTCGATAATGCTATAGGCCAAGTACTCGGCACGATACACCTTGTCAGACTCGGAGGCGATATTCATGTCCCAATACGGGCGCAAGGCGTTTAGCTCAGCATTATTAAGCACTTCATAATAATCTGTACCCGTTAAATGCAAATTCAGCACACGCTTGCCGTCTGACTGCTGACGACTTAATAAGGTTAAATCTAATGGCTGAGTATTAACCGAAAAACGATGCTTGCCCAGTTTGATGATTTGGCCACCATCTTCAAACAAGTCCGACTTGTCTTTTAGACTCTTATAGCTTTCGATTTGGATGGCTTTTAGGCGTGCGTCGATGTCATCGGCTTTGACGCTAAAGCCATTGCTTGCAGCTCTTTTGCGATGTTGCGCACTTTTTGTACCAGACCATCAGCCGCAAAGTAAGTATTGAGCGCTTCCTCTTCTGTAAAGCCTGTGACACCTGTGCTTTGCGTGCGTTTTTTAATACTCTCAAGCATCCGCAGCGCGCCATCACCCAAGTTTTGTGCTTTACGGTTGCGAGCATCAAGCAATTGCTGCTTATGGTTTTCAAAGGTTTCGTAAATCTCTTCACGCTTGCTGATGATATCGGCTAAAAACTGATCGCCACTATTGGTCTCTGGATCAGCGAACTGACTTTCCAATTCTTCTAACTGTACCAGCAGTTTTGCCATTTGCTCATCTGATTTCTCAGGGGTATTGGCAATGGATAAGGCGTTGGCAATGGACTGACCAAACAGCTTAAACTGCGCGCCAAATTGCGCGACGGCCTCCGCTGAACCTAAGTTTTTACGCTTATGGTTGAGCTTGGCTTTGCTCTGATTTAGGCTCGCATAAATGGTCGATGTGTCATCGATGATTTGCGTACGCACTGTGGCATCAGCTACATCTAGCGTCCCTAGCAACTCGGTCAATAAATCTAACCCTTGCGCTGTTTCATCAATTTTTTTCTAGTACGGGTTTTAGCTCAGCATTGGTTTCTGCGGTGTTTAAGCGCTCACTGACATCGACCAATATGCCTTCGTAGCTTGATAGTGCCTCTTCACCACTTAAAAACAATACCGTTTTTTTCAGCCAGCTCGCTTTCTGCCTCTTCTAATTGCTTTTGCAGCGCTTGTAACTTATCAGCATCTAGATAGCGCAAATCCTCCAAGTTAACCAAACGGCCTTTTTGGCGTCTTAATGCTGACAGCTGATCGACATAATCACTGGCAGACTCAAAGCTAGTAACGCGTATCTGCCGCAAAATCTCACTTTGCTGCGTATCAGCATCGGCTAGCGCAGTTTGGGTTTGCTTTTGGATACTTTGTACTTTAGCGAACTCATCGATGACAAGCTCAGCCGTGGCCGTCACTTCCTTAATACTACTGGCGACTTCGCTCAGCTCAGGCTCAGACAGCAATAATAGCTGTCAAAGAGACGACTGGTATTGTCAGCCAACTCTTCATAGAGCTTTTGAGAGACGCTTTGATTGTCAATCAGGCGAGTAATGCTATACAGGTCTGAGATACCACGCACCAGTTCTTTATTGCCAATTTTGCCATAGAAGCTCGTGCTTTCTGGCAGCTCACTCACATACTCGTGTGAGGCATAAGGGGTATGCCATATCTGCATCGGGTGAATACGAGATGGCTCACTTTGGTCACTGAACAGTACCAAACGCCCATTCTCAGCCAAGGCCATACCGTTGCAATAGATAGGATTTGCCAATTGCTTTTTAATCAAATTATAAGGAAACAGCCCCGTGATACCCAAGTCTCTGTCATAAAATAAAAATAGAACATCTTCACCATTTGGCGATATGATTTTGCGTTTGAATTTTAAGTCTTTGGCGTCCACGTTATTGGCATCAAACAGCTTATATTCGCCCGTTTGCAGATAGTAGCCACCCGGAAATATGATGCCGTGGTCTTCTGGCAGCTGCACACACGATTGTCCAATCGCATCCAAACGTAATACCGCTTCGGTCAAGGTGTTATAAACAAAATAACGGTAGTCCTCTTCACGATAGGGCAATATTTTGAGCAGGATTAAACTGCCAACTTTGGCATAAGCAATCTCGGCATCGGTCAACGACTGAGTACGATCTTCGACCGGCTCACTATAGATACCCTGCCCTGATTGCGTATTATCCTCAATCTTGATGGTCAGATCTCCACCGACCGTCTCTACAAATATCGTATCCAAGATATTCATATGCGGATATTTGCCGTTGATCATCTGATCGCGTGTGGTTTCTATCCAGTCAAAATCATAGGCAGGCGGCAGTTCAATGTCACGCTCGCCACGATTGTCGACGTAAGCGACTTGAGCAGACTCTGGTGTGCCTTGGCTAAAATCTAGCGCGAAACGGAACACTCGAATATCAGTGATACGCTCTCCAATCTGAAACGCCAATAGCAATTTGCTATCTTTCACCGTTATTTGAATTAAGCGCGTTTGCTTATAATATCGGTACAGCTCATTGAAGTCTTGGACAAAGGCATCTTGACCCAAAAAAAAGTGCCTGTTAAATCGACCTCTTCAAGTTGGTACTCTTCTTCACTTTCGACTGGCTCAATCAAACGATATAGCGACAATACATCCTTAACATTGCTTGCACGTTTGAGTCCCATAAAAACGTTGTAGCCAAACAGTAGATATTCGCCTACTTGCACCATATCCTGCGCCACACAGTTATGTTCGGTACGGATACGCGTACGGGCGATGACTTGCATTTGAGTACTGCCGAACTCTTCAAGGCGTGCAGTATTTAGCGTGGCCGTCTGTTGCTCTAAACGAGCACCTTGTTCTATCAAACGTTTTTTTGATGAGCTCGTAAGCATTGCCCGAGGCAACCGCCTGATCAGTTTGGCTTGCTTGACTAGCATTAGGGTTGTCATTGCTATCTGGAGTGGTTAGGTTTTGCGTGTCCGCCATCGTTACTCGTCCGTTTCTGTTTTTACATAATATAGTCAATCCTTTATAGAAGAGCTACAGCGTTAACCTCGCTTGAAGTATCACATATACATCTGCACTCGGTTGCCTTGTATCTCTTTCAAATTGAATCCACTATAAGAGAATTTTGGGCAATAAAGAATCATTGAAAGTAAAGAAGCACTTGGCTAATCTAAAAAAACGAGTGGTCACTGCTATTTTTTTAGATTAGCCAACTCATCATAATTCGTCGTTCTGAATCACCTTGAGTTAGCCAAAAAATCTGCCGCCTACACGACAGATTTTGTATTTCAGAGAATATTACTTATTCATACTGTTAGATAAAAACTTGCTTACTAATACTTGCACATTAAGGCTAGTCATTTAGACCCTATTAATAAGTCGTTTTATCATCATTTTTCTGGTTTGATTTCATGGCTTGACTGGCCATCACACCATTGATGATACCGCTCAATGTGTCTGACTTGCCCGCTAGGCCATCGATGCTTTGCCGATGGATAGTGACTTGGCAAAGTTATCAAAGAAATGCGCTTCGCCGCCAACAATATCAATTTTGGCTTTTTGTAGTGCCACTGCCAATACTTCAGCGTTTTCTTTGGCAATCTCTTTACCTGCGTCGATCGATGCCAGTGCTTCTTGCAAGGCTGTCTCAAGACTCATGCGGAACTCTTCGTGCTCACGCGCTTCTTTATTCATGCTACCCATTGCATTGAATTTCTCGACCAGACCATCTGCTTCGGCTTGGAAGTGTGCGCGAGTGACTTCGGCTTTTGCCAGTCCAACTTCGCGTTCTGCTTTGGCATTTGACTCACCGCGAGCCGCGATGATTTGAGCATCTGCCATACCTTTTTCACGTTCAGCTCTGGCGGTAGATTCACCACGAGCCGCGATAACCTCAGCATCTGCCATGCCTTTTTCACGATCTGATTGCGCTTCAGCTTGTCCAGTCGCTTTGATAACATTGGCTTTCGCAATGCCTTCTTTTTCCATAGAGACCGACTTGGCTTCTTGAATAGCAGCTTCAGCAAAGCCATGTGCAGACTCTTCGGCTTTAATACCTTCAGCCATTCTGATTTTGGCTTCTGACTCTTTGGCAGAGGCTTCAAGGTTAGCCGTAGCAAGCGTAGTGATTTCAACGGCTTTATGCTTGGCTGACAGCTCTTCGGCTTCGGCTTTTTTTCACCTGACGCACTTTGATTTCTTCAGCATCCGCTTCAGCAGCTAGCACGCGTGTTTGCTTAGAACGCTGCGCTTCACTAACTTCGCGAACTTCTTTGATACGCTCTTCTTCTTGCGCCACTGTTTTATCGACCGCAATACGCTCGCGGATAACATTGGCGATTTCTTTTTTTTCTCAAGTTCAATCGCACGTTCAGCCTCGATACGTTGCAAGTCAACTTCACGCTCACGAGAGACGATTTCTAAGTCACGGGCACGCGTAACCTTCTCTTCTTCGATGACAACTGCACGCAGACGATTTTGACCTGCTACTTCAATTTCACGTTGCTGATTCTCTCGCTGAATCGCTAAGTCCTGCTCAACCATGATGACGGCTGTTTCTGACTTCTTACGCTCTTCTTCTTCAATCTTACGAGTTTCAGCCATTTCACGGGCAATCACTGACGATATTTCACGCTTTTGCTTGGCTTCAGCATCGGCTTGTTGACGCTCAAGCTCTAGCATCGCTTCTCTGGTTTCAACGTTCTTTTTCTTAACCGCTAGCTCTTCATCACGCTCAAGCTCATTGGTAATAACGTTTTGAAAAGCCGTTAGTTGAGTAATCTTTTTGATACCTTCAGCATCTAGGATATTACTTGAGTCCAATGACACTTTCGGTGTTTGCTCTAGATAATCGATTGCGACATCTTCTAAAACATAGCCGTTTAGATCGTTACCGATTTCTTGAACGATACTGTCACGAAACTCGCTGCGGTTTTCAAACAATTTAACGAAATCTATTTGCTTACCAACTGTTTTTAGCGCTTCTGAAAACTTGGCATTAAACAGCTCATTAACAGCGACTTTATCTGATGCTCTCTCAACTCCAACCGATTTGGCAACTTTTAATACATCTTCTTCGGTTTCATTGACACGTAGATAAAATGCGACTGTAATATCAGCACGCATATTATCGGCGCAAATTAGTCCTTCTTTACCGCGTCTATCAACTTCTAACGTGATGAGCGAGATTCTCATCAGCTCTTTTTTTATTAATAACTGGCCAAACAAAGCCACCATCAAAACGTACGGCTATTTTGCTCACACCGTTGATAATTAGTGCTTTGCCCTGCTCAACCTTGAAGTAAAAGGCTTTGAGCATCAACAGTGCTGCCATAATGAAAACAAACGCCAGCACCACAACCACGCCGACGATAATGAGTATGTCCATGTTTATTCCTTTAATTGAAACATTCTATAGTCAGTTCTACATCTATCAGATGTTCGGTCCGGTTTGCTCAACTACTCTATGTAGCAGTTTCACTTGCCTTTCTCATATCTAAACTAGTTGAACCAACAATAACTAAATTTAAAACCGTTCGTATGATGTAAAAAATAGAGATTTTTTTAGCTCAATGGCTGTTTATTATTTATCAGCGCTTATCTAATTTTCGAGTTTACTCTATGCTAAAAGCGATGATAGAAAGTCGTATCGACTAAATAATTTATAATTATTTATCGATACGAGCGACTCGATAGGTATTTGTTTCTTCTAAATATGCTACCAACATCACTCTATCGCCCTTTTTCAGTAAGCTAGTGCTGTTGTCTGAACGAACCTTGAGTATCAAACCTGCACCGCCATCATTCAACTCTGCCTCACCGTGCTTGTCCGTCACACTAAGTGTACGCACAATCGCGATTTTGCCTACATTATTAGCAGAATTACGTTTGGGGATTCTGGCAATGTTTTTGCGGATGGGTGAAATGATCATGCCTGTCAGCCACATAGAAACGACCAATACGAATATTAGTGCCCCTGTGCCAAATACGTAATACAGAACACCAGAGTCAAAATTTTGATGTAAGAAACTGGTATACAAATAGCTCAATAACCAACCAATTAAACTAACTAAGCTTAATATAATGACTAGAGGCACACCGTAGAGACCAAACTTCAGCATGAGGCCTGTAAAAAAACCGGTCAATGATAAATCAGAGACAGCAGCATCACTACCTGACTCTCCAAAATCCACGCTGTCCATATCTGCCATGCCGAGTAAAGATACCACCCAATATAGAGTAACGAACATCACAAGACCGGTGAAAACAATCGTTGGATATAAACTTATTTTGGTGATGAACACGAAAAAAAAGCCTCTTGCATTACGCGGGTTCTCCCTTTGTGAACCTAATCTTCTATTTGTAATAACCTACTACAAAAGCTAAGGCTCTTCACTTAATATTTATAAACTTATGTTGTTTTACAAATAAGTTTATATACATATCACGGCATAAGATATACTTCTCTAACGACCCCATATCGGTGAGCGTACGACTCCACCATTTTGACCGCTAATGGCATAGCTGATATTACCTGACAGCAAATGGATAACTAGACTACCACCATTTTGGCTTGCTACTTGCCCGCCACATTCAAACGGCGAGTTGGATAGACGGCATAATTGCCAGAGGGAGATAGACGTGCGGGTTCATCAAGCCCTGTTTCTGCCAAGTTGACCACTTGCCCAGTCATCAAGGTCATGACAGCCGCCTTGCGACCATTTAGATAAGCCATACGCTGACCATCTAAGCTAAGCTGAGGACTGGCCACATACCCATTTGTTGATACAGTTGTCGCATTGCCCGTAGCGAAGTCATAACGATAAATTCGCGGTCGTCCAGCACGGACTTTATCACTGGTATAGACAAAGCTCTTACCATCGCAGCATAACTTGGCTGTACCTCTGTACTCGGCAGAGTCGTTAACTGCTGGGTACTGCCATCACTCAGACGCATCTTATAGATATCAGCATTACCACCGACAGTAGAGCTATAAAGCAAATCTTGACCATCGGGTGAGAATGACGCTGACATATTGCTGCCTTCAGCATTTACCACTAGATTGCGCGTATTGCTACTACGATCATAAATATAAATTTTGGGATGCTCACGCGGGGCTTGTTTGCTATAGGCAAGCAGTTGTCCATCTGCCGACCACGCTGGCGCATAGATATAGCCATTAAGCTGATCGATGAGCTGACGATCGCTACCGTCAGGACGAATGCTATAGAGTGTCGATACTTTGGCCGTACCTGCGCCCTGCTCTTCTACATAGGCAATATATCCTCGGCGATCAATCGCTGGCATACGTACAGTCAGCGGATTGGTCTCGACTGTACTGGTTGGCTTTTTTACTGATGTATTGGGTAATGTCTGACAGCCAGTGAGGACGGCAAATACGCCGATGGCAATAGGTGCTTTTATCATTAGTCTATCTATGTTTGATTTAGATAGACTCCCTTTACATATGGTTGTTTTATTTATGGCAGTTTTCAGCATAGCGTCATATCCAACAGAGCTTGATGATAAAAGTCTTATAAATATCTAAAAAAAAGCGATCGTTATCGACATAAATTCAGAGACACCACCATCAATTTAAAAAAATCAAAGATATTACAGAAACATTACTCTAGTGTAACCTAAACTGGACTAAATTTTGGATAAAAAAAATGCCCCACTTGATAGCGAGGCATTTTGCGTTTCAAGAAGAGTAGCTTTAAATAAGTAACTTTAAATAAGTAACTTCAGACGAGCAACTCTAGAAAAGTAGTTACAATTGTTTAAGTTTACGAACCAGTCAAACTGTTTACTCAATTATTAAGCTACTTCGCAACGGCTTTAAAATAAGCGACTTGAGCATCATTTTTAATGGTCAAAATAGGCACATTGTTGACATTCTTACTAAGGCTATATTTACCTTTTACAGTAGCTAAGGCAGCAGTATCAAAGCTAGCTTGCGGTTTAGGACATGCCATCATAGTACTGATGCCGTTTTTAATCTCGACTTCACCATTTGCAACACTATATCCAGCACCCATGTTATTGCAGGTATTCATAAATGCCACGTAATCTCTACCGTTATCATTCATGAAACTTAACGTCAAAGGCTTGGCTGGGTCAAAAAATAATTGCGTTACTTTATCACCATTGCTGCGTTTGGCATCAACTAGTTGCCAGTTGTGTGCTTGCAAGACATCTGCAGTGATTGGTTGACTGACTGGCGCAGACAAATTCGTCGTCTGACAACCCGCAGCAAGTGTACCAACTGCCAATGTCGCGGCCATCATTACTTTAGTCGTGTTCTTCATATCAACTCCTCGCTTTATTGCATCCGATACTTTTACTAAACACACTATCTGCATGCGCCATCAGCGCTAATAGACAGGCGATAAGCTCTAATAAACATAGTAAAAGCTCAGATTTATTATGATTCATTTATTGTTTTATTTAATGCTCTAAACAATGACAATATTGTGCATGACTCACAGGGAGGTGTCATCATAAACTGGGTAGTTATTCGGAATGCATTTTGTACTACTTTGCTAATATCTTGCTACTTGCCCTTGCCAGTACCTAAGTGAGCTGCTAACTATAATCTTGCTCACTCTATCTATCCGTATCAACGATGATTATTGATGGTTATTGACGATAGCTAGTGACAGTAATTAGGGATTATTGACAGCTTGCTGTCGTTGCAATGCCGCATAACCATCCAAACGCTTACGCTCAGTGTCATTAAATAGTTGCTGTTCAAGCTGATTGATTTGAATTTGCGCTTGGGCGGCATCGACACCTTGACTTAATAAGCGATTCTTTTGAGTTTCATACTGGGTGAAGCGTTGGTTAAAATTAGCGTCTTCTTGATCTACTTGTGCCAGCCTTTCTGCTGCTGGTGCGCCCACTAGCTCTCGGCGCATATTATATAACTCCTCGGCCGTTGCACCGCGAGCTTTCATCTGTTCAGTGCGAGTCATCAACTCGCTAATATTGGCTTGTTGCATGATATTGCTTTTAGTAGCATTCTCTGGCAATCGACTGATATAGTCCTGACGGGTAGCTTGTTTCTGTGCGTCAGACATCTGCTTATTTTGGTCAATTCTGACCATCTCTATACTATAGTTATCGTAGTCATCCTCTGCGCCAAAAAAAATGCTGTGATGGTTGGCTTATCAAAGTACTGCTGACGTAAATTAGCGATGTCTTGTTTTTGCTGAGCAACTGCGTTCAAGTCCAGCTCACCACTTTTGGTCGCCTGTAATTGCAGATTACCGTAGCGCTTTTCTATCTCAGGAAGTGCTTTAAGATAAGCAACATATTGATTAAAAATAGTGACCGCTTGGCTAGCGGCAGGCTCTGGTGTGTGATGGCGAATATAACTCTCCACACGGGCAAATATAACCGCTTCTTCTTCCTCACCTAGGGCTGATAAAAAATAATCAAACAAACGCCGCAGACCTTCAGTGACGACTAACTGTTTATTTTCATCGATGATGATTTCACCATCAATTTGGGTGCCCTTTAATGAGCGTGGTAAATTTTCTAATCCTGTGACAAATTGAGACTGGCTGGGTGTCATTGTCGCTTTTACGACTTGTCCCGCAGCCAACTCAGTTATCACTGACTCGCTACTCTCATTATCAGAGACGGACGGTTTGGTTGAAGTTGAATTTACATCGTTACTAGGCTTGAACCACAAAATAACCGCCGCTGTGGCAATGATAACCACGGCGATGATAGCAATTGTTGCATAGGCTGGACGGCGGTTATTTGACATAAACGATATTTCTCAATCAATGAACATTCTTGTTTTGTAGTTCAGCTTATAGGTTGGCGTTTTTCAGACGGTTTACCTGGGTACGATAGATAGATTTTGGCTCAGACTCTCCCCATGCCGTCAGACCCAAGACTTGATCAGCGGAATCCAAATGGTTCATTCTATAATTATCACGAATCACATAGCCAAGACGACTTGAGCAAGCAGATACCAATCCATCATTAGACTCACCTGCAAACGGTACGCCCGTCGCGGCCAATAGGTAATCGCTAGGGTCAAGTGCACTCGTTATTTGCCCAACACCACTAAACGAATAGTATTTGATGCCATTGACCGCCGTACTAGTCGGTTGACCACAGTAGTTTTTGGGCATTGCTGCAGGAAATTTGGCATTGAACTTAGCAGCACCATCGGTCGATAGAGCCACGAGCGCTTGCCAGCCATCTTGTTGTTGAATTTGATTGAAACTTATACCAGAACCAATATCTGTAAAGCCACCAATCAGATTAAACACGCCTGATACTAGCTGGGTGGTGACATTAGATGGCTGTCCAGAAGTATTATTTGGCTCAAGGACATCTTTAACAAAATCAGCGGTTTTTGATCCTTGCTCTGGACTTGATACCGCGGTTACTGAAGCCACGTACTTTGGCGCGACGCCAGCGACATAACGGATATCTATACCGCCCTGACTGTGTCCAAACAAATTGACTTTAGATTCACCTGAAATCGCGGCAATGGTCTTGACCTGTTGTAGCAGTTGCTCACCTCGAACTTCGCTGTTATTGACCGCTGACGTTTTGGTGGTATATACCTCTGAGCCACCTTTCATCAAGTCTTCTGGAATACCGTTGAAATAATCAATGACTCCAAATAGCGTTGTGAAGCCGCCAAGCCCGTGTGCTAAGACGACCGGATATTGAGTTTTAGTGTAACTAGAAGTGAAATATTTACTGTCCACCAACTTGCAACCGTTAGCATTGGCACAATTATAGTATTGTCCTGCAGCTTGAGCAGAAGTGGTTTGCATGGTCATTAGAAGCACACCAGCACTGATTGAACCCAGTATTGGTAACAATGTCTTTGGTGTGAGAGCTGCACGAATGTACAAAGAAAGCGTCATAACAACATCCTTGTTATCATTGATTTGGTTATTTTTACTGCACAACTACAGTAAAAATTGCTGCTAATTCCGTTAGCAGGCAAAATTACATTACTTATATATCCTGCAACATTCAACTAATTTGTCAAAATATGAATATATTAGTCTGACTAATGAGTCATATAAGCCCTTACCAAGCTGTAAAGCAATTATTTTCAATGATAATGATAGGTACACTATCACTTAACGTAAAAGTGTCACTAGTACGTTTATGGTATAATCTATCTACAATGAACCCATAATTATAAGATATACGATGATGACTAAAAAAATCCCTTATCCAGTCTCCAGAAGCCATAGAAAAAAATGCGTGTGGCCGGTAAACTCGCTAGTGATGTCCTTGTCATGCTCGACGAGCATGTCAAAGTGGGCGTCAGTACCGAAGCACTTAATCAGATTGCCCATGACTATATTGTTAATGTGCAGCAGGCTATCCCTGCCCCACTTAATTATAATGGTTTTCCGAAATCTATCTGTACCTCAGTCAACCATGTTGTCTGTCACGGTATCCCAACTGAAAGCAAGCTGCTGAAAGATGGTGATATTATCAACATCGACGTGACTGTCATTAAAGACGGTTACTATGGCGATACCTCAAAAATGTGGATCGTCGGCAACGGCTCTATCATGGCACAGCGTATTTGCAAAGTGGCACAAGACGCCCTTTACGCAGGTATGAGCGTGGTCAAAAACGGTGCACGCCTAGGTGATGTCGGCGCTGCTATTCAGGCCGTTGTCGAGCCTGAGCGCTTTAGTATCGTTCGCGAGTTCTGTGGTCATGGTATCAGTGATGAATTCCACCATGAGCCACAAGTCATGCACTATGGCAAAAAGGCACTGGTTTTGAGCTAAAAACAGGTATGACGTTTACCATCGAGCCTATGATTAACCAAGGCACGTGGCAGACTAAGATTTTGCCAGATGAGTGGACGGCGATTACTAAAGACCGCAAATTGTCTGCTCAATGGGAGCACACCATGGTCGTAACAGACAATGGCTGTGAGGTATTTACTACTCGCCCCGAAGAAGATTTAAGTTTTTTTGACGCAGTAGTACAATCAAAGATCGCTTAGGCGGTCTTTTTTTGGTCTTTAATTAGGGCGTGTTTGATATTCAACCATGGCACTGACAGAGACTATTTTTTAGACAGTTCGACGTTAAAAATAGTAAGTTTAGCCATTCTAACCGTCGATTTTTAACAATGAAATGGCAAAAAAAATAGCCCTGTCTCCTTCTACTAATATTGGAGCTGAGGCTAAAACTGCCCCATACTGCGTTGTAAACCTAGTTAAGGCACAAGCATTACCGTCGTTTTACGCCTTGTCTAAAACAGTTTTAGCAATCAGCAGTGCCTATTTGTGAATATCAAACACGCCCTAGTCCATATTGAGTATTGTGCTTATAGGCGCTTTGTCTTTATACTCAGATGACCTGATAACTTCTATTGATATATTTATCAGCACCTTTATTGATAATTGCTATTCGTGACTTTTATTAGCCATCAGTACATTAGATGCCCAATAGCGCTCAGCTCAAACGTTCTATTTCTAAACTCTTAACTGGATAACACTCATGTTTAATTGTGATATCGCCTCTGTTGATTTGACGCCTTTACCGATACTACCAAGTGAGGTGGCGACAGACTCATCCCCACTATCAGCCAAAAATGTGACAGACAAGAATCTACTTGGCATTCCTGAATGGTTGGCCCAGATCAACGACGATATCAGCCGCTCACTAGAACGCGGCACCAATATTCGCCAACTGGTTGCAGCACGCGCTTGCGCTATCGACAGCCTATTGATTGCATTATTCAAATGGTTTGAGTTGGATAAAACTGATTTGGCATTTTTTTGCGACTGGTGGCTACGGGCGCGGTGAACTATCGCTCTACTCAGACATCGATATTTTGCTCCTGGCTCCTGGTGAAATAGGTACTGATGCCAGTAGTAAAATCGACAAACTGGTCGCTCTACTATGGGATATAGGACTAGAGCCTGCGCTCTCTGTACGTAGTGTCAATGATGCGCTAGAGGCCGCGCTTGATCATACGATTGCCAGTGCTCAGCTAGAGGCTCGACTCCTAATTGGTAATGAAGCATTGCAAGACATGCCCGCTCAAATCGTCAATAAACAGTGGTCTCCGCGCGCATTTTTTTGATGTGAAAATGGAAGAGTCCAAAGCGCGTTACTTGCAGCACAATGCCACCGAGTACAACCTTGAGCCCAATATCAAAACAGCGCCAGGTGGGCTACGTGATATCCATATCATCGGCTGGGTCACTAAGCGTTATTTTCGCGTGAGCAAGCTATATGATTTAGTGCAACAGAACTTTTTTGACCGAAAAAGAATTTGATGAGTTAAGTTTTGCCGAAGGCTACTTATGCAAATTCGTCATTACTTACATGTACTGACGGGCCGTAATGAAAACAAGCTGTTGTTCGATTATCAACGCGAGATTGCTCAGCTAATGGGCTACGAGACCCAGCCTGATGACCAGCCTAATGCTGCGGTCGAACGGTTTATGCGTGACTATTATCGCTGTGCGATGCAGATATCAACACTGTCTGAGATGCTGACCAATCATTATTATGAAACGATCATAGAGCCGCAGCTGCCTGACGATGAACGGCCAAAAAAACAGCCTATAAATGCACGATTCAACCGTATTGGCAACCAGATTGCCATCGCCCATCATCGAGTGTTTGCACAGCACCCTGAGTCTATCTTAGAGATGTTTTTATTGATGGGTCAGCATGGCATCGATAAAGTTCGCACCCATACTTTGCGCGCACTCAAAATTGCCGCACGCGGCATCGATCAGATATATAGAGACAACCCTACGCACAAAGCGTTGTTTTTATCGAATTTAAAAGAACAAAACTACCTGTTTCATCGTCTACGTACCATGAATCGCTATGGGGTATTGGGTAACTATATTCCTGCGTTTGCGCAAGTTACTGGCCTTATGCAATATGACTTGTTCCATCGTTATACGGTAGACGCGCATACTTTATTTTTAATTAGAATCTTGCATCGATTTACAGATCCAACCTTCCATGAAGAGTTCCCTCTAGTCAGCTCTATCTTTCAGCGTATCGAGCGTAAAGAGATTTTGGTGCTGGCAGCGATGTTCCATGATATTGCTAAAGGCCGTGGCGGTGACCATAGTGAACTTGGTCAAACCGAATCGATTGAGTTTTGCTTATCGCATGGTATGAGCTTGGCGGATGCAAACTTAGTAGGCTGGCTCACACGCTATCACCTTCTCATGTCGATTACTGCACAGAAAAAAAGATATCTCAGACCCTGAAGTAGTCACTATTTTCTCTGATCTCATTGGTAATGTGACTCATCTAAACCATCTATATGTACTGACGGTGGCTGATATGAATGCGACCAACCCACAGCTATGGAACAGCTGGCGGGCGACTCTCATGAAACAGCTATACTCACAAACGCGGCGCATCTTGCGCGCTGATATCGATGCGCCCACCAATCGTCAAGATATGATTAGCGCCACACGCAAGCAAACGTTGACGATGCTAGATAATGTCAATAACCAACATATGAACCGCGATGAAGTATTGCGTCTATGGGATGACTTGGGCGATGAGTATTTCTTGCGAGAGATTGCAGAAGATATCTTATGGCATACTGAAGCTATTTTAAATCACCCACCAATTGGATTGGCTTCTAATGCTGACAGTCCACCATTGGTCGTTTTGCGTGAGCATCGCGAATTGGCGCTTGATGCGGTACAGGTCTTTGTTTACACCCAAGATCAGATGAACCTGTTTGCCGTTACCATGGCAGTATTTGATCAGATGAATCTCGACGTTTTAGATGCACGCATTATCACAGCGACCCGTGACTTTGCTTTGGATTCTTATGTATTGCTAGATCCTAGTGGCACATTGTTGTTGATGAAGACAGTCAACAAGAGCTAAAACAACGCTTAATTGACTCATTCAAAGACCCTACTGTACTTAAACTGACGAACAAGCGTATGCCGCGTCAGTTAAAACACTTTGAAGTAAAAACGGTGATTAACTTCGAGTTCAATGAAGCATCAGACCAGCACATCATGAGCTTAGAAACGCTTGATCAGCCGGGGCTATTGGCGCGAGTTGGACAAGTGTTTTTGCAAGAGCAAATCGAAGTTCATGCTGCGCGTATTACTACTCTAGGTGAGCGTGCTGAGGATATGTTTTATATCAGTGATCAAAACGACAAGCCACTCTCACCTGATAGACTTGAAGCATTAAAGGCAGCACTATTAGCGAGTCTTACCGTTCAGAAAGACAATAACAGCTTAGCTTATAGTTGAGGGGAGTTAAATAGCTATTTTTAGATAGTTATAAGCTTTAGAAACTTATTTGGTAGGTATTATAAAAGCACGTTTTAGGACGTGCTTTTATTTGTCATGGGCTTCTATAGCGTACTTCTATAAGTTATCTCGCTAGCATGTTCATTCAGTTCATCATCAGCAAGCTCTGGCGGCAAAACACCTACTTCAGGTGGTTGCTGCTCCATGATTAATCGTCCAGCGTCGACTTCTTTTTGTAGCAGACATTGCAAGCTTGCTAGGTGAAACTGTCCGTCTAGATAATCATCTAACGCTTCCAAAGAGATAGGCGACTTGGCATGTACATCAGGATACAGGCTATCCTCTGCCAGAATAATCATCTCATTGAGCGCCTCTTCGCGCATTAGCTCGTCGTTGTCTATTTTGCGCTGGAGTTTGTTTTCCAATTGGCCTTTAGCAGCAAGTGCACTGACAAAAAAATATGGTCTGTATCACAAATAAAGAGACGTATTGCCATAGCGGTAATGAAATACCAAATATATTATTGAGCAGCATCAAGGCCATTGCCACTACTACGTAGCCGACCAATTGCCATAATAGCCACATAATGAGGCTGTTTTCACCATACCAGAACATTTTCTTTTCTTGACGTTCGATCAGTTGTTGGCGCGCTTGCCACCAGCTCTGTTCACGCTCTTTGAGCAGCTTATACAGGTTCGAGCGCTGCAAACTGTTATCAAGTTTTTCATTATTGATATCTTTAGCGATGAGATCATCATTATTTAGCACACTAGACATATCAAACTATCCTTAAAACGATCTACCACGTTTGTGATGTAGTCATTTTTTTATATTGTTATAGGTTATAAATTATGAAAGGTTCAAAAGACTTTTGAGCGACTACCTATTTGGTAGTCATACAATAAAAAGCTTACGCTTGGTAAATGCCTATTCACGATATAAGAAGAAAAGGACAAAAAATTAGAGAAGTGCTACACTGCTCTAATGTAAATTTTCTTTATAACTTTATTATTAATTGTCTATTATAGTTATCACACTTATGAATCACAACTTAAAGCATCTACATCCTTATCCATTCGCCAAGATGGCAACATTACTTGCCGATAGCAAGCCTGCCAACGGTTACAGTGAAATAAAGCTCGGTATCGGTGAGCCAAAACATGAGCCCTCTGCATTTGTGCTGGACGTCCTACGCGAAAACTTGGACAAAATAAGTCGTTATCCGACTACAAACGGTATGTTTGAGCTGCGCCAAACCATCGCCCACTGGTTAGAGAAACGGTTTTTTCTAAATCACGTTGATGCCAATACTCAAGTATTACCAGTAATGGGCACACGTGAAGCGATTTTTAGCTTTGTACAAGCGGTCGTTGATCATGATGTAGCTGACAAAGAGAGCAATTCTTTAGCGTCTGATACATCGCCTACGGTTATCATGCCCAACCCGTTTTATCAGATATATGAAGGCGCAGCGATACTGGCACAGGCAACGCCTTACTTTGTCCCTTGTACATCAGATAATGGCTATAAAGGTGACTATCGCGCGGTGCCAAAAGACGTTTGGATGCGTACGCAGCTATTGTTTGTCTGTAGTCCAAACAATCCAACAGGCGCCGTCATGACAATGGATGACTGGGAATACCTTATTCGTCTGTCAGATCAGTACGGTTTTATTATTGCCAGTGACGAGTGTTATAGCGAGCTGTATTTTGATACAGCTCCGATTGGATTGCTCCAAGCCTGTGCGGCCCTTGGTCGCCGTGATTTCAAAAACTGTATCGTGTTCCACTCTCTATCCAAACGTTCAAACCTACCGGGTTTGCGCTCTGGATTTGTGGCCGGTGATGCCAAAATTTTGCAGGCTTATTTGCAATATCGTACTTACCAAGGTTGTGCGATGCCGATACCACATCAGCTCGCCTCTATCGCTGCGTGGCAAGACGAAAAACACGTCGCTCATAATCGCGCGCTATACCAAGAAAAGTTTGCCCTATGGATGTCTGAGCTTGGGGAATTGCTAGAGTTACGTATGCTGATGCTGGGTTTTACTTTTGGGTCAAAGTGCCTGAGCAGTTCGATGGTGATGATGAAATCTTTGTCAAAGCGCTGTATGAGCAAGCCAATATTCATGCATTGGCAGGACGTTATTTGTCACGTGAAGTTGATGGTCATAATCCTGGACAAGGTTATGTGCGTATCGCTTTGGTCGCGAGTGTCGATGAGAGCCGAGAAGCAATCAGTCGTATCCGCAAATTATTAGGTGCTTAAAGCTAATTAGAAAAATCTAATGTAGCTGGAATAAATGTCGCAGTAGCAAAAAGCCTCCAATAACCCTATTTATATTGTGGTTATTGGAGGCTTTCTGGTTTATTAATGCTATAGTAAAGCCTCTACCGAAAATATGCCATCAAGGATGATGCCATGCCCCATCTTGATTTTAGCCAACCGCCTTTCGATGTATTGAGCTTAGCCGAGCGTCAAAGCATTAGAAAAAAACACCCAAATACGCTACCTTGCTAAAAGCGAGAGCTTGCCTGCAGAAGAGCTGCAATGTCTGTATGTGGTCATCAAAGGACAGATTGAGCAGTCACTAGATTGTGAATTTGTCGCGTCCTATGTCGGTAGCAATCACGCTGACGGTCTGAACAATAATGATTGGTTTGATAGTCGCCGCCTGCCTGAATCACTTACCAAGGACAATCAGTTAGAGCCTGAAAGTACACCTATACAACCCTATCAGTTCCGAGCCAGTGAAGAGACGTTACTGCTCCAAGTCGCTGGTGATGCTATCGATAAAATCAGCGCGCAAAATCATCTGGTACGCCAAATGCTATCAGACAAACTGCCTGAACGATTAAAAGCATTGCGCCAACGACGTCATAACAAAACGCTAGATCCTGCAAGCTATACCAACCAACAAGAAGTACAGCAAATCATGCTGCAACCAGTGATAAATGTTCATCTGTTACCAGTGCATATCGTCGATGCCAATAGCAGCTTGTACGAAGCGGCCCGTATCATGACCAAAGCTGGATTAAAACATGTGCTGGTCAGACCGATACATAGCTTAGAGGGTTTAAATGATGTAAATAGTTCAAATGATTTAGATAGCTCACAAACAGCGCAACTTGAGACAAGATTACTCTTAGGGATTTTGACCGATACTGATATTTGTCGCGCGGTAAGTGATAAACAAGATCCTGCTACTACTCCTTGCCAGCGCTATGCTAATTTTAATCTGCGTACGATCAAAGCCAGTGATGAGATTAGCGATGCGCTGCTGACCATGACTCGCTACCGGATTCATAGACTACCAGTCATTGATAAGAGTGGCGATGTCGTTGGTGTGCTTGGGCAAAGCGATATGCTCGCTCACATTGGTCATCACTCACAGCTCATTAGTATTCAAATCGAACAGGCGCAGGACTTATCAGCTAGATACCGCTGTTGAGCTGATCGGCCGCTATATTCGGGCACAGCATCACAATGGTGTCAAAATCGGCAATATCAGTCGTATGGTACAGACGCTAAATGCGCAAGTATTTACCAAACTCTGGCAGCTGATCGTACCTGATGAAGTGATGGCCAATACCTGCCTTATCGTTATGGGTTCAGAAGGGCGCGGTGAGCAAATCATGCGTACCGATCAAGACAATGCGCTCATCATTCGCGATGGCTATACACACCCTGACCTAGCACAGTTCGCTGATACTTTTAATAGCTATTTAGCAACGCTTGGCTACCCACTGTGTGATGGTAATATTATGATGACCAATCCTATGTGGCGACAACCGCTCAAGCCATTCACTGCACAAATTAACCTATGGTTTAGAAATTCAGATCCAATGCATGGTATTTACTTGTCTGCGATATTAGATGCTGAATACGTCTGTGGCGATGAGTCACTGCTTACTCAAGTACGTCAGCATTTAAAGCTTGCTCATCAACAAGCAGATCCTATGTTTGTCAGGCAGTTTGCGCGGGCAGCGCTACAGTTTGGCGATGTTAATCAATGGTGGCAAAAGTTTGTCCCTTTACTAGGCGGCAAATCAGCATCATCTGATATTGACCTAAAAAAAGCCGGTATCTTTCCCTTGGTTCATGGCATCCGCACTTTAGCATTAGAAAACAATGTGCTCGACGTGCCTAGTACCAAGCGCGTTTAAAGGCATTGGTGCAGATTAATGCTATGACTCAAGAACGCGCCGATACTTTGCTTGAAGCCTTAGAGTTTTTTTATGGCTCAACGCTTATCTGTGGCGATCTCAACCGATGATAAGCATGCACGGCAAGTGGATCCAACGACTTTGACTGCACTTGAACGTGACCTGCTAAAAGAGTGTCTAGCCGTAGTCAAAAGCTTTAAGAATCAATTGCGTCAACACTATCAACTAGAAATCGCATAAATGTGGCAGTCTTAACACAGAGGCTTAATAAATACAGAAAAGTCTCAAGTATAAAAATAGCATATATGGATGAACGACTAATATGAGCTGGTTACAGCAGTTATCTTGCGCTTGGCAAAAGACGCAATTACAGCGTCCAGAGCTTGCCTCAATGTTTACGACACCTTCGGCTGAGCAGTGGGTAGCGATTGACTGCGAAATGACAGGATTGAACCCCAAGAAGCATCACCTGCTGTCTGTAGCAGCGATACATATTAATGGCAATATCATCGACACGGGTAATGGCATGCATTTAGTTTGCAGACCTCCTGTCATGCCAGACCGCGACACTATTGTCATTCATGGCTTGCGTACCGCCGATGTTGAACATGGCATGAGTTACGATGACATGTTGGCACTACTACTACCATTCATAGGTAATCGACCAATCGTTGGATTCTGCACACAGCTAGACATGGCTTTTTTAAATCCATTGGTCAAACGCTATATGGGAACCTCGCTACCAAACGAAGTCATAGACTTGCGGCACCTGTACAGTCGGCGTATCAGTGGTCACACACAAGGGCTTTCTGGACAAGCCCAACATCTAAATCGCATATTAGCCCATTACAATATTCCTGAACTGGGCGCGCATGATGCTTATAACGATGCTGTCATGACGGCGATGGCTTTTTTGCATGTGCGTTAGCAGCAAGTCATGCTCTCAGTTCAATCGATAGTTAGAGTTAGTTATCTAAATAAGGGCGTTGTTATTGCTAAAATTGTACTGCTGACATCGTGTGCGAAAACAGCAACTCATGTTACCATAGGCTGTTTTTGCCACCTGATGAAAGATGCTCATGCGATACCCTTCTAAACGCCGTTATTACTCTACTGCTGCAACCAAAATCACCACGCTTTGTCGTCATTTGCGACCGCTGAACCAACCTAATAAACGTCTATCTAGGTTAGCGTTATTGGCAGCGGTTATAGTCGCACCAATACAGGCACAAGCAGCATTGCCAGCAGCCATTCAAAAAGCCTTGGCACGTGCCGACCTGACAGAAGCGGATATCAGCATCGTGATTACACCTGTAGGTGACAAGACTGCCAGCCGTCTGCCTACTCCTATTCAAGTCATTGATAGTGATGAACCTGACAGCCAATCTGCAGCTACTATAATATCTGAACACCCAGTTACGAACGCCTCTACGGATACAAGTACCAGCGACCCGAGCCACCAGAACGTCTTAATTACCATAGAGCAGCGCACTATTGAGAAGCACGAGCGAAAGATACATACCTATACCGATGACCCTTATACTTATCAGAGCGTAGAGAGCATTCCAACGGTTATCCCTGACGAACCTCAGCATACACTTGATCAGAATGCCAAAGCCCAAGATACGGCAAGCAATAATAAAACCTCTATAAAGATTTCATTTTCGCCTTTGCTAGATCACCAGTCTGACATCCTCGTACGCCTGCCAGTACCATGAAACTCGTGCCTAGCTTTATCGCATTAGACACTTTAGGAGCGGATTTTGTATGGTATACACGGGTTTATCACACAGGTATTGTCATCGGCAACCGTCTACATGGTGACTTGATTATTCAAGGAAGTGGCGACCCAAAAATGACCCACGAGCGCTTAAAGCAGTTACTGTATAAAGTGCAAGCATCAGGTATTCATCATATCGATGGTGACATCATCATTGACAGCACGGTTTTTAATAATGTTAGTAAAGATCCTGCCGCCTTCGACAACTCACCGCTACGTCCCTATAACGCCAGCCCAGATGGGTTTTTGGTTAATTTTAGCACCATTGGTATCAAAACTTACCCTCAAATAATGGTCAAGCAAGTGTGACCTATAAGCCGCGGTTAGCAGACTATCAGCTGCCTGCTACAATCAATACCCGTGCAGCCAGTTGTGGGCAAGCAAGCTATAGCCTAGCGCCGCAGTGGCAAAATACGCAGCTTGTGTTAAATGCCAGTCTGCCAGAGAGCTGCGGCGAGCATGTTTTTTTACGTGGCGTATCCCAATGCCAAAGAGTTTGCGGCACACGTCATCGCTGCCAAATGGCAAGCGTTGGGGAATACTTTGAGTGGGCAGGTAATCTCGCAAGAAACCCCTTACGAGATTACCAAGACCACGAAACGAGCACACGGGCTTACGGCTATCGCGATGTCGCCTCTACCTATGGTCAGCTATCCGTCGTTGAATTTAACCGAGCAGATTCATGACATTAACCACTTCTCAAACAATGTCATGGCTGAGCAAGTGGCGCTATCTATAGGCGCTTACGATAAAGGAAGGCTGACTCATCCAATACCTTCTAGCACAACTGCGACTAGTCCAAGCAGTCATGAAGTCAAAGCTAGTAATGAAGTCAAAGCTAGTAATGAGATGGATAATAAAGTAGCGGCTGTTAAATCTAGTGGCAAAAAGACTGATAGCTTATATCAGTTTGGCAAACCTACTACGACAGACTATCCTGCAGCCTTACAAACCATCAATCAATGGTGGCAAACCAACCTCAGTACGCCACCGCCACATTTGACCAACGGCTCAGGACTTTGCCGCGAGTGTACTATCACCGCCGCCAACCTAAGCGAGCTACTGACTTACGCTTATAGTCGACCAAATTTTGATGCCTATGTCGACTCGTTAGGGGTCGCTGGGGTTAGTGGTACTATTGCCGCCCATAGCGATCGCTTGCCTGAATCAACAGCCACTGGCCGCGCATGGATAAAAACTGGCACGTTAAATAACGTCACTTCAATGGCAGGTTATGTCAAAGGACTGTCAGGACAGGATTACGTTGTCGTCGGTATAATTAATACTAATCAAGCATTAAATCCTTATGCAGCGCGTCCCGTGTTAGATGCCATGCTCGACTGGACGGCACAGCGCTGATTTTAACGCTTTAAGACGTTGTATCATCCATACTCTATTTTTTACCTTTATAAAGGTTAGCTTATGTTACGCCAGACAACCAGTCTCAACAAACCCCAGACACTTGTACAAGTGCAGCCTAAACTGGCTCGATATGTTGGTTTTTTTTGCGATTGGATACATGCTTGCCAGTACCATATTTATGATGATACAGACCAAGCTTGCGCTCAATCCACAACTGGTCATGGTGGTTTCTATTCTTGTGGGTGCTTATATCGCTGTCAGTAAATTTATCAAACATCAGAAGCGAGCATTAGCAAGAGATGAGATTAATAAATTGATGTTTGGTGGGGTTGTGATTGTCTGGATGCTTACGGTCATTTATTTTTCAGCTATCTGGTTTTGGCTGTTTGATACGATAAGCCGTGAGGTACTGTTTGAGATGGCGATGCAGCGTCCACTGCCCCTGCTTTCATCACTAATGCTGATGCTGGTTCTCACTCTGGTCAGTGCGCGAATCAGCCTATGGTCTATCAATCGATTATTAGACCCTATACGCAAATCAACGTAAGTACAAACCATCATCTACAAGGTGCTACAAAGTTTTCCCCTGCTAATGCGTAAAATCCGTTAGGCTAAGTTTAGGGCGCGTCATTATTTTAAGAATAGTACTAAAAATGAGACAAAGTAAGACGCGCCCTAGTAAGTAGTATTTTAGCGATGACTTGTTTTACCTTTATAATAGGAGCGAACATTATGGACATGATCTTTTTTGACAACATAGACAAGCTTGGTCGTATTGTTTTGACGACTGTTATGGTTTACGTGTTGATCGTGACAGTCACCAAAGTCTCTGGCAAACGCTCGACGTCGCAGCTCAATAACTTCGATTGGATCGTGACGGTCATGATCGGCTCGTTGGGTGCCAGTACAATTCTGCTCAAGGACATTCCCTTTGTTGAAGGGGTATCGTCTATTTTAGTATTGTACCTATTGCAATTTGTGGTGACCAAATATGCGTCTGTTTCACCGCAATTTAGTAACTTTATTTTATCAGAGCCGCGTATCGTTTTTTATCAAGGGCAGTTTTTGCCAGATGCCATGCGTGATGAGCGCTTGACGCGACAAGAAATCGAATGTGCCATGCGTACTGAAGGGATTAATAGCTTTGATGATGTCGAAGCCATTGTCTTTGAGTCTGATGCAAAGCTGACTGTCATTCCAAAGCCAAGCCAAAGTGATAAGAGCGACGATGATCAAAGCGCAAGTAGCAACGTATCAGAGACGATTAATCCTCTGATGTAAATTGCAGACAATGAAGAACGAGCGATACAACTATTAAGAACACGGCCTAATAAGCTTGAATTCAATTATCGAGATGTAAGCATTATGAAAGTAAGGATTTTGACCGTTGGCAATAAAATGCCTAGCTGGGTACAGACGGGTTTTGACGAATATTACAAACGCATTCAACCGATGCTAAGCACAGAAATTGTCGAGATTGCGGCAGCCAAGCGGGCAAAAAATCCTTCAGATGCTAATTTGGCACAGTACCGTGAGCAAGAAGGTCAGGCTATATTAGCCGCTCATAATGCATCAAGCCGTGAGCAATTATGGGTGCTAGATGTCAAAGGCAAGATGATTTCGACCGAAGGACTGGCTGATAAGCTCGCTGATGGCATGCTACAAGGCGATGATATCGCTTTGGTCATCGGCGGCGCAGATGGCGTCTCACCAGAAGTATTGGTAAAGGCCGATGCAAAGTTATCACTATCAGCACTGACATTGCCGCATCCGCTAGTACGCGTCGTACTCATGGAACAACTGTATCGCGCGATGAGTATCAACAATAATCACCCTTATCACCGTGGTAATTAAATAAAATACTAAGCTATTTTTTTGATTTAAAACATCAACCCGAAAATAGATTGAAAAACTGGCGCACGCCCTAATAAATGCAACATGAAATATCCAAAACGTGCGACACCTAACGCCTCTAAGCCCACTCATCAACGTGATGACCATCATAGTGTGCAGACGCCTATCACAGCGGCTGCCGCATGGGAAAATACGTCTGATGTAGCGACGAATACATCTAGCTACCAGCGCTATTTATCTCGCATGGCGCGCCTACGCTTGCAATTGAGCAGTCTGCGACGACCAGTGCACTGGCACGTATCGGTCAAAACCTACCTAAGCCACGAGCCATCGTCATTATGTCAGCGCACTGGCAGTCAGCAAAGCTAGAGATTAGTAGTAATCCACAGCCAAAGACGTGGCATGACTTTTCAGGATTTTCGCCTGAACTTTACGACATTCAGTATCCTGCTATAGGCCAGCCAGCGCTGGCTGAGACACTTGCTCAGCAGCTGACCGCACGTGGCATTACTTGTAGTGTCAATCCAGTACGTGCCTGTGACCATGGTGTTTGGGCGCCGCTCAGACATCTGTATCCAGAAGCCGATGTACCTATCGTACAGATATCACTGCCACAGCATTATGACAGTATTGCCTGCTATCAATTAGGCGCACAATTGGCACATCTACGTGATGAGCAAATTCTCGTCATTGGCTCAGGTAACATTACGCATAATTTGCAAGCATTGCGCTGGGAAGCTGACAGCATCGATCAAGCAGCCAAAACGTTTAAGCAATGGTTGTTGCAGCAGCTCAAAATAGACATTCCCACGGCGCTCGACTGGCAGCAATACCCAGACTACAAGGACATTCATCCAAGTGATGAGCACTTGCTACCGCTGTTTTTTGCATTAGGTACTGGTCAGCGTGTCTCTGTCGTTCATCAAAGTATGGCTCATCATAGTTTGGGTATGGACATCTATCGCTTTGATTGAGTGCTAACAATCCAAACCATAGAATTCAATCCTACTTCTCAAAAGCGTGTTTGGTAAATAAACCTGCACGCTCCATCTCGCCCGCCACACTGAATAATGTCGCTTCATCATTCATGCGCCCGATTAACTGCATACCAATCGGTAGGCCTTTTTTTGCTCATACCAACGGGTACTGACATCGCAGGTAACCCCGTAACATTACCCAATAGCGTAAAACCCATTTTACCTAGTACAGGGGCACTGAGCTTCTCAATCATGCCTGAGCTAAAGGCATATCTACCCATATTAAAGCCCTTGTTAAGCACATCGGCGCTACGCATCATTATCTCATCCATACGGCTAGGCGGTAGCACACCATGCTTTACCGCAGGCGTAGGAACGGTCGGGCACAAAATCATATCGTAGTCTTCTAGTAATAGACCCGTTTGATACTGGCTATGATGCCAGCCATGTTTAGCATGTGCCAAATCAACCGCTGACAGTGAGCGCCCAAGCAGTGCCATATTATAGGTTTGTGGCTCTAGGTTTTTGATCTGGTCAGCCCCAAATTCACGCTCGATGTTATCAATCGTAAAAGCAGTATGCGCGCAGACCACAACGATAAAGTCATGCCAAAACTGCTCGATATTGATTTTTGGCTCGGCTGGTACTACTTCATGACCCATAGACTCTAATTGTTTAGCCGTTTGCACAAGTACCGCCAACACCTCTTTGTCCACTGTCGTATTGGCTATCAAAGGCTGCTGATGCAAAGCAATTTTTAGCTTTCGCGGTGCACGCATTGCCGCTTGCAAAAAAAGTACCGTCTGGCGGAGCTATAACGTAAGGGGCACCAATCTCTGCTCCGCTAGTGGCATCTAGCATCGCCGCACTATCGCGCACTGAACGCGTAATCACATGGTCAGCCACGGCCCCCTCCCAGCCTTCACCAAGATTAGGCCCATTGGATTACGTCCGCGGCTTGGCTTTAACCCAAACGTACCGCACCAAGCAGATGGAAAACGTATCGAGCCGCCACCATCACCGCCGCCTGCCATCGGGACAATACCGCTCGCAACTGCTGCTGCACTGCCCCCTGACGAGCCGCCAGAGCTGTAGCCTTTTTTTAAAAGGATTGTGAGTAGCGCCATGCGCTTTTGGCTCAGTGGTGATAATCAAACCAAACTCAGGCGTATTCGTCTTGCCAAAGGTATTAACGCCTGTCGCTTTCATCCGCTTGACGATTTCGCTGTCTTTTTCTGAAATGATATTGACGCTGCGACTGCCCATCGTAATGGGCTCGTCGGCAAAGCTAAATGACAAATCTTTTAGTAAATATGGCACCCCAGTAAATACACCTGAAGGCAAACCTGCCTGCGCGGCATTGTAAGCGCGCTCATCAAAACGATGCACGATGGCATTTAGCTTAGGGTTGATTTGATTGGCTTGATGGACAGCAGCGTCTAGCAACTCCTTCGCGCTGACCTCACCTGAATTGACCAATGCCGCTAAGGCTAACCCATCATACTGAGTATATTCTTTAAACATAACCAACCTTCCTTGGAGAGTAATTTTATTAAGACTATGTAGCACGCATACTTTCTAAAACTAATGACTATTTTTTCATAAACTCCTGTCAGTTTAGTATAAAAAAACCGTGCCTGATATTTGATAAACGGACTCGTTAGTCATCTGGATGGTTTAAGTAATTAATGAGCCAATATACGAATCTACTCTTCGAGCCCTAGAACATACTGAATAATAAGAGCTTACTTCTAAACCCACAATTTATAAAAGTATTATTAAGTTTCTTCCATAAAAAAAACGAGCCATTCTCATGACTCGCTTTTTCGTTATCAACTTAAGAATTAATCCTACATTAATAGTTCACGTTTGCCACTTTTGCCCATCGAGCTAACCAATCCAGCTTCTTCCATAGAGTCGACGATACGCGCAGCACGGTTATAGCCGATGCTGAATTTACGTTGAATGCTTGAGGCAGACACTTTACGTGTTTCCATGATAAAGGCCACGGCATCATTATATAAATCATCATCTTCACCAGAGGCATTGGCTGTACTACCACCGCCTGGGCTAGATAATTCAAAGTTACCTGCCATATTATCAATATAGTCAGGGGCGCCGCGCTCACGCCAAGCGTCACAGACACGGTTAACTTCTTCGTCACTAACGTAAGCCCCATGCACACGATCTGGCTCGATTTGCCCTGGCCCTAAGAACAACATATCGCCGTTACCCAGCATATCCTCTGCACCGCCACTATCCAAAATCGTACGTGAATCGACTTTTGAGTTGACTCGTAGTGCCGCACGTACAGGAATGTTTGCTTTAATCAAACCTGTAATGACATCGACTGATGGACGCTGAGTAGCTAGCATTAAATGAATACCAGCAGCGCGCGATTTCTGCGCCAAACGTGTGATGAGCTCTTCGGCCTGTTTACCGACCTGCATAATCATATCGGCGAACTCATCCGCGACAATGACAATCATGGGTAGTGTTTTTAGCTTGGGTGCTTGGCTAATACTTACGCTGTCATTTGGTCGCCATAGAGGGTCGAGCATAGGATTGCCTGATTTCTCCGCCGCGATGACTTTCTTATTAAACTCATTGAGCTTACGAACCTTTAGCAAACTCATTAGCTGATAGCGACGTTCCATCTCGGCCACACACCATGACAAGCTACTGGCCGCTTCCGTCATATCGGTAACTACTGGCGTTAACAGATGCGGAATATCATTATAGTTAGCAAGCTCTAACTGCTTTGGATCAATCAAAATAAGACGAAGCTCATTGGGCGTATATTTAAGTAGCATCGACAATAGCATCGAGTTGACCAATACTGATTTACCAGAGCCTGTGGTACCAGCGACCAGCATATGCGGCGCACGTGCAAGGTCAGTAATGATTGGGTTACCACCGATGTCTTTACCCATTGCCATGCTAATCTGCGCTTTAGGGTCTTTGAACGTTTCGGTGTTGAGCAGTTCAATCAAACGTACCATTTCACGTTTCTTGTTAGGTACTTCGATACCGATGTAAGGCTTGCCTGGAATCACTTCGACCACACGCAAAGAAGCCATCGATAGTGAACGCGCTAAATCACGTGAGATGCCTGTCACTTTACTAGCCTTCACTCCAGCAGCCAGCTCTACTTCAAAACGGGTGACGACAGGCCCTGGGATAGCATTAACCACAGAGGCCTTTACATTAAATTCTTGTAGCTTAATTTCTAGCAACTCAGACAGTTTTTCAAGCTCAGCCACAGTGTAGCTAGGCTTGCGGTCAGGATCAGGCTTATCCAATATAGACACTTCTGGAATAGGTGTTAGACTGCTGCGATAAGCTGCTGTTTGCATCGAGCGTGATTTCTGACTGAAGGCTGCGTCATCACTAATATGCGGCATGACCGGTACATTGGTGTCGTCATCACTGTCGTCCTCTGGCATCATATCAGTGATATGGTTGCTGCTATCGCCCTCTGGGACAGCAAAACTAACAGATGGTTGCACAGGCGCTTTCTGATCAGGCTGTACATTTGAGACTGGGCTAGTTACTTCCACCGTTGGCGCTGCTTTTGGATTGGCAGGAGGCGTATTGGTTGGTGTCATGTCTGACACATCTGACACATCTGGTAATGCAGGCTCAGTCTCTACTGTTATCGGAGCAACTTCAGACTCAGGGGCTACTGCTATTTTTTCAGTATGTGGCAACTCTACAGGCGTATCAGACGATTGATTGGTTAAATCCTGTGCAAAGCTAATAGGCTCTTCTACGATAGGTTCTGGAGTCTTCTCTTGTACTATTGGCTCAGCTGCTACGGTTTCCTGCACAGGCTTAGAGTCTTCATACGTTTCTACAACAGATTCTGTAGGTTCTGATATATCAGCATGCTCTGCCAACCATGCTTCTGCCAACTTATCTACTTCCGCAGTTTCATGTGTCGTAGAGATTTTAGGCTCAGCAGATTCAATGACTGGCTGACTGGCTAAATTACTACTCACTGACTCATCAACTGATGACTGAGCTAGTAGTTCTTTATCATATATAACTGGTTGAGCAGCCGCTTCCTTCGTGGTAGTTACTATAGTAGCAGGTACTGCTTTCTCTAACGATGCTGTGGTACTAGTACCGTTTGGGAATAGTTGGGTACAGGCATAGCCGAGCTGTCCATGCCATTAGCACTGTAAGCCATCTGCTCACTTGCAAGTAAATCATCGACCGTATTGGCATCATTCCACGCAAAGCTTGGCTCAACTTTGCGAGCAATAGGTGCAGTCAAGTTTGAGGCTAATGGCTGAACTGTATTGTTGACCGTATTGTCAGTAGAGTTATTAATCGAGCCTGTATCGATATCTACCTGATCACCTTTTGAGCTATTGGATGTCGCCGCTGCTTTTGCTGCGATGACAGAGGCTTTGACACTATCTGCCAATCCTGATGTTGCCAAAAAGTCTGACAAGACACTACCGAAACGCCCACTACTGCTGACGTCTTGAGTACCGCTATTATTTTCCGCAGACTGTAACTCAAGTGGCAGTTGCTCATGCTCTACTTTTTTATCTACCGACTCATCTAAGCTCTGGGTATCATCTTGTGATGCAGTGCTCGGTTCAGTAGCGTCGATAGCATCCTGACTTTTTACACCTGAACCAAGCCACGACAGCGCACGAACCTTTTGATATATCGTCATCCAATGGATATTAAAGGCAAACGTAGCGGTAATCACAACAAATACTGCTAAGAAAACCACACTCCCCCACTGAGATAGTAGCTGTGCCAAACGCGCTTGTAGTTCTAGCCCGATGATACCACCAGCGACGCCTTCGAGGCCGATGGCGTCAGGGTTCGTGACTTGTTGAACTAGAGAGACCAATTGTGCAAACAATGCGCTAGCACTTAATAGTAAAAACACATAAGCGACCAATCGCATGAGCCAAAACGTTGGCTTGTTTTCCCACCAAATTAGGATAGATTCATAAACCACAAATGCCAAAAACCACCAAGCACCAAACCCAAAAAAAGCTATAAAGCAAATCGGATAACCATGCGCCTGCCTCGCCGCCCATATTATTAATCGTGGTCATATCACTACTGATGTGCGACCAGCTAGGATCGTTGCCTGTATAAGTCATCAAAATGACAAACAGATAAACGGCCAGTATTAACCCAAGGAGGGTAAACATTCCCTTTTTTTAAATACTCAATAAGCGGTGCTGATATCACGTAAGATCTGCCTTGTTATTAATACTAAATGGTCGCCAATGCATGACTAAGCCTAATCATGCTGACATAAAGTGTTGACATAAATGTACCGAGCGAAGTGTTTGTTTGGCATGTGCCGATCATAGAGCCTTGAAACAACCGTTATCGCTTGGCTCCTACTACACTTGGCATAACTTCTTATAATAACAAATACATAGGTGCAGTGGCGACAGTCTTATCAAGAAAGCGTGTAAGAAAGTAAATCAGTAGACACTTTGCGTAAGAAAACAGCTGGTTAGCGAAACACGAGTGGCAAAATATGGCTAGCTGTATTGCCTAAATTCTATAAACTAGTCTCTGCTTTTGCACTTATGTTCCAAAGTTATTTATTCTTTGATTCTAATGATACCTGTGTTTGTTTTAGCAAACTTGCACTTTGTGCGCTGTGCCCTTATGTTATTATCACACAGCAATTAGAAGAAGCATATTCGTAGTCATTTTTGATATTCGTCTTTTATTATATTTATAACTTACATTTTTAATTCGTATATTTAGCAAGGAACAACTCATGGCAACTGACACTACTGCTCCACGTCACGAAAAGCTCATTATTTTAGGCTCAGGCCCTGCTGGCTACTCTGCGGCAGTTTATGCAGCACGCGCTAACCTTAAGCCAGTTATGGTTACTGGTATGGAAGTCGGTGGACAATTAACCACCACTACCGAAGTCGACAACTGGCCAGGCGATGCGCATGATTTGACAGGTCCTGCATTGATGGAACGTATGAAAGCACATGCAGAACGCTTCGGTACTGAACTGGTCTACGATCACATCAATGAAGTAAACCTAAATGAGCGTCCTTTTCAATTGACAGGTAACAACGGTAGCTATACTTGTGATGCGCTCATTATCTCAACTGGTGCCTCTGCACAGTACTTGGGACTAGAGTCAGAAACCAAATTCAGAGGGCTTGGTGTATCAGCCTGTGCCACTTGTGATGGTTTCTTTTATAAAAACCAAAAAGTTGCGGTGATTGGTGGTGGTAATACAGCGGTTGAGGAAGCTTTGTACTTATCTAATATTGCGTCTGAAGTGACCTTAGTACATCGCCGTGACAGCCTACGCTCTGAAAAGATCCTGCAAGACAAGCTATTTGAAAAAGCCAAGAATGGTAATGTCAAAATCGAATGGAACCACCAAGTAAAAGAAGTAGTCGGTGATGACATGGGCGTCAATGGCGTCATCATCGAATCAATGATTGATGGCAGCACCAAACAACTAGACACAATGGGTATGTTTGTCGCTATTGGTCATAAGCCAAATACTGACTTGTTCAAAGGTCAATTAGACATGAAAGATGGCTATCTGATTGTTAATAGTGGCTTGAATGGTAATGCCACTCAGACCAGTATTGAAGGTGTGTTTGCCGCAGGTGACGTAGCCGATCACGTTTACCGTCAAGCCATCACTTCTGCTGGCACTGGCTGTATGGCTGCGCTAGATGCTGAAAAGTACTTGGACGCACTGGGCAAAATCGTCGCTCGTGATCACACTTACGATTCAACCCTAACTGCAGATAAAGAAGCCTAAATGGGCAACTTTACTCAACAACACGATAAATACATTACGCCTGAGACTTTAAAAAGTCTTGGGCGTTATGACTTTCCTGATCCCATTTCCATAGATCCTGATGGTATTGGCATTGTCGCTATGGGGGGTGATTTAGCGCCTGAAACGCTGATATCAGCCTATGCTCAAGGACTATTTCCTTGGTTTAACGAAGATGAGCCTATTGCTTGGTGGTGTCCTGAGCCGCGTTGCGTGATTGTCCCCTCTGCCTATCAACCGAGCAAGTCTCTACGTAAGCAAGCAAATCGCGAACGTTGGCAAGTGACGCTTAATCAAGCTTTTGACGATGTCATACATGCCTGTAGCTTACCGCGCAGTGATGGCCTTAATGACAATCATCCCGAAGGTGAGCATACTTGGATTCATGATGAGATGATCGAAGCTTATACCAAATTGCATGCGCAAGGCTTTGCTCATAGCATTGAAGTTTGGGACGAGGCAGGTCAACTGATTGGCGGATTATACGGGTTAAAAATAAACGGCATCTATTTTGGTGAATCAATGTTTCATCGAGCATCTAATGCATCAAAGCTAGCGTTTTGGGGTCTGATGCGCCTGTGTGAGCAAAGTGATGTCGCACTCGTTGACTGTCAGCTACCGAACGATCATTTAATGAGTTTAGGTGCGACTACTTTACCGCGTGCTGATTTCCTAGCTCAGCTAGACAACCTGATTGGCAGCCAGTCTGTGCCATGGCAAAAGCACTCTCATAAACCGTTAGCGGTATCGTTACTAGATAGCGAATCGCCGTGGCAACTAGAGTTATGATTGTCATAGCGAAAAAAATAAGAGGTTATTATGGCACTTGATACATCGTTTCTATTGATTGGAGAGCTAGCAGCAAAAGCCAATACGACCAAAGATACGGTTCGCCATTACGAGCAATTAGGCCTACTAAAATCTCGCAAGCGTCAGGCAGGCTCACGTCTATATACCGAATTTCATCCAGAATGTATCGAACGCATAGAGCTGATCAAAAGCGCGCAAGCTATTGGCTTCACCCTTACTGAAATCAAAAACAGCTTAAACGACTATTACGATGGTCACTTGGATATTGATTCGCAGCTTGTACTAACACAGCAAAAACTAGAACAGGTTAAAAAACAGCAAGCCAATATCAGCATAATGGTGGAGTTACTGAGCGAACGCTTGGATATTTTAGGTCGAATGAAAGCCGATAGTGATTATCAGCTTGATGTGGAAGTCTGTAAAAAGAAAATTCCTTTGCAATAAAGGGGAGTTTCCTAAAAACTGTGTAACTGCTTATAATCCACTAACCGGAGAATAAGCAATGACTAACCAAAAC
>NZ_BAWH01000015.1 GCF_000586435.1 Psychrobacter sp. JCM 18901
TATTTAAGGGTGAGCAAGGAGTAACGACTGTCTGGGAGAAAGTCGTCCGTAGCGCAAGACGGAAGGCTATGCCTGTAGATAGCTCTTGCTTTGCCTTAATGGCGCTTTTCTCGTTTGTCAGCTCTCTATTCTAGATAAAGCCCCCAACGCTCACGCGATGAGGGCTTTTCTTCGTCTGTAGATTGGTGCTGAAAAGCTACTAGTAATTGAGTTCATGAACTTTCCCTATGATAGTCAAATAAGACTCTTATACGAAAAATTTGTCTAGAAAATATATAAAACAACAGATCACGATACATGTTTCTTGTCGAATATAAATACGTTGTGATGAATTGCTTCATTAGTCTTTTGAATATTAAATGTTTTCTTATCTTCAGGTAATCGTAGTACTTTTGGTAGTCGTGCTATTGCCATTTTTTCATTAGCAATGGCATAGTGACGATAGTATTCATTTAAGATTTCATTGCAGTCAAATTCTACGTAAACAATATTATCATTATGTTTTTTAGCTAAATTTATTATGGACAGAAAAAACTCATTTTTCGCTTCATTTTTTGAATGTTCCACATCTTCTAAAGTATAATTTGGTGGGAAACCGACCTTTATTTTTTGCCAAATACTACCATTTTCCTTAGTTTCAAGATAAAATTTTAATTTTTCTTCTAATTGATTCAACTTTATCAGGTTCTGTTCAGTACTATCGAAAGCTTCCTTAACAATTGCAATTATTTCTTTAGAAGCATTAGTGAAATTTTTAATCTCAAATTTTTTTATCCTCTAATGAATCATAAATCGTATCTAGAAAGTATTTGAAGCTAATTAGCCTGGCAATCATAATTTCTACATTAGAAGAGTATGTAGCGATAGGTCTTAATTGAAAGTTTTGGAGATTATCTATAAGTTTATTAAAAATTTTAGTCAAATAATAAAATAAATAGTATCGATCATCACTATCAGTGACTGCATTATTAATTATATTAGGTAATTTATTCAAAATCGAAATTGTGATTTGGTGCTCATAGTCATTCATACGCTTACTGATATGATACTCTGTCTCTTCGCCGTCTTTTTTTCAATTCTTTTTTTGAGTAGAGGTATAATTTGTGTCTTACAGAGATGTTGTGCTTCTGCTATAAATTTGATAATTGTGTCCGATACACCAGCATCCAAAGTATATAGTCGACTTGTACAGTATTTAACATGTCGTATATAACTTTCTTCATCTATAAGCTCTTTTCTAATGACAACGTGTGTCAGATATACAAATAGATCATTACTACCGCCATCTTCATGCAAAAAAAACGTTTAATAGAATAAGGATTTTGTCTTGATTTATCGGCAATACCTATTAAAAACCAGTAACGCTCACTTTCAATTACAAAGAACTTTTTACGCTTTGCCTCTCTTTTTATAATATCGGGTAAGTTGTCTTGTTCCTGAAAGTCTATGTCAGTAGAGTCCCATGCGTGAAAGTCTCGCCCCTGAATCTTTTGCTTAATAAATACTTCTTTAAAGTATGTTTTTACGATATCAGTATTTAAGTGCCTTATACCAGGTTGTACTATAAGATTTACATTATCGATCCAAAATGCTAAATCGTATAAAAATGCTTTTTTTATACTTTCACGACTTTTTTTTGGTCTAAAATATGATCACCTATATCAATACGGTTAAGATAATCGATCATCGCCTCTACTTTATCAGCAAGTTCAATAGCATCATATGAATCCGGCTTGGACTCAATAAATTTCAACATCTGTATAGCAATTGCTTTTAGCTCTCGATGACGAATTGCTGTTTTAGATAACAAACTTCTCAAATCATCTGGAATGATATAAGTAAAATTTGGGCTAATGTTCCTTTTTGATAATATTTTTTCGTACACACTTTTACGACTGGGTATATCGAGCTGCGGCAAAATACTGATAAGAATGGTTTTCCAGTTACCACCTAATGCTGGGTCTATCGATTTTAATTGATAAACTTGGTATTCTGAGAGCTCATACACATACATATTACAATTTCCTTTACAGAACTAATTTTTGCACAAATGCTCGCTATCTTAGCATCTATCAAATAACTATCACAGCATCTTTATTTCTCAGGCAGCTAGTTTAATAAACTAAGGCAAGATTATGACTACCTCAAAAGTAACCTACCAAGGCAATTTACGTACCCAAGCTATTCACCTACAGTCGAATAATCAAATCATTACTGATGCACCGACGGACAATCATGGTAAGGGTGAAGCGTTTTCCCCGACGGATTTGCTAGCGACCAGCTTGGGCAGTTGCATCTTAACGATCATTGGTATCAAAGCCGAAGCGATGGATATCGATATCTCAGGTACGACTGCAGAAGTTACCAAAGTCATGGCTGCCAAACCAAGGCGTGTGAGTGAAATACATGTCGTGGTCAATTTCTCTAAGGCATTGGATGAGAGCACCTTAAAACGATTTTATAAAACCGCATTGACCTGCCCAGTAGGTAATAGCTTGGATCCTGCCATTACTCAAAACTTAGTATTTAACAACGGCACAGACGCCTGATATGTCTACTAAGACTCTACTCATTGTCGCTCATGCGCCATCGCCTAATACTCAGAAATTGGTGCAGGCAGCCTATGACGGTGCGAATAATCCTGATATAGATATCAACGTCATTTTGAAATCACCGCAGGATACGCAGCCTGAGGATGTGTTGGCTGCTGATGCGTTACTGCTAGGTACGACTGAAAATCTAGCGTATATGGCAGGGCTGACCAAAGATTTTTTTGATCGTTGCTATTATCCCGTGCTAGAAGAGAAGCAGGGCATGCCATTTGCGGTATATATACGCGCAGGGCATGATGGTACAGGTACTAAACTTGCGCTCAAAACGATTACAACGGGGCTACGTTGGTCATGGATTCAAGAGGCGCTGATACTACAAGGCGATTGGCAAGACAGTTTTGCTGAGCAAGTAGAAGAGCTTGCTATGACGCTTGCTGCTGGGGTAGAGGCAGGTATTTACTAGTAGTCTAGTTGTTTGGCGGGCATTAGGTCGGTCATAGACAGTGCTTGTTCATCTACTGCTATCAATACTGAGAGCATAACAAACGGTCTGGGAGGATAGTGATGCATGACAATAATCTGGATAGTGATAATTCAAATAGTAAAGTAGATATTTCTGCATTGCCGTTTTCTCAAGCGTGTGAAAATAATAAGCAGCCTATTCTAAAAGTACTTCAAACAGAGCTACAAGGCTTTAGTCATGTGCTAGAGATTGGCTCTGGGACAGGTCAGCATAGTGTTTACTTTGCTCCTAATCTGCCTGAGATATCTTGGCAAACCAGTGATGTCATTAGTAATCACCGTCCTATAATCGCTTGGCACAATGCGTATCCTGCACCCAATCTATATTCACCATTAGCGTTTGATTTAGCGCATGACTCTGTACCTGTTGGTGGTCATTTAGATAGTAATCATTTAAATAGCAGTGATATAGCCAAACCTTATGATGTGATATTTACGGCTAATACTTTGCATATCATTAGTCGGGCTTTGGTAGAGCGATTATTTGCATTGGCTGGTGAGGCGCTACCTGTTGACGGTAAGCTGATTGTATATGGCCCTTTTAATGAGCATGGTAAATATACCAGTGAGGGCAATCAACGATTTGATAGGATGTTGAGAGCAGGTAATCCTGACAGCGGCATTCGCGATAAAGAAGATGTCGTTAATCTAGCAAATGCTCATTATCTACAACTCAGAAAAACGTATGCGATGCCTGCCAATAATCAGCTATTGGTATTTCAGAAGCGCTAATTTTTTTAAAGCGTCAGCAAAAACTAAATAAATAAAAAGACACCTTAATGGATCGTTATCAGATCTTGTTGAGGTGTCTTTTTGTTTGGGTTTGCTTATATTATTACTTATTTAATTTGTGCTGTTAGGTTATTTATATTCTTCTGCTAAAAAATCCAAGTAACGCTTCCAAGAGCGCTCATCTGCACGTGCATCATATCTATCACTACCGAACACGCTAAAGGCATGTGGTGCGCCGCTATAAGTGACCATCTCGTGAGGTATCTTAGCCGCTTCTAATGTCTTGCCTAAAGTCGCAAAGCTCTCTAGCGAGACAGATTGGTCAGCAGAGCCGTGGAATACTAGGATTTCTCCCGTAGTTTTGTCATAACTTTGACCAGTTGGAATATCGAAGGCACCGTGAAGGTACAAAGGCTTTTTGTTCAAAACCTGAGCGTGCTAGCTCTAACGCGACCGTACCGCCAAAACAATAACCCATAGTCGTGCCTTTACGCACATCATTGCCTTGTAGTTGTCCTGCTGTTAATGCCCCTGCCAAGATACGACGCATTTTATTACGGTCATCATATAGCTCCCCAGTTAGGCGTTTGTTTTCTTCGATAGAAGTAGGGCGAATGCCTTGTCCAAACATATCGGCTGCCAATACGTTGTAGCCTTCAGCCGCTAACATGTCAGCACGTTTGCGCTCATAGTCAGTTAGACCATCCCAATCATGAATCAATAAGATAAAAGGTGCGTTAGCTTTGTCCGCTTTGGAGTAATAGCCTTCATATGCTTGGTCATCGACCGTGTAGGTCACGTTTTTGGTTGTGATAGCAGCAGCCGTTTGACTGAACGTTAATGCCATTAGACTCATTGACGCGCCTACTAGCAATGAGTGATAAGGTTTTTTTAATCGGGGAGCTTAGAGTTGGTAACATGGTAGGTAGCCTTATAGTTATATAAAAAATAGTCGCATCATCAAACCCCTATAAATCCGCTACATCGTCATCTTCGCTAACCATACTAAGGTATAGCTTGCGCTCGGTTTTGTTGTATCGAAATTATTTGAATCCAACGACATAAAAAAAGATAAATATAAGGCTAAAACCCTGCCAATTTATTTATCAATAGTCTCTTGTACTGCATAAAAAGCATACCTTAAAGAATAACTACATTACAAGATTCTATTGTTAATGTTTATGCTCATTTAAGGCCATCTAAAGCAGCTGGTTTAAAGCGTCTATAGACCTTAACCAAACATCAACAAGGTTTACTATATACGCAACTATATTTGACTTATTTTTTTGGGTAGTATGACTCCTAAGCCTATTATTCCTTTATGAATTTTAGTGCGGTATCAATTTAACGCTCGACAATGCTATAAACACAGATAAACAAATGACAGATGAAGTTACCACTATCTCAAAGGATATCAAACCTGTGTAGGCACTCTTTTAATGATTTAAAAGAGCACTCTCAATCTATTAGCTAGGACTTTTTATGAATAATAATATCGATCATACTGATCCCGCCAAAGACATGAATACGGAACGTGGCAATGGTGGTGAAACCCATCAGCGCGTAGGTGACGACACCAAAGTATTAACTACGCAACAAGGTGTGGCCATCGCTGATAACCAAAACTCTCTAAAAGCAGGCTCACGTGGGCCAACGCTGTTAGAGGATTTTGTATTACGTGAAAAAATCAATCATTTTGACCATGAGCGTATCCCTGAGCGTATCGTCCATGCTCGTGGTAGCGCAGCACATGGTTATTTTGAGCTGACAGAGTCATTAGAAGAATATACGACTGCCAAAGTATTGACCGAAACGGGTAAGCAAACGCCACTATTTACGCGTTTCTCAACGGTAGCGGGTAACAAAGGTTCAAAAGATACGCCACGTGACGTGCGCGGTTTTGCTGTGAAAATGTATACAGAAGAAGGTAACTGGGATATCGTTGGTAATAACATGCCAATCTTCTTTATCCAAGACGCGATGAAGTTTCCAGATTTGATTCATGCGGTAAAGCCAGAACCAGATCGTGGTTTCCCGCAAGCAGCTTCTGCTCATGATACGTTTTGGGATTTTGTCTCGTTAAGCCCTGAAACCATGCACAATCTAATTTGGCTGATGAGTGATCGCGGTCTGCCACGTAGCCTACGCATGATGGAAGGCTTCGGTATTCATAGCTATCGCTTAATCAATAAAGACGGTAAGAGCACCTTTGTACGTTTCCATTGGAAGCCAGTATTGGGCGTACAGTCAACTACATGGGATGAGGCAGTGAAAATCTCAGGTGCTGATCCTGATTATCATCGTCGTGACTTATTTGAGTCAATCAACAATGGTGACTATCCTGAGTGGGAGTTTGGCGTACAGTTATTTACTGAAGAAGAAGCCAATGAATTCCCATTTGACCATCTAGATGCGACCAAGCTGATTCCAGAAGAATTAGTACCAGTGAAAGTCGTGGGTAAGATGGTACTGAACCGCTATCCTGATAATTTCTTTGCAGAGACTGAGCAGGTAGCATTCTGCCCATCGCACCTGCCACCGGGTGTTGATTTTAGTAATGATCCACTATTGCAAGGTCGTCTATTCAGTTACTTGGACACGCAGCTATCACGTCTAGGCTCGCCAAACTTTGCCCAGATTCCTATCAATGCACCGAAATGCCCGTTTGCTAATAATCAGCAAGATGGTCATATGCAAATGCAGGTACCTAAGACACGTGTACTCTATGAGCCACAAAGCCTAGATCCAACTCGTCCTCGTGAAAGCGCTAAACGTGGTTTCAACTCATTCCATGAGCAACTAGATGATGGCGTAAAAGGTCGCGTACGTGACGAGAGCTTTGCAGATCACTATAGTCAGCCACGTATGTTCTACCGTAGTCAGACAGCAACTGAGCAAGCACATATCGCAACCGCTTATGCGTTTGAGCTAGGTAAAGTAGACACAGCCCATGTACGTACGCGTATGCTTAGCCATTTGATCCATATCGATGAAGACTTGGCCAATCGCGTAGCAACGGCCTTGGGTATGGAGCTACCAGAGCCAGCTGACGCGGCTGCACCTGTTCAAGACTTAGGAATCTCTAAAGCGGTACAAACTATTGGCCTAACGCCTGATAGCCTAAAAGGTCGTATGATTGGTATCTTAGTTGCAGAAGGTTCTAATAGTAGTGAAGTTAAAAAGTTCGAAGATGCTGCTAAAGCGCAGGGTGCTAGTGTCAAAATCGTAGCGCCTAATAAAGAAGTCGTATTGGATGATGGTACACGCATACAAGCTGATGAGCGCCTTGCTGGTGGTCCATCAGTGATGTTTGATGCCGTCGTTAGTATCATCATGCCTGATCAAGCTAAAAAGCTCGCAAAAGACAGCTCTGCGTTAGATTGGTTCAATGATGCGTACAATCATTGCAAAGCCATCGCCTATTGTGGTGCGACTGATGAATTTATCCTAAGTAAACTACCAGTTGAAAAAGACGAGTTTGTGACGCCATTGGCTGAGTTAGATGCCTTTATCAGTAATGCTAAGTCTCGTCTATGGGAACGTGAGCCAAAGGTTCGTGATCTTGCATAGTCGATGAGTAGGTAATTTACAAATTATCTAAGATAACAAATAAGATATTAAGTGTTTCCTTAAACCCAGCCTAAGCGCTGGGTTTTTGCTTTTTATTAATAAGGTGAGAATTATCATGGATAGAACCATACATGCTGTTATGAGCAGTAAGTTGTCCATAGTTAATTGTTAGCCGCATCGTCTCTTTATGCCGCATGGCTTCTGTATATAGTCACAAGCGTTCACTCAAAGTCATTTTATTTGTGGTAACGGGCGCTATACTAAAGATTGGCTATAAAACTGAACAAAAGCCTCACAATAATAATGACGAATGAGGTAGGGAACACCAATGAGTCTATGTGAAATTGTACGCTTAGAAGGATATATCCAGAGTAGTTATCTGGCAGTATATCCAGATAAAATAATGCTGTTAGATGGCTGCTGCCGTGCTGATGTGCCGATGGTACTTGACTATATTAAGACAACGTTAAAACGACCCATTACTGACCTAAAAGTAGTAGTGGTCACGCATATGCATCCGGATCATGCAGGCGGTGCGAATAAGTTTCGAGAAAAGACAGGCTGTCTGATTGTCTCAGCTGATAAGAAAAAGCAGTGGTATAGCGGTATTGGTGGGCGCACGATGCACTTCGTAGATATACATCTAGGATATTATGTGGCCAGACGTCAAGGACGCCCACTTAAAAACCTATATTACTCGGCAAGTCTGAAACCAGATATCACCGTCACAGATGGTGAGCTTGTGCCACACTTTGATGAGTGGCAAGTACTAGAGACTCCAGGTCACACGGATCGTGATTTGTCTTTGTTTCATCTACCGAGTCGTGAAGTGTACACTGCTGATTTAATCATTAAGTTGCGCCATAAGTTCGTAGCACCATTTCCTGTTTACTACCCTAAAGACTATGTTCAATCGTTAAAAAAAATCAGAGCATTACAACCGTCAATGGTGATGATGGCACATGGTCGAGAGCTGGCGATGAGTAAGGCAGAGTTTGATGAGTTTATCGCTCATGCACCCAAGCACCCACGTACTATCAAAGATACGATCAGACATAAACTACTATGGCGCAAGAGAGATAACTTTCGACTGTTTAAACGTAAGCATAATAAATAGAGGTATATAAAAGCTAAGAAACTAATAGCTAAAAAAACAACGTTTAAAAAGTCCAGACGAAAAAAAGCCCAGTTACTAAAATAGTAACTGGGCTTTCTAAATATGGTGGGCTGTCCGCGACTCGAACGCGGGACCAATTGATTAAAAGTCAACTGCTCTACCAACTGAGCTAACAGCCCTGAAGAGTATATAAAAAAGCAATGCTTTTTAACTCTGCAAGAGAAAATTCTAACTAAAGAACTTTCTAAAACTAAACATCTTAACGATGTCTTTTAAATTTATCTTTATTAGTCTACTACCGGATAGGGTAGAACGATTAATAAAGATTAAACTAAATATGGTGGGCTGTCCGCGACTCGAACGCGGGACCAATTGATTAAAAGTCAACTGCTCTACCAACTGAGCTAACAGCCCTAACGTTTAAAGTGTTTGTATCCCTAAACGTGAGAGCACATTATATATATTATTATGACAATTACAACCCCACATGATAAAAAAAGTGTAATTCTCTTATAAAATTGCCAATTTATTCCAGTTTATTTAAATTTTCGTCATTGTATCGATATTGACTACTCTATTTTTGGCTAAAGCGAGACTAATAATCGATTATTAGTCTCGAGAAAGTGCTTCAACAGGATCTAATTTGGCGGCATTACGTGCTGGCAAGAATCCAAATACTACGCCAATTAACGTCGAACAAACAAAAGCGGCAATAATAGAGGTTGATGAATAGATAACTTTAAAATTATCACCGCCCACACTATTAATCAGCTCGCCAATGGCAAATGCCAGTCCGATACCAATCAGTCCCCCTAAGATACAGACCAGAACGGCCTCAATGAGGAACTGCTGCATAATATCGCTCTGACGCGCGCCCACTGCCATACGTACGCCAATCTCATTGGTACGCTCGGTGACAGAGACTAGCATGATGTTCATCACCCCAATACCGCCGACGATCAATGAAATGACCGCGACTGATGAAATAAGTAGGGTCATCGTGCCTGTCGTCGACTCGATTGTTTGACGAATAGAGTCTGAATTACGCAGCTCAAAGTCATCTTTACCATGGCGACTCTCTATTAAATCAGAGATGGCCGTCTCTGCGGCACTAGAAGAGATACTGTCATCTAACAACGCCACAAAGCGGTCGATATTGGTACTACCAGTGACGCGCGACATCACCGTTGTATAAGGCATATAGATGGTAGCGTCGTCACACTGGGACCAAAGCCACCATCGCTCTCTTCGAGGACGCCAATTACGCGTCCAGGTACACTACCAACCAGTATCACCTCACCAACAGGATTATCAATATCTGAGAAAAAGGTCTGTTTAGCGTTGTCATCGATGATGATATCTTGACTACGTAATGTAATGCTTTTTGCATCAAACCCTTGGCCCAATGTTAATGTCTCACCAGTGACGTTTAGATAGTCTTCACCAACGCCATTGACGGTAGCATCCTCTTGTATATTACGATAGCGGACACTAGAGCTGGCATTTACCTGAGGGCTGACACTGATAATATAGGCTGATTGCCGACCGCCTCTGCATCTTCTGGTGTCAAATTGTCATCATTATAGCGGCGTCTAGGATCGCCTCTAGGGTAGCCATCATTGACGGTAATGGTATTGGTACCTAACGAGCTGATATTGGCGAGGATTTGCTGCTGAGAGCCTTGTCCAAGACCTACGATAGATACGACCGCAGCGATACCGATGATAATGCCGAGCATAGTTAGTAGAGTACGCATCTTATGCGCGCGCATGGCAAGCAAAGACATTTTGAAAGCTTCAAGCAGTCGATCAATAAAACTACCAAAGGCACTTTTTCGATGCTCGCCAAGGATAGATTCTGGTTTTTTGTCTGTGTGCTTATAATGCTCAGTTTGATAGTCAGCGATGACATGGCCATCTTTGAGCTCAATCACACGCTCCGCTTGTGCTGCTAGTTTTGGATCATGAGTGACCATGATAATGGTATGACCTTGTGCGCTGAGGTCATGCAAAATCGCCATGACATCTTCGCCAGACTTACTGTCTAGGGCACCAGTTGCTCATCTGCTAAGATAACATCGCCACCATTCATCAGTGCACGAGCGACAGAAACACGCTGCTGCTGTCCACCTGAGAGCTGATTGGGACGATTGTTGACCTTATTGCCAAGGCCGAGGTCAGTTAGTAGCTTCTCAGCACGATTGGTGCGTGCCTCGGTATCCATGCCCGCATACACGGCAGGGACGGCGACGTTGTCTTTGGCACTGATATCACCAAGCAAATGATAGCGCTGAAAAATAAAACCAAAGTGCTCACGGCGCAGTTCTGCTAGCTGATCGGCATCAAGCTTACGGGCGGATTGACCATAAATCTTATAATCACCAGCAGTGGCTTGATCTAGACAACCTAAGATATTCATCAAGGTGGACTTACCAGAGCCTGACTGTCCAATGATAGCGACCATCTCACCTTGGTGAATCGTCAGATTGATATCATGCAAGACGCGAATGGTTTGCTCACCAGCAGGGAACTCTCTGATAATGCCAGATAGTTCCATAATGGGCTTGCCTGATGCAGAGTGGGTAGCGGTATTGGTTTTTGCTGAGTTGCTTGAGCGATTAGCAGAAGTGTGTGACCCTAAGTTTTGAGCCGTGCTACTTTCAGAGCTATCTTCACTCGACGGTTTAGGAGATTGAGATATAGTCATAGCAGTGTCTTTAATAAAGGCTAATAAGCGTTATAGTGTTGTTATGAAAGGGCTGCTATGTTTTTAGCAAGCCTTTCTTACTCAACATAGTCAAAGCACAAGTTACATTTGAGGTCCACCAGGTACGCGGCCGCTATCTGATTTCTTACCGCTCTCTTCACTGATGATTACTTCTTCCCCTTCTTTCAAACCACTTAAGATTTGCGCATTTACTCGGTTATCAATACCGACTTCTACAGTACGCTCTTCTACGGTTCCGTCATCTCTTAATACACGTACAAACTTGCCCGTTGTTGATTTGCCTTTTTCTTTAGTTCGCTTTTCTTGTATCACTGTTGATGGTACTAATAGAGTATTTTTGGCTTCGTTGACGATGATATATATCTGTGCCGTCATATCGATTCGAAACAAGCGGTCAGGGTTTGGTACTTCTACGTAGCCGACGTAATAGATAGCAGCGTCTGTCGAGCTGGTGCTACTGATCTGCTCTGGGGCAGGTTCGATAGCGGTTAATGTCGCATCATACTGTTTGTCTGGATTACCGATAATATTGAAATAAGCAGGCATACCAGCACTGACATTGATAACGTCAGCTTCGGAGATTTGCGCGTTGATACGCACGGTCGATAAATCCGCTAGCGTCACCAATGTGGGCGCCGTTTGGTTAGCATTGACCGTAGTACCTTGCTCAGTCGTAATAGAAACGACTGTACCTGATATTGGTGCACGAATCGTGGTATAGCTTAGATCTTCTTCAGCAGTACTGACGTTGGTTCGTGATTTGCGTAATGCTGCTTGCTGACTGTTGATATTGGCTTCTGTTGTGGCAATCGCGGCTTTAGCTGTGTCGATAGCCGCACGTGCATTGGCAACGGCTGCTTTTGCAGTCTCGACACTGGTCGCTTGCGTGTCATATTCTTGTTGTGAGATAGCATCGATAGCGACTAAGTCTTGCAAACGCGCAAAGTCAGACTGTGCTTGTTTGAGCTCAGACTGACGGCTGGCAAGATCAGCATAGGCACTTTTTAGACTGGCTTGTTTGCTCAACGATTCTGCTTGCGCACTTTGTAGCGCGGCTTCGCTTTGCTCAAGACTGGCTTGTTCATTGCTCAGGCTGTTCTTCTGAGTCACTTGATCAATCTGCGCAATCAAATCGCCTTGCTTGACTTCGTCACCGACTTCAACGTACAGGCGTTTTACTTCACCAGATACCTGTGCCCCTACATCGACGGTATTTAACGCTTTTACTTTACCAGATGCCATGACATTGTTTTCAATATCACCGACTTCAACGGTTGCGGTTAAATAATTAGGTGTGGCTTCTTCTGGTTTTAAAAAAAGTATAGGCCAAAGCCCCTAATGCTACGATAATTAAGGTGATGACACCCCATTTGATAGCAGACTTTTTGCTTATTTTGCGCATGACAACAATCCAATCACAATTAAATCAAGTGTAGATATAGTAGAGACTTCATCTACAAAAGGGAATGGAAATTAGTTTACGAAAGGTTAAGGTAGAAGAACAGAGACAGGTACAGAAAAGAAATGCTTACTAAAAATCAATAAAACGGAGATTATAGGAGAACAAAATAGGGTAGTAGAATCTGAATTTACAGCGTTTAAATGTATAAATCAGTAAGAGAAGAGATGGATAACTTGTTAATAAGAAAAACAATAAAAGGTGGTGACAAGCGGGTCTGTCTTAGCGCATCGCAAATAAACGCTTACCTGCAAGCTCCAATGCCGCTTGTAATAATAGCTCCCATGCTGGCTGACGAATAAGTCCTTTGATAGCTTGGTCACAGCGGTAAAGCAGGGCAGGCCATTCGGCCGTGTGCGTTTTTGACTGACGGCGGCAGGCTTGTTGGTACAACCCTTGTTTACTACGCCAAATGCCCAATGCTTGAGGGTCTTGACCGTCCATAAGTTGAATGATTTGACGCATGTCTTTGCTGATAGCCCAAAGCACTAAAGTAGTGCTCATCGGTCGACTTTAGCTGGAACATAATTTTGGCGACCTGCGTACTATTGCCCGAGAGCATCGCATCAGACAAATCAAACACACTAAACTGCGCATCGCTGACCAACGCTGCTTGTAGGTCTGCAATATCCAGTGCCACGTTATTTACTGGCTGCGTAAAGTTATTGGATTGGTAGTTATCTTCATTATTATCACTAGCGGCTAATTGCGGTGCAAACAGATAAGACAGGCGCCATAGCGTTTGATAAGCACTGAGTAGATGGTGCTCAGTGTGTGACATGAGTAGCTGCCAAGCCTCTTGAGACAGTCGTAAGCCAAACTTCTGAGCTTGTATTTGTAGTAGCTGTTGGCGCTGCTGCTCATTGTATAAATTGCAATCAATGACATTGCCATATTGCGCAAAAGGAGCAAACCATTTGCTGCTCTGGCTGCGTTTGTCTTGCTTAGGTGTAAGCCACAATACACTATGACCGTGTGTGCCCGCTTGTGCCTCGATCGCAAAACGTTCCAGCTCGGTGATAACTGCTTTGTCAGGTTTATGATTGCCCGTCACGATTAGAGCGCTGGCATCATCGAATAGAGACTGGCTGCCAAGCTCAGACAGTACTTCTTGCCAGCTTTTGACAGAAATTAGCTCTATACGTTTGATTGCATAGTTCTGTGCGCGCCAGTGTGGACGCAGCGCATCTATCAACCATTGACTCAGCAGTGGCTCGTCACCGTGCGCCAGCCATAGCCCTGCTACTCCAACGGAAGGCTGCAGTAGTTTTGGGTAGGCTTTTATGAAAGTATCTTGCATAGCGTGGTGTTACACAGGTTGATGAGCATGTAATACCAATTCCAAAAATATGCTTAACAGTAGTAAGCTAGCTCAGCTTACTTAAAGTAGTACTTACGCTCGCTTAGTTTGCTACTCATATTTCTAGAAATGGTATCGTTTGATAATCAGAACGACTAACTATTACGGTTGTGGTACGACGACAACGGTTGGTGTCACACCTTTATTCATCTGCACAGACTGCTTGGCAGCAGGTGCAACTTTTGGTAGCGAAATCGCCACATATTGATCCGTGATACGGCGAGCTAAAGTATCATAGAGCCAATCGCGAGTCTGATCGCCTTGCTGATCGTCAGTACTAACAGATGCTTCGTTGTACTGATAGCTTCGCTCGACTTGAATGGGATTGCTCAGGGTTACAGGCTTACCATTTTCCATCGTTTGATAGCTGACATCTGCTGATAGTACCAAGCGAATCTCTGTTAATACCCCAACCAATTCGTAACGTTTAAAACGTACATTACGGATATCGATAGCGGCAATAGTCTCAGCCCCTGCTTGTTGGTTATTACGAGCAACTTCTTCTGAGCTCATATTACTAATAACATCGACACCTAACGTCTTTAGGCGACGCGTCAATGGTAGTTTCAGCGGGAATGAGGTGCGATTATCTTCGATAATGACCGCTGTTTTTTCGACGTCAAGCAGCATCGCTGAGTCGTAGCCACGCAGCTGGAAGCCGCAGCCGCTAAGAGCAGCGGCTGCACCTACCACGGCGAACATTGGCAGCGTAGCAAGTAAGACTGCTCCGAGCTTTTGGCCCTGGGACTTTTTATTAGCTAGGCTGTATGCGCTTGATTCTGGTTGCGCCTGCTCAGCTCGATGCTTGTATGACATAAACGCTATCCTCATATGATAAGAAGGCTTAGAGCACTAAGCCTAAAATACTTAGCTCAAGATACCTCAGCCTACAACCACGATGTTAACCAATTTGTTAGGAACGACGATTTCTTTTTTTGATTTCACCCGTGATGAATTTTGCCACGCTTTCCATGGTGCGAGCTTGCTCTTTTAGCTGCTCAGGATCGCTGTTTGGTGCCACATCCATCTTACCACGCATCTTACCATTGACCTGTACCACCATCGTGATCATGTCCTGTACCAACGCACTTTCATCAACGGTTGGGTAGTCTAGGGTCAAGGTGTCAAGACCCAATTGCTCAAGCAGATGTTCACCAACGTGCGGCGCATATACAGACAACATAATCAACAGATTGGTCAGTGCTTCGTGTTTGACGTGTAGCTCTTGCTCATTACTTGCGTTAAAGCCAGTCAGCTCGTTAGCAAGTTCCATCAGGCTTGATACAGGTGTGTTCAGTGCCAAACGATCACCCAAATCACTGTCAATCTTAGCAATCGTTTCGTGCGTTTTACGGCGTAAATTTTTGGCTTCTTTGCTTAGACCGTCTGTGTTCAAGGTAGCACTGTTAAGCGTATCTATGCTGATATTGGCGGCCGTTAGCGCTTGCATATGGTCGGTAGCAATGCGCCATACTTTTTTTCACAAAGTTATAAGGGCCTTTTAGCGCGTCGTCTGACCATTCAAGCGTTTGATCCGCAGGCGCAGTAAATAGCGTATATAGACGAACCGTATCAGCACCATATTTATCAATAGTCAGCTGTGGATCGACACCGTTGTTCTTTGATTTAGACATTTTTTCGATTTTACCAATCGTCACTGGCTGTCCATCTGACTTCAAGATAGCTTTAATGGGTTGACCGCGTTCGTTGAAGTCAATATCGATATCTTCTGCAAAGTAATAGGTCGTACTACCATCCGCGTTGACACGGTAGAACGTACCAGCGAGTACCATACCTTGCGTCATTAGGTTGGCAAATGGCTCATCGCCAGTAACCAAGTTTTCATCTCGCATGAGCTTATGGAAGAAGCGTGCATACAACAGATGCATCACCGCATGCTCGACACCGCCCACGTATTGATCGACTGGCAACCATTTATTGGCAGCAGACTTATTGACCATGTTTTGTGCATCATTTGGGCTAGCAAAAACGTGCATAGTACCAGCTAGATTCTACAAAGGTATCAAAGGTATCGGTCTCACGCTCAGCAGGGTTGCCACATTTAGGACAAGTGGTATTGACAAACTCTGGTATATTCTTAAGTGGGTTACCGCGACCATCAGGTACGACGTCAGTTGGCAACACAACTGGTAAGTCTTGCTCTTCAACAGGTACCGTACCGCAATGCTCACAGTTGATCATTGGGATCGGGCAGCCCCAATAGCGCTGGCGAGAGACACCCCAATCACGTAGACGATATTGAATTTTTTTCTTAGCCAGCTCTTTTGGCTCAAGTTTGGCTAGCATTGCTTCAAACGCTTGCTCAAAATCTAGACCATCAAACTCACCTGAGTTAACCAAAGTGTTGCGCTCAGTATAAGCAAGATTTACTTCACTATCGTTTGCTTTGGCATCTGCTTTTAGTTCATCAAAGTAACCTTCAGGGGTATTGATGACCTGTTTGATTGGTAGGTCGTACTTAACCGCAAACTCATAATCACGCTCATCGTGAGCAGGTACTGCCATGACTGCGCCTGAGCCGTAGCTCATTAGCACATAGTTGGCAACCCAAACTGGCACTTCTTCACCAGTCAGAGGATGCGTCACAGTTAAGCCTGTATCCATACCGATTTTTTTCAGCTTTGGCCAAATCAGCTTCAGCTACTGAGCCTTTTTTTACATAATGCACAGAATTGAGCGATTGCGTCATCTTGCTCAGAGGCATACTGTGCAAGTGGATGCTCTGCGGCAACAGCAACATAAGTCACACCCATCAAGGTATCAGGACGAGTGGTGAACACATCTAAGGTGTTTTCTTCACCAGCAAGCTCATAAGGGAAGTGGACTTCCATACCGGCACTACGACCAATCCAGTTGCGCTGCATGGTTAGTACTTCAGACGGCCAGTGACCTTCTAGCTGATCCAAATCATCCAATAGCTCATCAGCATAGTCAGTGATGTTGAAGTAGTACATAGGGATGTCACGTTTTTCGACCGCAGCACCACTACGCCAGCCTTTGCCATCGATGACCTGCTCGTTTGCTAAAACAGTGTTGTCAACAGGATCCCAGTTGACCGTCGATAGCTTTTTGTAGACCAAGCCTTTTTTGTACAACTGCAAAAATAACCACTGCTCCCACTGATAATACTCAGGGCTACAAGTGGCAAATTCACGTGACCAATCAATAGACAGGCCTAGCAATTTAAGCTGCGCACGCATGCTGTCGATATTAGCAAATGTCCATGCAGCAGGTGGCGTTTGGTTAGCAATCGCTGCGTTTTCTGCTGGCAAGCCAAAACCATCCCAGCCCATCGGCTGCATGACTTCATAGCCTTTTAGGCGATAATAACGGCTCAATACGTCAGAAATCGTATAGTTACGTACGTGGCCCATATGTAGCTTACCACTTGGATAAGGGAACATCGACAGCATGTAACGACTTGGCTTGTCGCTTGGCTCATTGCTTACTTCAAAGCGCTTGTCAGTGGCCCATTTGGTTTGCTGCGCGGCTTCTATCGTTTGAGGGTTATAATAGTTGTTTTCTGTTTGGTCTGCTGTCACGGCGTTGCTCATAGTCGGCTCGAAATTGGTTGATACTAATAAAAATAGGGGGAATTTGACAATGCCATAGCATAGCGTAATTTGGTAAAAATTGCGACGATATGATGTATTTGCTCATGAGGTTTATGGATTAAAAGTGACTTTAGCGGGATGGGTTGTCTACATCTCATCATCCTTCGGTATAATAAACAGATCAATGAACATTCATGAGGAGTTTCTATGACCATCACTATCTACGGTATCAAATCTTGTAGCACCATGAAAAAAGCATTTACTAAGCTTGACGCGCTAAACGTCAGCTATGAGTTTCATGATTATAAAAACAAGGCATCGACAAAGAGAGTATCCAGCGCTGGGTGAATGAACTAGGCATCGATAAAGTGCTCAACAAGCGTGGTACCACATGGCGTAAGTTAGAGGATAGCCAAAAGCAAGCGGCAGATGCCAATGTGGATGCTGCGATAGATTTACTCGTGGAAAATACCAGTATGATCAAACGTCCGATGGTTGAGGGTCAATGCGATGATAAAACCCAAGGTCAGCCAGTACTGCTTTGCGGTTTTAACGAAGACGAATTTAATACAAATTTTTCATAAAAGAGCTGTCACTTTGGCACGTTATAAACTATGATTTCATGAATGGAATTAAGTTTGCTTGTTTATAATGGTTAAGGATAAGACTATGAAAAAGTTGTTATTAATGGCCACGCTTGCAACAGCCTCTTTGATGATAACAGGCGTCCAAGCCGCTGACTCATCTACTAAGATTACTTTTGCCAAAGACAGCTATTGCGGCAGTTTTACCGGTAACATCAAAGATGGTAAGTTGTTCCGCTTATGGTTGCTACCTGAGCAAAACTTAGTGATTCGTAATGTGGGCGATGACCAAATAAGTGTCGCATACGTTTCAGGGCCTAAAGGGCGCTTAGATGCTGATCGCTATGATAATGAAACCTCTTATTTTACCGAAAATAAAGGCAATCATTACATGCAAGTATATGGCAACAGTAGCCATAGCTCGGTTGAGTTCTGTGCTTATTAACGATTATTAAAGCAATCATGAATCATTAAAAAGCCCGAGCTTGGTATCCAAGCTCAGGCTTTTTAATGTCAGTTACGGTTGCGTTCTACTAGCTCAACGATGAGTCTATCTCACGACTAATGAGCGTACCAACCCCTTCGTTGGTAAAAATCTCAAGTAAGGTCGCATGAGGACACGGCCATCAACGATTACCGCGCTTTTGACGCCGCTACGTACCGCATCAAGCGCACATTGGATTTTGGGAATCATGCCGCCTGAGATAGTACCATCTTCGATTAAGCTATCGACTTTCTTGGGTGTTAGCCCAGTGACCACTTCGCCGTCACGTCCCAATACGCCTTTAATGTTGGTTAATAGCATCAGCTTTTCTGCTTGTAAAAACTCTGCTACTTTACCTGCAACGAGGTCAGCATTGATATTATAGGTATTGCCTTCAGCGTCAACGCCAAGTGGCGCGATTACAGGGATAAAATCAGACGCAATGAGCATGTTAATCACGTCTTTATTGACGCTTACTACATCACCGACAAATCCTAAATCAACTGGTACAGCGATACCATCTGCGCCAATTTTTTCCATCATCAGTTTTTTTGCTTGAATCAAGTTGGCATCTTTACCTGTAAGACCAATCGCGCGACCGCCATGTTTATTAATCAAGCTAACAATCGATTTGTTGACGCTACCGCCCAAGACCATCTCTACGATATCCATGGTGCTTTTGTCAGTGACGCGCATGCCATCGATACGATCTGATTGACGTCCGAGCTCTTTTAGCAGGTTGTCAACTTGCGGGCCACCACCATGTACGACTACTGGATGCATACCGACGGTTTTTAGCAACACAATATCGCGAGCAAACGAGCTCTCAAGCTCAGGGTCGGTCATGGCGTTGCCGCCATATTTTACGACGATGAGTTTATCAACAAAACGCTGGATATAGGGTAGAGCAGTGGTCAATACTTCAGCGGTGTTTTTGGCATCATCTAAATTAAGCGTCATTACAAACTCCTAAGGGCCGGGTTTAAATTGGTTGTTTTTCTATTATGTCTAATGAGACAGCTATATGTTTTATGAGGCTACTCCACAGGAATAGCAAGAATCTGTTCTGCTAGCGCTGCGTTAAATGGTCGGCATAAAGCGGCAAATGTATCCTGAATATCTTTTAGGTCATCCACACTGTCACCTGCAAAGCGCGCGGTCAGGCTATTGCTGGTATTTGATTGACGCAGTACGCCAAAGCCATGCGCAAAATCTAAACGCACACCATCGATACAGCTCAGTTTAGTTCCCATAGGTAATAATTCATGCGTCTGTTTTAATGCTATTTGCGCTTTCGCGGTAGCGCAAGTACACACTGATGACTTGCATGTCGTGGCAGGCAGGCAAGTATCTTTTAATTGCTGATTAGATGAAGAATCAGTATGAGTAGACATATCTACTAGATACTGCAAGTAATGACAAAATCTCGTTAATTGCTCTACGAGTGAGCAGTCGGTAATAGCCGTTTGCGGCATTGGCAAGTAATGGTCAGCAGTACTGACTATAGTGGGTAAGCTTTGGATGATATCTGCTAGCGGTTTTTTTATCATTAATATCATTATGAGTTTGGTCAAGCCAATGCAGCAACCGTAATGCAGCATACATCGCATCATCGTAGGGAATAAAGCGGCTGTCATTAAAGATGAAATGCCCTGATAATTCACCAGCGAAGACAATCTGATTGTCAGGATGCTGTACCTGCTGGCGCATAAAGCTGCTGCCAGTCTTGCTAATCACAGGTGTAGTACCAAGCTCAGATAATAGTCTTGGTAAATGATGGGCGCACTTGATATCAAAAAGAACTTCAGATGCTAATAAAGAGTCGTTAAGAGAGTTAGGGTGCTCAGTAATAGCAATACGTGCCAATAGATAGAGCAAATGATCGGGCGTAACTATCTTGCCGTTGTTATCAACGATCATCAAACGATCGCCATCGCCATCAAACGCCAAGCCTATATCTGCTGCATGCAAAACAACGGCTCGTTGCAATTCGTTTAAGCGGTTTGGTTCGGTGGGGTCTGGATTACCAAGGGGGAAATTGCCATCGGGTATGTCATTGAGAAAAATGACCTGTTGGCAAAAACGTTCAAACAGGCGTTGAGCAATGCTCCCAGTTGCGCCATGCATACAGTCAATAACCACGACCAAATCAAGTTTATAAGCGCTTTTCTGATTGGCTTTAGTTGCCGAGTGATTATGTTGAAATAATTGTTCAAATACCTGTGCAATAGCATCGATATAAACGTTTGCTACTTGATCAGTAGGTAGTTGCTCAAGTAGGTCGCTTGGTAATTTTGAGTCATGGTTATTATCAATGCTTTCAATATTTTCTGAACGCAAGGCAGAATTGTTAGCTTGGCTATCGGGATAAGCGTGACAACTATGATGATCGGTTAGCTGATGATAAAGCGTCTGTATCTCTGAGCTACTAGGGGACTTGTTATTCACCAACCACTTGATGCCTAGTATGTCTTTAGCAGAATGGCTCGCTGTTACGACTATGCCATGTCCTTGATATTGCATTGCCCAAAATGCCATCATTGGCGTGGTAATCAGACCTAACTGGATTACGCGTAAACCCTGCTGAGCTAATACAGTAGAGAGTGTATGTGCAATGGCTTCACTACTAATACGCATATCATAACCAATAACGACAACATTCTGCTTAGTCTCAACAGAAGTATTAGTACTGATGTTTTGAGTCGGTTGGCTATCTTGGGCATTGTAGAGAGTAGCAAAAGCATGGCCTAACGCTTGTATAAAACTGCTAGTGAAATACTGGTTGGCACCGCGAATATCATAAGCACGGAATAAGGATTGCTGCGCCGCAAAAGGTGGCATTGCTTACTCTCCTTATAACCGTGGTAGATGTTCAATGATAAATAAAAATTAATAGCGCAAGGTTTTATATATAGCTTAAGCAAAACCTTGAAGGCTATCTAAAAATTACTAGCAGAATTGACCGTCAAAATAGCTATTATTGACGACCTGAATGTCCAAATCCGCCCGCACCGCGTACGCTTTCATCACTGAATTCTGCAACCACTTCAAACTCAGGACGGGCAACAGGTACTACGATGTACTGTGCCATACGTTCAGCTGGATTAAGAATAAAATCATCCCCACTGCGGTTCCAAATACTAACCATCAGCTCGCCTTGATAGTCGGCATCGATTAACCCAACCAAGTTACCCAAGACGATACCGTGCTTATGACCAAGACCTGAACGCGGTAAAATCATACCTGCATAATTAGGATCTTGGATATAAACGGCAAGACCTGTACCAATTAAATGGGTTTCACCTGCTTTAATCGTCAATGGCTCGTCAATACAAGCACGCAAGTCAATACCTGCACTGCCATCGGTGGCACGAGTTGGTAAAGAAAACGCTTTATCTTCAGTAATTTTAGGGTTTACCACTTTAACTTGTACAGCTTGCATAACACACTCACTTAACGATTTGATGGTTTTTAAATTATGATTTTAAACTAAGGCCTTGAACTATGGTCTAAATAAGTCTTATTCGACATTTTTATACAAATAACAATTCTATATTTTAATTATTCAGCAATTCAGCAATCAACTAAAGTATCAGCACGCTAGCCAATCCTAAAAAGGACATAAAGCCGACGATATCTGTGACGGTCGTTAGGATAACCGAAGCAGATAGAGCAGGGTCGATATTCATTCGTTTCAGCATCAGCGGTATGCTGATACCCGAGACATTAGCTGCAGTCATGTTGATTGCAATGGCAAAACCGATGACGGCACTGATCTTAATATCATGAAACCATAACTGAGCAATAAACGCCATAATTATCGCCCAGATGATACCGTTTATCGCACCCACCACAGCTCTTTATTCAACAGCCAGACACGGTTAGAACCACCGATTTGACCCATCGCCATACCGCGGATAACGACCGTCAGCGTTTGCGAGCCAGCAATACCGCCCATACTGGCGACCACTGGCATCAATATCGCTAGCGCCACGACTTGTGCCAATACTTCTTCAAACTGTCCAATCACTGCTGCGGCCAAAAGGGCAGTACATAAATTGATACCTAGCCAAACGCTACGGCTTTTAGCACTGGTTAGGATGGGGGCAAACAGCTCTTCATCTTGCTAACACCAGCGAGGTTTTTCATGGTGCTGTCGACATCATCTTGGATAATCTCCATGATGTCTTCACCGTTTAGTTGACCAACCAGCTCGCCATGGCTATTGATGACGGGGGCAAAGCGGATGTCTTCTGAACGAAAAATCGCGGCTGCATCTTGAATATCCAAGCGATCATTAATTGTAATGGCAGTATCAATCAGCTCCGAGACTAATGTATTCTGTTTATGCTTAATTAAATCTACTAGACTCAGTAGCCCTAGCAATTGCTGGCTTTGATCGACAACGAGCAGCTCTTGGCTCTCGTCATCGAGCAGGTCATCGTTTTCACGCAGCCACTCTTGTACATCTGCTAGGTAGATATCGTCCCTTATCTGGATAATATCGGGATCCATATAGCTACCCACTTCCCAGTCAGCATAAGTATCAAGCTTATTGACTTGGACCCGCGTCTCTTCGTCCAGCGTTGCCATGACTGAGGTACGTACGCTCTCAGTGACGGTATCCAAAATCTCAGAGATGTCTTGAGCATCAAGGTCTTGGGTAAACAAGGAGATTTCTTGAGAAGAAATATTCTCCATCAACGGCTGGCGCGTATCGACATCTAGTTCGGCAAGTACCTCACCTTTGATATGCTCTGGCACCTGCGCCCAAATCAACAGACGGTTTTGAGTTGGGAAGGACTCTAATAGGTTGGCAATCTCGTATTCGGATTGCTTTTCCAAAAACTCTGTAATGGCCTCGTATGCTTTGTCAGCAACCAACCCCTGCAGATACAGAAGCTTGTATTCGGCACTATATTCAGCCGAATTATAGTCTCCTGACAGCATGGCAGTTCGTTCCTGATTGGGCGTCGGGGTAGGCATAAGTGTTCCAAGTTTTTACAGTCAGTTTTTTATAGTATATAAAGAACAATAACAATGACGATTATAACAATCGCCTTTTGCGCAGTCTAAAGCGTGTTTTCGCAAGCGTTTACTTAAGTGCTTAAATGTTTTGGTTAAGATTAACGCTTGCCCAGTAACGCTCGAATATTGGCCAGATATTCATCAGCAACAGCTTCTGGGTCTTTGGTCGCTTTTTTTCTTTTTCGCTTTGGCAGGCCAATCAATATGATCCTCAGGCAACTCATCCAAAAATCTTGATTCTGAGGTAACGCGCATTTGTCCGCCAGCACGGCGCTGGGTCGCTAGGGTCAATGTCAGCTCACGACGTGCACGAGTAATGCCCACGTACATCAGACGGCGCTCTTCTTCGACCGTCTCACTCATAATGGAGTTGCGATGCGGCAGCATCTCCTCCTCAAGCCCCATGATATAAACAAAATCAAACTCCAAGCCTTTTGCCGCATGCAAGGTCATTAAGTTGACCTTGTTGGTATTCTCTTCTTCTTGCTGTTGCTCGAGCATATCAAGCAATACCAGCTTACGAATGATGGTATCAATCGTCCGATCTTCGTCTTCTTCGGCGCGATTAATCAAAGATTGAATACTGGTATAGAGCATATCGATATTATCAATACGGTTTTTTTCTTGTTGCGGCGTTTTGGCATCGCTACGGACAAAGTCAATATAACCTGTCTCATCAATCATCTGGCGTACAATCGGTACAGGGTCTGGGTGTTGATCAAGCTCACGCGTATAGTGCTCGATAAATTCACCAAACTCTTTTATCGTACCATAAGCCTTTGACGGCAATACATGAGTCAGACCAGCGTGGGTACAAGAGGCCAACAGCGATATGCTGTGCTCCTGCGCAAATAAACCAAGTTTTTCTAGCGTGGCTGGTCCCATACCGCGCTTAGGTGTATTGATAATACGTAAAAACGCACTGTCATCTTCGGGGTTCAAAATCAGGCGTAGATAGCCCATGATGTCTTTGATTTCACTACGCGCAAAGAACGACTGACCGCCTGACAATTTATAAGGCACTTGCAACTGGCGCAGTTGCGCCTCTAGCATACGTGCCTGAAAGTTACTACGGTACAGTACGGCATACTGCTCCCACTCGTTGCCAAAACGCAGCTTGTGCGTGACGATTTCTTTGGCGACGCGCTCTGATTCATCATCGTCATTACGACAATTGATGATGCGGATTTTTTCGCCTTGACCTTTATCTGACCAAAGTTTTTTCTCGAATAAATGCTCGTTATTTAGAATGACGGCGTTAGCAGAGGTCAAAATACGCGTGGTTGAGCGATAGTTTTGCTCAAGCATAACGATTTTCAGCTTCGGAAAATCTTCTTTTAGCAGTGCCATGTTTTCAGGCTTTGCCCCGCGCCATGCATAGATAGATTGGTCATCATCACCCACCACGGTGAAGCGACCTTGCGGGCCAACCAAATATTTAATCATCTCATACTGGGCGGTATTGGTATCTTGATACTCATCGACCAATAAATAGCGAATACGGTTCTGCCATTTGTCACGCAGTTCTCTATTTTCACGCAATATCTTGGTTGGCAATACAATCAAGTCATCAAAATCGACCGCATTGTAAGCACGCAAGTTACGCTCATAAAGCGCATATAGCGTGGCGAAAATCATGTCTTCTGGATCGTCTAGCGTTTCCATCGCCTTATCAGGCTCGATCAAGTCATTTTTCCAATCAGAAATCATTTTGATGGCTTTACCGACCAACTCACGACTTTCAGCGCCACTTAGGTTGTCACGCATCATCAGCTCCATCAGCAGTCGCTTGCTGTCGTCGCTGTCCATGATAGAGAAGTTACCCTTTAGCGGGGTATGAATCAGCTCATAGCGCAAAAACTGTAGGCCGAACTGGTGAAAGGTCGATACTGTTAGCCCGCGCATTTTTTTTCGCTTGGTAGCAATTTGCTACTCGCGCCTTCATTTCACGTGCCGCTTTATTGGTAAAGGTCACGGCGGTGATGCGCTCAGCTGGCATGTCGCACTCTTGGATTAGGTAAGCAATCTTACGCGTAATCACAGAGGTCTTGCCGGAGCCAGCACCTGCAAGTACAAGTAATGGACCAGATACGTAGAGCATGGCCTCGGATTGTTTGGGATTGAGTTGACTCATAACGTGACCTGTAAGACAAAAGCAAAAAAGAGGGTAGCGCTGATATGACAAAGATAGATAAACGCAGCGTGCATCATCAACATTCGTATCGTTGCGATATTTTAATAATCTTTATTATAAGAATAATAGAGTTGAAGGTTTGATGATGGCATATCATAAAAATCTGGTGGGTCATTATAAAGCAAAAATGCTCACTTTGGGGGAGGACTTGGGTGATGAAAGTGGGGTATTCGGACACTTGATTTTTGACAAATAGCGTGGCAGTGTTTGCTCATAGCCAAAAGTACGGATTTGGGGTTAATATAAGGTAAGGTCTATATCATAATTCATAGTAAAAAAAACACATTTTTTTTACACAGAAAGTGACCGTTCAATACAGTTAAAAACTAGCTTTTAGGCACTGATATGCGTATAGTACGTAAATAATTTATGCCAGTTGTCACGTCATTGTTGACCACGTGTAATGAGCTATTAAATCAATTAAGTAAGCAGTCAGATATGATATTGATTTAATACGTTGATCTTACGTTGTTAGAAGATGCGTTGGGCGACCAGCTTTATCCGCGCGCATACCGGAATCTCTACAGTTGGTCACGTCTGACATCGTCGTCAATAAGCTTGATAATTGGTTGTTACCAGCAAAATACCTAACATGTGACTCAATGACAGTTACTTAAACACAGTGACAGTTGCTGAAGTGCAGTGACAATTACTTAAATAAAGTCACTTTTTAAATGAAGTCACTTTGTGTTTTCGTCTGCGTTATACCTGTCGCAACATGGCCTGAGTGGGTCAGTGCTTGCGCTGTGTCTAACACTCGATTGGGTGAGGAGCACGTATTATCATGTCTGCTTTTAATTGGTCAGCCATTGCTTTTATCTTAGCCGCCATTGGGCTAGTTGTCTTTATGCTGGTCGTACCGCGCTTACTTGGCGGTCGCTCTCAAGGCTCACAAAAGGAAGAAGTATTTGAAGCGGGTGTTGTCGGATCTGGCAACGCCCGTATTCGTTTGTCTGCCAAATTTTATTTGGTCGCAATCTTCTTTGTGATTTTTGATTTAGAGGCGCTATATCTCTACGCTTATGCTGTGTCGGTACGCGAGGCGGGTTGGCTTGGTTTTGCCGCCGCTGGCACGTTTATCACTATTCTGATTATCGGTTTGATTTACGAGCTGAGCTTGGGTGCGATGAACTGGGCACCTGCTGACAAGCTACGCAAAAAAGCACGCTTATATGCGGCGCCTGCAGGCTTTAATCTGGCAGACATCACCAAGTTTGATGGCGCTCATGAGCTAATGGTTGATCCGACAGGTAAAGTGCCAGCGCAGTCATCCGGTCAAATCAATGTCTCAAACAATATTGAGACCAATCGTCGTCATCTACAAAACATCGATCATATTAATACCACGGGTAACGTTACTTCTGTGGATTTTGCGACTTCTGCTCAGCAGGACAAAACTGAACGTTAATAGCAGTTGATGCTCAGCTTATAGCGTTTGCAAAAACGAGCAGCAAAGCATGAAAGCGTCAGTTCTGTTTGTATTAATGATCGCTGATGATTAGCCACTTATTAATAATAAAATTATGGCGACAGCGCGAGCAAGATGATTGCCACGCCAAGCCTAATATGAAGGTTGTATGTTATGAAATACACATTAACAAAAGCCAACCCCGATGCAGATACCTATCCTGCACAGACCAGTCAAACGGTCAACGATCCTATCGAAGATGAAGTGAATAAAAACGTCTTTATGGGTCGTCTCGAAGACCTTGTTCATTCAACAGCAAACTGGGGGCGTAAGAACTCACTGTGGCCATTTAACTTTGGTACCTCTTGCTGTTATGTTGAATACGCTACTACCTTAACCGCCGTTCATGATTTGTCACGTTTTGGGGCAGAGGTTATTCGTGCCTCGCCTCGTCAGGCGGATGTCATGATCGTCGCTGGTACTTGCTTCGTTAAGATGGCCCCTGTCATACAGCGCCTGTATGAGCAAATGCTTGAGCCAAAATGGGTTATCTCTATGGGTGCCTGTGCCAACTCGGGCGGCATGTATGATATTTATTCTGTCGTACAAGGCGTCGATAAGATTATTCCTGTTGATGTGTATGTGCCAGGTTGTCCGCCGCGTCCAGAAGCGCTTATTCAGGGTTTGATGTTGTTACAGGAATCTATTACTAAAGAGCGTCGTCCGCTAGGTATCCATGTTAATGAGCAGGGTGTCTATCAGCCGCAAATGACGCCTGAGCGTGACCGTAAGCAGGCAGATCGTATCGCTGTTAAAAACTTGCGTAGCCCAGACAGTATTTAAGTTTCAAACAGCATTTAGACTTATAGCAACAGTTTCAATATTTTATGCCCTCATCATAGTTCGGTTATGATTAACATAGCTCAGTTATGGTTGACATAGTTCGGTTATGACTAACATAGTTCAGTTATGATTAATGAAGGAATACATCATTCATGGTCACGGTAGTCGAAAACATAGATCCTAAGATCAAGCCCGTCCCAGCAGTCATCACAGAGCTGGAGCAAAAGTATGCTGGTAAATTTGTCGTGCAGCAGACTGTGGATGAGATTCCAACGGTTTGGGTGGCGCGTGCTGATTTATTAGATATTCTCTTATTCTTGCGCAAACTGCCTAAACCTTATGTCATGCTATTTGACTTGTCAGCGATAGATGAGCGTTTACGCCAGCATCGCGCAGGGTTGCCTGACAGTGACTTTACGGTGTTTTATCACTTGATGTCGCTTGAACGCAACAGTGATGTACGTATCAAGGTCGCGCTGAGCGAAGACGATGTCAATGTACCGAGCGCCACCAATATTTGGCCAAATGCCAACTGGTATGAGCGTGAAGTGTGGGACATGTTCGGTATCATCTTTACAGGTCATCCGCATTTGACCCGTATTTTATTACCGAAATACTGGGAAGGTCATCCACTGCGTAAAGAGTATCATGCGCGTGCGACGGAATTTACCCCATATTTCTTGAATACGGCCAAGCAACAATACGAGCAAGAAAACCTGCGTTTCGTCCCAGAAGAGTGGGGCATGAAGCGTTCAGGTCGTGATGAAGACTTTATGTTCTTAAACATCGGTCCTAACCATCCTTCTGCTCACGGTGCGTTCCGTTTGGTGCTACAGCTTGATGGCGAAGAAGTCGTCGATTGTATTCCTGATATCGGCTATCACCATCGCGGTGCAGAAAAGATGGCTGAGCGTCAAACTTGGCACTCATTTATTCCTTATACCGACCGTATTGATTATCTTGGCGGTGTGATGAATGAGCTGCCGTACATCATGTCGGTCGAAAAGCTTGCTGGAATTACGATTCCGCCGCGCGCTGAAACCATCCGCGTAATGATGAGCGAGTTCTTCCGTATTACCAATAACTTACTATTCGTCGGTACGTTCATTCAGGATGCGGGTGGTATGACCCCTGTATTCTATATGTTTACCGATCGCCAAAAGGCCTACGACGTGATCGAAGCCGTGACTGGTTATCGTATGCACCCCGCTTGGTTCCGTATCGGCGGTACCGCTGCTGATCTGCCACGTGGCTGGCAGCGTTTGGTTCGTGAGTTCCTAGATTGGATGCCAAAACGCTTGGACGAGTATGTCAAAGCGGCATTACAAAACAGCGTACTCAAAGGCCGTACCCAAGGGGTTGCTCAGTATAATGCTAAGCAAGCACTTGCTTGGGGCGTGACGGGCGCTGGTCTGCGCGCGACAGGCGTTGATTTCGACCTGCGTAAAGCGCGTCCATACATGGGTTATGAGAATTACGATTTTGAAGTGCCAGTCGGTTACAACGGTGATGCGTATGATCGCTGTATGGTCAAAGTCGAAGAGATGCGTCAGTCATTACGTATCATCCGTCAATGTATGGACAATATGCCACAAGGCCCTTACAAAGCGGATCATCCACTAGCGGTACCACCGCCGAAAGACCGTACCTTGAACGATATTGAGACATTGATTAACCACTTTATCTCAGTATCTTGGGGTCCTGTGATGCCAGCGGGCGAATGTACGACGATCGTCGAGGCGACCAAAGGTCTGAACAGTTATTACATTACCTCAGACAAGGCCACGATGAGCTATCGTACCCGTATCCGTACGCCGACATTTGCGCATTTGCAACAGATGCCATCGGTCATCAATGGCTCGCTGGTTTCTGATGCCATTATGTACCTAGCATCGATTGATATTGTGATGGCGGATTGTGATCGTTAGAGCCGCTGCTTCAAAAGTATTTGTTCATCAATATATTATTGCCTGATGGCACACCAAAATGCTGTCACTCGCCAATATAACCACAGTTTTAATCATACTGATATTGGCTTGTGATAGAGCAGGATGAGTGAGGAAAGACAGAAGATTATGAAAATTGTTTCCGACAAAATGCCAAAAGTAGATGTGGAAAGCATTCTCACTAGTGATGAAATTGCTGCCATTCATGAGTTTATGCACCATTACCCACAGGCGCGTGCCGCCTCGCTAGATGCGCTAAAAATCGTGCAAAAGCGCAACGGTTGGGTCAATGATGCGCAAGCAAATGCCATTGCCAATATCCTAGATATCCCGATGTCAGATATGGATGGGGTTGCGACTTTCTTTAACCGTATTTATCGCCAACCTGTCGGTCGCCATGTGATTCTCATATGTGACTCTGTGGCTTGTTATTTGACAGGTTATGAGGCGCTGTCAGCTGAGATTAGATCGCAGCTGGGTATTGAGTATGGTCAAACCACTGCTGATGGTCGTTTTACCCTATTGCCAATTTGCTGCTTGGGCAACTGTGATAAGGGACCAGCGGTACTGATTGATGAAGACACTTACGGCCCTGTCCAGCCATTTGAGGTCGCGCAATTATTGGAGCTATACGCATGAGTTTAACGATTTCAGAGCAAATTGCTCGTCGCGGTCAAGGCCAAGCGCCAAGCCAGCTAAATGCACAGCGTGTTCCAATCTATGGTGATAAAGCGACAGCCACTAGCGAAACCAAGCCTTTGACCTGGCGTTTAGCACATCATGATGCCGTGCTTGATTTAGCTACTTATGAGTCTCTAAAAGGCTTTACGGGTCTAAGAGAAGCGTTATCTAAGTCGCCTAAAGACGTTGGCAATATGATTAAAGCGGCCAATGTTCGAGGTCGTGGCGGTGCAGGTTTTAACGCGGGTCTGAAGTGGTCGTTTATGTCGCCGCCAGACGGTTTACCTCGCTACCTCATCTGTAATGCTGATGAAATGGAGCCGGGTACATTCAAAGACCGTTTGCTCATGGAGCGTCTGCCGTTTCAGCTGATCGAAGGTATGCTCATTACCGCTCATGCGATTGGTGCCACTGACGGTTATATCTTTATTCGCGGTGAGTACATCTTAGCGGCTGAGCGTTTGGTCGCTGCTATCGAAGAGTGCTTAGCCAACAATCTCATGGGCGCTAACATTCTAGGTTCAGATTTTAGCTTTAACTTGCATGTGCATACGGGCGCTGGACGTTATATCTGCGGTGAAGAAACAGCGCTAATTAATTGTCTAGAAGGCCGCCGTGCTAACCCACGTACCAAGCCGCCGTTTCCACAAATCTCTGGTGCATGGGGTCGTCCAACCGTTGTTAATAACGTTGAAACTTTATGCAATATGCCAGCGATTTTGAATCATGGCGTTGAATGGTATCAGTCGTTATCTGAAATTAAAGGCAAAAGTAAAACGCCAGGAACCAAACTATTCGGTTGCTCAGGATTGGTTAATGATCCAGGCCTTTGGGAATTACCGTTTGGTTATACAGCTCGCGAAATCATTGAAGATTTAGCGGGTGGTATGAAAGATGGTAAAACACTGAAAGCTTGGCTACCGGGCGGCGCCTCGACTGACTTTTTGACCGCAGAACATTTGGATGTGGTGGTGGATTTTGACACCATTCAAAACGCTGGTAGCCGTATGGGTACTGGTCTGATTATGGTCGTCGATGAATCACAAGACATGGTGCCATTACTACGTAACCTTGAGATTTTCTTTCAGCGCGAGTCATGTGGTTGGTGTACACCATGCCGTGATGGTCTACCGTGGGGTGTCAAGCTGCTTACCGCCATCAATGATGGTGAAGGGCAAGTGGGCGATGTAGAAAAACTAGAAGGCCTGACGCGTGATTTATGGATTGGTAAAACGTTCTGTGCGCATGCCCCAGGTGCGATGGAACCACTAATGAGTGCGATTAAATATTTCCGTCCAGAGTTTGATCAAAAAATCGCGCAGGCGGTTGGTGTCGATGTTATTGATGCTGCAGCCAACCAACAGCCAGTAGTGAAATAAGGAGAGCGGCATGGCAGTCATACATATTGATGGAACCACTGTCGAAGTAGATAGCGCAGATAACTTGCTACAAGCCTGCTTATCACTCGGCATTGATGTGCCGTATTTTTGTTATCATCCAGCCCTTGGCTCAGTAGGCTCGTGCCGTCAGTGCGCGGTCAAACAATTCCAAAATAAAGAAGATATGGAAGCGGGTCGCGGTCGCCTTGTGATGTCTTGTATGGTCGCTCCTGGCGATGATATGTACATCTCGGTCACTGACGATGAAGCCAAAGCATTCCGCAAGTCGATGGTTGAGCTACTCATGACCAACCATCCACATGACTGTCCAACCTGTGAAGAAGGTGGGCATTGTCATTTGCAGGACATGACGTATATGTCAGGTCACAGCCGTCGTCGCTATCGCTTTACCAAACGCACACATCATAACCAAGAGCTTGGCCCGTTCATCGCGCATGAAATGAACCGTTGTATCGCTTGCTATCGTTGTGTACGTTTTTATAAAGACTATGCGGGTGGTGAAGATTTAGGCGTTTATGGCTCAAACAACCGCGTTTACTTTGGCCGTGATAAAGATGGTCAGTTTGAAAGCGAATTTTCAGGTAACTTGACTGAAGTCTGCCCAACCGGTGTGTTTACTGATAAAACCCACTCTGAGCGCTACAACCGTAAATGGGACATGCAGTATGCGCCAAGCATCTGTCATGGTTGCTCAGCTGGTTGTAATATCTCACCGGGCGAGCGATATGGTGAATTGCGCCGTATCGAAAACCGCTATAACGGCGAAGTAAACCGCTATTTCTTATGTGACCGTGGCCGTTTTGGTTATGGCTATGTGAATCGTGATGATCGTCCAACGCAAGCGCTTGAACGTATCAATGATAAGCATGTCAAAATCAATATTGACTACGCACTTGATGAAACCATCAAACGTATCAAAGATAAAAAAAAGTCATCGGGATTGGCTCACCGCGTGCCAGTTTAGAGACTAACTTTGCGCTAAAAAAAATCTGGTTGGCTTTGATAACTTTTCAACAGGTTTGAACCATCAGCAGCAAGCACTGGTCAATAAATGTATCGAAGTGCTTAGCACGGAAGGCATTTATAACCCTAGCATGACCGATATTGAAGCACATGATGCCGTATTGGTGTTGGGTGAAGATATCACGCAAACGTCATCAAGAGTCGCACTATCAGTACGCCAAGCGGCAAAAAATGAAGGGCTTAAAATGGCAGCGGCATTGCAAACGCAACCTTGGCTTGCTGAACCTGTTAAGCGTATCGCTCAAGATGCGCTAAGTCCAGTCTATGTCATCGATGTGACACAGACTAAGCTAGAAGATATCAGTAAAGTGAGTGTGGTGGCGACACCTGAAGACATCACTAAACTTGGCTTCATAGTCGCTGATGAGATTGCAAACCTTGCTGACGATTTAGCAGACATAGCAGATCCGCAAGCGGCTGAGCAAGACACTGATACTGATACTGATGGTATGCAAGCCTTAGCTCAGCAAATCGCTTATGACTTGATCCAAGCCGATAAGCCATTGGTTGTGTCAGGTAGTAGCCTGTCGTCTACCGCATTGATAGAAGCAGCAGCACAGATTACCCAAGCGTTGACCCAAAAACGCGCGGCAATTAAAGCGACCGAGCAACAGCAGGTCGAGGCACATAATGCCAAAGTACAGGCAGCCCAAGCGAAAGCGGCTAATGACCAACCTGAAGAAGACCAAGATTTATCTGCTAAGCCAAACAAACCTGAAACGGGCGTAAATACAGAAGCGCAGGATGATGTCGAGCGTGAGCCTGCTGAAAACCTTGAATTAAAAGAAATTAATGATAAGTATCAGGCACAAGCAGGTATCTATCTAACGGTTCCTGATGCCAATAGCATGGGTGTCTGTATGCTTGGAGGTCGTTCAGTTGAAGAGCTACTCGCCACCGATTATGACGTGGTTGTGGTAGCAGAAAATCAGTTGACTGATGCGATTGATGCAACCAAATTGACACAGCTATTGACGGACAAAACGGTCATTGCATTGGATCATCAGTTGCTTGATTGGCATAAAGACGTCGATATCGTCTTGCCAGCGGCAAGCTTTGCAGAGGCGGATGGTACCCTGATATCTGCTGAAGGTCGTGCCCAGCGTTTCTTCCAAGTTTATGATAATGAATACTACCATCCAATGAGTAGTATCAAAGAAGGCTGGCGCTGGATACATGCTGTGCATAGCAGCATTGAAGGTCGTGATGTCGACTGGACGCAGCTAGATGATGTTATCAATGCATTGATTGCCACCCATCCTAAACTTGCAGGTATCAAAGGCGCTGCGCCTGATGCTGATTACCGTATAACGGGTCTGAAAATCGCGCGTCAACCGCGTCGTTATTCAGGTCGTACTGCTATGCGTGCGCCAATCTCAGTGCACGAGCCAATGCAGCCGAAAGATTTGGACACTGGTCTAACTTTCTCAATGGAAGGTTATAGCGGCAAAGAAACGCCAAGCTCGATGATTCCTTTTGCTAATGCGGCAGGTTGGAATTCACCGCAAGCATGGAACAAATATCAAGACAAAGTCGGCGGTCATCTGAAAAATGGTGATCCAGGTGTGCGTTTGTTCGATCAGCTAGAGCGCCTAGCTACTCGTCAATATGTGGCGCCAGAAGCGATGTCTTCGAATACAACTGACTTACAGCAAGGCCAAGCCAAACTGGTACCAATTCATAATATCTATGCCAGCTCAATGATGGCATCACGTAGCCCAATCGTTGCAGAGCAACTACCCGTTGCAGCATGGCGTATTGGTATAGACGATGCCAAAGACTGGAATATCGCTGCTGGTGATTACTTGGCGATTGAAATCGATAAGCAACAAATTACCTTGCCAGTACAGCTGGTCGGTTATTTGGCAGAAGGCTGTATCGGTTACCCCGTTGGGCAGGTGAGTATCATTCACCCATCAATGCCAGCATCGGTACGTAAAGTGGATGCACCAGTAACGATGATGGGTAGCATGGCTAACGATATGATTAATGATAATGACACAGCGCAAATAAACGCAGCGCCGACCACCACACAGGAGGTGTAATATGCAAGTTACCCGTATTATCCTGATGTGCCAAGCTTTTTGGCCAATAGCATGAGCTTTGATACTTGGTCTATTCTGTTTTTGGTGGGTCAATCACTAGTCATCTTTTTGGTCGTGGTATTGGTTGCCGCGATGATGATTATCTATGAGCGCCGTATGTTGGCCTTATGGCAAGATCGTTATGGTCCAAACCGTGTCGGGCCTTTTGGTTCGTTGCAGTTAGTCGCCGATATGCTCAAAATCTTCTTTAAAGAAGATTGGACACCAAACTTTACCGATAAGTTTATGTTCACGTTGGCACCTGCAGTCGCAATGTTTACTGCCTTGCTTCATTTGCCATTATTCCTATCTCGCCAACGCTTGGCGTGGTTGATTGGGATATTGGTATTCTGTTTTTCTTTGCTATGGCAGGTATTGCTGTTTACGCAGTGATGTTCGGTGGTTGGGCCTCTGCCAACAAATTCTCGCTACTCGGTGGTTTGCGCTCAGCTGCACAGACAATCAGTTACGAAGTGTTTTTGGGTTTGTCGTTGATGGGCGTTGTTGCGCTAACAGGTTCATTTAACTTGCGTGCCATTGTCGAAGCACAAGCAGACGGCTGGTATATCATTCCGCAGTTTTTTTGGCTTTTTGACCTTTGTCGTGGCTGGTGTGGCCGTGACGCATAGACATCCATTTGACCAACCAGAAGCAGAGCAAGAACTGGCTGAAGGTTATCATGTCGAATATTCTGGCATGAAGTTTGGTATGTTCTTCATTGGTGAGTATGTCAACGTTGTCTTGATTTCTGCCTTAATGACTTGCTTGTTCTTTGGCGGTTGGCTTGCGCCGTTCAATTTAGATATTCCATTTATTCCACCAGCTTTTTGGTTCATGATTAAAACGCTGTTCTTTATGACCATGTTTGTTTTGGCTCGAGGCTCACTCATGCGTCCGCGTTATGATCAGGTGATGAACTTTGGCTGGAAAGTATGTCTGCCCGTAACCTTGATCAATCTGTTGATTACGGCTGCGGTCATTTTGATCTTTTCCCCAACGTTATAGTCATTACTAGCCATCACTGATGAACTAGGGTAAAGCTGATAAGGATAATAATCCCATGTTTACTACCATAAAAAAAAGACCGTCATTGGTATATTTACCATTGTCCGCAGCATGTGGATGGTCAATAGTCATGCGCTCAGACCGCGTGACACCATCCTTTATCCTGAAGAGCCGGTACCTGTACCGCCGCGTTTTCGTGGACGTATTGTCCTAACGCGTGATCCTGATGGAGACGAGCGCTGTGTCGCTTGTAACTTGTGTGCGGTGGCCTGTCCGGTAGGGTGTATCTCATTACAAAAAGCCGAGCGTGAAGATGGACGCTGGTATCCAGAGTTTTTCCGTATCAATTTCTCACGCTGTATCTTTTGTGGATTGTGTGAAGAAGCCTGTCCAACGACAGCGATTCAAATGACCCCAGATTTTGAGCTGGGTGAATATAAGCGCCAAGACTTGGTCTACGAAAAAGAGCATTTGCTCATTTCAGGACCAGGTAAATACCCTGATTATAACTATTATCGTGTGACAGGTATGGCGGTAGCAGATAAACCAAAAGGCGCAGCACAAAATGAGTCTGCACCGATTGATCTAAGGAGCTTGCTACCATGATGAATATTTTGAACCATCCTGAACTGGCTGGGTTTTATTCGCTTGCAGCAGTGGCAGTATTTGCCAGTCTGCGCGTAGTGACTCAGGCCAATCCAGTGCATGCTATCTTATCGATGATTGTGTCGTTGTTAGCAATTGCTGGGATATTTTTTGTATTAGGTGCGCCGTTTGCAGGAGCATTAGAGATTGTTGTCTATGCTGGTGCCATTATGGTGCTATTTGTTTTCGTTATCATGATGCTTAATTTGGGCATGAGTAATGACGAGCGCGAAGAGCGTTGGCTCGATGCAGGCACTTGCTATACCGACAGGATTGACGATAATCATTGCCGTTGTGTCTATGCGATGATTGGTCTCAATCATGATGAAGCTGTCATGATGGGTGGCACGACTATCTCTGCCAAAGCAGTCGGTACGGTGTTATTTACCAAATACATTATGCTGGTTGAAGTAGCAGCATTGCTATTATTAGCAGCCTTGGTCGCCGCTTATCATTTAGGTAAAGAGACAGTTGACGATGAGGTCATCGGTAATGATAGCCAAAATTTCAAGCCAAGCGTAGGCAGTATCAAACAATACGACAATGATAGTACGCTTACACAGCATGATGGCGTAGAAATGGCTAAGCCTTACGAATATAAAGATGTTGACCCGCATGACTATGTAGGTATGAAGGTAGGCATGAAAGCAGGTAGTCAAGTAGGTGCGAATAAAGTTACGCGCAAGGAGTCAGACTAATGGTACTAGCAGCAAGCGTGGCACAAGATGTGTCAAACGTGCCGTTTGCCCACGAGATGGCAGGCTTAGTACAGCCAGTTGCTGAGGCGCAAAATGTACTGGGTATGATACCCATGAGCCATGGACTGATTTTGGCAGGTATTTTATTTGCCATCGGTCTGTGCGGCGTCATGGTACGACGTAACTTCCTATTTATGCTAATGAGTCTTGAGATCATGATGAATGCGGCAGCATTGGCATTTGTAGTGGCAGGTAGTCGCTGGGTCGATCCAGACGGACAGATTATGTTTATCTTTATTTTGACCTTGGCTGCGGCTGAAGCGTCAATTGGTCTGGCAATATTATTGCGTTTTTATCATCAGCGTGGGCATCTCGATGTCGATAGCGCCAATGAGATGAAAGGATGATGTCATGAGTTTATTACCATTAACCTTTATATTCCCGCTCATTGGCTTTTTGATTTTAGCCTTTATGCGCGACAAATTATCAGAGATGGTCGCAGCGATTGTTGGCGTGGGTAGCATGCTGTTATCAGCACTATGCACGCTAGTGGTTAGCTATACCTTTTTGACCACCAATCCAACTGGAACGGTAATTGACGTTCCGCTATGGACGTGGTTCCAAGTTGGCGATTTTGCCCCACATTTCGGTTTGAGCTTTGATGGTCTTGCATTGACCATGACAGGTGTTATCACTGGGATTGGCTTTTTAATTCATCTGTTTGCCTCTTGGTATATGAAAGGCGACACTGGCTTTGCTCGTTTCTTTAGCTATATGAACTTGTTTGTGGCCAGTATGTTGTTACTGGTACTCGCAGATGATTTGTTCTTGCTATATCTCGGTTGGGAAGGCGTGGGTATCTGTTCGTACCTATTGATTGGTTATTATTACCATGATAGAGCCAACGGCCGCGCGGCGATGAAAGCCTTTACCGTCACGCGTGTCGGTGATGTGTTCTTAGCCTTTGGTTTGTTTCTATTATTCCGCGAATTCGGTACGCTTAATATTCAAGAGATTATTACGCGCGCGCCAGAAGTGTTCGATGTTAATAACCCAACGATGATGCTTACCACGATGATGTTGGTCGGCGGCGCGATGGGTAAATCAGCCCAGTTGCCACTACATACATGGCTTGCTGATGCGATGGCAGGTCCAACACCAGTATCGGCATTGATTCACGCGGCAACAATGGTCACGGCAGGGGTTTATTTGATTGCTCGTTTACATCCATTGTTTGAGCTGACCCCAGGTATCTTGTTGTATTGGGTTGGCGGCGTAGGGGCGTTGACATTGGTCGTTGCTGGATTCTGTGCGCTCGCGCAAACAGACATTAAACGTATCCTTGCTTATTCGACCATGAGTCAAATTGGCTATATGTTCTTAGCATTGGGCGTGGGCGCATGGCAAGGGGCTATTTTTCATCTGATGACGCATGCTTTCTTTAAAGCATTGCTGTTCTTATCATCAGGTGCGGTCATCCTTGCGGTACATCACGAGCAAGACATCTTTAAGATGGGTGGTCTGCGCAAAAAGATCCCATTGGTATTTTGGTGTTATATCGTCGGCGGCGGTGCACTCGCTGCCATACCTTGGGTTACCGTTGGTTTTTATTCTAAAGAAGCGATTCTTTGGGAGACTTATGCCACAGGTCATCTAGTATTATTCTATATGGGTGTATTCGGTGCTTTCTTAACCGCAATTTATACGTTCCGTATGATTTGGATTATCTTCTTTGGCGAAGAAAAAACTCATGCGCATAAACTATCAGGGGTGTCTTATTGGTTACCGTTGACGGTGTTGCTAGTGCTATCTACTGCCGTTGGTGCTTGGATTACGCCACCATTAGACGGAGTGTTGCCAGAGAGCGTTGGTCATCTATTAGAAGTTGCCGGTCAAGCACATGCTAAGCACACCGCAGAGTATATCGCGATGGGTGCCATGGCAGCAGGTTTGATATTGGCAGCACTGTTGTATGTCGTCAATAAAGGTCGCTTGCTCACTAGCTTTAAGCGCTCACGTATTGGTGGGGCGCTATATCACTGGTGCTATCATGGCCTAGGTTTTGACGCGCTATATGATGTGATTTTTGTAAAACCCTTTTTATTCATCGGCCGCTTATTAAAAGCCGACCCTATCGATAAAACGTGGTTGCTGTTACCTAAGCTGGCCTTAGCTGGTAATAAAATATTGTCTGCGACGCAAACAGGGTCTCTTCGAGGTTATGCCACAAGCTTTGGCTTGGGTATGGCTGTATTGCTGGTGCTGGTAATGATGACGGTGGTGTAAAGATGATTGAGTTACAACAAACGTGGATGCTACCAGCATTAATCGTAATTCCTTTTATTGCAGGATTGCTATGCTGGGTAGTAGAGCGATTTAATAAACGTCTGCCGCGCTGGATTGCTTGATCGGTATGATGTTGACCTTTGCGTTGTCATTGGTACTTTGGCAGCAGGGCGATTTTAGCGGTATGAGTCAGCAGGTCATTGCACCAGATGCTGCAGTGCCTTGGGTAGCAGAATTTAGTGTGCCATGGATACCGAGCTTTGGTATTAGCTTTCACTTAGCGCTAGATGGCTTGTCACTGATGATGGTAGCCCTAACAGGTTTACTTGGTGTGGCAGCTGTTGCTTGTTCGTGGAATGAGATTCAGCGCCGCGTTGGCTTTTTCCACCTGAACTTGCTATGGAGTTTGGGCGGCGTTATTGGTGTTTTCTTAGCCATTGATCTGTTTTTATTCTTCTTCTTTTGGGAGATGATGCTGGTTCCTATCTACTTCTTGATCGCGATTTGGGGTCATGATGTGGTTGGCAAAACCAAAGAATACGCGGCCACCAAGTTCTTTATCTATACCCAAGCGTCTGGGCTTATCATGCTCATCGGTATTTTGGTATTGGTCATTATCAGCTACGCCCAAAAAGGGGTAGTGAGCTTTAACTATAATGACTTGCTCGGTACGTCACTTGGCGGCTGGGAATATCCAATCATGCTGTGCTTCTTCATTGGCTTTGCGGTGAAGTTGCCTATTGTACCTTTTCATGGCTGGTTGCCAGATGCGCATGCGCAGGCACCAACGGCAGGTTCGGTGGATTTGGCAGGTGTGCTCATTAAGACTGCCGCCTATGGTTTGATTCGTTTTGTGTTGCCGCTATTCCCAGTAGCGTCACAAGAGTTTGCACCGATTGCCATTACCTTGGGGACGATTGGTATCTTCTACGGTGCTTGGCTCGCGTTTATGCAGACCGACATGAAGCGTTTGCTGGCGTATACCAGTATCTCGCACATGGGTTTTGTGGTACTAGCAATCTATGCGGGAACATTGCTCAGCTTGCAAGGTCTGATGATTCAGATGCTTGCTCATGGTTTGAGTTCAGCCGCACTATTCATCATGGCAGGACAGCTATATGAGCGTCTGCATACACGCGATTTGACCTTGATGGGTGGTATGTGGGGGCAGTTCCGCTACTACGCACCGATATTGATGTTCTTCTGTGCCGCGCTGCTCGGTATTCCTGGCACGGGTAACTTCATTGGCGAGTTCATGATTTTGTTTGGCTCATTTGCTCAGTATCCAGTATTCGTTGTTTTTGCAACATTCAGTTTGGTATTAGCAGGTCTTTATTCGCTTATTTTGATTCATCGCGCACTATTTGGTGAAAACAACATCGCCGCATTGGCAGAGCGAGAGACTAAGTCACATGGCTTACCTGCACGTAAATTAAAAGATTTGGGCAAGCGCGAGCTGTCATTACTACTGATGCTAGCTGCTGGTTTGGTATGGCTTGGACTGTACCCACAGCCGTTCCTTGATACCTCAAGTCACGCAATGCAGTGGATCAATAACGCATATATATACAGTCAAGTGACACAGGTAGATGCGTCGCAGCTGCTTGATGTAATGGAGGCACGTTAAGTCATGAATGATATTACGATGAATGATTTGATAGGATTGTTGCCTTACGCGCCGATTATCGCCGTAGTGATTACGGTACTGACGGTTATGATCGCGATTACCTTTAAACGCTCGCACATGGTCACTGGTACGATTACGGTGGCAGGCTTAAACATTGGTCTATTTACCTTATCGGGCAGATGATCGGTGTGATTGAAAGCGGATCTATCGCGCCAAACGCTGAGCAGTTATTTGTTATAGATAACTTTGCTCAGTTTAATATGGTGGTGATTTTTATCTGTGCCTTGGCTTGTTGTACGCTGTCTTATGCGTATCTGGCCAACCTCAAAGACAATAAAGAAGAGCTGTACTTGCTCATGTTGCTATCGATCATTGGTGCACTGCTAATGGTAACTGCGCAGCATATGGCAGCGTTCTTTATGAGCCTAGAGATGCTGTCAGTACCGCTATATGGTTTGCTTGCTTATACTTATATGCGCAACCAGTCACTTGAGTCAGGACTGAAGTATTTGGTATTGTCGGCGACTGCATCAGCAACGTTGCTGATGGGTATGGCCTTTATCTATGCAGAAGTAGGCTCACTGGCATTTAAGCCAATCAGCATGGTGCTAGGCAATATCTTTGAGTCGCCACTACTGATATTGGGTGCGGCAATGATGATGTTTGGTATCGCCTTTAAACTCTCAGCTGCCCCTTTCCATATGTGGACACCAGATGTTTATGAAGGTGCACCAGCGCCTATCGCTACCTTTTTAGCATCAGTATCAAAAGTGGCGATGATGGCACTAGCCGTGCGTTTCTTAATCGATACTGCTTTGCTGGCATTACCATCAGTGCAGATGCTATTGATGGTCATGGCAACTTTATCTATCTTGGTAGGTAACTTGTTGGCAGTACGTCAAACCAGTCTCAAGCGTCTACTCGGTTACTCATCTATTGCCCATATGGGTTATGTGATGATCGTGATTGTCAGCATTGGCTCGGCCGCTGATAGTATCTCTAGTATGTATATGGCGGTTTATGCCTTTACCTCTATCGGTGCCTTTGGTGTAGTGACGTTGATGTCGAGTCCGTATCGCTTATCTGGTGAAGCTGATGAGTTGACGCATTATCAAGGGCTATTCTGGCGTCGTCCATTATTGACCGCTGTCATGACTATCATGATGTTGTCATTGGCTGGTATTCCGTTGACGGCAGGCTTTATCACTAAGCTATTTGCTATCTTAGCTGCGGTACAAGGCACCAACTGGTTCTTGGCTGCGATGATTATCTTGGGCAGTGCGATTGGTCTATTCTACTACTTACGCGTTTTACTCACGCTGTTCAAACGTCCTAAGCAGTTCATCGAGTTTGACGTGTCTGGGCAATGGGGTATTCGTACCGGTGGTATCATGGTCATTGCTGTGACGGCGATTATTCTATTCTTTGGTATCTTGCCAAATAGTATGATTGAGTGGGCAAGTTTGGCTCGCATTTGGTAATGTCGCTGAGTTAATACAACAGATAAGTCGCTGCGATCTATCTGTTGTTACGGTTAAAAAACCAAGATGCGCCAGCTTTATGATAAGCTTGGCGCATCTTTTTTTATGCTTACCTTTTTGGTATTTATTTTCTTTTACCTATCAAAGGTATCTTATAAAAATACAGTTTAATAAAGTATAAGTGACGAATAATTATGAGTGATAATATTCAAACAGTAACGGTGCTCAGTAAAACTACATGGACGCCAAATTTATTTAGCTTTACCGTCAGTCGTCCCGATAGTTTTAAGTTTACAGCGGGGCAGTTTGTACGCTTGGGCGTCAATCCTAGTCAATTAAAATATTATCAACAGATTGAGGCAGGTGATGAAACTGCTGATAGTGCATTGAATGAAGATGTTTTTCGCGCGTATTCGATTGTCTCTTCACCATTTGATGAGGTAATAGAGTTTTTCTCTATCGTAATTCCTGACGGTGCATTTACCTCGCAATTGCAGCATTTACAAGTGGGTGATGAACTGCTGCTTAATACCATGCCATTTGGGTTTTTGACATTAGCACGTTACCAAAAGCCATTGCCAAAAGACTTATGGCTGCTAGCAACAGGGACTGGTTTAGCACCATTCTTATCGATGCTGCAAGATTTAAAGACATGGGAAGATTACGAGCACATTGTATTGGCTTATAGCGCACGTTCGCTCGATGAACTTGCTTACGTTGAGAAAATAGAGAGCCTACAAGAAGACTTCGGTACGCTGGTTGATAATCCAGCAAAGCTTATCTTTATCCCAATCGTCACTCGTGAGCCTGTCGAAGGTGCATTGTCAGAACGTCTGCCAAAGCTACTGCTAGAGGGTACGTTGCAAGCGCGCGCGGGTATCGCATTAGATATTGATACTACGCATGTCATGCTATGTGGCAACCCAGACATGGTAGAAGATACTAAAGAGGCATTAAAGACATTGGGACTGGTGATGAATCGCCGAGGTGAGGGTAATATTGCCGTAGAGAACTACTGGTAGTTGACGACTTTAATAAAAAACGCTGCATCTATAAGGCCAATAACCTTTAAGAAGCAGCGTTTTTTATGGGATAAAACATTGTCTTATGCGATAAAGCATTAGCGACTTACTCTTGGCTTGGCTCAGTCGCATCGTCTACAGGGTTAATAGGCCCTTGCATCAATTCAGGATCATCATCATCACCGATGATATCTTCGTTACTGCTGGCCGCCAGTAAATCACGATAGTTGATTTGAGCCTTTAAAATCATTTGCTCTTCTTCTAGCTCGCCATAATTTATCTGTACCTTATACAAGGTACTCATGATTTTCTTATTGTTTTTTTAACCAACGATGGATATCGAGATAAATCACTTCGTCTTTTGCGCGAGCAATATTAACGTACGACAGAATGAAGCCTAAAGGGTCTTTTTTTGAGGACGCTATGATAAAACCAAATTGCCAGTTTGACGCCTTGGCGTTTCACGAAAGATTCGCAGCGCAGATTTAATATATCGGTATAAGTTTGCTGACCAAATACAAAGCGCTGCACATTGCGATCGAGCTGGACGTGAACTAGGCTAAAGTTACTTGCTACTTCGGCATAGATGCCGCCTGCATTGACAGTGCAGTACAAACGAAACCAGTCATCATGCATCTCGACACGTAGCTCTAAAATGGCTTTTACATTGTCGGTGACGAATTTTTGTAGTGCATCATTAACGTAAGTCTGTGCCACTGGCAATGACAACTCATCTTCGAACTTGTCCGTCGTCTTATTATAGATATCTTTAACCGATTGGGCGATACGCTCCCAACCACTGCCGAATGACTCGTCAAAACGATAGCCAATACTCTCGAAGAACTCATCAAAATTGTCTGAATTATTCACGTTATCAAAGTCACTCAAACTTATTATCCTTATAGGGCGCGTCATTCAATCGGTGACGTAAAAATGGCTAAACAAACTTTGCATGCTATCGTTAATTTGAACGAAAGCTAATCATCTATAATTTCTAAATATCTACGACCATTAGTAATTTTTATACTGATAGGTAGCAAAAGCGAAAAACTGACCTCTGATACTAGTGCACAGTAAATCTGCACTTATTGTGCTGCTTGATCATCTACTGTGCCTAATTAAGACGATGCACAGTTTTGATTGTTGCAAAGTATCTTGCTACTAATTCTATTGTGATAAAGCAGTATATAACAAATACAGTGGCTTCAAAATGAACACATGCGTTTTGTAGCAATTCATTTGGTATAGACAGTGTTTCGTCTGCCTTATATATTCCCAAATGCATGTTTTTCAATTAGCGGATAAGGTTACCAATACTGTATGGCAGATGTCAAAATGCCGTCTCAGCGCTTATACTGGCGACATAATTCTATGTCGTGTTATGATAGCGCCAGTATAAATCATGCCTATCGTTACAACACTTGTTAAATAGTGCTTTGTACTGATGTGCTCACAAGCTGAGATTCATTGTGGCCTATATAAAAGACTCACAGAGCTATCATTTTTCGGCGCAAGCGCCCAAGCGCGATATAAGCTTGCCTGTCGCTATTGTTATTGCGGTGGCTGTTCATGTGCTGATTATTTTTGGGATTAGCTTTTCTATAGGAAAAGACCCAGCTGCTATGATGCAAGATGTGGCAAAGGTGCTGACCGACAATATGAAGCCCAATGAAGATGCACACTTTATTGCCAACGCTTCACAAGAGGGCGGCGGTACAATAGAAGAGCAGCTCAGACAAGAGAACAATCAGTTAAGTGCAATGTCTGCTGAGCAAATGAGTGAGACTCAAGACATCGTTAATTTACAGCGTAAAGTACGTCAGCAGCGTTATCAAGAGAGTTATCTGCGTACGACGTTAAGTTGGCGTCAGGCCACTGTAGAGTCGGATAATGACAGCGAGCAAGCGCAAGATGATGCAATGGCGCAAGAAGAGCGGCTACGTAAGCAGATTGCCACCTTAGAAGCTCAGCTATCTCAGCGTCAGCAGGTCTACGCAACCAAATCCAAAGTCGTGACGATGGATAGTAATTCGACCACACGGGGTGCGGCAGCAGACTATATCAATACATTCCGTGAGCATGTCGAGCGAGTGGGCAACTTGCACTATCCTGTGCAAGCGCGTGCCCAAGGTATTACGGGTGAAGTACGGCTTATGGTTATCATCAGTAACGACGGTAATATCAAAGCCATTCGACTGCTTGAAAGCTCAAACTCTACGATATTGGATGAAGCGGCCAAACAGTCGGTACGACAAGCAGCACCTTTTGGTAAGTTCACCGAAGACATGAGCGATATCGTCGAGCTGCGCTTGATACGTACTTACCGCTATAGTGATACAGTCGAAGTAACGTACTAAGGTTAACGTATTTAAGCACTAAGAAGGCAGGTGCTAAGAAGACAAGCACTAAGAAAAAAAGCTACTGAAATTAAAGTTGCTGAAATTAAAGTTACTGAAAAAAATGTCACTGAAAACACAACTGTTAAGAATGATGCTTAACGCACTATTTTTTATCATTACAGATACCCAAGTTCATAACACACAGCTATAAAATAAAGAGTCAGTATGGAATTTTTAGGTTTTACCGTCGATGTCGCTACCTTAACGAGCAATGCCCTAGAGTTGGTCATTAAAGTCGCTTTAGCAATACTTATATTTATCGTTGGACGTTGGCTTGCCAAAAAGGCAGTCGCTTTTTCCGATCGCTTGATGACGCGTAGCCATCTGGACGAGACAGTTGCTAGTTTTTTTAAGTCGTCTATTGTATGGCGTACTACTGGTCGTGGTGATTTTAGCTGCACTTAGCAAAGTCGGTGTACAGACTACTTCGGTCGTCGCGATCTTAGGTGGTGCCGCTGTTGCCGTTGGTTTGTCACTAAAAGACCAGCTATCAAATTTTGCCGCTGGTATTATGATTGTGACATTTCGCCCGTTTGTACGCGGCGATTATGTACAGATTAGTAGCTACACAGGTACGGTGACTGAGATTACTTTGGTTAATACCCATCTGACAACCATTAACAATCACGATATCATCATTCCTAATAGCGATATCACGACTTCACCTGTAGTCAATTATACAGCGCTACCCAATCGCCGCGTCGATATCACTGTCGGTATTGGCTATGATGCTGATATCAAAACGGCTAAAGACGTGATGTTAAGTCTGGCAAGAAATAACCCATTGGCTTTTACTGATCCTGAGCCTATCGTACGAGTGACCAATCTAGGCGACAACTCAGTAGATCTTACCCTAAACGTTTGGACAACCAATGCCGATTGGTGGTCGATGCAATGCGAGCTACTAGAGCAATTCAAGCAAGCTCTAGATGATGAGAAATCGAGATTCCATTCCCGCAGCGCAGTGTCCATGTTAAAGGCTTGGATCATATGATCAACCAAATGGGTCAAGCGCAAAAGTTGCCATTAACTAAAGATTAATGAGTAGCTGCCTAATAGTTAAAAGGCTATTTTATAAAGCAGTGCTAGTTTAGACATAAGGGTTTGGTAGGTTTAGGCCTACCAAAATCTCAATTTCAAAATGCTCCATCTCATCTTGCTCAGCTTGTCCGAGCTCATGATCAAAACCCAGTAGGTGTAGCACGCCATGCACTAGCAAATGCTGATGTGTTGCGCCACGGTTTTGTCCTGTTCAGCCGCTTCACGTACCATCACTTCATGACAGATAATCAGCTCTCCAAGAGGCAACGTTGGCATCAGCTCAATGACGGCCGCAGGTAATTCGCTTGGATAAGACAAAATATTGGTTGCATAGTCTTTACCACGTGCTTCTAGATTTAGAGCGCGGCCTTCGACGTCATCAGTAATATATATATCTAGCGTTTTAGACTTTTCCTGCCACAGCTCAGGCTCAATATCTGCAAAATAGGGTAAGGTCAGACCATTATTAATACGACCGTCTATATACTCTAAAGTCGCCATCATGACTGATAGTAAATGCTCGCGATTATAAAAAGTATCTAATATTTCATCATCAATACTGTCGGTCGCACTGATATCAAGTGCTGCTAAGCTGGCATGATTACTAGCAATCTTGTCATCGAAATTAGTACTGTCAGGTTGGCTCATATTGCTGTCCTTTTTATTATAAATAAATGCGTTTTTAAGGCTGCATCTTCTAGGTGATTTATTTGCCAGCTCTTTTAATATAAAAGTAGCTTAATTATTGTCTTTCATTGCTAAATTTTTGGCCAATAAATAGAGGCCAATGTATAGAATGTATAGAGGCTACTATAGCTAAGTTACTGGTAGGCGACTAGTAGTGAAAGAGCTAAATTCAATAAACTGTCGGTAAGAAAAAACCGGACTACTTTTAGTAATCCGGTTTTCTTATGCAATATAAATGCTTATAGCAAATGACTGTAATTCAGTGATTAGCTTAATTACTACAGATTGGCTGCTGCATTAGCGACGGCTTGTCTACGCTCTTGTTCTTTAATACGTTCAAACTTACGTTTTTCTTCTAAAGCCATTTGCTCTTCATCAAATACGTCATAGGCTTCAACAATTTGTTGTACCAATTGATGTCGTACGACGTCTTTTGAATCAAACTTTGTGATATGAATCTCTTCGATATCCTTTAGAATATCCATTGCTTGGGCCAAGCCTGACTTGTGACCACGTGGCAAATCCACCTGAGTAATATCCCCAGTAATGACGGCACGTGAGCCAAAGCCCAAGCGGGTCAAAAACATTTTCATCTGTTCAGGTGTGGTGTTCTGCGCTTCATCTAGAATGACAAACGAGTTATTCAAAGTACGACCACGCATGTAGGCAAGCGGCGCCACTTCGATAATCTGACGCTCAATCATTTTACCGACTTTTTCGAAGCCTATCATCTCATAGAGCGCATCATATAATGGGCGTAAGTATGGGTCGATTTTTTGGGTCAAATCACCTGGCAAGAAGCCCAACTTTTCGCCAGCTTCTACTGCTGGACGCACTAGCAAAATACGCTCAATCTCATTACGCTCAAGCATATCGACGGCACAAGCCACTGCTAGATACGTTTTACCCGTACCAGCTGGCCCAATACCAAATGACACATCAGAGCTCAGGACGTTTTTTACATAGCGCTGTTGGTTGCCCCCACGCGGAACGATGCGACCCTTACGTGTACGTAAACTGATGGGCGTAAACTCGCTAGCCTCATCCAAATCTTCATCATATTCCATATCATCATGGTCTTGCTCGTCTTCTTCGATGTCTTCATCACGAGAGAGGCTAGATTGGATGATGAGATGCAGCTCTTCTGCACTAATGTCTTTGGTGTTCTGTGCTTCATCTACCATTTTGTAGATAATACGTTCACCGCGTTCAACATTGGTCACATCGCCACTCAGGCAAAAATCGCCTTGGCGTTGCATGATTTTAATATCGAGGCGTTCTTGGATATATTTCATGTGATTGTTGTATTCACCAAGCACGGTTTTTAGCTGTGCTGGGGTCAATGATTCAAACTTTATACGGCGGCTCATGGAATCAGTCAAGCGATTATCCTTTTATTGTGTACCCGACGCTATGATTTGGTTTTAATTGCGTGGCGGGTTGCAGAGATAAAATAGTTAGTGGCGTTACAGTTTTTTAGGTGTTACAAAGATTGTAGATGATAAAAATGACGGCGATATTATTGTTGTTTTTGTGGAAGGTCGTAAATGAAAGTAATGAAAGTCTTGCCTTCATTATGGTAGAGAATTTTTAAATTTCAAGCCATACATCAGATAGATAACGCTGTTTTTGTATGCTGATTGCAACTCTACAGCGATTTTCTATAGATTGATTCGATGTTGCTGTCAGTTCTATATAATTCATCGCTACCCACCATGTGATAGCGCTTTAATCATATTAATATTTTTGATTTTTATAAAAATAAACCTCGTTTATGATGAGAGTAAAGAAACGATTTGTCTACGGTTAAGACCACGGCATAATAGACAATTTGTGGTAATCTATGGGCGATACCATAGGTTGCTGTAAGCTATCTAACAACAGTAGTGAAATGATAAAAATTATAAAATAAAGTCAGTGACGAGTGGCTATCTATCATTAATAAATTGCTTGTCCAAAAGATTATAATAGGAAAATAACGATGCAAGATACTGATTCACATTTATCCAATGCTGACAACATACCTAAAAAGTTCGACAGCATCTCTAAAAAGAAAGAAGCGATAACTGACCAGCAAGTGCTTATCGCGGGTGGTGGTCATGTTGGTTTGTCCTTTGCATTGCTATTGGCCCATCACGGTATTGCGAGCACCTTATTAGAAAAAAACAGCTATCCAACCATCAGTCCAACGGATGATAGTACTCGCAGCCATTATTTAGACAGTCGCAATACGGCTTTATCGCGGCGCACGGTACAAATATATCAAGAGATTGGACTGTGGGATGAGTTACAGAGCCATGCCTGCCGTATCGACACTGTACAGATTAGTGAGCAAGGCAGCTTTGGGCGCGCGCAGCTAAATAAAGCAGAAGAGCGCGTTGAGTCATTTGGGCAAGTCATCGAAAACGCTTGGCTGGGTCGTAAACTTTTATTAGCCGCGCAGCAGGAGCCGTTAATTACCTTGATAGATAATGCCAATGTGACGGCTGTCCAACAGCAGGCCGATAGTGTGACGCTTAGCTTTAATTACAATGATGAAGCCGAAAACGAGCAGCAGCTGCAAGCTAGCGTATTAGTTGCTTGTGATGGGCGCGACTCTACAGTACGCCAATTACTAGATATCGGTACAACCACGTATGACTATCAGCAAACGGCCATCGTCGGCGTAGTAGAGACAGATACGCCACACGAGCATGCAGCGATTGAGCGTTTCAGTCCAGCTGGCCCACTTGCTGTGCTCCCACTGACCGATCCAGAGGGCGATGGCAATGACGAGTATCAACAAGGCTACAGACGCTCTGTCGTATGGGTATGCCCAACAGGTGAAGAAACCAGGTATTTAGAAGACGACGCCCATTTCTTGCAGACCCTACAGCAAGCTTTCGGTCAACGCGCTGGCAAGTTCACAACTGCAGGTCGCCGCGGCGCCTATCCATTGACCCGCGTACTAGCGGATAAGCAAGTAGAAGGGCGCTGCGTCATTATGGGCAATGCAGCTCACACTCTGCATCCTGTCGCTGGTCAAGGCTTTAATCTCTGTATGCGAGATGCGCATGTATTGGCACAGATGCTGAACACACAAATACTCAAAGGCGCAGATATCGGTGATGCACAGTTATTAAAACGTTATGAGAAAGCACGTCAAACCGACCAGAAGCGAGTGATTCGTTTTTGTGATGCGGTAGTACATGGCTTCACGCATCCTAACCCAGCGATTAAGCTGGTACGAAATATGGCTTTGTTGGCCTTTGATAAATTGCCAAATATTAAACCACTAGTCGCCACTTATGCGATGGGTCTAAAATCATAGTGCTATAGTTAAATCCTCTTTAAAAGAGTGACAGCGTTAACCTCGCTTGAAGTATTGCCTATACATCTGCACTCGGTTGCCTTGTTTCTCTCTTAAACTGAATCAACTAACTGTAATTAAGATTGATAATCATCATTCTAATATTGAGCAATATTGAGAGACACCTTATGAAGAACAACCATACGTTGATTATCGGTAGCGGTATCGTTGGGGCAACGCTTGCTCTAAAGTTGGCACAAGACAAAATGCCAGTGACGTTGATCGATGCTCGTCCTGCACGTGATGAATCGGCTTGGCAACATGTACTTAGCAAACGTGATGCACGTGTCTATGCACTTAGTATGGCTAGTATTAATTTACTTGAAGACATTGGCGCTTGGCAACATATTGCCGCCTCTAAACGCAAAGCAGACTACTCGCAAATGCAGGTATGGCAGCTCAATGGGATGGGTGAGTTATTATTTGGCGAAAGTGAAGACAGCGGCGCCGAGGATAATAGCAGTAAAAATTATGAGCCTATATTATTAGGTAGTATGGTTGAGCCTGCTGTTATCGAGCACGCATTATGGCAACGCTTGCATGAAGCTGATGTCAGTGACTATCTGACCCTTATCGCTGGTCATAAAGTTATTGATATGGATTGGCTAGGGGCGCAGCAAGGCTACCGTGTAACTCTAGACAATGGCGAGGCGATTGATACACGTCTATTAGTTGGCGCTGATGGGCGCGGTTCATTTGTCCGTCAGCAAGCAGGGATTGGCGTAGATACGCTTGATTATAATCAAACCGCAATTTGCTGTGCGATTCAGACTGAGAAACCGCATCAGGCAACTGCACGCCAAGCTATGCTACCGACGGGTACACTGGCACTATTGCCATTAGCAGATATAACCGATGTTGATAAAGCAAGCCCGCAGCATTGGCAGTCGATCGTATGGACATTGCCGCGCAATCAAGCATTAGCGTTGATAGAGGAAGAAGATCGTTTTATCGCTGATAAGTTAGCAGCTGCCAGCAATTACGAGTTGGGTGCGATTAATCAGATTGAGTCTATCGCTAGTTTTCCATTAGCGGCTCAGCAAGCGAAAAGCTACGTCGCTGATAACTTGGTGCTGATCGGTGATGCTGCTCATGGTGTACATCCGCTGGCAGGCCAAGGACTGAACCTTGGTATGCTGGACGTGCAAGTATTATGTGAGCAGCTAAAGCATGACTTTACCCGTAGTGGCGGTACGCTTTGGGGTAGCAATCAAACGCTACGTCATTATGAGCGTTCGCGCCGTCCGCATAATAGTCTAATGATGCACAGCTTTTCTGCGCTTAACTGGTTATTTGCAGGGTCGCTTGCCCAATTGCGTCCTGTGCAGCAGATACGTAATGAGGGTATGTACCGAGTCAGCAAAATCAAGCCATTGATGCGTTTGTTTGCGAAGCAGGCGAGTGGGATATAGGAAACTACCCCAACGCCGAAAAGAACACCATCAGCACTGGCGAGACAATATTAATTAGGAAGCCAAAACTAATCGCTAGTGGCACGACTTTTAGACCACCTGACTGCTGAATGATAGGCAAGGTAAAGTCTAAACTGGTCGCACCGCCAAGCCCAACCGCGGCAGAAGGGTATTTGCGCATAAATACCGGAATAAAGATTAACGCAAAGAACTCACGTACCAAGTCATTAAACAACGCGACACTACCCCAAACCGCGCCATAAGCATCGGTCATGACAATCGCTGATAGCGAGTACCAACCAAACCCTGACGATAGTGCTAAGCCTTTCGTCCATGACACATCAGTAAATAGTAGTGCAAAGATAAGCCCGCCTGCCAATACCGCTAGCGTAAAGATGACACTCATTTCTACGCCGCGTTTATTCAGTAATACTTCTTTTAAGGTGATGCCCGATCCTTTTAAGCCTATACCGACCAGTAATATCAAAATCATCAGCATGACAGTCATAGAGTTTTCGGGCGGCATATAATCAGCAGGCAAGAAATAGCCAATCACCATCCCAATCACCACGCAAACCACTTGCGCCAAGCTACCTCGAATGCTCACACGATGCTCTTTGGATTTTACACTTGGTTTTTTGGCATGCCACGGGCGCAGGTGATCGAACAACATCAGCCAAATAAACCTGAACCAATTGTTAATATTGATAGGACGGTGACATACAGCGCAATTTCACCCAACTGATTACCTAGACCTTCTACCTGAGACAGCTCAATACCGATCAACGCTAGGATAATAAATACCAAGTATGATAGACCTTTGTCGGCCAATTTTGTCATAGTAGGGTTAGACGGAATGGCAAAGCCAATAAACATTGGCATTAATACCAGAACAAGGGTGACTAGGCTTTCCATGATAAAGGGCTCGCAGCATTTTTAATAAGGCGTTTTTAAGAAGCTGAAGATTGTACCATATAAGGTTAATAGTATTGATATGAGCCACTGAGATTCATTGTAAATCATCGCTCATTGTTGGCTAAACTGGAAAAACTGGACGATTATAATGATGTTAATAAATATCTTTTTCAAAATGTTTGAACGTTTTTGAGCGCTTTGTAATTCTTTACCTTATAAACTTTTGTTGCTACATTAAAGTACTGAAAATATTTGGCTAAACTCATGTCGCTATATCAGCTCAAAACTCAGTTTCAAAATCAACTACGCCCGATAAGTAATGCGCTGGTTGAGCAAAATGTTACCGCTAATCAAGTGACAGTATCCGCTGTTTTATTAAGTATCGGTACTGCCTATATCATTGCCAAACCAGCGGCTGAACAGCAGCGGCTGTGGCTTTTATTACCATCATCATTGTTTGTACGTATGGCACTCAATGCCATCGATGGCATGATGGCCCGTGAACATGGCCAGGCATCAACGCTAGGAGCCGTGTTAAACGAGGTAGGTGATATGGTTGCCGATACGGCTCTATTAGCGAGTCTGGCGCCTCATATTCTGACCCCTCATATCAATAACAAAGAACGGCAAACGGTAATAGCCAACTTACCAACGAACATATCAACTTCTCAGCATCATATCACTGGTCTGATAGCCCTTAGTATTGGCACCGAACTGTTAGGCGTTACTAGTAATACTATGTTAGATGTTCGTGCTAACCAAGGGCCTTTAGGCAAAAGCGATCGCGCTTTCATACTAGGGGTGCTTGGTGCCTTTATGGGTATTAGGCCAAAGCGCCAGTAGGTATTAAAACGCAGTCGTCTTCGCCTGCTATCAGAATGGGTCAATTATTTATATTAACAGAGATAATGCTATTAAAGACCTGTCTCAATCGACTACGTTATATGACAGAGTTATACTTAATGCGCAACCCACCTGAGCTGCGATCCGTACTGGGTGAGTCAACAAACAACTCACTATCTCTTACTGTTGTTTTACCAAATACTTCTACTGATAACGCTCGCCCATTGGAGTTCAAAGAAATGCCAACCACAACCGTTGATAGTCAAAAATTCGAAGAACAGGCCAGTGTTGGTTTTGATTTGCCTGCATCTAAAATCATCAATGGTGAGAGCTGTTATAACGCTTATGACGGCACGGCTATTTATTATCGCTATTGCTAACGACGCCTTTAGAAGACATGAAAAAATCAGCTATCAAGCAAGCCAACCAACCGTTGCGCCAAGTTATCTTATTACACCGAGGACATGAGCATTCAGGACGATTGGCAGAGCTAGGAGAGCAGTTTGCAAAAGCTGGATATCAAGTATTTGCTTGGGATGCACGCGGCAATGGTCGCTCAGGCGGTATCAAAGATCATGCAGAGAGCGTCACTGAGCTTGAGCGAGATTTAGAGGGTTTCGTCCAGTTGGTGATTGGGCAAACAGGCATTGCTATCGAGGATACATTGATTGTCGCTAGCAGTATCGGCGCAGTGTTGGCAGCAGCATGGGTACACGATTATGCGCCAAATATTCGCGGGATGATACTTGGCACGCCTGCCCTCAGTATTCGCTTGTATTTGCCCTTTGCCATACCGTCGTTGAAGGTGGCGCGTACGCTAGGTCTGATGTCACGTGTCAGCAGCTACGTTAAAGCACAAGTACTGACTCATGATAAAGACGCGCAGCAGGCTTATAATGCTGATCCGTTAATCTCCAACAGTATCTCGACCGACTTACTCATCGACACTCATGCAACGGGTCAGCGTTTACTTGATGATGCAGGTGCCATTACCGTACCGACGTTCGTCTTGTGTGCGGGCAAGGATTATGTGGTCGATAAGCAGGCTGAGCGTACGTTTTATGAAGCGATTAACACACCGATTAAACGCTGGCAGTTGTATCCAGATAGCTATCACGCAATCTTTCATGAGACCAATAAAGCCGATGTCTTTGCCGACTGTATTGAGTTTGCTGAGGAAATATTTAGCACACCAGTCCAAGCCCCTGATTTGAGTACGGCTCACTTAAACAGTGCCAGTAAGGATAAAGTGGATCGTTTGGCGATTAAACCATTCAATCCAAACTTTGCAATTACCCGTTTTGCGATGCAGAAATTTGGTCATGTCAGCGATGCAATTGCTACAGGGCTTGAGCATGGATTTGATTCAGGTCACTCGCTGGATCACGTCTATTACAATCAGCCCAGCGGTCAGAACAAGTTTGGACAGGCGGTCGATAAGTTTTATTTAAATAATATCGGCTGGCAAGGTATTCGTATTCGCCGTGAGCATATATTGGAGTTGGCACGCTTAGCACTTGCAGATATCGAAGATAAAAATCAAAGCAGCAATAAATCATACCAACCAAAACTGTTAGATATCGCTAGTGGGCATGGTTTTTATGCGTTTGATCTGCTGACAGAATTTACAGATTTGTATGCTGAATTGCGTGATTATGAGATGCATAATATTCAGGCACTGCAAGCAAAAGCACAGCAGTTAGTGATTGCTGATCGAGTAGTGACCAGTCAGAAGGATGCCTTTGATCCTTCCAGTTATATCAATGCACATACGAATGATACTAGCACCGATACTAAAAAAATCAGATCTTGCTATTGCTTCTGGGTTGTTTGAGTTGTTCTCTGATAATGCGCTACCAGCGACGGCTTTGGCAGGTATTTATGACAGTTTAAAATCGGGCGGTTATCTGATTTATACCAACCAACCGTGGCACCCTGAACAGGAATTTATCAGTAAAACACTAAACAATCACCGTGGCAGTAGTTGGGTGATGCGTTGCCGTTCGCAGGCGGAAATGGATCAATTGGTTGAGCGGGCAGGCTTTAAGAAAGTCACGATGCGTATCGATCGCTTTGGGATATTTACCGTGTCATTAGCGATTAAAACTGTACCAGCTGATGATGAGTGATAGATGAATAATCAGCTGGTTAAACCTTATGAGCGTGTTCAGCTTTTCTCAGGCGGAGGCTCACGTTTTGGTTATTATTTGGGCAGTTATGCAGCCCTAGCAGCGCATGATTTGACGCCAGACATTATCGTTGGTACTTGCGGTGGGAGTTTATCTGCTACTTAGTACACCTTGCGCCTGACCCTAAAGATTTGCAAGCATTGATGTGCAGCCGTGAATTATATCGTGTCATCACTGCCATCAGACATGTCGCGCCAGATGAAGCCAATAAACGTCTAAAGCTGCGCTATATGACACATGCACTCAAACGTTGGCGGTTATCAAAGCAAAGGGATAATGGACAAGGACAACGTCAAGCAGACAGTTACGAGCGACTGTTAAATGAGCTACAGCAGTTGGCAATGTTTCGTATCGATAACGAGCAGTACTGGCTGGATGAGCTGTCGCAGTTTGCTGCTAGTGATAGTGGTAGCGCTGCTGGTAAAACAACGCCAGAGATAGCTATCATTGCCAGTCGATTGTATCAAGCACCTGCTGATGGCTTATGTAATAAAAAACCTGTACTGCAAGAGTTGTTATTTGCGCCGCCGTGCTTAGCAAATTTACCAAATTCTGCATCAGGTCTGGCTGACGAACAAATAACGTCACCAGCGCATATATTTGCAAACGGACGCATACACCCGTCTGTAAAAGTACAGACGCAATGGGATTTTGCCCCAGTGATTCGCGCGTCTATGGCTGACATGTACTATCTACCGCCAACACATATCACAGAGCTTGGCTGGTGTTTAGGAGGTGTGATTAATCTCACACCGATTGAGTTGGCCTGTCAGTTGGGTGATAGCGTATTTGCAGAGACTAAGGCAGGTTATGACCCATGGCTGGCTGCTCCCGCGATTCAGCGCGTCTTTGGCTTCGATCCCAATGAGCGTTTGGCAGCAGTACACGGTTATCAACCAATCAGCGTGTCGCCGGCCACTGAAACCACTAATAAGAACCGTCAGCTACATTGGTTACCATTTGCAGACAACGAGCAGCAATTGAGAGGGCAAAATGTGCAAAAGCGTTTTAACCTAAAGCAAATGACTGTTGAGCTAATACACAGCGACTATGACGGTTTTGTGCAGCAAATGCAGGCGCAATGGCAATATGGCTATCAGCGCACAGCCAGTTATATACAGCAGCATAAATTATGAAAAACCTCGCAAAAGGTATCACTAGAAACCATGCACCACATATTATTATCGTTGGTGGTACAAGTGGTCTTGGCTTAGCTTTGGCGTTGCATCATCAGACGCTTGGCTGGCAAGTAAGCGTTGTTGGAAGTAGCACAGAAAAGATAGCCGATATCAACAGCCAGCATCCTGCTATCGTGACTTATGTATGCGACTTAACTGACCCAAGTCAAACGCAAACGTTATTAGACAGTTTGTCAGATATTAGTTTTCAAAGGCTGATCTATAGTGCTGGTAGCTATACCAATGAGCGTATCCATCACCTAAATCAAGCAGATAGCGACCAAATGCTAGCGATCAATTTGCAGGCGTTTGAGCAAGTTTTTAGATGGGCAAGCGCGCCGTTAAAGCAGCAAAACCAGTCGCTCGATGTCACTAAGAATGTTAGACCTAGCCTCATCTGTATTGCCTCTATCGCAGGCACGATAGATTATCCTTATGCCAGCCTTTATGCAAAAAGCAAACGTGCAATGATTGCTACGGCTAGCGCTTATCGGGCAGCACTTGTACCTTATGATATCCAAGTGAACTGTATTGCCTCAGGCTATATTGATACTCAAGCATTACGTGATTTAAACGATGGCGATGCTAGCCATAAGCCATTTATCATGAGCACGCAGACAGCGGTTGATCATATTATGCAAGCAATTGACGATGATGTAGAACTAGCGATATTTCCACGCTCGATACGTTATATCGCGAGTGCATTAAATTATTTACCAAAGCCTGTGCTCAATTGGATATTGCGCAGTAAGCTAGATAAGTCTTCTTAACCAAGCATTGTTTTAATCAAGCACTATCCTAATCAAAAATGGGCTGCTCATCCAAACAGCCAATAAAGCAAGGTAAATACGGGCACTCCAATCAATAAACTGTCTATCCGATCTAATACCCCACCATGACCAGCGAGCATCGTTCCAGTATCTTTTACCCCGTGCTGGCGCTTAAAGGCTGATTCCAGTAAGTCTCCAAATATACCGCTCACAGCCAAGCCATAGGCAGCTAATAGACAGACCCACCAAGTAAAAGGAGTGAGCCAAAGACCTAATACTGATGCCAACATTGCCGCAACTAAACTACCAAAGATAGCACCTTCAATGCTTTTATTCGGGCTAATAGTCGGCGCTAGACCTCGTTTAAAGAGCTTACGCCCAAGCAGTCGCCCACATAGATATTGGGCAATATCGTTGAACTGACTGGCAAATAATACGAAGAGTAAAACGCCATATTGTTCGCGTTGCCAGGTCAATTGCTGTAAGACAATAAAGCTAATGATGAGTGAGATGAATGCAACACTCAGTAGTAGGTCTAAGTAGTTGAGCCGCGTATAGTGTTGAGTCGGATTGAGAGAGGTCTTCGGTAGCAGGAGCGTACTTGGCTGTAAACCTTGCGCTTGGAGTTTATGAATGAGCACGGCTTTACTGCGTAAACACCATAGGCGTTTAATCTCGTAGCTACCGCGTAAACCAATTAATATAAAAAATAAAATGAACAGCCATTGATAGGGATATACTTGCAAATGAGAACCTTGCGTATCGTTCGTTATTTTTGCAATCACATAGCAAGTGCAGAGCGCGGCTAACATCAACCACCACGAGCGTGCTATCAGGTAGATTTTTGGCAAGCGTTTGCGTAGACGAGGTACGGCAAGTACACTCCAAGCCAAGCTGACGATTATCATCAGGGCAATCACAAACACAATATCAGAAGCCATACCATGGACACTCAAAGAAGAGGTAATATTTTAAGCCTATCCATAATGATAGCTTAAATGCTTCTTTAACTATAGTGTTAGATATCCTCTTGATGGGTTTAGTTATTATCTGTCGTAGGCTTAAATATGGTCAGTAACTGGTATCGGACAACGCTCATTTTCTATAACGTGCGAAAAGGAGTTAAGCGTAGCGTCTCTCCGTGGCAAAATGATACTGGTCAAAGGCGTTTCAGCTAAGTTAGGATAATCCTCACGGTAATGCCCACCGCGACTCTCAAAACGCTGATAAGCCGATTGAACAATCATCGCTGCTAACGCTAATTGCCTCACCAATTGAAAAATGTCAAGCTCACTGTCAGTAGTAGGGGCTTTACTACTCATATCAGATAGCATGGTTTCAGTATGTTCGATTGACTCTTGCCACTGCTCAATTTGTCGCAATGCTTGCTCTAACTGTTTGGCACTACGTGTGATGCCATATTGGCGGTCAAAAGAGCTTTCAATGCTATAGTTATCTCTGCAATAGCTACTTCAGAATGAAATGCTTTATCAGCCTTATAAATTGGGAGTGATAACTGCTTGGAAGATGGCAAGATGACAAATTGCGTGTTTTCTAGTGTCGGATATTGCCAAATATCGGCAGCTAACTGATGCAGTCCATAAGAGGCTGTCGTATGTGGCTGCGCCATTTTTTCTAAAGCTTCAGCCGTTTTCTCTAAAGCCTCTAAGTTCTTTAAGCGTTCCAATTTTTTTTAGATAACGAGGCAGATTAGCGGCGATGTTGCGACCAACCACCACACACTCCAACAATGAATTACTTGCTAAACGGTTGGCTCCATGTAGCCCTGTATAAGCAACTTCGCCTGCTGCATATAGTCCTGCGACGTCGGTCAAACCATTGGCGCAAGTCACCACGCCGCCACAACTATAGTGGGCAGTCGGAGCGACCGGAATAGGGTCTGTCGTCATATCGATACCGAGTGCTAGCAGCGTCTGATAAATCTGCGGGAAATGTGCCTGTATAAATGCGGCTGGCAAGTGACTGATATCAAGATGCACGTAGCCAAGTCCGTTACTACTAATCTGATTGGCTATTGCCCGAGCGACGATATCGCGTGGCGCCAATTCAGCGCGCTCATCAACGTCTAACATAAAGCGCACGCCAGTCTGTGGACAATAGAGTCGTCCACCTTCACCGCGTAATGCTTCAGATATCAGAAAGCTGCTGTCATCTAATGCCAGACCCGTTGGGTGAAATTGCACAAATTCTAAATTTGCTAAGCGGCAGCCTGCTTGCCATGCCATCATGACGCCATCACCAACACAGACATTAGGCGCGCTGGCACGCTTAAATAGTTGACCTAAGCCACCACTAGCGAGTACGACAGCTGAACTATAAATGGTGAGTTGACGCTCATTGATATGATCAAAGACCAACGCCCCTCGGCAATGTTTAATCTCGCTATCGTTCATGCTAAAAGAAGAGCTGCTAATCATAGGTGGAGTCAGTAGCTCTAATGCTTCATGATAAGGCAAGATAGTGATATTGATTGCAGTCTGTGCTTTGGTGGTTAAGGCGTCCATCACGTGTCGACCCGTTGCATCATCGCATGAGCACACGTCTACAGCCATGACCGCCTTCTTTGGTTAAGTGTAAGTCACTGGTTTTTAAGACTGCAAAATCAGGTGCATTATCATTTTCTTTAGTTAAATTAGATTGAGTAAATGGCACACCTTGCTCGCATAGCCACTGCACCGCTTGCTGTCCTGCACCCAAGATACGGGCAGTATTGTCCGTCGCACACAATCCTGCACCAGCGATTAAGGTATCAGCGACATGATCAGTCACAGAGTCTGCTTTGTCTAAGCTAGCTGCAATACCACCTTGAGCGTAATGACTTGAGCACACCTCAAGCGCGGCTTTGCTTAAAACAGTGATATTCAGCGATTTCGGCAGAGATAGCGCGGTGCTCAAACCTGCCAGACCAGCTCCAATAATAAGAACATCAGTTTTTATCATATTACTCATATCACTGCTGCTCCTGTTATTTATATAGCGAGTGGTGCTGGAACGATCAACTGAATGCGACTGACTCATGCTAGGCTGCCCCAACGTTAGCAAACAGTGTACGGTCTTTTACAATGTCGCCACTAGCGGCCACGCGTTGCTTTTGTACTTCAGCAAAATCGAGCATCCGTTGTAAAGGTTTCTTAGCTGCTACTGCTAGCTCAGGTGTCATTAGCACTTCACCGCTTTGATTGGTTAAGCACTGTTCAATCCCTTTTAGACCGTTCATGGCCATCCAAGGACAAAACGCACAGCTTTTACAGCTTGCACTCTCACCAGCAGTTGGTGCGGCCAAGAATCGCTTGTTTGGTGAGCGTTTTTGCATCTCGTGCAATATACCCAAATCAGTAGCGACGATAAAGGTATCAGCATCCATCTCATACGTTGATTGCAAAAGTTTGCTAGTCGAGCCGACCACATCAGCGAGTGCCACCACGCTATCAGGTGACTCAGGATGTACCAAGACTTTGGCCTCTGGGTGCTCCTGTTTTAATTGCAGGAGTTCAGTGGCTTTAAATTCGTTATGTACCAAACAAGACCCTTGCCAGAGCAACATGTCTGCGCCAGTCTCACGAGCGATATATTTACCCAAATGACGGTCAGGTCCCCAAATAATCGGCTCACCTTGGGCATGTAAATGACGAACGATGTCGATACCGACAGATGAGGTCACTACCCAATCAGCTCTCGCTTTTACTGCGGCGCTGGTATTGGCGTAGACGACAACAGTACGCTCAGGATGGGCATCACAAAATGCTGAAAACTCGTCAGCAGGACAGCCTAAATCGAGCGAGCATTCGGCTTCTAAATCTGGCATGAGGACGGTCTTTCCATGCTCAATATTTTTGCCGATTCACCCATAAAGCGCACACCAGCGACGACCAATGTTTGGGCGCTATGAGCTTGTCCAAAGCGTGCCATTTCAAGTGAGTCACCGACGCAGCCACCGGTTGCCAATGCCAAGTCTTGGATAAAAGGGTCGACATAGTAATGTGCTACCAGTACGGCATTATTCTCTTTCAGCAGCTGCTTGATATTTTCTTCAACCACGATGCGTTCAGCGCGAGGCAAGTTTGCTGGCATTTTAGCCTTGGCATATTCAATGTTCATCTGAATGGCGATGCGATTGTCTGTACTCAGGATAGGTGCGTCGTAAGGATATTTTTTTCATAATGGCAGCCTTTGTTGGTGCAATAACGATAAATGTATGAGCTAAAAAATAGGTAATTGGACATAATAAATTTATAAGTTGTCTTAATTATGCTCATTTTGAGCATAATTACAAGTGGTTTTTTTATACTTAATAAGTCAAAAGATTAGGTTTTAGTGCTCAAAGTGATGTGTAATTAAGCCGTACTGAGCTTAAAAACAGTGCTAATTCATGCCCCTTATAACTATTTATCTATATTGATTTTTCATACTTACAACCACAGACTATGATAGTTTTAGATTCGAGCTATACTAAGCAATACCATAGCTATTAACCCCAATAGCCTTTTACATTTCAGAGAAAAAGGATAATTCCCAAAGCCATGACGTTGTCTTATTCACATGCGCACCAGCAAGGTAGCGGCACGACAGAAGTGGTCGCCGTATTGGTCGCTATCACCGATCATATCGCGCGCGTTCTAACCGTTGACCAAGGCAAGCTGTTGCCAAATGGGCCACTTATGCCGCTACATCGCTCGCTACAAGCGGGCGTACGTCAGTGGGTAGAGGAGCAAACGCAGCAACCGCTTGGATATTTGGAGCAGTTATATACCTTTGTCGATACCAATAGACGTAACATCGACGGTCATGCGTTGGTGTATGTGAGTTATTTAGGTTTGGTGCAAGAGACGCAAACGCAGGCACTCCAAAGCAAAGCACTCTGGCGAGATTGGTACGACTATTTCCCATGGGAAAATCATCTGGACGGTATGCCCAGCATCATCATGGACTTTATCGTGCCTGCGCTACTCGAATGGGCCAATACTGCCAACGATTCAATCGTTCAACAGCGCAGGCGTCAGCGCATTTGCTTATGTTGGGGGCTGGACGAAGTGTTTTTGGCAAGTGGTAAACTCACTGACAGTCAATCATTCAACGAACACGATAATGAAAGTAGAGAATGGATTGCAGAGCATGTGTTACTACGTTATGAAATGCTTTATGAAGCAGGTCTGATACCCGAAGCCCCTAATTATCCGCCTAACTATCAGGCTGTTGCTTTGCCAGAGGACTGGTCACAACGCATAGGTGTACCCATGTATTATGATCACCGTCGCGTGATTGCTACTGCTATCTCAAGACTGCGCGCGAAGATTGAATATAGACCGCTTATTTTTGGTCTGATGCCAGACGTCTTTACCTTATCGCAGTTGCAGCAGAGTGTTGAGGCGTTATCAGGAGTGCGTTTGCACAAGCAAAACTTTCGTCGATTGCTTGATTCACAAAACTTGGTAATGGAGACAGGAGAGAGTAGTACTGCTCAGCGCGGTCGTCCTGCCAAGCTATATCGCTTCCGCCATGATATTGAATTACAGAGTTTATTGATGGACAGCAAACTTCCTAAGCGCAAATAACGATGACCATCCAATAATATCTCGTACTTGAAATGGTTAGTAAAACGAAAAATTTGTCACCTTCCCTTGCAGGTCGCTAACTTTACGCTATATTTATGCTCATTTTGAGTTTAAATAACAAGCAGTTTCTATCAATATCATGCCTAGATAAGGGTCAAAGATGACAATTGAACAAGAGCCAGCATTGGATGACGTATTGCTCAAGCCATTGGTTGAGAATGCACTAACTGAAGATTTGGGTAGCGTGGTGATGTAACCTCACAAGCTACTATCCCAGCCGATATGCAAGCGCAGCTACAGATCAAGGCGCGGCAAGCAGGCGTGATATGCGGTATCGATTTGGCACGCTTGTCTTTTGCCTTAGTCGATACACAAATTGAGTTTATTGCACAAGTACAGGATGGCGAAACAGTAGAGGCTGGCGCAGTGTTAGCGACCGTAAAAGGTAACGCGCGTCACTTATTGACAGCAGAACGCACGGCACTGAACTTTATGACCCATCTTAGCGGTATTGCAACAGCGACCCGTCAAATTGTCGATAGCGTGGCGCAATATCCTGCGCAAATTACTTGTACACGCAAGACCATTCCAGGCTTACGTATTGTACAAAAATACGCCGTACGCTGCGGCGGCGGACGTAATCATCGCTTGGGGTTGGATGATGCTATTTTAATCAAGGACAATCATATCGCCATTGCTGGTGATATAAAAACAGCCATTCAGCAGGCACAAGACTTTGCTGGGCATCTGATTCCCATTGAAGTTGAAGTAGACACACTAGAGCAATTAGAGCAAGCGCTCGATGCAGGTGTGAGTTTAGTGCTATTAGATAACATGTCGCCTGAAACATTATCGCAAGCGGTTACTATGTGTCAGGGTCGAGCAAAGACTGAAGCCTCAGGTGGTATTACGCCTGAAATGGTACAAGCGGCAGCAAGTACAGGGGTTGATTTTATCGCGATGGGTTATTTAACGCATAGTACTACCGCTTTGGATATTGGGCTAGATTTTAGTGCATAAGTGCAGACGTAATAAAGACTAATAGCGCTACATGCGCTCGATTTTATAACAAGGGTTATCACAGAGTTAGTAAAATGGTAATTTATACTGATAGCTTTTACTAACAACCTGTTAAATGCTTGTTTTTGCACTGAAGCTTTACTAAGGTGACATATAGGCATAACGGCGCAAAGTTAATGATTTTATTAGCTTATCTGCCTATGCTACAATGCTATTTTTAGTTGCCTATTGGGTCATCGTTGCACTCGCACGATGACCTTATCTTTTTGCACAAGCGGTATCAATAGACAAGCGAGCGCTCAGTGAATACTGAAATTATCAAGATAATCCTAGCCTTTATGGTATTGATCAATCCATTTAGCGCATTGACGTTATTTTTAGATTTGACTCGCGGCTATTCGATGAACAATCGACGTAAGGTCGCGCGCGTTGCTTGTCTGACCATTTTTATCACTATCAGCTTTTTTTACGATTGCAGGTGAGACGTTACTAAAAACACTTGGTATTTCTATCGGCTCGTTCCAATTGGCAGGCGGTATATTGGTGTTTTTAATTGCCCTAAATATGATGAATGGAGAGGGTAATCCAGTTAAACCTGATCAAGAGAACTTCGATGTTGATCATGTAAAAGATGCGCCAGTTTCAATGGCAGCTGCCGTGGTTCCCCTTGCGATTCCGATGATGATTGGGCCTGGTGGTATCTCCACGGTTATCATTTATTCTTCACAAGTATCAGGTATTTTGCAGGTATCTGCCATCTTGATTGCTGGCTTATTTATCAGTCTGTTTTGCTATTTGGCGTTGATGGCGGCAGGTCGAATCAGTCGCTTACTAGGCGATACTGGCTTGAATATCATGAGTCGAATCATGGGTATGCTATTGGCCGCCGTTTCTATCGAAATTATCGTTAATGGTCTGCGTACGCTCTTTCCTAGTTTGATGTAAATAATTAATACTACCGCTAACCATATATATTTATATAGCGGTTAGCGGTTAGCGGTTAGCGGATATCGACGTAATTTAGTTTATCCAATACGTCGTTTACTTAATATTCAGCTTATTCAACACTCAGCTTATCTATCATTTCCTAGTTATACTTCTATCAGCTTTGATACAAATGCCAAGCCAGATAGAGCATCAGTAACCCTACCAAAGCATCCAGTATGTTCCATGCCTTAGGCTTCTCAAATAGAGGCCTGAGTAATCGTGCACCATACCCAAGCGCAAAGAAGAAAAAGAACGAAGCGCTAATTGCACCTGCGGCAAACGTCAATTTACTGCTTGCGCCTGTAGAAACCATGCCGACGAGTACCAATGTGTCTAGATAGACGTGCGGGTTTAGCCAAGTAAAACCAAAGCATAGTAACAAGGCTTTTTTTAAGCTAGTCACGACTTGTCCTTCGACAGTCAAAGCATGTGACACGCGTACGCTGGCATACAAACTCTGCAAGCCATATCCTAATAAAAATATAACGCCTGCTATTTTTGCGATATCTATAACGTGAGGATAGCGGGCCGTAACTGCACCAAAACCACCAACACCTGCTGATATTAAAAACGCATCGCTCACCGCACAAAACAAGCAAACAAAAAAATATGTGCTCGCGTTTGAGCCCTTGTTTGAGTACAAAGGCGTTTTGGGAGCCAATAGCAATGATGAGAGATAACCCAAGTAGGAAACCAGAGATATAATCGGGAGCATTCATAATACGGTGCTTAACGGTTGGCGTGTAGGAATGGTGACATTTTGCTTACTGGCAGGCCAGCAAAAACCTGCTAAGATACGCTATTGAATGAATGTATGCAATATGCGCACAATGTGAGTGTAATAGACGAGGGGCAGAGCAAGTCATGGTAGTCAGTTTGACAAGAATGCTACAGTCATTTGGGCAAGCTCAAGATGACCTACCGACATTGGCAGCAAAGAATGCTCAGGAGATGAGCGTCAATCATGAACAGGATGCTGCTGCAAGAGTGATAGCAATCACGCAGTACATGAGCGTTCTACACTGACTCCGCCTGAACGTGTAAACCGCATATGTGATGCGTTGGCACAAGTGAGTGATAGCCAATCATCCACGCCTTTGACCGATCGCTATCTGAGCAATCGTGCTCAAAGGCGCCCAACCAATAGACCGCCTTTTGACCCAGATACTTTGTGGTATCTCAAACATGGACGTTGTCCGATTATGACTGAGCTTGTTGATGTGGTCGATGAAACCACCCTAAATGCCATGCCTATCGAAGCCGTTGCGATATTAGATCGTATCAACGGTAAGCTAAAGCGTTATCGTGAGTGGAGTAGTGAGCTAAACGAACAGCAACAGCAGCAACATAATGAGCGTCAGTTCGTCATCGACAAGCTAGTATCCGAAAGTATCCCTGAGGCATTGCATCATTATGAGCAGCTACAACGCTTCAGTCCGCATCGCACCAAAAATAACATGGTGCAGGGCAAGATGACGGCCGGTGATATGCTGACAGATTTGTTTTTAGAGATTGACTATGAGCTTGACGAACTATTGGATGAATTGCATCAGACAGTTTTGAACCGCCTTGCCTCAACCCACCGTTATGTTAAGAGCCGTACGCAAAGTTAAATTTTCGCTGATGACACTTTCTCTCGTACACTCGCAAAGGTTAAGTATTATCAAAAAAACAAAATCGACCCAGTGCATAACAATATAGGGCTTTAATAGAGCCTTATTTTTTTGTTTAATGATATCAACCATAAGAAATCAGCCACGACATTCTGATAAGTAATAAGGACAATATAATGACCCAAATGACTGCGATGTTCGTAATGTTTGTTTTGTATGGGCTGTTGCCAGCGGCTGGGTTATATCTAGGTTATCGTGGCATTAAAAAAAGTCACAGCACCCAAAATGCTCGAATATAAGGCGATGCCGCAACTGGGTTATATACCTGAAAAAAAGCCTACCTGACGACGTTAAAACCGCTCTGGAGCAAATTAATACAAAGGGTGAAAAGCTGCGTGTCATGTATGGCGATACCAATAATGATGGCAAAATTGATGATAAAGATACTGTCAACGAAACTTATATTATGATTCAAAACCTAATGGATAGGCATGTGCCGCAAGCCGTCGCTGACTATCGCCGCTTGCATGATTTAGATGTGACGGATAGTGCGCTTGCTGACACTACCAAAATTAAGCATTCTAATGTCACGGGCAAAGAAGCCTTGTTAGACGTGCTTAAGACAATTAACACACAGTTTGATGACCTGCTCAACGCGTCATATCATCAAGACGGTCAAAAACTACTCGCGACCAATCGCTATCTCCAAAAACGTTTTAACAATCCTGCTAGCAATACAGATATTCTAAAGCCCGATAGCAATGCCAGTAGTGATGTTAGTAGTGGTGTTAGTAGTGATGTAAATATTCAAGCGATTGAAAGCCCAACTGGTGAAAATGTGAGTGCTAAAGACATTAAGCTGTAAATACAAAGTTGAACGGTGAAAGGGTAAAGAGCAAGCGTATATGAGTATCTTAATAGGCATCGGTATTGTAACGACCGTCACTACCTTTTATCTAGGTAGAAAAGGCTGGCAGGCTTTTCATAAAGCCGTCGGTATCTCACCTGGCGTACTCACTTATCAAGATTATGATGCGCCCTTGTCATTAGCCACATTAAGCTTGCAGCAGTTAACGTTAAATAAACAGCACTTAAAAAAACTTGTCTGAGCAGCAACTACGCCAGTTAAAACGTATCGATGAAAAAGTAAGCAGCTATCACGCTTATCAAGCAGCCCTACAAACTCAACATAAGACACCGGCGATAACAGAAGCACAATTTGTGTTGAATAAAATGTTGCAAACACGGTTACCCGAGATGCTGGCTACTCATTACCAATTAACGGATATAAATGCCAAGAATAGAAATAACGACAAGAGATTGGAAGCTAGTGAGTTATTGCAGAGTGTTTTAGATAATATCGAACAGCGTTTGGACAGGCTGCTGGTACAAATAGACGAGGAACAGCTACAAGAGCTGCGAGTCATGAAACACTATATTAATAGTCACGATAGCTGAGCCGCTATTTTTATACTAAGCGACTGTGACCTCTGTAAACTGTGACGCCTATAAAAAGACACAAAAAAGCGGTCAGTGATTATCCATCATTGACCGCTTTTTTTATGTTTATCCCAAATCTATTTAAGACTTAGAATAATGTTAAATCAATTTAACTAGCGCTTATCATTGCGATTACGGGTGTTACGTGTACCGCGGCTGGCAGGGCTAGCACTACTTTTAGGTTTCGCGCTGCTGTTGCGGTTATCGCTACGAGTATCAGTGCGACGCGCTTTAAGCGGCTTGTTTCTGATACGTTCTTGTTTTTCTTTGGCTGCGCCATGTAGACCCGTGCCATAACGTGGGCGTAAGCTGACCAAATCCGTCAACGTATTGATTTCTTTTTTTATCAAGCTCTAAGAAACGACCAGTACGTAGCTCTTTTGGTAGAACAATCGTGCCATAGCGTGTACGTAGTAGACGACTAACTTTTAGACCTTGTGATTCAAACAAACGACGTACTTCGCGGTTACGGCCTTCTTTTAGCTGGACGTGATACCACTTGTTGACGCCTTCGCCGCCGCCTTCTTTGATGTCTTCAAATTTTGCAAGGCCATCTTCTAGCATGACGCCAGCGGTCAATGCACGGGCGATATCAGGCGTTACTTCACCCAATACACGTACCGCATATTCACGAGTGACTTCACCAGATGGATGCATCAAGCGATGCGCCATTTCACCATCGTTAGTAAATAACAATAGGCCAGTTGAGTTGATGTCCAAACGTCCAACCATTACCCAGCGGTCATGAGTCAGCTTTGGCAAACGCTCAAAGACAGTTGGGCGACCTTCTGGATCTTTAGCAGAGCAAACTTCGCCTTCAGGCTTGTAGTAAGCGATAACACGGCGACGCTTCTCGTTTTCAGAAGTGTATTTGATTTGACGGCCATCAACGCGAATCTCATCACCTTGCGAGACGCGATCACCGATGGTCGCAGGACCATTGTTAACCGTTACGCGGCCAGATTTAATAACTTCTTCCATTTGACGGCGTGAACCAAGTCCCATACGGGCGAGTGCTTTCTGTAATTTTTCATCTTTCATCATAATATCCTTGAGTCGGTGGGTTTACATTTCTCAATGTAAAAAATTGGATTGACTATTCTACGCTATTTTAACAAATTTAGCACGTAAACCAATAGCTTACTGATTATTAATGCATAAGCAAACATTGTGCTAATCAATAAAAGTTTATTAGTCATATACGAAATATAGACTCGAAGACTCTCAGTGACTGGTGGTATAAATGAATACGTAGATACAAACACTTACACTATTTCGGCACTAAAAGGTTATTTCCAATCATAAATGCAATCGAAACAATCCTTTATTAAGTTAAAGTTTTTCAAATTAAAAATAAAAATTTTATTTATGACGAAGCTGTTTTCACTTGCATTTTTTTATCGCTCAACAATCTAAAAGTCGATATAAATTTTTGCAATTAGCCGAAAATAAAGGGCTTGATGAGAAATTGCAAAATAGTCACTTAATTATTTTATGGCAAGTTATATGTATTGCACTGAATATAGTTTAGGTGTATATTTATTAAATATATTCTTTTTTACGAATATAAATGCTGTGGTGAGGTTTCCTGGTTTGATTCACAAATATAAATATGAGTAACTGTTATGGTTAATAAATATTTCATTTTTGTACACAGACGCTTCTTGGTAATGAGCATATTTTGCTTATTTCTAATGGGGTTGTTTAGTGGCTGTACGATCAACTCAGGACTTCAGTCAGGAAATCTTCCTGAATCTGGCACCTTTACCGCAGAAAACGGTCTTCAATTTCATATTCAGCCTTTAAGTCTGGCAACTTTACCGCGTACAGTGCCGCCTATTATTACGCAAGATCTCTCTCATTTGATCAAAACTTCTGGACGAGTCAATTACGGCATTGCGAAAGGGGATGTGCTGAATATCATCCTTACCAATTATCCAGATATTAATGCGTCAACTGCTAGCTTAACGGTAGATCAACAAGGGTATATACAGTTTCCATTAATAGGTAGAGTTCAAGCCAGTGGGCTGAGCGTGCCGCAGTTCACCGCTACGTTGCAAAGCAAGTTACAACGTTATCTCAAGTACTCAGATCCTCAAGTCAAAATCATCAATTACCGTGGCAGCAAGTTTTTCGTAGATGGTGCGGTGAAGCAGTCTGGTGAGTTTGCTATTGCTGATGTGCCAGTGTCGGTATATGGGGCTATCTCTATGGCAGGTGGTACCACTGAGACAGGCGATTCAAACAATATTGTGCTCAACCGTCAGGGCAACAGCTATCGCTTAGGAGTGCAGTCACTACATAAAATGGGACTGTCTGCCAATCAAATCTATCTGCGGAATGGTGACTCTATTCACGTCAATAGCCAAAGCCGCAATAAGGTCTACGTATTGGGTGAATTTGGCAAAATTGAGCCAGTTGCGATTCCAGAACAGGGGCTGAGCTTAGCGCATGTATTGGGCGAGTCAAATGGACTAAATTCCAATACGGCTAACGCAGCCAAAGTATATATCGTGCGCGACAACCCTCAGTACCAGTACACCAATATCTATTACGTCGACATGCAGAGCATCACAAGCTTAGCATTAGCCAGTCGCTTTGACATGCAAGCCAATGACATTCTTTATGTAGATCCAACAGGCTTGGCTCGCTGGAATCGTGTGATTAGCGCGATACTACCGTCAACCTCTGCCATCAACGTGATATCAGGGTTATAAATAATAGCTAGTGAAAATACTGGATGTGCTTTGAATTTCAATACTGAGATTAAGTGAGATAAGAATAGAAAGTAGAGTGATAGATTTTATAAGGTGCGATGAGGCAGAGAGCAATCTAACTGCAGTCAAGGGCAGTTAGGGTCTTGGAGCTAAGCGAAAGCTATTAAGCGATTAACATTGAATAATGGGTATATGGTTATGAATAATATAGATTCAAAAGACCTATCGACACCTAAGGGTGACAACGACAATGACAACATCGACTTAACAGCGCTGGTTTTGGTTTTGTTGCGTGGCTGGAAAGTCATAGCGCTCATGGCAGCAATCGGACTCTTAATAGGATTTTTCTATACACGCTATATTAATCCGACCTTCAAGTCTGATGCGCTGATCCAAATTGAAGAAAATTCCCAAGGAGTCGATGCGCTTGGGGCGAATATCTCAGAGTTGGTCGGAGAAGAAGTGAGCAAGGCTGAGGCAGAAGCCGAGCTTATACGGTCTCGGATGATACTAGAGCCAGTCGTCGATATGCTACATCTAGACATCAAACTGACCGATCCTAATATTGGCTATCTCGATAAAATAACAAACGACCGCATTAATACTCAGTTGAACACAAATGATGGTGTGTCTTTGAGCACAAAAAACGGTTCCGTACAAATCAATCAGTTCGATGTTTCACCAGCGTATTTAAACCAGTCTTTTACGCTGTCACAGTCTGACACAGGATTTGTCTTGAGTAATGGACTAGATGATTTCAAAGGACAATTGGGTCAGCCGCATCAGTTTAATGGGGTAAACGGTGAGATTAACATTACGGTGACTGAGCTACCTGCAGACGGTTATCCTATTGGCATCACTCAGCAGACCTTAAAGACCACGACAGATGCAATGAATAGCGCCTTGTCTGTGGAAGAAAAAGGCGATAAAACCAATATTATTCAGCTGTCGATGACAGGCACAAACCAACAGCAAATCACGACCACACTTGATCAGATAGTCCAGTCTTATATCGATCAAAACCAATCTCGTGGTACGGAAGAAACGACCAAAACATTGGCTTTCATGGAAACGCAGATTCCAGCATTAAAAGAGAAATTAGACACCTCTGAAGCTCAATTTAATGAGTTTCGTAAAAAACACGGCACCATCGATGTAGGTAAAGAAGCTGAGCTATTACTAAATGAAAAGTCTCGAATCGATGAGCAGCTCAATGATCTCAAATTAAAGAGAGCCGATCTAACGACTTACTATACCAATGAACACCCACTCGTCATCCAGATCAATGAGCAACTAAAAGTCCTCAACAGTCGAATAGGAGCGATAGGTAGCACCGTCGCAGGACTGCCTGAAATACAGCGAGAGTTCTTAAAGCTATCAGAAGATACAGCTATCAATAGAGAGATTTACCTCACGCTGCTCAAAAACTATGAGCAACTAAAAATCGTTAGAGCTGGTCAGGTTGGTTATGCCCGTATTCTAGACCGACCGACCAGTACCTTCGACGCCATTGCACCAAACAAATTCCAAATTATGCTGTTGGCGCTACTCGTAGGTACTGTACTTGGGGTAATGCTGGTTCTAATCAGAAACTTAATTAGAAATGTCGTGAAGGACCCAGAGCATCTAGAGTCTAAAACGGGAATTCCTGTCATTGCAACGATTCCACGTTCGACCTCGATATCTAAGCTAGGTAGGAACAAAAAAAATACTGGTCGGATGCTTGCTCACGTTGATCACAATGGCTTGAGTTATGAAGCAATTAAAAATTTACGGACAAACCTTTTATTTGGTAAGACGACGAAGACAGCAGATGAGAAATCCGCTCAGACCATATTAATCACCGGAGAAAGTCCAGGTGTCGGTAAGTCTTTTATTACGGCCAATTTATCTGAGGTGTTTGCACAGCTTGACAAAAAAAGTGCTGATTATCGATGGAGATATGCGTTTAGGAGAGCTGCATAAAATGTTTGGTATGAATCCAGACAGTGGTCTCACAGATTATTTATTGCAAGATAAAGATAGCACTCTATCAGCGATAAGCCTCGGTTAGATATTGACATGGCTAAGTTAAACCTTGAGAGCTTTATTCAGCCAACTGGTATGGAGCATATCGACCTTATATCGCGGGGACGACCGTCGCATAATCCGACTTCGTTATTGATAGGAGAGAGGTTCAATCATTTGATGGCAGCGCTCAAAACGAAGTACGACTATATCGTTATCGATGCGCCGCCTATATTGGCTGCATCAGACGCCATGGTATTGGCACAACACGCAGACAAAGTACTGATCGTTACCAAATTTGATCATTCAGTAGAAGGCCAGCTGGTCTATGCCATCAAACAGATGAGTAAAGCAAACGTACAAGTAGATGGCATCATTTTAAATGACATACAGCAAAGTATCTTGAACAGGTACAGCTATCACTACCATTATGCTTATGGACACAATTCGTAGTTAGTTACTGTCCATTGTCCATGGCAAACGAGCGACATAACTTAAGTAGGTGGATCTTATGTTTATAAAAACAGAGTCTAACAATGCTTATCAAACGCCAAGTGACCTCAATCGATGGTCGAGGCGTATGACGCTGTTTTTATTAGCTTTACCACGCTTTGCTAAATGCTCTATCTTATTTGGTATCGATTTTTCGGTTGCTGTCCTTTGCTTGGTAGCGGCATTGGCATTGCGTCAAGGTTATGTCGATGATCAAATCGGCCTTACGGTATTAGCTTTTTATGCATTGATACCTGTCGTCAGCTTGTATCTGATTGGCTTTTATAGAGGCGCCTCTAGAGGGTTTTTCGATGCGGCGATGGGTCGAGTACTACAGTTGTTTTTATTACTTATTATCGTTTATCAGTTCATCATTTATGTAAATCCAGTATCAATGATGCCGCGCTCAGCGCCAATCATATTTTTGTTCTTATTCTTTATTTGGTTATGGAACAGTCGGCTAATGATTCGCGGGTTGCTGAATCGACTACAGAAACCAGACAATCAAGATCGCCTAGATAGTTGCTGTGATAACGTGATTATTTATGGTGCAGGATCGGCTGGTAGAGAGCTATTAGAGAGCTTGAGACATTCTCATAAATACAATGTAGTGGCATATATCGATGATGATCCGCAGCTAATAGGAGCTTACTTACATAGTAAAAAAATATATGCCGCTCATGCGCTACCTTGGTTAATAGAAAAATTAAATGTCGCGCAAGTGATTTTGGCAATGCTTCTATGAGCCGTGGTCGTAAAAAACAGATTATGGATAGCCTGTCAGGCGTTTCTGTCAAATTAAAAGATTTACCAAGCTTACGAGAGCTTGCTGATGAGATCGTAACAGTCAGCCATATACGGCCAGTCGATATATTAGATGTGCTTGAAAGAGAGACTGTAGAGCCAGTTGCTGAGCTGCTTCAAAAAAATATCACGGGTAAAAACGTACTCGTGACAGGGGCAGGCGGCTCTATTGGTAGTGAGTTATGCAGACAAATCATGAAAAATAAACCTGCATGTTTGGTGTTATACGAGCAGTCTGAATATGCTTTGTATACAATCGATCAGGAACTTAGAAGCCTTGTCGCTAGTAACGTCGTTAGTAGTATTGAATATCAAGATACTGAGATTGTTAGCATAATTGGAAGCGTGGGCAACGAAAAAAAATTAATCAATATATTCGAAAAATACCATATAAAAACGATTTATCACGCTGCTGCATACAAACATGTACCGATTGTCGAGTCCAATCCATTTGAAGGCACGATTAATAATACTAAAGGTACCTACCATTGTGCTTGCGCTGCGATAAAGGCTCACGTTGATACGTTTGTATTGATCTCTACTGACAAAGCAGTGCGACCGACCAACGTGATGGGAGCCTCCAAACGCTTGGCTGAGCTTGTCTGCCAAGGACTGAGCCAAAGCAACAGTCATACATGTTTTAGTATGGTGCGTTTCGGTAATGTCTTGGGTTCATCAGGCTCTGTGGTACCACTATTCACCAAACAAATTGAACAAGGTGGTCCGATTACTATTACCCATCCAGACATCACGCGCTACTTTATGACCATACCGGAAGCGGCGAGTTTGGTGATTCAGGCAGGGGCTATGGCGTTCGGTGGTGAAGTATTTGTACTTGATATGGGTGCACCTGTCAAAATCGTGGATCTTGCCAAACGTATGATTCGTCTGACAGGGTGCGAGCTAAAAGATGCGAGCAATCCTAATGGTGATATCGAAATTGTGTTTACTGGATTGAGACCAGGTGAAAAACTCTATGAAGAGTTAATCATTGGTGCCGACAACATAGAGACCACGTTTCATCCACTCATTATGCAAGCAATGGAGCATAGTTTTCCATTGGAAGATATCGAAGCTATCTTGTTTGAGTTTATTGAAAGATCAAAACAACACGATACTCAATGGTTGAAAGCGCAGTTTAGGACCTTTGTTGAAGGCTACCGAGAAGGCGATGAAGCTGATGTCGAAAAGATAGATATAGAAATGATGGACGTGGTGAGTTAATAGAATAAAAAAATTGAAGTAAGTAACTAATAGAGTGGTTAAAAGTATGCTGCGATTAGCCAAAGAATTGTTTGCCCTGTTAACTGTAGACCAGCGACGACGTTATTTGTCTTTGCAGATCATGATGGTGTTCATGGCATTTATGGAGCTGTTGGGAATTGCTTCTATAGGGCCTTTCATGGCCTTAGTGGCTGATATGCAGCTGCTTGAAACCAATGCAATTCTTAATCGTATATATGTAGCCAGCGGTGTGAGTACACATACAGATTTTTTGTTTATAACGGGTCTATTTGTACTGTTGATGCTTAGTTTAGCGTCTATTTTGTCGATGATTACGACATGGCGTTTATCTTTATTTGCTTATTCGGTCGGTACAGAGATTAGTGATCGTTTGTATCATTATTATTTGCAAAAAGACTGGTTGTTCCACGCTAGTGGAAGCAGTGCTCAATTGACGAAGCAAATTGCAACTGAGGCATTAAGAGTAACAAACTTTATCATTTTACCGTTTATACAGATGAACGCTCGTCTAGTATTAGCAGTATTTATCTCAGTTAGTATCTTTATTTATAACCCATTGATAGCAACCGTAGGGGTTGTATTGTTTGCTAGCGGTTACGTAATTATATACAGAATGATTCGTAAGCGTATCGCCTTGTATGGAGAGTACGTTTCTACTACCTCAACTGATCGATTTCGTTTAATGAATGAGGGCTTCGGGGGGATCAAAGATGTACTACTCTACAATCGTAGACATGATTTTGTACATCAGTTTGAGACAAGTGGAAAGTTATTTGCGCATGCTCAAGGAGTAAATACAGCATTAAGCCAAGCACCTAGATATTTAATGGAATTGTTAGCTTTTGGTGCAATGATTGGGCTAGTTCTAGTTTTGCTGACAACACGTGAAGGGAATTTGAGCCAAGTATTACCTATATTAACCGTTTATGCTCTTGCTGGTTTTAAGTTATTACCTGCTTTGCAGCAAATATACCATAGCGTTGCTACGATTAGAGGCAATACGGCTGCTTTCGATTCTATAAAAGAAGACTTGCTTGCATCATTGACCGTAGATAGTGAGCAGGGTGCTGCTTCAGATATTGCGAGCGGTCAAACCATTGATTTAGCAAAAATCAAGACTATACGACTGAATAGGGTTAGCTTCACCTATCCTAATAAAGTAATGCCAGCATTAGATAATATAAATCTAAATATACCTATCAATTCTACAGTTGGTTTTGTCGGTGAGTCGGGGTCTGGTAAATCTACAGCTATCGATCTATTACTAGGGCTTATTGCACCAACTACCGGACAGTTAGTGCTTGATGACTTAATTATCGATGAAAAAAACAAGCAGGCTTGGCAGCAATACATAGGTTTCGTACCGCAGAGTATATTTTTGAGTGAAGGTAGTATCGCTGAAAACGTCGCTTTTGGCATATGTCGTAAAGATGTTGATTTAGTAAGAGTAAAACAGGCGATTAAGCTTGCCCATCTAGAGTTCTTAGTAGACAGTTTATCTGAAGGTTTAAATACTAAAGTCGGTGAACGAGGCGTACAACTATCTGGAGGACAGCGACAGCGTATTGGCATAGCTAGAGCTTTATACAATCAAGCTGATGTATTGGTGTTTGATGAAGCAACAAGTGCCTTAGACGGTATTACTGAAAAAGTCATAATGGACGCTATTCAAGAGTTAAGTGGGCAGAAGACCATCGTAATGATAGCCCATCGTCTAAAAACAGTAAAAAATTGCGATATTATTTATCTCATGAAGCAAGGCAGAATAGTGGAGCAAGGGACGTATCAACAGCTTATAGATAAGAATCCCATGTTTAAAAAAATGGCTGAATTTTCATAATGAACGCATTGTAAGTGTATGAGAAGATTTGTATCGCTTTACAAAGTTTTTAGCAGTAACAGGCAGGGATCATAGTTTTTTTAATTTTTAGACAATTTATGCGTGAGGTGCCAATCATGACCGCATTTGAGAGCCCATTAGTCAGTATCATTGTACCTGTCTACAACGTTGCGCTGTATCTTGATGAGTGTTTGAGCTCTATTAAAATGCAAACGTATCAGAACCTTGAAATAATCGTGGTAGAGGATTGCTCAACTGACCATTCTATACAGGTGTTGCAACCTTATCTAAAAGACAGACGCATCAAATTCATTAAAAATGTTAAAAATCTAGGTCTGTCAGCTACCCGTAATAAGGGGATTGATTTGGCTACCGGTGTATACATAATGTTTGTCGACTCTGACGACATCATAGATTTAAGCTTAGTAAAGACCTGTGTCGATTGTGCGACAACAACCAAAGCAGATTTAATCACGTATGGCTATGCACAATTTAGTGACATTCCTGAAACTGTAAAGCAGTCTTGCTCTCCATCTGATTTAGAACTAATAAGCTATAAACAAGGAAATGAGTATTTTAATCTGGACCATTATTGTTGGGCAAATTTTATTCGATTCAGTGTGTTAAAACATTCGAATATCCGTTTCCCAGTAGGGTTTTATTATGAGGATGGACCTTTTCATTGGCATTTAGGTCTTGAGGTAAAAAATAGATATTATTTACCAAAAAAATGTATTTATATAGAAAGCATAGTCAGTCTATTAGTGCGCTGAGTAGCAGAAATGGTCGAAAGTTATTAGATGCTTTTACGCTGGAACTAGAGATAATCGCACTTGTAAAGCGTTACAGACGAGATGAATTGAAAAATGTACTGTCAAAGCGTCTTATAGATTTTAACTTTTATAATCTTCTTTATATCGATGATAAATTCTTAGCTTCTGCATTGAGTAAGGTGAAAATAATCGAGACCTCAATGCGAGAAAATGATTATGAGCAGGTTCTTAATTACCGAAGTATTACGGTTTTATTCTTAACTCTAGCACCTAACTATATATCCTTACCTTTTTTTAAGATTAATCCGAATAATTCTGCATAAAATATTTAAACCTACTCGTAAACTAATCCGTAATGCTTTCAAGTATCTGTCGTTTGACAATGAAAGAGATGCAACCTATCAGGATGTATAGCATGAAAAAAATATGCTTTATTGCAGGTAATCTTAATAACTCTGGCGGCACAGAAAGGGTGACTAGTGTGGTAGCCAATAAACTGGTTGAAAAAAATTATGATGTTTCAATATTAAGCCTGGTAGATGGTAACGAGCCTTTTTTTACTTTAAATAAAAGTATTCAAACTTACTCGTTATATCCCCAAAAAAAATATCTTTTAAACAGAATTTCCTACCCACGATTTGGAAGATACGTAAATTTATCAAAGAACACCAAATAGATAGAGTTATTGTTGTTGATAGTAACTCATGCCTATTTACAGTGCCTGCATTATTTGGGCTAGATATAGAGCATATCTGCTGGGAACATTTTAACTTTAATAATGATTTAGGGCGATATAGTAGAAGAGTGGGACGTCAGTTAGCAGCGCGATACTGTGATGCTGTGGTTACTTTGACAGAGAGAGATAAGCAGTACTGGTTAAAAGGTACATCGCATAAATCACAAATAATAGCGATAGCTAATCCTTGTCCTTTTCCACCTCAAACCGATAGCAAAATAAATGGCAGCAATACAGTCTTGACTGTTGGCGAACTAACAAAAGTAAAAGGATTTGATTTATTGCTCGAAGCTTGGGTTCAAGTAAATAGCACTATGCCGAATTGGAAGCTGGTCATTGTTGGTGAAGGCGAAGATAGGAAAAAGCTAACAAGTTTTATCAACGATCATAACTTGGTAGACAGTGTTGATTTAGTAGGACGTACGTCTGATGTAAGCAAGTATTATGAAAAAGCCGATATATTTTGCTTGAGCTCTCGCTTTGAAGGTTTCCCTATGGTTTTGCTTGAAACATTAGCATTTGGTTTGCCTGTTGTAAGTTTTGACTGTGATACAGGACCTGCAGAGATATTAGAAGATACAGGTTCTATCCTAGTGCCTAGAGGCAATATAATTCAGCTTGCTTCATCTTTAATTAATTTGATGAAGGATGAGTCAGCTCGAGAATCAATCAGTTTAAAAGCTAAAGAGAAGTGCGAAAATTATCAGTCAGAGAATATAATAAATCAGTGGATTAAATTATTGGAAAGGTGAAATTAAGTTATGTTAATATTTTAAATTTGATATATATTAATAGTGACGTTATAGTTTTTGATTAATCTTAAGAAATGGCTATATTTTCAATAAATATATTTAGCAGTGTTGATTTGATTTTAGTTATATTGGATTTTTATATACTACCGAGTTTTTTATATAAAATAAAGGGAGCATAATTTGAAAATTTTAATATTAACAAGTAGCGTCAATAACTCGGGAGGCACAGAGCGAGTAGGATCTATGCTAGCTAATGGATTATCTGAGGTCGGATATGAGGTGTTGCTAGCGAGCATAGCTGATGGCGATATGCCTTTTTTCCATATTAATAAAGAAGTTAAGTTGCTGTCTTTAATGAGCTTTCCAAAATGTAAGTTATGCCGTATTCCAAATACTATTTATAAGCTAAGAAAGTTACTAAAGAAAGAATGCATTGATACATTAATCGTAGTGGACACTTTATGCATTCAGTTTACTTTGCTCGCTGTGCTAGGGCTGCCAGTAAAGCATATATGCTGGGAACATTTCGGATTTAGCAATAATATCGATAAACCTCAAAGGAGGTTCGCTCGCCAATTAGCAGCTCGATACTGTGATTCGGTAGTTACCTTAACAGAAAAGGATAAACATCATTGGTTAAAAGGCACACAGCATAAATCACAAATCACAGCTATATCCAACTATTGTCCGTTTCCACCACAAAGCTTCGATAAAAAGGAAGATACGAAAGTAGTATTAGCAGTAGGCAGCTTAACCCATATTAAAGGTTTTGATATGTTACTCAAAGCTTGGATTAAAATTAATAGTACTATGTCAGATTGGAAGTTAGTCATAGTTGGGGAGGGGGAAGATAGACCAAAAATGACAGAGTTCATAGACAATAATAACTTGATAGATAGCGTTGAACTAGTAGGACGCGCTGTTGATATGAGTAATCATTATAAAAGAGCTGAAATTTTTTTGCTTAAGTTCACGTTTTGAGGGGTTTGGTATGGTATTGATTGAAGCTTTGGCTTTTGGATTACCTATTGTTAGTTTTGATTGTGATACAGGCCCTGCAGAAATATTAGAAGGTACAGGTTCAATTTTAGTACCGAAAAACGATATCGATGAGCTTGCTTCAGCCTTGATAGAACTGATGAATAATAAAGAAGATCGAAAAATAATTGGCTTACAAGGAAAGGAGAAATCTAAAAAATATCAACCTAAAGAAATAATAGGGCAGTGGATTGGGCTATTAGAAAAGAGCGACTAATTATAGAATAAATAGAATTAAAATAATGGATGTATGCCTATTCATATAACTATTTTATAGCTATAGGATAACAATGAAAATACTATATGTTATTACAGGCTTAGGACAAGGAGGCGCTGAACGAGTTGTTTGTGACTTGGCGGATGCATGGTCCAAAAAGGGCATCAAGTTAGAATTGTGTATTTTGTAGGTGAGGTACTTACTAGACCAATATGTGAAGGTATTGAGTTAACGAAAGTTAGCTTGACCAATCTAATCTCTCTACCTGCTGCATATATTTTGCTATCAAAAATAATTAAAAGTTATCAGCCTGACGTTGTGCACTCGCATATGGTCCATGCAAACATTTTGACGCGCTTAGTTAAAATAGTAACTCCAATGAATAGATTGATATCCACCGCCCACAGTAGCAATGAGGGCGGTGCACTACGTATGCTAGCTTATCGACTGACCAACCGCTTAGCTGATGTAAGCACCAATGTCAGCAACACGGCAGTTGCCTCTTTTGAATCAAGATATGCAGTACCAAAAAAAGGAATGAAAGCTATATATAACGGAGTGAATTTTGATGACTTTAGTTATAGTACGCAGGCAAAAATTGCAATAAAGGATGAGCTTGGGCTAGATCAGAACTGCAAGGTGATTTTAGCAGTTGGTAGGTTTAATAAAGCAAAGAACTACCTTAATCTCTTGAGGTCCATAAGATTTTTAAAAAACGCTAATTCTATTCCTTTTGTACTGATTATTGCAGGTGATGGTGAATTAAGGTCAGAAATCGAAAGACATATTATAGAGTTAGAATTAGATAAAGAAGTTATTTTGTTAGGTAGAAGGAGTGATATATCAACGTTGATGAGTGCTTGTGATACGTTCGTTTTATCATCTGATTATGAGGGGCTGCCGACAGTATTGATTGAAGCTTTAGCTTGTCAAGCAAACGTCGTTTCTACTGATGTTAGCGGCGCCCGTGAGATATTAGACGGTTATGGAAGTATCGTGCCTATTCGTAAGCCTGAAGCTTTAGCAAAGGCCATCGAAGCTAATTTATTAATTGAACAGAAGAACATTCTAGGTCGACAATATGCCAAAGACAAATTTGATATAAAGATTATTTCCGATGAATGGGTGGAAATATACCATGAGAAATAAACAGCAATTATTCGAGAGATTTTCTAACTCTAATATATTTTTATTAGTTACCGCTATTTTTTTCTCAAAAATAATTGCATTTGTACTGATGGAATACGATATTTTAATAATAAACTTGGGCGGTGGCAGCGATGCCAATTACTATAACTCTTATGCTGAAGGCTTTACAGATACCGCAGTAAATATTTGGCCAGTATTACTAAGGTGGTTAAATGATTATGGCTTGTATTCGCGTGATTTGACTACTTATTTCTTATTTTTTTTAAGTTTAATAGCCA
>NZ_BAWH01000014.1 GCF_000586435.1 Psychrobacter sp. JCM 18901
TTTTAGCTATTTGCTATACAATCCTTTTATTCATAATATCGAACTGATAAGACATGCTTTAGCACCTAACTATCCAGCTTATCATATTGATATGACATATTTTCTAAAATGGACTATTGCAGTAAATTTCTTAGGTTTGTTGATGTATAAAGCAGTAGAAAGAGATTTAATACGTTCCAAATAAGTCATCAAGCATACTACCAGTTTTAACCTAGGATGATAAAATGATTGAAATTCGAAATATTTCTAAGTCATTTATGACCAAACAAGGTCGACATTATTTATTTAAAAATTTAAATCTAACCATTGGTGACAAGCAAAGTGTGGGTCTATTGGGACGTAATGGTGCTGGGAAATCAACCTTACTACGTATCATTTGCGGTCTTGATAAGCCTGATCAGGGAGAAATTTTTACTAATTCTACTATTTCTTGGCCAGTTGGGGTTTCAGGTGGTTTTCAGGGCAGTTTGACCGGGCGTCAAAACGTTCGTTTCGTCTGCCGTCTATATTCTAGTGGCTCTTATGTTAATGAAAAAATTCGTTTTGTCGAAGAGTTTGCAAATATTGGTAATTATTTTGATATGCCAGTTAAGAGCTATTCATCAGGAATGAGAGCCCGCTTAACGTTCGGTTTAAGCTTGGCCTTTGATTTTGATTACTATATGCTCGATGAAGCAGGTGCCGTTGGGGATGCGGCATTCCGTAAGCGTAGTGAAGAGATTTTAGCGGCCCGCCGCGCACAAGCAGGTTTTTTAATAGTGTCACATGATATTGGTGATATAAAGCGTAATTGTGATATTGGCATCGTGTTAATGGATCAAACAGCACACGTCTTTGACGATACAACAGAAGCGATTGAGGTTTATGAAAAGCATATCCACAAAGCAAAAAAAGTAAGATAATTAACCTTTCGCTGTTTATCGGCTTGGTCGGCCTTCCTTGGTTGCTCGTTATATACTATGTAATGACACTGGCACATCCACGCTTCGTTTCGACTGCAGATGTGGTGGTGAAGCAAGTCAGTGATTCGAGCGTGCCAGCAGCTGGAGGTCTATCCGCTCTATTAGGCGTCAATAGTACCAGTAAAGAAGATGCGACTTATTTGACAGAGTATATTTTGTCAAATGATATGGTTAAGCGGCTAAATAACAAGTTTAAGTTCCGTGAAGCTTACTATGTTGATGGTTCCGACCCTATTTATGAAATTGATCCTGATGCAACACAAGAGGAGCTGCTTGAGTACTTCGAAAAAAGGGTTCACATTAACCTTGATGAGCAGAGCTATGTGCTTTCAGTATCAACAGAAGGCTTTGACTCAAAGTATGCTTTTGAGCTGAACAAAGCTATCTTAGGAGAGTCTGAGCGTTTTGTAAACCGCATTTCACAAGAAGTGGCTCGTGATCAATTGGCGTTTGCAGAAACTCAGTTAGACGAATCAGAAGAGCGTTTAAATGATGCCAAAGAGCAGTTATTAAACTATCAGAATGAAAACGAAATCTATGACCCACAAGCCAATGCGCAAATCGTCAATCAGTTGATTGGCAGCTTGCAAGCGCAATTAAGCTCGTTGCGTACCGAAGAGCGTCAGTTACTCAGTTATCTAAATCCAGATGCGCCGCAAGTGGTTTCACTAAGAAGTCAGATAAAGGCTGTTGAAGAGCAAATCACTCAAGAACAAACCAAATTGACATCACCAAATACAACCAAGTTGAACCGTCAAGCGGTACAGTTTGAGACCATCAAGGCAGATGTGGATTTTGCTACCGAGTTGTATAAATTGTCGTTATCATCGCTTGAAAAATCAAGACTAGAAGCATTCAAGAAAATGAAAAACTTGATTGTGATCTCAACGCCCTACGAAGCTGAAGATGCAACTTACCCGCGCCAAGCGTATCTTATTTGGACATCGCTTGCATTGCTCTTAATGCTATACGGCTTTGTGCGTTTGGTAATGGCAGTTGTCCGTGATCACCGTAGCTAATCTTGAAAAACCAGATATCAGTAATGATCGATAGATCAGGAAAGGAATATAACTCATGAATATGAAACCACGTTCTATCGTGATAGCGACAAGCTTGGCAATGGCGGCGACTAGTATGTCTGCAACAGCTGCAAGCAGTTATGCAGATCAAATATCAGGTTCGGGCTTTGGCACAAGCAACAATAATATGAGCCAATCTCAGAACCAGAGCAATATTAACGTGTCTACCCAAGCATTTGCTGGGGCAGTGCCAGGGCAAGCAACGACTCAAGAAGCGGTCAATGCAGCAAGCTTACCAAGCCAGTCAGTTATCAATACAACGCGTCCTTATCAAGATATCAAAACTCAAGATATGATGTTCGGTGAGCAATTGTTCCGTGGAGCATTTTCGACGACTTCAGGCTCTACCTTCAATGATAGCTATGTGATTAACCCTGGTGATAACGTCCAAGTAAGAATGTGGGGCGCTTACCAGTATGCTGCTACCATGACCGTCGATCCACAAGGTAATATTTTCTTACCAAACGTTGGACCAGTCCGTGTCTCTGGTGTGCAAAATGGTAGCTTACAGAATGTGGTCAAAAGTGCCGTCAGTCGTATTTACCGATCGAATGTAGGCGTTTATGCTTCATTAGAGCAGGCGCAGCCAGTTAAAGTATTCGTCACAGGTTTTGTTAAGCAGCCAGGCTATTACGGTGGTCTAGCAGCAGACTCGGTATTGTCTTATTTAGATAGAGCAGGCGGCGTTGACCCAACACGCGGTAGTTATATCGATATCCAAATCAAGCGCAATGGTCAAATGCTACAGCAAGTCAATTTATATGACTTTTTGCTAGCAGGTAAATTACAGGCTTTTTCATTTCGAGATGGTGATGTCATCACCGTGGCACCGCAGAAAAAGACATTCGTGGTAAGCGGTCAAGTTCAAAACGAATATACTTTTGAATTTGATGTGAATGATCTGACTATTGGTGATGTGTTGCAAGTGTCTAATCCAGCAGCCAATGCTACTAATGTCAGTATCACTCGCAGTGCAGGACGTGCACAAACGGCAGAGTACTACTCATTAAGTGAAGCCCAAAATGTTCCTGTCTATAACGGCGATCAAATGGTAGTAACGTCAGATCGTTACGCAGGTACATCGCGGTGCAGGTAAAAGGTGCACATACTGGTAATGGCGCGATGGTTGTACCATATGGCGCGCGTCTAAAAGATATCGTGCCACAATTACAGCCAAGCCCACTGGCGAAATTAACGCATCTAACCATCTATCGTGAATCTGTTGCTGAGCAACAAAAACGCATGATTAACGAGTCGCTCGACCGTTAGAAGAGCTAACGCTTGCCACTCAGTCAACGACTCGTGAAGAAGCCGCATTGCGTCAAGATGATGCAGCATTGGTTAAACAGTTCGTCGCCAAGGCTCGTAATGTACAGACTGACGGTCAAATCGTCGTTGTGCCAAATTCATGGCAAGATATTATTCTGCAACAGGGCGACATCATTGAGATACCAGCACAAACATCAGTCATTACAGTCAACGGTCAGGTACGAGCACAAGGGGCACTTACCTTTAATCCTGACTATACCGTTGGCGATTATGTGGCTAATTCTGGTGGTTTCTCTGATAACGCTGATACAAAAGATATCTTAATTATTCATCAAAATGGGGCGAGCCAAGTGGTCAATACTGCGTATCGTATCCAGCAGGGTGATGAGATTATGGTATTACCGAAAGTTAAAACTAAGCGTGTGGAGATTGCTCGCGGTCTATCACAGATTGTTTATCAGTTAGCAATTGCTGCCAAGGTAGTTCTAGATCTATAACGGTTAGCCAGTTACACCTTAACGATGACTGTTGAATAGATTTAACCAAAATTAACGAGTAAAGGTATTAAAGATATGGCAAAAGAAGTAGCGAATGAAGTCAAGGTATCTACTATGTCTACCTCTGATCATGCGCTACTTTCGCCTTCATCACAGTACCAATCACCAAAGCAGTTGGCAGTAGTTGGTAAAGGTATGTGCCACAATAACTTGCTACTCTCGCAAGTGTTGCAAGCTGATATCCAGCGCTGGTATCCGTGGTCAGGCTTGCAACACAGCCTGATAAATCGCAAGAAAAAATCACAACCTGAGGCATTTATTGGATGGGGGCATAAGAAAAGCTTCCAAAGAGCTAATAAAGCCGCCACTCGTCAGAATGTGAATGCTTTCAGTATTGAAGATGGATTTTTGCGTTCATTAGATTCAGGTATTAATAGTCGCCACGGTTTGAGTGTGGTTATCGATGACGTTGGTATCTACTTTGATATGACGCATCACTCGCGCCTCGAGCAGTTGATTGTTGAGCGCACCAAGAGTACTAGCAATGATCGCGCAGCAGACGAGGCACGTGCTCATCATCTGATGACACGTATATGCGAAGAAAAACTGAGTAAATATAATTCTATAATCGATTGTCCGTCGTTGGACAAATTGATTAATGAAGAAAATATTAACGAAAAAGAAAGTGTTTCACCATCACATATCCTGTTGATTGACCAAGTAGCGGGTGATGCCTCTGTTAAAGGTGCTGGTGCGAATAAACGTCAATTTAAGAAGATGCTAAAATCTGCATGCCACAACCATCCTAACGCCCATATTTGGATAAAGGCTCATCCTGCGTCAAAATCAGGCTATTTATCCAACTTAAAACTGCCTAAAAACGTTAGTTTATTGACAGAGTCTCTCAATCCTATTGAACTGCTTAAACAAGTAAGTGAGGTCTATACCGTCAGCTCACATATGGGCTTTGAAGCATTAATGCTAGGTAAAAGAGTACATTGCTTTGGAGTCAGCTGGTATAGTGCTTGGGGGCTGACCGATGACACTAACGCACCTAAAAATTTACTTAAAGCAGTTCAAAAACGTCGTTTAGAGTCAGCTGAGATACTTCTCAATAATAGAGATTTGTCAAACTCAGCAGTGTTTCCTGCGACGTCACATAAGACGCTTGAAACGTCATTAGAAACATTATTTTATAGTGCTTATATTGATTACAGTCGTTATGTAGATCCGGCAACGAAACAGGCTTGTGATATCGATGCAGCCATCGAATGGCTAGTGACCAATCGGCGGTGGCAAGCGCGACTTGAAGGCGATTTGACTGTATATGAATTTAGTCGTTGGAAGTTGCCATTTGTCAAAGCCTTTACAGACCTACCGCGTACGACATTATTTATCAAACCAAAACCACGTCTAAAAAAACCTGTTACATCCAGATCATTTCCGTGTCAATTTCAGCCAACCTTTATTGGTATGGGGTTTAGCCAAACGTCAGCAAGTACAGAAAAAGCTACAGAGTAAACTTGCTGAACAAAGCTCGGATATGCCAGCTATTTATTGTATGGAAGATGGGTTTATCCGATCAAACGGTCTAGGTGCTACTTTATTGGCACCACTGTCTGTTGTAATAGATAAGCAAGGTATTTATTACGATGCGACCCAACCTTCAGATTTAGAAACATTGCTGCAAAATTGTCAGCCACTGAGTTCTGAACAGCGTCTTCGCGTAAAAAAACTGCAAGACAAACTGCTGAATCAGCGGGTAAGTAAATACAATGTTGGGGCTGGTATAGATGTTTCTAGCATCCAAAATAATTCGTGGATGCAGGATGCCAAAATATCTGGGAGACGACGCGTTCTTATTATCGGTCAGGTAGAGGACGATTTGTCAGTACAGTACTGCGGCTCTACAATAAAGACAAACAGTGGTCTGATCGAACGTGTACGACAAGATAACCCAGACGCTTATTTGATTTATAAGCCGCATCCTGATGTCGAAGCAGGACTGCGAGCGGGTAAAGTATCAGAAGCCCATCTACAACAAGTTCAAGCGGTTGCCTACGATACTGCGCTGCCTGATTGCTTAGAATGGGTGGATGAGGTTCATACGATCAGCTCACTGACTGGTTTTGAAGCGTTGCTGCGAGGGTTGGACGTTACCTGTTATGGATTGCCGTTTTATGCAGGTTGGGGGTTGACCACAGATATTGACGAGCAGTCGTTACCAAAAGCTACCTATCTAAAAAGACGTCAACGAGATATACCTTTGACTTTTGAGCAGCTAATATATGGCGGGCTTATATGTTATCCGTTGTATCGTCTGCCTGATGGCTATGGATTAGCACAAGTAGAACAGGTGATCGATTATTTATACCCTCTCAAAGACTCGCATCTGCTTGCGAATAGTGAAGAATCGCAATCTGAAATGGCTAGTACTTCAAATAGTTCAGCTAAGACTGTGAACTCGTCTTTACCTACAAAGTTTAAACGTCACGCGACCACACGTTTTATGCAGCAACGTCATCGATGGCAACAAAAATTGCGTAAAATGTCTCGTTGATTTACCAGAGTAGCACCGTATAATTGCATTGCGACAAATAGGTGCTTTTTCGGTATAATCATTTTTACGCTATGTGTTTTCGCACGGTTGCATGACCTTTCTCATTTTTATCTCTTATTTTCTCATTTAATGGTAGCCCAGTACTATGGCAGCTTCGATGTCTCACTTGCTTACTCATCGACATGTCTTGCTACTACAAGGGAAAATGGGTGGGTTTTTTAATCGCTTTTCGTCATTCTTGCAAATTCAAGACATTAAAGTAAGCAAAATCAATTTTAATGCAGGCGATGCCTTTTTTTACCATCACGACAATACCTACGAATATACCAATACATTAGCGCAATTTTCCTCTTGGTTGCAGGCGTTCATTAAAGAAAATGCCATTGATGCGATTGTATGCTTTGGCGATTGTCGACCGCATCATACTCAAGCAGCGTGTATCAGTGAGAAGCTAGGTATTTCATTTTTTGTCTTTGAAGAAGGGTACTTGCGTCCTGATTACATTACCTTACAAGAGCATGGGATTAATGGCTATTCACGTCTAAACACTGCTGAGATTAAAGCGCTTAAGAAAGCCAATGATCAGCCTTTATACACACATAATCGATTTTATCGCTTAAGTATCGCGGCCATCGTCTATTACATCATTGCTTGGCTTTATAAAAGTCGTTATCCACATTATTCGCATTATCGTGGTATGACCGCTTGGCAAGAGGCCATCGCTTGGTTAAAAGCACCGTGGCGGAAGCTACGAGGATATTTGCCAGATAAACAATTGCAAAATAGACTGATCAAGCAAGAAAGTAACAATTACTTTTTGATCAGTTTGCAAGTGCATAATGACTCACAGATTACCCATCATAGTGATTATCGTGATGTGGTACAGTTCATTGATAAGTCTATCGCAAGCTTTGCAAAATTTGCTAAGCAAAAACAGTTACTTGTGTTTAAGCATCATCCATTGGATCGTGGTCATAGAGACTATCGGGAGCTGGTAGCTAGCCTAGCTGAGCGCTATCAAGTGTCTCATCGTGTTTTCTATGGTTGTGATATGCACCTGCCAACTTTGATGAAATATAGTATTGGCATGGTGACTATTAACAGTACGACAGGCTTGCAGTCGGTTTATCATAAGAAACCTACTAAGGTTATGGGTCGTGCAATTTACGATATTCCTAAGCTAACAGATCAAAAGCCGCTTGATGATTTTTGGCAGCAGCCTAAGGGCCCAGATAATGAATTTTATTTGAGATTTCGTGAGTATCTGATAGAGCAAACTCAAATAAATGGTGCTTTTTATGGCAGATCGCATGGATGTATAAGTATTTGTGCCAAACTGGCAGTGAAACGACAGACGTAGATATGTCTAAAACCAATTTACCCTAGTCATTTATTCGCTTTTGTTTCTAAGAAGTCATAGTAATTATAATAGTATCTATATAAAGAAACGAAGTTCAACAAGTGTAACGATTGTTGCGTTATCCTTTTTTTAGCTTGTCATTTCATCTGTAAGTCACATCTCTTCTAACAAAATCGCCTTACTTTGCAGTGGAAAACTGCTAGAATACTCTTTTATGTCTACGCATAAGAGTTAATGTGCTTGACTATGGATTTAGACGGTAGTATTAGCCCGATCGGCTTGTTATAACGGTTAACCTTCAAAGAGTACAAGCACGTTATCAATTGCATCTGACAGTATTTATTTTTTTAGTTTTATTACTCTATCACCCTTAATTTAGTAGGCGCTTTGTGACTGCATTAGCCAATATTCGTAACTTTTCAATCATTGCCCACATTGATCATGCAAGTCGACGCTTGCCGATCGTTTTATTCAGATGTGCGGTGCCTTGCAAGATCGCGAGATGCAGGCGCAGGTACTCGACTCAATGGATATTGAGCGTGAGCGCGGTATCACTATCAAAGCACAGTCAGTAACACTGTTTTATGATCATCCAAATGGTGAGCGCTATCAGCTTAACTTTATTGATACCCCGGGTCACGTCGATTTTTCATATGAAGTTTCGCGTTCATTAGCGGCTTGCGAAGGCGCGCTGTTGGTTGTTGATGCCGCTCAAGGCGTAGAAGCGCAGTCAGTAGCCAATTGCTATACAGCCGTTGATCAAGGCTTAGAGGTCATGGCGGTGTTAAATAAGATTGATCTCCCGCAAGTTGAGCCTGAGCGCGTCATTCAAGAAATTGAAGATATTATCGGTATCGATGCCGTTGACGCACCGCGTGTATCAGCGAAATCTGGTCTGGGTGTCGACAAACTATTAGAAGCATTGGTCGAATTTATTCCAGCACCAACTGGTGATCGTGAAGCGCCACTCCAAGCACTAATTATTGACTCTTGGTTCGATAATTATTTGGGCGTGGTTTCATTGGTACGGGTGCGTGAAGGTACTATACGTAAAGGTGACAAGTTATATATCAAATCGACTCAAGAGGCACATCTGGTTGGCTCGATTGGTGTCTTTACGCCTAAGCCTGTAGATACGGGTGTTTTAGAAGCAGGGGAAGTCGGCTTTGTTATTGCGGGTATTAAGGATATTGCCGGAGCACCAGTAGGCGACACTATCACTCATGCTAAGACCCTGATGTGGATCGTATCCCAGGCTTTAAACAAGTCACGCCACAAGTCTATTCTGGTATGTTCCCAGTGGATTCGAGTGATTTTGAAAAATTCCGTGAAGCTTTGCAAAAACTGCAAATCAACGATGCTTCGCTGTTTTTTGAGCCAGATACGTCGGATGCGCTTGGCTTTGGTTTCCGCTGTGGCTTCTTGGGTATGCTGCACATGGAGATTATCCAAGAGCGTCTAGAGCGTGAATATGATTTAGATTTGATTACTACAGCGCCCTCAGTTATTTACGAAATTGAGAAAAAGAACGGTGATGTAATCTATGTAGATAATCCATCACATCTACCTGAGCCAAACAACATAGAAGAATTCCGTGAGCCAATTGCCCGCTGTCAAATTTTGGTACCGCAAGAATTCTTAGGCAATGTAATGACGCTATGTATTGAGCGTCGTGGCGTTCAGGTTGATATGCGTTTTATGGGTCGACAAGTACAGCTGATATTTGATATCCCAATGGGCGAAGTGGTCATGGATTTCTTTGATCGCCTAAAGTCAGTCTCACGTGGTTTTGCATCGCTAGACTATAACTTTGAACGTTATCAAGCCGATAAGTTGGTGAGAGTTGATGTACTAATCAATGGCGATAAAGTTGATGCCTTAGCGATGATCGTGCACGAAACCCAATCACGTTATCGTGGTAATGCACTGGTTACGAAGATGAAAGAGTTAATTCCGCGCCAAATGTTTGATGTTGCCATTCAAGCCGCTATCGGTAGCCAAATCATTGGTCGTAGTACGGTAAAAGCCATGCGTAAAGACGTATTAGCAAAATGCTATGGTGGCGATGTATCACGTAAGAAAAAGCTACTGTCTAAGCAGAAAGCAGGTAAAAAAAACGTATGAAGCAAGTAGGTAATGTGGAAATCCCACAAGAAGCCTTCTTAGCTGTGTTGCAAGTTGATAGCTAATCATTGAGCTTAATTTAAGATAACCATTGTAGATAACAGTCAAATGTAGTGAGTCTTATCGTAAAGGTATTAGATAAGCCGCTCGTTAATAGGCAATTTGGTATGGATTTTGATTTTAATTTAATTTTAGTGCCGTTAACTATAGTCCTAGGAATTGTTTGGCTGTTAGATAAGCTAGCGCTCAAACAGCGCAAAACTCGTGGTCGAGGTCAAGAAGGCTTACTAGTGCGCTGGGCTTATGACTTTTTCCCTGTGTTAGCAGTGGTATTGATAGTACGCTCATTTTTAATTGAGCCATTTAATATCCCATCATCGTCTATGGTGCCGACGCTATATACGGGTGACTTCATTGCTGTTAATAAGTATGCATATGGCGTGCGCCTGCCGTTAACCTATAATAAGGTGCTAGATACTGGTGAACCTGAACATGGTGATGTGGCAGTGTTTCGCTATCCTGAGAACCCGAGCATTTATTATATTAAACGCGTTATCGGTTTGCCTGGGGATAGCGTGAGTTATAGTCAAGGCACGTTGTCTATCAATGACGTACCTATTGAGACTAAGTCTGTAGATTTTGCGGCAAATGCTGAATTGACTTCACAGCTATACTTACCAGGGCAAATTGGTCCAGGTCAAGTGCTGACCGAAGAGAGTGCTTCTGCAATGGGCCAGCAAGAAGAAGATGCGGCACAATATTTTGAAGAAGTACAAGGTGACAACAAGCACCTCGTGCGCTATTTAGATGGCATGAACAGTTCACAATACGCGCCATTTTTGCAGCAACAATCACCAGAGGTGGTTGAATCAGAAGGTACTGAGTGGCGTATTGATGTGCCAGAAGATCAGTATTTTGTGATGGGTGATAACCGGGATCGCAGCGCAGACGGTAGATTTTGGGGCTTCGTTCCGGATGAAAACCTAGCAGGTAAGGCAGTTTATATTTGGATGCATAAACCACCTGGTCTTAACCTACCGACCTTTGAACGTAATGGTACTATCAATTAAGATTATGAGATTGTCTAGAGGTTGATTGGTTGACGATGGTTTTATGCTAATATCGTTGATAAATAATCAATAGCTATTTATTATTTATACACTTATTCGAAATAGTCGTTTATCTTTAGAAGGATATCATAATGCAGCAATTATCTGGTTTGGCTATGCAGCGCGGCGCCAGTGTGACAAACATTGTTCTCATTATTATGCTTTTAGGTATTGCGACTAAGTTGACAGTAGCTATCGTACCGGCTCAGATTGGTGACTATCAACTGACCAAGGTATTAAGTGCACAGCTAAAAGAAGCCAATAATAATAAAGAGACAGCCAAACAGTTTGTTGAACGTGTCAACAAACAGTTATCAATTAACGCAGATTACGATACTAAAGCCGAAGACGTATTTACTTTTACCGATAAAAAAACAGGTCAATTGGCTATTTATAAAGAATATGCAGTAACTAATAACTTTTTTAGCAATGTTGACATTGTGAACCGTTTCGAAGGGGCCATTGAAATGGCAACAGCAGAGTAAGCCATCATAGTACGACATAGCGCTTTCATTATTTCATAAAATATATCAAATAATATTATTAAACTAAATCTGTCAAGCAGAAGGGATAACCACAAACCACGCATGAAACCAACTTCGCAACATTCCCAAGCGGTTCCTACTTCCCAAAAAAATAGTACATCTGTTGACACGCTTGTTGTTAGCTCGGAATTTATTCAGCGGTTAGCCGTATTAACGCGTAAGTTAGGCTACGAGTTCAATGACTTGAGTCTACCTAAACTTGCGTTAACGCATCGCTCATTTGATAGCAAAAAAAACTATGAGCGCCTAGAGTTTTTAGGTGATGCACTTTTAGGGATGATTGTGGGTGAAGCTTTATATCATCGTTATCCTAGTCAAAATGAAGGGCGCTTAACGCGTATGCGCGCGACATTGGTGCGCCAAGAGTCGTTGGTAATTATCGCTCAAAACTTAGAGCTGTCTAACCATCTTATATTAGGAGTAGGTGAGCGCAAAGGTGGCGGTCGCAATCGTGCTTCCATACTGGCGGATGCTGTAGAGTCTCTGATTGGTGCTATCTATTTAGACAGTCAGGATATGGATATTACTCGTAAATGTGTTCTCTCTTGGTATGGTGATCTGATTGATAATGTCAATGACCAAAAAGCATTGAAGGACGCCAAGAGTCGGCTGCAAGAATGGCTACAATCTAAACAGTTTGACTTGCCTAATTACGAGCTCATGGAAACGCGTGGTAATGCACCGCATCAAATTTTCGTTGTACGTTGTCATGTCAATATCAATAACTGCCCTGATATTACTGAATCTGGTGAGAGCCGCCGTATCGCTGAACAAAAAGCAGCAGAGCTTATGATTAACCAATTACATAAATTGCCAGGATCTGCCAAAAAAACGTGTATAGCCGATGTCTATTTAATGCATTTTTAGATGCAGAGTATTAGCTTAGATTGGTTGTAACTTGGCAAACATACATTAAAACTACCTCACATATTATTTATTTTAAAACTTTAAATGTTTCTAGCTCGTTTTTAATGGTGACTAAATAAATTTAGCATCAACGACTGTTCGGCTAGACACAAACCCTATAGGATTAACTTATGAGCAATCATACTGATTTGCCATCAAACAATGAAGACAGCACCCAAAGTTTGGGTGAAAACACAGATATCGATTTAAGCCAAAACAATATCGAAGTTACCGAAGAGACTGATAGTATTGATGCAGAAGATATTGCATTAGACAATGATATGGCTATTGAAGAATTTTTTGCGCCAAGTGGCAATACTCGGATGCTGATGATTTTAGAGCAGGTTATGTGGCCATTGTTGGACGACCAAATGTGGGCAAGTCAACTTTGATGAATCACTTATTAGGTCAAAAGCTGTCTATTACTTCACGCAAACCACAAACCACCCGTCATCGTATTCATGGCATTTTGTCAAACCATGAAATGCAAGCGGTGTTTGTTGATACACCAGGTATTCACCGTAACGAAGTACGTGCTATTAACGAACGTATGAATAAAGCGGCGGTATCGGCGTTAGTAGATGTAGATTTAGTACTGTTTGTTGTTGATTCAGATCAATGGCGTGACGATGATTTATTGACCTTGCAAAAGCTCGGTGAGACCAATCTAACAGTCGTATTGGTTATCAATAAGTCAGATACTCTAAAAGATAAAGGCAGCGTGCTACCACTTATCGAAACCTTCAACGATAGTTCGATTTTGCTGATATCGTTCCTGTATCTGCACTAAAAAAATCAAAACTTAGATCGTTTGCAAGAAGTGATTGCCTCACATTTACCAGTCGCTGCGCCTATTTATGATACAGAGCAAATCACAGATCGCTCTGAGCGATTTTTGGCCAGTGAAATCATTCGCGAAAAAAATCATGCGTAGTGCGGGCGATGAAGTGCCATATGATTTAACCGTACAGATTGATGAGTTTAAAGACGAACCTGCACATACTGATCCAAAAACAGGGCGTCCACGCAAAGCTTGTACTTTCATCGATGCGACCATCTATGTTGAACGTGGTGGTCAAAAAGCCATCGTTATCGGTGATAAAGGCCAGCGTATCAAACAAGTTGGTATGGATGCTCGTAAAGATATGGAGCAGTTGTTCGGTAAAAAAATCATGTTAACTTTGTGGGTCAAAGTGAAACGTGGTTGGTCTGATGATGAGCGTGCGTTGACCAGTTTGGGCTATTGATAGCGGTTAAGAACGAACGCTTTAAAAGCACTGTCTGCCTTTTAACTATTTAGGTAATAACAAATGCGTAATGAAGCGCTCGTCGGGTATTTATTGCATCAGCGTCCTTATCAGGAAAAGCGCGCTTTGTATTATCTTTTTTCTCAACAACACGGTGTGATACATGGTGTTGGGAAAAAGGCGCGCCATTATTTATGCCGTTACAGCTTTTTGCTACTGGCAAACGCGACCTAAAAACCTTTAGTCAAATTAATATTGCTTCGCAAGATAATACTCAAGCTGACAGTATTCAAAAAGACTGTGTTCAAAAAGATAGTACATTTGCTGTCTTAGAAGCCGTACCTTACGCTAATATCAGCGGTCAACATCAGTATGCTGCACTATATATAAACGAGATTCTGTGGCGGCTGTTACCTACTGAAGACCCAATGCCAGTATTGTGGCAGCATTATCAAATCAGTCTACAACAACTCAAACAACCTCTAAGTAATAGCGAGCTTCGTCTCTGTCTACGTCAGTTTGAGCAGTATCTATTTACTGAATTAGGATTCACTTTAACGTTAACGCATGACAATGTTGAAAACCCCATCGAGTCTGATTGTACTTACCGCTTTTTACCGGATGTGGGTTTGCTCCCTGTATTGGTACATAATGAAGAATCTGAGCATTTAGCCAGTGAGTCTGGACAGACCGTCTTTAAGGGTGCAGATATCATAGAAATGGCACGCTTAGGTATTACTGAGCAAACGCTGAGCCATTGGTCCAAACTACATCGACATCTTATTGATCATTTGCTTGATTATCAGCCGCTACAAAGCCGTCTGTTATGGCAGCAGCAGCAGCGTTATCAACAACTGCATTCTCAAATATCATCGTAGTATCAACTATATAAGTTAGGCTTAATTGTCCAAAGGATTTTTATGAGTATCTCTGTATCTACCTCATCTGAAAACAATACAAAAAAACCTTTGTTAGGCGTGAATATTGATCATGTGGCAACATTGCGTCAAGCGCGCGGTGTGAGTTATCCGAGTCCTTTAGCTGCTGCATTACTGTGCGAAAAGGCAGGGGCAGATGGTATCACTATACATCTGCGTGAAGATCGTCGTCATATACAAGATGCTGATGTTTATGAAATGGCAGGGCAGTTGTCGACGAGAATGAATCTAGAGATGGCCGCAACTGATGAGATGCTTGCAATTGCTTGCGAAGTTAAACCTTTTTGGGTATGTCTAGTACCTGAAAAGCGTGCAGAGTTAACGACAGAAGGTGGTCTTGATGTTGCAGGTCAAGTCACGTCTTTGAAAGAGTATGTTCATAAGCTACAAGATTCTAATATTAAGGTTTCTTTGTTTATTGATCCTGATGACAAGCAGATTGCAGCCGCGATCGAGTGTGGTGCAGACGCGATAGAATTGCATACTGGTGCTTATGCCGAAGCAGGCTTAGCAAATGATACTGCAGCACAGTTGGCTGAACTTAAAAGAATCGAACAAGCAGTAGCTACAGCACAGAGCCTAGATAATAAATTGCTTATTAACGCGGGTCATGGTCTAACGTGTGACAATGTTAATGCCATTGCAAAGATTGATGGTATCTATGAGTTAAATATTGGTCACGCACTTATTGCAGATGCGGTCTTCGTAGGACTAGAAAGCGCTGTGACAATGATGAAAGAGGCCATGCATAAATAGGTTTGCATATACGGCATCTATTACCCATTACATTTCGTAGGGTGGTCTACGTTAAGTTTATGTTTGACGATACCGGATTGGTTAAAAGAGATTTGGTACATTGATTTATTATAAGAAGAGGTAGGGCAATATTTTATATGACCGAAGTGTCCTCGAGGTCTGCCGCTATCGCCCCAAAATTTAGTGTAGTGACGCCTACCGCCAACTCGTAACTTCACTGTACTATATCTTAGGTTTAAGGATTGCTGAGTTAATAAGGTATCTACTTGAGAATCAAAATGCTTGTTGTTATTTTTATCTACGAATAGCAGAAGCGTTTTATCACTGTTCCTATGGCACTGCTGTGCATCATTCGATAAACAAACCAAGACATCCTGCCGACTTATATAACTTTCGGCCTTTGCTAAGGATAAGGTGTTCTCTAATTGATGCTTGACCCTTTGGGCTTCCATTCGTGCTAAGTGCGTTAAGATACTTGGCGCTGCAATAGCTGCGATAATTCCCAATACCATTGTCGTCACAGTTAGCTCAACGAGAGTAAAGCCGTTTGATTGCTTAGCATTTAAAATATTATCGTTTTGAAGGAGTGGTTTCCTATAAATGACAAACTTCAATAGTTTATTGAATAACCTAGATGCAATAGCTAATAAATTATCAATTCCATACCTGCCGTTTTTACAAATAGGTAAACAAAGGGTAAAAATGGCTATTCTCTTATAATGGGCCAGTATCTTACTAAGCAAGATCATAATGCGCTACATCCTATAGCTGTTTATCTTTGAAGTAAAAAACAACGTCTCACACATCCTTGTGTTGACTATCTTTTAAGCTAACCAATTGTCCAAATTCTTTAAAATTTCTCTTATTCCACTGTATATAAAGCACATATAACACCTAATCACTTGATTTTCAGAAGAATATTGGTTTTTTTACAATATATATGTAATATATAGCGACTGTCAAAAAATGTTTCAATTAGTGAAAGAACGACATTAGCAATAGAGAAAAAATTCCAATTGTAATAAAATACTTCAAGAAAATAGCTATCAATGGACTATTCATCTATCGCAAACTGAGGTGTAAAAGATAAGAAGCGTAAGGTGTGTTAGTTCTGGGTAACTTAGACGGTTTATTGTGTTTTAGTTACAACATTATCGTGTAATAATGTGTAGCTCGTTAACGAAAAAAAGTTGTAAACTGAATTAATAATCGCTAAGCTACTCCTTAATTGGTTTTGCTTTGTAACTTAAAATGCGTAAGAGATGTCTATCTTAGTACGTCTTGAGAATCGGTTTTGCTTAATGCATCACTAAAATTATCCTTTGGAGGAAGTCCATGAAATTGAATAAAATAGCTCTAGCCCTTGTTGCTGTAGCGGCTGCACCGATGGCAGCTAATGCTGGTGTTACTATTAGCCCGTTGCTTCTTGGTTATCACATGACTGAAGAATTCAGTGATACCTCTGACAAACAGCGTGAAGTTTTACGTACTGGTAAAGACTTATATGTAGATGCCAATGGTAATTCTATTGACGGCCGTGCTGGAAACGTAACTAATGGTGGCGTAGCTAAAGAAAGCAGCCTATACACTGGTGCAGCTTTAGGTATTGAACTTACTCCTTCTACTCAGTTCCAAGTAGAGTATGGTGTATCTGACGCAAACGGTGAAGCTTCTGAAGATTCAGCTGATGCAGGCGTTAACCGCTTTGATATCGAACAAGAAATGATTTCTGGTAACTTCTTGATCGGTACTGAAGAATTCACTGGTTACACTGATAGCGCACTTAAGCCATACGTACTAGTAGGTGCTGGTCAGTCTAAAATCAAAGTAGAAAACCAAGAACAGTATACTAATTCTAACGGTGAAGTAGTTGCTGCTGGTACTGAAGTATCAAACTCTAAAGACACTATCGGTAACCTAGGTTAGGTGCTATGTATCGCATCAATGACGCGCTAAGCCTACGTGGTGAAGCTCGTGCGATTCATAACTTTGACAACAACTGGTGGGAAGGCATGGCTTTGGCCGGTCTAGAAGTAGTACTAGGTGGCCATCTAGCACCTACAGTAGCAGTACCACCTATGCAAGAGCCAGTAGTTGACAATACTCCAGTAGTTGTTGTTGAAGCTGATCTTGATTCTGACGGTGATGGCGTACCTGATAGCATCGATGCATGCCCAGGCACTCCAATGAACGTTGTGGTTGATGAGCGCGGTTGCCCAGTACCAGTAGACATTACTGACGAACTGAAAATGGAACTACGTGTATTCTTTGATAACGACAAGTCAGCTATCAAAAACCAGTACAAGCCAGAAATCGCTAAAGTAGCAGAGAAGATGCGTGAGTATCCTAACTCTACCGCTCGTGTAGAAGGTCATGCTTCTAAGACTGGTCCTTCAGCACGTTATAACCAACGTCTATCTGAAGCTCGTGCCGTTGCTGTTAAATCTATGCTAACTAATGAATTCGGTATTGCTCCAAACCGTCTATCAACTGTAGGCTATGGCTATGATAACCCAATCGCTTCAAACGACACTGAAGAAGGTCGTGCTATGAACCGTCGTGTTTATGCCATCATCACTGGTGACAAAACAATGACTGTTGAACAAACTAAAGATATGGTTGTTCAGTAAGTATTAGCAAAATAACCGTATAGTTAAATATACAGTTACAAAAAAAGCCACCCAATGGGTGGCTTTTTTATTTATGTATTGAGAAAAGTGAGTTATTACATAAATTTATGAATCAATAATGTTATACTAGCCACCCAAACATTCTGTAAATTAACAGTATGTACAATAGCATAGCAATCTGTATGATGAATTCGTCAGTATAGATATTTGATTGTATTGAACTTTTTTTATTTGATAGCATTCTTTTTTTGCGTCATCTTAGATTCAATATCTATCTGATTGATGATGAAAGTTTATTCAGCAGCGCTTACTGCTACTGCATTTTTTTAAGACGAAACGAGCATTTTATATGGCGAACGATATCAAACACCTGCGTAACATTGCAATTATTGCCCACGTTGACCACGGTAAGACAACTTTGGTTGATAAGTTATTACATCAGTCTGGTACTTTTGGCGACCGTGCAAACATTGCTGAGCGTGCAATGGACTCAGGTGATATTGAGCAAGAACGTGGTATTACCATTTTGGCTAAAAACACAGCTATCCGCTGGACAGATAAAACTTCAGAAACTGAATACCGTATCAACATTGTTGACACCCCAGGTCACGCCGATTTCGGTGGTGAAGTTGAGCGTGTAATGTCTATGGTTGATTGCGTACTTTTGGTTGTTGACGCTGTTGATGGCCCAATGCCTCAGACTCGTTTTGTGACGCAAAAAGCATTCGAACAAGGTCTAAAGCCGATCGTTGTTATTAACAAAATCGATCGTCCTGGCTCACGTCCTGATTGGGTAATGGATCAAATCTTTGATTTGTTTGACAACCTAGGTGCAAACGATGAGCAGCTTGATTTCCCAGTTGTTTATGCTTCAGCATTGAACGGTATTGCAGGTCTAGAAGCAGATGATTTAGCTGATGATATGACGCCATTGTTCAAACTATCGTTGACGTTGTTCAGCCTCCACAGGTTGATGCTGACGCTCCGTTCCGTATGCAAATCTCAAGCCTTGACTACAACAGCTTTGTTGGTGTAATCGGTATTGGCCGTATTCAGCGTGGTAAAGTTAAACTTAACACGCCAGTGACTGTCATTGATAAGCATGGTAAGACGCGTAACGGCCGTATCCTAAAAATCATGGGTTACCATGGTCTTGATCGTATTGACGTTGAAGATGCACAAGCAGGTGATATCGTTTGTATCACGGGTATCGATGCACTAAACATCTCTGATACTATTTGTGATCCTAACAACGTTGAAGCACTACCAGCACTAACGGTAGATCAACCTACAGTATCTATGAACTTCCAAGTAAATAATTCACCATTTGCTGGTCGTGAAGGTAAGTTTGTGACTTCACGTAACATTCGTGAGCGTCTTGAGCGTGAATTGATTCACAACGTAGCATTGCGTGTAGAAGACACTGAGTCTCCTGACAAATTTAAAGTATCAGGCCGTGGTGAGCTTCATTTATCAGTACTTATCGAAAACATGCGCCGTGAAGGTTTTGAGCTAGGTGTTTCTGGTCCAGAAGTTATCGTTAAAGAAGTTGATGGTAAGCTACAAGAGCCGTATGAAAACGTTGTCTTCGATATCGAAGAAGAGCATCAAGGTTCTATCATGGAGCAAGTTGGTTTACGCAAAGGCGAGATGACTAACATGGAGCTGGACGGTAAAGGCCGTATGCGTATTGAGGCAACCATACCAGCGCGTGGCTTGATCGGTTTCCGTTCTGAGTTCCTAACCCTGACTTCAGGTAGTGGTATCATGACCTCGAGCTTCTCACATTACGGTCCACAGAAGATCGGTGATGTTGGTGGTCGTTCTAACGGCGTATTGGTTTCTATGGCAAATGGTACTTGCTAGGTTTTGCTCTGTTTAACCTACAGAAACGTGGTAAGTTATTTGCTGAACCACAGCTTGAAGTTTATGAAGGTATGATTGTTGGGCTTAACTCTCGTAACGATGATATGACTGTTAACCCAACGACTGCTAAACAGCTAACCAACGTACGTGCTAGTGGTACTGACGAAGCATTGACGTTGACGCCAGCAGTGAAGTTCACTCTTGAGCAAGCGCTTGAATTTATTCAAGACGATGAGCTAGTCGAAGTAACGCCAAAAGCGGTACGTATTCGTAAACGCTACTTAACTGAAAGTGAGCGTAAGCGTCACGGCCGTGGTAAGAAAGGTGCTTAATATCAATAAGTGAGTTACTCAGTAATTCATAGTATTGATGTTTGACGCGAACACTTAGTGTCAGTAGTTTCTACAGGCACTGAGTGATTCAAAAATGAGCAGTATAAGGTGAGCTATTAGTGGTTCACTTTATACTGCTTTTTTTGTGTTGTAATCTTGGAAAAATACAGACAGAATGAATAGTGGCATTAATGTATTCAATTATTAACATGAAAGCTAGATGTGACACTTATTATATAAATATCTATTTGCTTATAGATAAATTTTGAGGAAAAAACAATGAGTATGGTTTCAGAGTTTAGAGAGTTCGCTGTCAAAGGTAATGTGATGGATTTGGCAGTCGGTGTCATCATCGGTGGGGCTTTTGCTACCATCACAAAATCTTTGGTAGATGATATTATTATGCCGATTGTCGCTTTTATTTTTGGCGGCGAGATTAATTTTGAAAACATGTTCTTAGTTTTAGGCGATGCACCTGATGGTATTGCTATGACTTATGATGCGCTCAAGGAGGCAGGTGTACCTGTATTGGCTTACGGTAGTTTTATTACCGTACTTATTAACTTTCTAATCTTAGCTTTCATCATCTTTATGATGGTGAGAGGTGTCAATAAAATGCGCCGTGCTGAAGAGGTAGAGGAAGTTATAGAAGAAGCAGTAGAAGAGCCATCAGAGGAAGTGAAGTTGCTGCGCGAAATCAGTGCCAAATTAAGTAATACTAGTATTACGAAATAAATTATAAACTCGCTGACAATAAAAAAAGGCTAACTTCTCGTTAGCCTTTTTTTCTATAAAGTATTTACTATCATCTTTTATAAAATATTGGATGTTTCCGTTAAAAGAGAACTTTTACGGAGTAACCACTACATAATCATTGGTATTAATTAGAATTTCTGATGGTTGATCGACAACGATACGTACCACATTATTATCAACGACTTGAGATTTATAATAGTTGTCTTCTGCAACTGTGCAGCCTAAACAACGTCCCATCGCATTCCAAGGTTCAACAAATAGCTTCTGCTGTGCTTGATCTGCATTACCACCAATAAGTGAGAAAGGTAGGCTTACGATATAAGCTGCTGTTCCAGCTACCGCATTAACGAGTTGAAGTGGTTTGCCAACAATCGTATCGACTACCATCGTTTCATATGAAGGACCGAAATCAGTTTCATCAATTTCTATAGCTGCAAAAGTAGGTTGAATAGTCGCAGCTACCAATCCTAAAGTTGCCAATACAGTAAAAAAATCTCTGCTTAACTGTGCGTTGAGTTTTTGCTTTAACAGTCATAACGATATCCTGAAACTCATAGTAGTATGATTAATGGCTGCTGCTATCTTCACGCAGGAATCTTGCGGCAACAATAGTTAGGCTAAATATTACAGAAAAATAAATGATACGCACTATTTATGTAAGCGCTAGCACTATTAAAGCAAGATGTGCGCTAATAAGCAACAAAAATGAGAATAATCTAGTGATAGCTTTGGCAGTATTTGATACTTTTAAAAATAGATACTCTGCCCAGATATTAGCTTCATTTAATCTAAATATACCATAAGCAGATAGATATCATTTATTAGCTATTTTAACGGCTGACAATTTGGACAATAAACACTGGCTCTACCAGTAAGCTTGATGTTTTCTAGCGTCGTACTACAATGCAGACAGCTCTCTCCTTGTCTACCATACACATTTAAGGTTTGCTGAAAGTAACCAGTTTGACCACTTGCTACTGTGAAATCCCGTAGTGTCGAACCGCCTAATTTTATCGCTTTCTTTAAAATTTCTTTAATATGACTCACTAAAATGACAATCTGATCGTATGAAATTTGATTGGCTGGTGTAGCAGGGTGGATGCCGGACAAGTACAGACTTTCAGTCGCATAGATATTGCCAACCCCAACCACGACTTCTTGTTCCATGATGACAGATTTAATCGCTCGGGAGATGGGTTTTAGTCGTTTGTTTGCTTTAGTATTATCTGTCGATGACCCATTGCCATCTTGGCTAGATAAATCTATACGCTGGATTAAATTGTACAAATAGTCTGCGGTAAAATCTTTTGAAAGCGGCTCAGGACCTAGATGATCTAGTAGTTTATTGCCGTAATCTTCATGCCATAGTACTGAACCAAAACGTCTCGGATCATAGTAGTGTAGCTGAGACTTTTCATTATCAGCATCATTAAAGATGACAACCAGATGATCATGTTTACGCTTATCAGTACCATAGCTATGTTGCTGTAAGCTACCTGACATTCCTAAGTGAATAAGAAGCTGACGTGGTTCAACTTTGCTGGCTGATATGGGAGCGTTATTCTGTGAATCTACTGGCAGAAAATTAAGAATCAGATACTTTGCTCGGCGCTCGACACTCTCTAATGTGTAATTAGCTAGCTCGTCCAAGTTATCTGGCATCATCCATCGCAGCTTTGGTTGAAATACTTTAACATCAACTACCTGTTGCCCCAACAATGGAGCAAGACTGGCTTTAGTGGTTTCTACTTCAGGTAATTCAGGCATAGTATTTTTTGACAACTCTATTGTGGAATAAACAACGACTGGCTTAAGGTTTTATTTACACGACTGCACGGCGTGCGTGCAAAATACCATGTTGCTGCTCTAATTTTGCGAGCAACTTAGATAGATGTGCTAAGCCTGAGACTTCAATATGGAACTTTAAAAAAGCAATATTGTCGTCATTACTTAACGTTTGCACTTGGCGAATATTGACGTTTTCTTTATCAATTATCTGTGTCAAATCACGTAGCAAACCTCGTCGGTCATATGCTTCGACATGAATATCAACGGGCTGATAACGCCCCGTCTGCACTTGCCAAGCGGCTTCTATCTTACGCTCAGGGTCACGCTCGACCAGACGTAAGTACTCTGGGCAGCCTCGATTATGCACGCTAACGCCACGCGATAAAGTGATGTAGCCAGCTATCGGTTCGCCATGCACAGGATGACAACAACCTGCCAAATTGATTTCGATATTATCCAAACCATCGATATGGATTTTATACGCATCGAGCTTACCTGTATCTCTGTTATCTACATGAGGTACAAAGCTCTCTGGTGGTATCTCAGGTTCAAGGTGTAGCTGACGAGAGATATGACTGGTTAACTGATTAAGGCCAATATCACCTGTCACTAGCCCCACGATAATATCGTCGGTCGTATTGACATGAAAATGCTGAATATAGTCGTTCAGATCAATACTATTAGGATGAACAGATAGGCGCTCAAGCTCTTTACTGAGCATTTGGCGACCTATTTCAATATTCTTATCACGGTCTTGCTTATTGAACCACTGGCGCAGTTTTGAACGGGCGCGATTGGTATGAATATAACCTAACGAGGCTACCAACCAATCACGATTGGGCTCACGCGATGCCTTAGTAATAATCTCAACTTGCTCACCTGTTTTCACTGATACGTCAGTGGCACATAGCGTTGATTGACACGAGCAGCCTGCGCACGGTTGCCAACTTGAGTATGCACATAGTAGGCAAAATCGAGAACGGTCGCGCCTTTTGGTAGCTCAGTAATATCACCGTCACGGCTAAAGATATAAATACGTTCTAGTTCATCAAAATCAACAAGTTGTTCTTCTTCGTCAAACTCGATATCGTCTATCTCTTCGCCCGCTACCACAGCTGAGCGTGGTTGATTACGTGTCTCATTGTTGATAGATAATAATTGGCGTAGTGAGCTGATTCTTTGATTCAGATAATTGTCTTTTTTTGTTCTTTAGCCCTTCTTTGTAATTAACGTGCGCACACATGCCAAGCTCGGCCTCAAAATGCATCTCATGAGTACGAATCTGGACTTCGAGTGATTTGTTTTCTGCAATTACAGCAGTATGTAGCGAGCGATAACCATTGGACTTAGGGTTAGTAATATAGTCATCAAACTGCTCAGGAATGTAACGCCATAATCCGTGTACTAATCCTAAAACGTGATAACAGTCAGAAGGGCTATTGACCAACACACGTAAGGCGCGAATGTCATAAAGCTGATCAAACGATAAACCTTTGAGCTTCATTTTTCGATAGATAGAGTAGATATGTTTGACGCGCCCAGATACTTCGCCTTCGATACTGGCGTCTGCTAATGACTCATTTAATTTGTCTTGTACGCGCTGAATATAGGACTCACGTTCACTACGTTTTTCTGACAGCAGCTTAGCAATTTCTTTATAGCGATCAGGCGCGAGATAACGGAAAGCTAAATCTTCAAGCTCCCATTTTAGCTGCGCAATACCTAAACGATGGGCTAATGGCGCATAAATAGTCATGACTTCACGTGCGACACGCGTTTGACGCTCTGGCCTAGAAAACGTCAATTCACGCATGGCGAAAGTACGTTCAGCCAGTTTTATCAGTACCACGCGCACATCGTTAGTAACAGAGATGAGCATGCTATAAATATTTGATAGCTGATCACGCTGATTATTGACGAAATGATCTTCTAAGCGCTTGTTGCTCTCGATAATCTCCGACAGTTTACCCATTGCAAGGGTGTCTTTAACAAGCGTCAAAATATCTGGACCAAAGTTTTTTTCCACTTCAGCGAGACTAATAATTGATTTGCGCGCACTGCGATACAGCATGGCCGCGACCAATGCTTCTTCATCTTGATAAAGATAGGTCAAAATATCAGTCATACCAATACCGGTCACATAAGCGCCTGAACGCTCAGATTCACTGGTGTTCATATGACTGCGAATAAACTCGCAAGCTGCACTTAGGTTGGGTACTGACTCTTGTCCAATACGCTTGGCCACATTATCTAGCCAAGTAGGTACGTCAATATTGGCTTGGTCTAAGTCGACCGCCTCAAGCTCTTCGTTTGATAGCACATTGGTATCATCCAAATACTCGTCTTCAATGTGAGGGTCATGCAAATGATAAGTGTGTGCGGCTGAGCGATCAAAAGTAGTATGTAGCTTGTGAGTTGCCAACTGGTATTTGATGTCGAGGGGAATTTGGGCATAGCTATTGCTGACTGGTGAGAGCGTTGGCTCGCCACCAGTTGCGCCGCAAGTGTTGCACTATCGGCCTGCGTGGTTTGTCCATCCACCAGCGGTAATCCTTCACGAATTTTTACCATAGCCGACTCCTCTTAGCTATTTTGAATTGATTATAACCTCATCTACTATGCACACACTCTGAATTAATGATCCATAAAGTGTCAGCTATAAACCAATACAACTGCTAAAAATGTTATTTTTAGCAGCTATAAAATGCGCGTAAAATATATAAAGCTATGAGTGCAAATGCTTGCTATGTAGCGATTGGAAACATCACCAAAAACATAGGAAGATTGTTTACTATTATCTCATTTTAAAGTGACAAATCAAGCGAGCCTCTGTATGGCTGTGGTCAATTACGCTAAATAATGGCTATTTATTAGCACAAACTTATCAAAGCTTTGGGTTAACTTAGATAATTGTAATAACGCTTAATTGTCTCTTTAATCAGGTTCAACTATCAGTTGTTACTAACTATTATCATTTTTGAAGACTAACAATGTTAAACCGCTACCTTCTCGAAACGAGCGATAGATTCAACATGACCCGTATGGCAGAACATATCCATCACGCCAGCATGAGTCAGACGATAGCCTTGTTCTAACAATGCTTTTGTATCACGAGCAAGGGTCGCTGGATTACAAGAGACATAAACAATGCGCTCAGCATTAAATTTTGGCAAATATTGCATAATCTCCCAAGCACCAGAGCGCGGCGGATCAATCAACAGTGCATCAAAGCCTTGGTTGGCCCATGGCTTATCAGTACAGTCTTGAGTCAAATCTTGACTATAAAACTCAGTATTGTTGATACCGTTGCGACGAGCGTTGTCAGCAGCACGTTCGGTCATGGCTTCACTGCCTTCGACACCGACTACTGAGCCTATCTCGCCAACGAGGCGCGCTAGTGGTAAGCTAAAGTTACCCAAGCCACTGAATAAATCTAGTACCCTTTCACCTGCTTTTAAGTCCAACAAGTCACAGGCAAGCTTAGTCATCTGACGGTTAACCGATAAGTTTACTTGGGTAAAGTCAGTAGGGATAAATTCAAAAGTCAGATCATACTCTGGCAATTGATAATATAAACGACCAAATTGTTCGCTCAAATCATCAGCATCTGTTAACGCAATACGTTGGATGCTATCAACGCCTTTCGACTGTAAATACAATTGCCAATTACGCGCTGCGAAAAATACTTTTAGTTTGTCTATATCAGCGTCTGACAACGGTTCTAAATTACGTACGATGAGCGCAACTGGCTGATTGCCATCAGGTAGTTCTGGCAGTTGCTCACCCATTGCAAGCTCAAGCTGAGCAATCTTGTCACGGCTCTCTAAAGTGCTAATAAGTGTTTTTAGGTTTTCAATCTCGAAACCAATACGCGGATCCAAGATATGGCACTCATTTAGCTCTGCTAAGAAGTTACTTGAACGCTCGCGGAAGCCGACAAGTGCGGTTTCTTTTTTTGACAACATAGCGCACGCCCAAACGTGCTTTGGTACGATAACCAAGACGATCGCCGACCACAGGAGGGAGCCAATTGTCAGGTTCCGCGTTGGCTTGGTGCATTAGCATTTCAGCCAGTACTGACTGCTTGAAGTTTATTTGACCATCTGGTTGCCAATGTTGCAAGTTACAACCGCCGCAGGTACCGAAATGCGGGCAGGGTGGTACAGCACGTTCAGGGTTTGGGTTGGCAGTAATGCTAATGGCATCGCCTTCTTCAAAGCTAGCACGGCTGTTAGTTATTTTTACTAAGGCGCTCTCACCGGGTAGGGCAAAGCTAACAAAGATCTTTTTGCCATGCTTGTCTTCAGCATGACCTTCAGCAACGTCAAAACCATTACCATACACAGCAACACCGCGACCATCATGTGATAAGCCATCTATATTGAATGGAATTGGCTCTGCATCTTTTAGACGACGACGTGTCTTTGATGATGGCTTTGATTTTTTCTTACTCGGCGGAATGACAATCGTTTGGGTGTCGTTTGTTTGAGCTTCATTCGCTTGAGTGTTACTATTTTGCGCTGCCATATCAGATGCTGTAGATGTTTTTGAATCGGTGGGTTGCATAAACCTGCCTTAATAATAAATAACTAGAAGAGGGGAATAAAAACTACTAATAATGCGAATTCTATAATTCAGGTGCAGATGACCAGTCAGCGATAAACTCTTGATGTCGCGGACTACCGTCAGCTTGGGTATACTTTGCCAGATAGTCATAGCTCTGCTGCTGCCAGGCATCAAAATCTTGTGAAGACAACTGTCCTGTTAGACGTAACCAGCGTAAATAAATAAGCCAAGTATTCATGACATCAGACTCACAGTATATAGATAGGGTCTGCCAGTCACCGCTACTAACAAGCGCGCCGACCATGCTACCATCTACATCAGTTTTACCAGGTAATCCGTACAGACTTGCGACGATATCCATGGCTTCGCGGCGACTAGCACCGTACTGGCTAAACCGATCCATCAAGTCTAGATGACGCGTATGAAAGCGATTAACATAGTTATCAAAGCGCATGTTTTTAATACGCTCGCCTTCTTCGAACAGCCATGGTGCTGACAAATCATATTGCATGGCACGATATATCAGTACAGGTATGTCAAAGCCCGAGCCATTCCAACTAATAAGTTGTGGCAGTGTCTCAATGTCGGTAAATGCTCTAAAGAATTTGGCTAGGATTTCTTTTTCACTAAATTTATCGGCAGTCAAAGAAAATAGCGATAACTTACCATCCTTGATATACAGAGCTGAGATACAGACGATACGCTGTAGTGGCAAGCGCATAAAGTCATGCCCTGCCTCTTGCGTACGTATGGCTGTCAGCGCGCTTAAGGCATCTGCATCATTAAGATCGGCCAATTTCGGATAGATACGGCGTGCTGCATCGACATCGGCAACAGTCTCGATATCAAAAACCAATATAGGGTCGGATGGTAGCGCTTGTGACATAGATAATCCTGACTATTTATGAGCTTATAGTTAATTCATTATAAAAGAATAACAGCGCTAACCTTGCTTGAAGTATTACATCTGCACTTGGCCGCTTTGCACTTCTTTTAAATTAACGATACTAAATGGTATTTCTTATGCATTAATTAACTTCTGCGCTGCTGTTGTTCGTATTACTATCATCAACGTTATATAAACCTGTTGATAAATAACGATCGCCACGATCGCAAACAATGAAAGCAATAACAGCATTAGGATTTTCTTTTGCCACTTGGGTCGCTGCCCACGCAGCTGCGCCCGAAGATACTCCAGCAAAGATACCTTCAGTCTTCGCCAATTTACGCATATAGACTTCAGCAATACGCTGATCGATATCCATCACTTCATCAATCAAGTCTGCATCAAAAATACCTGGCATATAGGCAGCAGGCCAACGGCGAATGCAGCAATCGAAGCTTCTTCGTCAGGCTGTAGGCCGATGATTTTGACGTCTGGATTTTGCTCTTTTAAATAACGTGACACACCGGTAATCGTACCTGTCGTGCCCATCGAGCTAATAAAATGCGTAATTTTACCTTCTGTCTGTGCCCATAGCTCAGGGCCTGTAGTCAGGTAATGTGCTTGGCTATTGTCAGGATTATTAAACTGATCCAATACAACCCCTTTGCCATCTGCTTGCATCTGCAATGCCAAGTCACGCGCAGTTTCCATACCTTCATCTACTTCAATCAGCGTTGCGCCATAAGCAATCATGGCATCTTTACGTTCTTGGGTAGAGTTGGTTGGCATGAGCAATGTTATTGGGTAGCCACGCATCGCAGCGACCATGGCCAATGCAATACCAGTATTGCCACTAGTGGTTCAATCAACATATCGCCAGGCTTGATATCACCGCGCTGTTCTGCTTGATAAATCATATTAAAAGCGGGGCGATCTTTTACGGAACCCGCTGGATTATTACCTTCAAGCTTAGCTAGTACTGTGGCGCCATTGGCAATGTGCTCTTGCTCAGGCAGGCGTTGAAGTTTCACCAATGGCGTTTGACCAACGCAATCAGCGAGGGTAGTGATTTGAGTAATAAAGTTAGCATTTGACATGGCCGTAGTGGACATAAAGTATCCTTTTCTATTTTTTAAATATGTTTTTAATGGCTTGTTTTTGATGGAAGCGCTGTTTTTATTGTTTGATCATAATTTTAGACAGTCGCTTGGGTTATAGGTTTACAGTGATAAGCGAGCTAAAAACGAAAGGCATTAGAGTGCGCTCTCATATGTTATGACTATGAGCGATATATTGTGGTAAATAAAAAGTGGCTTTATTATATCATTTTGTTTTCAGCTGCGCTTATCGCATCAAGGATTAATAGTCACTGTATCAGGTCAGTACTAATGCTACGTTAAGGGTTGCAAAAATGGGACTGTTCGCTTAAAGCCATATTCTCTTTAACACAGAGTGGTTGGTACTCTAATTATAACGTTATTCATCACATGGAATGCTTAACCAGTACTTATAAAATCCTGTTAAGATAATCTTGAGTTATATATCAATTGTCTTATCAAAACCAGTGACCTTATTAACGATTAGTGGCTTCATTAAAAGTAGCGCCTTACCCAAATGCTTTGACACGACATGCTATAAGTAACACGAATACTGACATTATCACAAAAATTCATGGCAAGAACCTAGTAGAGAGTAGACCTAGCATGGCATATAAAAAAAACGTTTCGATACCAGTAGTGCTTATGGTCAGCTGATCATACTGGTGTTTTTGCCTATCTGTGTGTTGGCAGCAGTAGGCGGCATTTTGGTATTTCACGAAACCATGCGTGCAAGCGACTCTGAGCAAGAAGTATTGGCCGAAGCGGTACTTATTCGCTATACGCCAGTCATAGCTGAACTGATTCCTGAGCTGCTAGAACAAGAGCGCCAGCAAGTAGGGAGTAGTGCTGAGAGGACCCAGCAAGCGGCGATGACGACGCTAGAGGGCATCCAAGATAAGCTTGGACGTATGCAGTCTGAGCAGCATGTACAGCGCATTGCTATTATTAATGAAGGCAATCAAATACTGGCAACCGTCGGTTATGGTCTCAATGAAGAATGGCCATTAATCAGTGATTCTGCAAGCTTTTTATCACAACGCCCAACGCCTGTAGGCACAGCGTATGGCAGTGTATTGGGAGAGTTTGAAGGGCAGACATTGTGGTTGCTCGTGGATATGGATAATGAGCCGCTTTATATTGCACGCTACCGTATTGCGATGGCGTTAGTGATTACTGGCTTGTTTACTATCTTGATTCTACTACTGAGCTTAAATATCTATTCGAAACGTTGGATTGCCCCCATTTATGAGCTGCGGTTGCAGTTGCAGCGTACCCATGTCGATAATTTATACCAACCTGTACCCGTTGAGTCAGATGGTGAACTGAATCTATTGCAGCAAGATCTAGTCAGAACATTGCGCCGCTTGCATAGAAGCTTTCAAGAGCTCAAAGACCATGCCGAGCAGACTGAGGATGATTTACGGTTGGCATTTGATGAAATGGAGATGCAAAACATCTCTATTCGAAATGCACGTGATGCAGCGATTTCAACCAGCCAAGCAAAATCTGCGTTTTTAGCCAATATCAGTCATGAACTGCGTACACCATTGAACAGTATCGATGGCTTTATTAATCTGCTGGCACGCCATGGTGAGCTTAATCCTGAGCAGGACTTGTATGTACAGACCATACGTAAGTCCTCAGCACATTTGCTTGCTTTGGTAAATGATGTCTTAGATTTTTCTAAAATTGAAGCAGGCAAGCTGGTATTGGATCGCCATGAGTTCGATCTCTATGACACCATTTATGATGTGGTCGATATGCTATCTCCTGTCTCTGCGGAGAAGGGTTTGCGCATGGCAGTACTGTTTTACAATGATGTGCCGATGCGTATCAATGGCGATGCGTTACGTCTTAAGCAAGTATTGACCAATATCGTTGGTAACGCCATTAAATTTACGGATAGTGGCGATGTGGTGGTGCGTGTGAGCTTAGATGACCACCGTGATAATTATCTGATGATTAGTGTGCAAGATAGCGGAAAAGGTATTTCTCTGGCAGATCAAAAAATGCTGTTCCAAAGCTTTAGCCAAGGCGATCCATCAATCACGCGTCAGTATGGTGGTACAGGGTTAGGTTTGGTCATCTCCAAACAGTTGACGCGCTTGATGGGCGGTGATATTGGGTTTCATGATAATGCGCAAGAGAATATTGCCAACCAAGGTGCAACGTTTTGGTTTCGCATGCCAGCCCATGTCGACGTGCTAGAGGCGGCCACAGGACAGACGATTGAATTGCCAGTATTAGCGCCACTAGCAAGCGAGACCGATGAATTTAATGTACTGGTTTGGATCAATCATACTGCTTCAATACAAGTGCTTAAGGCCAGCTTGCAGTATTTGCCAATTAAGCTAACTCAAGCCAACTCATTACCAGGTGTACTTGAGTCACTAAAAGAGCACGGTAATTATTGGGATTGGGTCATCGTTGATGATGACACGCAAGACGATATGATGGCGCTCCTCAAGCAAATTCGTCTGCATTATCAAGGTAAGCTTGCTGTATTTGGCTATCAAGTGGCTGCCGATCAAGCGCTACTCAATCGCTATCATGCCAACATACTGTATGAGCCATTAGACAAAAGACAGCTGTACGCGATGCTTGATACGCAAAGCCGTAGTACGCCGCAAAGCTTCAGGAACCACGCTGGAAAGGGGTCACGGTACTGGCAGTTGATGACCATTTGCCCAATTTACTAGTGCTTGATGCTCTATTGAGCGAGCTAGGGATTCAGGTAGTTACTGCGAGCAGTGGGTTTGATGCTATCGAGATTATCAGTAAACAGCAAACCAAAAACATCAAAACTGCCAAGAGCGATAAGCAAAGCCTATCGAATAAAACGCAACTTTCTAAAGCAGAAACACGTGATGAGATAAATAAGAAAACAAATAGCGCGTTCTATCATGAGGACACGAGCGCTGATGATAAAGCGGCTACGCAAGATAAAGATAATATTGATCTGATCTTTATGGATATTCAAATGCCGCGGATGTCGGGACATGAGGCAGCTAAGCAGATTCGAAATATCGAAAATGCGGATAGTCGTATCCCTATTATCGCTCTGACCGCGCATGGGTTGGCAGATGAACGTGACAAACTTATAGCCAGCGGTATCAATGACTATGTTGGCAAACCGATTAGCCAACCTCAGTTATTACAGGTGCTACAGAAATGGCTTGGTCGTAAGAGTACTACACCACAATTGACCGCGTTGCCTGATACAGATTTGCAGAGCTTTGGCTTACAGCATTCTGATTTGCAGAGTGATAATTTACAAGATGCTAATGTACAAGGTGCTAATGTACAGAGTATCGACCCAACAGGGCTGAGTTAACTCCTATTGACTCGCTGCGCGGTTACTCAATTAATGATAATGATTTATCGAACGACTTGCTCTCTAATAATATAAAAGGGCAAGAGACTCAAGCCAGTTCAGATATATCTTCAAATACATTAACCGCTACTTATCCAATAATAAGAGGAGACGGGGTAGATCGTAATAGTACTTCTGTCAGTAGCGAGCCAAAAATTACCCGTCCATTATCCTTGAAAAAAATCCGTGATGACTATCTGCGTGATAGCCAGCCTCGTGACGGCTATAGACGAGATACTGCGCGTGATATTCAGCCGCGCTATGAGAGCTTACGTCTACAAAAACAAGGTCAGTCACCACTACTACAATCACCAACAAAGTCTATCGACAGCTTTCAAGACCAAAGCCCTCAAGATAGAACAGCTCACGATAATACGACTTTACACGAGCAAATTAATAATGACCTTAGCCACAACAATATAAGCAAAAGTGATACCTCAAACATTTTAGATTGGCAAGATGCGCTCACTCGTTCAGCGAACAAACCTGAATTGGCGGCCAAGCTTATTATCATGATGATCGATACTATCAATGATGAAAAGCAGGCGCTTATTCAGGCATGGGAAGCGCATGACCGCAATATGCTGGCACAAATTGCCCATCGTATACTGGGTGGTAGTCGATATACAGGTGTACCGCAACTGCGTCAGGCTAGCCAAGATTTGGAAGATAAGTGCTTGCTGAATGTACAGCATACGACACCTGTGCAATTTGCAATGATTGAGCCTTATTATGAGGCATTATTAACGGCGCTAGACAACTTGCAAAAGGTGGATTTATCTTCTTATCCTCAGCTTAATTATCATCGCTTGAGCGAAAATGACATGACATGGAAAATGATATAAGTTGACGGTAAGGCAAAACAGACAAAATCATTCAGATTCAGAGAGCGATAGGTAATCTTGTTAGATTTGCTTATCGCTATCAACTAGGTACTCTGTGTCTGCTGTATATGAAACTGACTATAGTATCGTGGCAGTCAGTTATTACTACGGTACAACAAAGACAAGCCTGCTAATATTGTGAATATTAGCACCATATATGTTTTATTCATTAATAAGGATTGTTATGAACGCGATTGCAAGTTACCAGTATGAGACCTTACAAGTTAGTATTACAGACAACATACTGACGGTTACCTTAAATCGTCCACATAAAAAAAATGCCATGAGCTTTCAGGTAATCAATGAGCTGATTAAGCTGGCAGGTCGTATTAGCAAGGACAGAACCATACGCGCAGTCATTCTAAATGGGGCAGAAGGAACTTTTTGTGCAGGGATTGACTTAGGAGACTTAAATCATCCAAAGAACACAGCATTTGCGCTTTGGGAGCTGATCAAGCCATGGCAAAGTGCGTTCCAACGGGTGTGCTTGGTATGGCGTGATCTGCCAGTACCCGTCATAGCAGTATTGGAAGGGTATTGTATCGGCGCTGGACTACAGTTGGCATTGGCTTGTGACGTACGTATCAGCCATCCTGATTGTCAATTATCTATTATGGAAGCTAAGTGGGGGTTAGTGCCAGACATGGGACTGACCCAATCAGCATTTGGGGTCCTACGAGAAGACACTCTAAAAGAGCTCGCCATGAGCGCCCGTATCATCGATGCTAATGAAGGCAAAGAGTTAGGCTTGATTAGTCATTGTAGTGAAGCGCCTCTTGAACAAGCGCAAAAGCTTGCTGCCGAATTCGCAGAGCGCTCTCCTGATGCGGTGCTAGCAAGTAAACGCGTGATAAATGCGATGTACGATCAGCCTGCTAAGACTTTATATAAAGAAAAAGCATGGCAGCTTAAAATGATGCTTGGTCGTAATCGTAAGCTTGCCCTCAGAAAAGCAAAGCAGGCCAGCACCTTATTTGGCAAACGCCAATTCCGCTAAATTTTTGCTATCAGTAAATTTTCTAGTGTTATTTTCGTTTGATTCATTCTGATAAAAGAAATTGCTACCTAAGAAAACTAGACATATTTTGATTAATTATTTGACGATTTTTAATTGTTAGCGGTCGTTTCGCCAATATCTTATAGCCATTGAAATGCAAGCAGATAGCACGATATAGCATTGTCTGCTTGCACCGATGTGGGTAAAGATGCACTATTGTTGTTAAAGGTGTTCATTTTGATTACTGGATAAGCCAGTAAAATGACGAAAGCCTACCTAATAACACGTGCAAGCAATTAAACGTTGAAAAATAAAATATTAAAAATAATAGCCACTATATAAAACGGTCTAAATATGTCTGCTTCAAAACCCTCTCTTCCAAACAAACCTATCGCTTCTGAGCGAGTGCGCTCTGCTGATTTGCCTGTTGCATGGATTATGATGCTTGGGCTGATGGTTGCGGTAGGGCCATTATCAATTGATATGTATCTGCCAGCACTGCCATCGATGGCCGATGATTTCGGTGTTTCAACGGCATTTATGGCCAACTCTGTTCCTGCATACTTTTTAGGTTTGGTATTTGGGCAGCTATTTTACGGACCTTTTAGTGACCGTGTTGGCCGTGTCAAACCCTTATATATAGGTATGACGTTATACGTTATCGCTTCTATCCTTTGTGCGACCACTGACAATGAGTACGTGCTTTTTGCAGGCCGTACTCTACAAGCGTTGGGCGCGTGCGTCGGTGCAGTAGTTACTCGCGCTGCGATTCGAGATCGCCTCACTGCCAAACAAACGGCAAAAGCTTTTTCCATCATGATTTTAGTGATGGGCTTAGCACCCATATTGGCACCATCGCTTGGCGCGCTATTCTTACAGTTTTTTGATTGGCATTCTATCTTTTGGTTTTTAGCTGCATTTGGCGCTCTTAATTTGTTACTTACTAAGTTTTTCTTTTTTGAAACTTTGACCGAAGAAAACCGTAACGTACGCCCTGCAAGAGAAGTGCTCAGTCAATATTGGGACTTATTAAAAGACCCGACCTTTAACTATCCAGCAATTGGTGGTGGATTGTTAATGGGAGCAATGTTTGTCTATATCAGCTCCGCTTCAGAGCTAATCATGGATACTTATGCGTCTCAGCAACACATTTCGCTTGGTTGTTCGGAATGAATGCGGCAGGTTTTGTAGGTTTGACTCAGTTAAACCAATGGCTTACCAATCGCTTTCGAATACTAAGTATTCTGCGCTTTGGGGCAATGATGCAGGTTATCTCTGCGGGTCTGCTATTCGTGATCGGCTTGCTTTTAGGGACGGACGCTTGGTTGCCACTAGTGCTGGCTTGTATTTTCTTTTGTATCGCAGGACTGGGTCTGACCCAGCCCAATGCTTCTGCAATTGCGCTCGCTTTTCAGAAACGCCGTGCTGGTATGGCAAGTGCGCTACAAGGTTCGCTAATGTTTTCAGTCGGTATCTTTGGCGGTTTATTATTGAACCTGTTTCCAGTCAACCCAGTTCTCAAAGTTGGTATTGCCCTGTTCTCACTAATGAGTTTCGGTTCTTTCCTGATTTGGAAAATTGATCGTAATCTCAACTTGGACGACGCAGAGTAACAGCGCCTCTATTTTAAGTTAACAGTATTTCAAAAAAAGCACTTATACGTTCACAGCGTATAAGTGTTTTTTTCTGTGTTGAATAATTATTCAGTTAAGGATCAAGTCTCATAGAGACTTTAAGTAGCAAGGTCACTAGACTTTAGTAAACATAAGTTGTTCCGAATTATATGCTGTATTTTATATATATAACTAAACGTAGATAATGACCAAACATAATTATTGCAATCGCAAAATTAGGTAAGTATTATCTAACGTAACTTTCTGTAAGTGGATATGTATAGACATTGCTTAACCTTGCTAGATTGTCAATTAATTAAAATGTAAAACAACGTTAGGTTTCAAGGATAGATTATGAAGCAGTTATATCGAGCGTTACCGATTTTGTTGAGTGTTGGCCTATTCGGCTGTGGGAATTCCGCTACTCAAGAAAGTGCAAGCGCACCAGTAAAGGAAAACACAGATAGCTTTGTGAGTAAGTTACCTGATACAGCGCCAACATTGAAAGTTGCCATGACTGGTGATTTGCCGCCTTTTTCATTCCAGGATGACTATGGCAATATGCAGGGCACTGATGTTGATTCAATTCGTGCTATTGGTGAAGAGCAGGGGTTCAAAGTCGAGTTTTACAAAGAAACTTGGCAAGACATGTTCGATAGCGTCGAAACAGGAAAGCGTGATCTAGCGATTTCTGGTATTTCTTACAAAGACGATCGGGCAGTGAGATATGGTCTATCAACACCATACTTTTTCAACCCAGCTACTATCATGTATTTGGAAGGTAAGTTCGATATAAAAGGCTTAAACGATATAAAAGGTCTAAGAGCAGGTACGTTAGAAGGCTCTAAAGAAGAAGACACACTAAAAGAGATGGGTAGTTCAGTGGAGCTAATTTCGAGACCTACAGCATTTTTGGCGTATCAGGATTTGGTTCAAGGTAATACGGATGTCTTCTTGTACGATATGCCAGTCTTGCAATATATCGTCAAAGGCTATCCTGAGCATAAAGTGAAAATTGTACCCTATGAAGCTGCAGATGCGCCTTCAGCCCAACAAGTGGTGCTCATGGCAAAAGAAAATACTCAGCTTATCAAAACGGTTAATGAAGGTATTGCCAAACTAAAAGAAAAAGGGACATTTAAAGAAATTGAGGCGCGCTGGTTGGGTGAAGCTGACCCTACTGAAAAGAGCGACTCTGACACCAATACTAAGCAATTGAACTAAGGAATTCTGAAGATGGCAACCGTACCTAATGTTGACAATAAGCGCTATCAAGGTCTGATTATTTCAATTGCACTATTTTTATCTCTAATCGGTGCTTTGCTGGCGTTTACGTTTTATACCTCAAATTTATTAGAAAGAAACACCGCTTTAATTGACCAAACTAACCAAGTTGCGAATAGTGCACAGGCAGTAATTAAAGATCTTTTCGATTTAGACAGTAGTTATGGTGAGGATACTAACTCTCCGCACATACAACGAGTGCTAAGCCGTTTAGAACAAAATACTGCGCTAATCACTAGCTCGATTGCTGCTATTGAGCAAGGCAGTACAATCACAGATGCAGAAGGTAATAGCTATGACTTGCCAAAAATTGATAGTCAAGCACAGACCAATATTGCTGCGGCCAATGAGCAATGGAAAGCGCTAGAGCCTAAGATTCAAACATATCTAAAAGATGCTGATAATATCATGGTAACGTCTGCTGATGAATTGACGCAGGCCGTTGAACAGGCGAAAACATCAAGTTTGTTTATTAACGATTCTTTGGATAATTTGACAAAAGACGTGTTCGATAGTGCACAACGTCAAGCAACGACCATTCGTCTTATTCAGGTACTTGGTGTTGCCGCTATCTTTACCTACTTCCTAATTTTCGTATTCTTCTTTGTACGTCGTCTACGTGAGACGGATGCTGAAGCACTTGCCGCTCGCCAAGAAACGCAAGAGATTATGGAAACGGTAAATACGGGTCTTTTCCTACTTGATAAAGACTTGAATATTGGTCAACAGCATTCTCGTGCGCTTAACAATATCATCGGCTCTGATCGCTTGGCAGGGGAGAACTTTACCAATGTCTTGCGTGGTCGTATCTCTGATAAAGACCTTAAGACCACCCAGCAATTTATTGAGCAGCTCTATAACCCTCGCGTTAAAGAAAAACTGGTAGATTCACTTAACCCATTACACAAGGTCATGCTACATAACCTATCTGAAGACAAGAGTCTTGATAATCGCTTCTTAGATTTTAAATTCTCACGTGTTTATGACAATAAAGACATTGCTCGTATCTTGGTCAACGTTAACGATGTATCAGATGCAGTCTACTTAGAACAGCGCCTAGAAAAAGAGCGTTCGCAAAACGATATGCAGATTGAGATGTTAACGACTATCTTGAATGTGAATCCAAAGATTATTAATGAGTTTATTGGTAATACCCAAGCGCATATCGAGAAGATGAATAATATCTTGAAAAATCCTGGTAGCTCACAATATGAGCTTGAAGGCAAATTAAAAGCTATTTATCGTGAAATGCACAGCTTAAAAGGTGAAGCATCAGCACTAAAACTACATAGCTTTACGAAGATTGCTTCTGATGCTGAAGACAAGCTGCATGCATTACAAAACCAAGGTCAGTTGTCTGGTAATGACTTCTTACCATTAGCGGTACATTTGGATGATTTGCTTAGCTTATCGAATACGATTGCGACGTTGGGTGAGCGTATCAACCGCTCAGCACCGTCAGCAGCTAAGGCGTCAACCGTACAAGCACCAGTCGCTACTCAAAATCCAGTAGCAGACCATGCAGCTAGCAATGCTGACTTTGATGGTGGGCTAGATATCGACTTAGACAATGAAACAGATGACGATTTGCTGTCTTTCTACAATGAATTTACAAAAGAGATTGCTGCAAGACAGGGCAAGCGAGTACAGCTAAAAAGTACGACGCTGACCCAAACGAGCATTCCGGCGCATCTTGCAAAACCAATCAAAGAAATCAGTATTCAGTTGCTGCGTAATGCGGTAGTCCATGGTATCGAGTCGCCAAATGTGCGTCATGCTACTGGCAAACCTGACGTTGGGACCATTGATTTGGAAGTGCAAGACAACGGTTCAAACTTTATGTTGGTGGTGCAAGACGACGGACAGGGTATCAACTATGACAACATCCGTAATAAGCTGATTCAAGAAGGTCGTTTCGGTACGGAAGAGGCAAATCAGCTTAGCAAAGGCGACTTACTCAAACAGCTGTTCTCTTCTGGATTTTCTACCAAAGAGCACGCAGATGAAGACGGTGGCCGCGGTGTTGGACTTGATATCATCAAAGCAAAAGTAAAAGAGTATGATGGCAAGCTTAATGTAAATAGCGAGCTGGGTCAGATGACACGGTTTGTCATTACTTTACCTAAAGCTTAATCAAAATAGTAATTATATTGTCAGGGACGACAAGCACTTCATTAAAGGTAGTAGATAAGTTATGTATAAGTTAATGATTGTTGATGATTCAAATATTATTAGAAACCGTATTCAGCGTGCATACGATTCAGGAAAGTTCATGCTGGTGGCGACAGCGACTAGCGGTGTTCAAGCCATCGAAAAGTTCAATGTCCATCGTCCTGATGTAATCACTATGGACCTAACCATGCCACAAATGGATGGGCTAGAATGCATTGAAAAAAATCATCGCGATTGATCCTGAAGTACGCATTTTGGTGGTATCAGCGTTATCGGACAAAGCCACTGGTATTGAGGCATTATCATTGGGTGCCAGCGGCTTTTTGTGCAAGCCTTTTTCAGAAGAGGAGCTTGTAGAGTCTTTGTATGAGCTGATGCAAGACTAATACCATTCATCGACCAAAGCAGATGTCATTATGAAAGAGCAAAAGCTACAGATTTTTTTTAAGTATTATTAGTAATTACTTTGATCAGTTTGGCGGAGAAGAGCTAATTGCTGATACCCCTTACTTACTAGAAAACAAACAGCCAAAAGTCCATGACTATACAGGCGTGATTGGTATATCTGGTGGCCAAAAAGGCGTGGTGTATTTTTCGGCGACGCGTGACTTGCTGTCTTCAATATTAGACAGCATGGGCGAAACCGATAAAAGTGAAGAGAACTATGTAGATCTGGCTGGGGAAGTGGCCAATACCATCGCAGGCAATGCACGCAAAGAGTTTGGCTCAGAGTTTCATATCTCTGTACCATTTGTGTTCAAAGGTGCGCCGCAAAGTATTGTATTGCCGAACGATGAGCGTTCTTTTATCATCCCCATCACTTGGCATTCTGAAGTAGGCGAGATTGTGGTTTGTTTGCAAGATTAATGCTGCCACGTAATACAGATGGATATTAATATATTATGGTTAAAGTAGAAAAATTGGGTGTATTTCTAAGCTCGATCAATGCGTTTTTTTGCGCAAATCGATGGCTCGGAAGTGTCAATTGATACCCCTTACTTGAACAACAACAAAAGCGCGATTGGCTTTGATTATAGCGGTGTCATTAAGATATCAGGGCCTTTAGAAGGTTGCGTCTATGTCAGTGCACCAAGCGCGATGTTGCGAGAAGTCATCAAAGTGATGGGCGAGCCTGACTCTTCAATCACTATGATGAAAGATTTGTTGGGTGAAATGGCCAATACAATTTCAGGTAACGCTCGGACAGAGTTTGGTTCAGAGTTTATTATCTCGCCGCCGCACATTGTAGAGAGTGCCCCAAGCGTGTCTTATTTACCTAAAGATCGTCAAAGCTATATCACACCATTTACGTGGCGTGGTTACAAAGCGGTCATTGGTATTTGCATTGCATAAGTTATAGTCAATCCTCTATCAACGAGTGATAACTATAAAAGAGCGGCAGCATTAACCTTGCTTAAAAAATAGCTATTAAAAAGATAATCATAAAAAAGCGATGCAAATGTGTCGCTTTTTTTGTTTTATTATCGCCGTAGTTTGTTTTTATCTTATTGATACGCTACAAACAAACTGCTGGAGATTCCAAGGCGTTATGTGATAAAATACAGCGCAGCTATTTTTTTATAATTCACTTTATAGTTTAGATTTGAGCATTTGCTTCAATCTAGCGATAGCTTCTTTTTTTAAACCAACCAATGACACACACATCATGGCAAAAAAATTGCTGGGTGTTTGGCGACTTGATTAATTTGTGATCTGTTAGTGCTTTACTAATGAAAACTAACCGGTAGCAGATGCGTGTCGCTAAATAGGCTGTTTTTGTGATGTGGAGGCATAACCCAACCAATAGGATATATTCTCATGGCTACAAAGAATCCAACCAAAATCGAAATGCGCGACTTACTACAAGCAGGCGCTCACTTTGGTCACCAAACACGTTTTTGGAACCCAAAAAATGGGTCCATACATCTTTGGCGCACGTAACAAGATCCATATCATCAACCTAGAGCACACCGTAAAAGCGTTCAACGAAGCGTTGACTTACGTAAACGGCCTAGCTGCTAAGAAAAACAAAGTATTATTTGTTGGTACTAAACGCGCTGCAAGCGGTATCGTACGTGAGCAAGCAGCTCGCGCTGGCATGCCATACGTTGACCATCGCTGGTTAGGTGGTATGTTGACTAACTGGAAAACTCTACGTCAGTCAATCAACCGTCTAAAAGAGCTAGAAAAGCAAGCAGAAGACGGTACTTTCGCTAAGCTAACTAAGCGTGAAGCGCTAGAGCGTACTCGCGATATGGAAAAACTTGAGCGTTCACTAGGTGGTATTAAAGATATGGGCGGCCTACCTGACGCTATCTTCGTAGTAGACGTAGATCACGAAGCTATCGCTATTAAAGAAGCCAAGAACTTGGGTATCCCAGTTATCGGTATCGTTGATACTAACTCTAGCCCAGACAACGTTGACTACATCATCCCAGCTAACGATGATGCTATCCGTGCTGTGACTTTGTACGTAACTTCTATGGCTGATGCTATCATCGCTGGTAAAGAATACGCACAAACTCAAGCTGGTGGTAAAGCTGAGCAAGCACCTGCTGCAACTGAAGAAGCGCCAGCTGCAGAAGAAGCTGCAGCAACTCCAGCAGAATAAGTAGCTGACTTAAAAAGTTTAACTTTGTAAGGATGTCTTGATAGTGTATCTATCAGCATCCATATAATGTTTTGAACAGCGTATAAGCTCATAATAGGCATGATGTAGTTTTACTCGTCATGCCTTGTTATTGAATAAAGCCTTATTAATAACGCCATGCGTATAAGCGAGTAGCTATTGGGCGAGTATTATCGCTCCTACTGGTCATATCGCTATATTGTACAGATGTTATTTGTTTGACATCATTGATGGCTATATTAGTAATCGTTCAAAACGAGCTGTCTGCTAGATTTTAAGTAATACTAAGATATCGAATAGAAATACAGCATTTAGAAATACAGCACTCCTATACATAACTATACTAAGGTGACTCTTATGACAGAAGTAAAAGTATCTGCCAAAATGGTAAAAGAATTGCGTGACCGTACTGGTCTTGGCATGATGGAATGTAAAAAAGCGTTAGAAGAATCAAACGGTGATGTTGAAGTTGCCATTGATAACCTACGTAAATCTGGTCAAGCTAAAGCAGCTAAAAAAGCGGGTAACATCGCAGCTGACGGCGCTATCATCATCGCTCAAGGCGAGAACAAAGCATTCTTGTTAGAAGTTAACTGCCAGACTGACTTCGTTGCAAAAGATGACAGCTTCACTGCATTTGCAGAAAAAGTTGCTAACCTTGCGCTAGAAAACAACGTAACTGACGTTGCTGCTATCTCTGAATTGTCTTATGGTGAAGGTCAGACTGTTGAAGAAGCACGTGTATCTCTAGTACAGAAAATCGGTGAAAACATCCAGATTCGCCGTGTTGAAACCCTTGAAGGTGCTAACATCGCTGCATACCGTCATGGTCTACGTATCGGTGTAGTTGTATCTTATGAAGGTGGCGACGCTGACACTGGTAAAAACCTTGCTATGCATATCGCTGCATTCAACCCTGTTGCTGTAGATGATGAAGATGTTGCTGCTGACGTATTGGCACGCGAAAAAGACATCATCGAAGCAAAAGCTCGTGAGTCTGGCAAGCCTGATAACATCGTTGAAAAAATGATCGAAGGTGGCCTACGTAAGTACCTAGACGAAGTAACTTTACTACGTCAGCCATACGTTATGGACAACGACAAGAAAGTTGGTGAAGTCCTAAAAGCTGAAGGCGTAAAAGTACTTGGCTTCAAACGTCTAGAAGTTGGTGAAGGCATCGAGAAGAAGCAAGAAGACTTCGCTGCTGAAGTTGCTGCAACTCAGGCTGCTAACAAGTAAGCATCAAATAGTATTGGATCAGCTGTGAGTCCTTAATTGTGACTCACAGTTTGGCTTTATTACTCTTAATGCATCAAGATATAAAGCAGCCAAACATAAAAAAAAGCCCATTAATTCGTTAATGGGCTTTTTTATGTTTGGCTTTTAGGTAATTGGCTTAGCGTAAAGCTGCATAGGCTGAGTTGGCATAGCTGGCACTATTAACATTGCTGCTGGTACCGTAACTGACATTCTGTAAGCCATTACTGGTACTGGTGCTACTGGTTTGATTGTTAGCACTGATACTTGCACCAAAAAGCCCTGCATCATTCTTATACAAGCTATGATAACGGCTCATCACTCTTTGAACATAGTTACGTGTTTCTTTGAATGGAGGGATGCCACCGTATTTATCGACATTGCCTTCACCCGCATTGTAGCCTGCGACAGCATGTTCGACATTGTTATTGAAGCGGCGCATGAGCCAAGCGATATACTTAGCTGATCCTTCGATATTATCTGCAGGGTTCCAAGGATTGCTGACATTGAAGCGGCGCGCAGTCGCTGGCATCAACTGCATAAGCCTTGCGCCCCCACTGGTGAGCGTGCGTTTGGATTAAAAGCTGATTCGGTATGCATCATCGCTTTCATAAGGGCAGGGTCAACACCGTTGCGCTCAGCGGACGCACGAATGTAGCTGTCGTAAGAGTTGCGACTTCCGCTGTTGCTAGCGGCGCTGCTACCATAGCTATCGCTACTTCCGTCATACATCTTAGAGTCTTTATAATAAGTTACTTTTACTTTTTTTCGTAAACTTATCAAAATTTCCACTAGGATTGACGTTGGTCAACAGTACTTGTCCACCTTTGTCTTTGTAGATATACATATTGCCTGCATTGGCAGCGACAGAAAAAGTCGAAAGAGCAATGGCACTTAGCAAAAGGGGAGATAAGCAGCGAGTCATCAAAGTAGCCGTATTTATCATAGTAAAATCACTTTTTATCGAATAACAGCAAATTATTTTGCCTACATATGCGTTGATTTAGGCGCTTAAGCGGTTACTGATTTTGCAGAATTATTTAGCCCACTGTGAGGACAGCAGCTTAGCAATTATCACTTTCAATAAGGAACCACTTGCAATAGATACAAAAAATAATAGTTGCTTACTATAACATATAATAACTTTTTGACGCATCAGATTGACAAACTAAGTTGTAAAATCAGATTTCTATTATTAAATAACCTTAGATAAATCAATATACTAACTTTTCTAAGTGACTTAATGAGCCATTTGTAGTCGGTTTTTTTCGTTTATGAATTCATATAAATAAAGTTTCTCAATTTTTTTAAGAAATAATAATGACATTTGAATAGTCGAGGTGATTTTCAATCTGAAATTAACAGTAGATAATACTATTAATGGTTAGGTTCTTAAAAATATAAGAATAGTGTAGGTAGCTTTTAGTGATGACTAGATACCGATAGCACTGATAAAGATAGGTACCCAAACTGCAGTAACCAACCCATTCACTGCCAAGCCAAATGCTGCATAACGTCCTGCTGTGTGACTGATCTGCCATGCCTCTACAGTACCAAACGCGTGAGCTGCTAACCCCAGTGCTAGACCTTTAGCACGGTCGTCATTGATACCGCGGAACAAAAAGCGAGCGACCGTACCACCTATCAATCCTGAGACGATGATAATTAGGTTAGCCATTGCCAACGGTGCTTTGATTAAATCTGCGACACTCAGGCCAATCGGCGTAGTCACAGAACGGGTAGCGAAAGCCAATAGGGTCTCATGGCTGAGTGAAAATAAGTAAGCCAACGACATAGGCAGTAATGCGCCAACGACACTAGCGATAGCGACAATTAGAGTGAGTTTTTTGACTGGTAAGCCTTTAAAGTTCATCGCCGCCAGTGGTACAGCCAGAAGTACTGTCACATATCCCAACAGATGGTCAAATACAGGTTTTGCCGCGCTGTAATAGTTGTTGTAATCCCACTGCAGTACAAATAGGAAAACAAGCACGAGGACAAGTGCGGTAATGACCATCGGTAGCCATGATAATTTACGTGCCAATACACGTGCAATTACGTGTGCTGCTAATGTCAATAATATTGCGGCTAGGGTTGCCATAAATACGCTGTCAAAAGTCATAATATTTCTCCGCAGCTCACGGCTGTCCCTTTTGCTCAGTGGTAGTCGTACTATCAGTGTTTGCAGCGTGATTGAGCCAACGATTGGCCAATAATGCCAGTCCCCACAATGGTATGAGCGTACTAACAATCATCGTTATCATCACACCCCATAGCTCATCTCCTAGAGCAAATAGTAACAAGCCTGCACCAGCAGAAACGGGTAAGAAGGCAAACCCACTATCGACTAGTAAAGTATTACTGGCCTGTGTGAGCCAGCTCGGTAATCCTTTGAGCAATCGCCACGCCATCAAGATAACAAACATCGCAACCAAACCGACAATATTGGCCGCTTTTTCGATGCCTGCCATTTGACAGAGAACGACCGCCGTTTCTCGAACAACGATGACCATGGTCAACGTTAGAATTAACGCAAGCCATAGTGGGAGATGGGGAGAGTGAGCAGCTTCATAAGCAATTCTGGCCAAGTCAGATATAAATGGATGGTGTACAAAACAAAATGCGTGATCACACCAAGAACACAACGTAGAAAATGATGCTATGCATACTGATGGTAGCAATGATTCACTTTCGAGAGATTAGCGCTATCTATCAATATTTATTGAATGTATAACAGGCGATTATATAGAGAGTGGGGCAACTAATAAAGCCTATGCACCGTGACTGGTCATATCCAAAAAAATAGACGATATCAATGGATATCGTCTATTCTATTTTAACGTACTATATAAGGGTTTGTGATCTAACAGTATGAATCAAACGTTCATTCAACTACTGTCGCAAATGACTCACTTTAACAATAGTTCTTATTTTGCAGAAATGATCATTATTTTTCTGAATCAGCTGTTTCTGAGTGTAATGCATCAAACTCGTCAAACGCCTTTTCTTCAGCCTCTGTCATGGTTGGCTCTTCAACGTCGTCAACCTTCTCAAACTCTTCGAGTACCGGCATCAGTAGTGTTGCTTGTGCAAGCGGCAATACATCGATAGGTTTCAAGTTTGCTTGACCCAGTAGCTGTCTTAGACGGTCACTTGGCAGACGAATCGTCAGACATTCACGACCTGTATCGTCGTAGCTTTCTTCTTCAATAACACCCAGTTCATATAAGGTGTTTTTGAACTGTCCAGCATCATACGGCAAGGTCAAATCAAACGTCGTCAGTTTACCTGTCAGCAGTTGCTGTACGGCAAGCGTTAGCTCTTCCATACCGAGGTTCTGTCTAGAAGAAACATAGACGCGGTTTGGCTGACCTTCGCTAGCATAGCCGATATGTGCAGGCTCGTCAGTCAAATCAATCTTGTTATAGACATTGAGCACAGGTACATCGTTATCGATTTCTGCCAATACCTCTTTAACCGCCTGAATCTGCTCGTGCATGTCTTCGCTAGAGGAATCGATGACGTGCAATAACAAGTCTGCTTCTAGTGTTTCTTCTAGGGTTGCATGAAAAGACTCAACCAGCTCATGCGGCAGATGACGGACAAAACCAACCGTATCGACTAAGACGACACGACCAACTCCCTGCCAGTCCAGACGGCGTAGAGTAGGGTCTAGCGTCGCAAATAGTTTGTCAGCAGCGTAGATGTTTTCATCGACCAAACGGTTGAACAAAGTAGATTTGCCCGCATTGGTATAGCCGACCAGTGAGATAGTCGGTACATCAGATTTTTGGCGACGGGCACGACCTTGCGCACGGGTCTGACGGACTTTTTCTAGTTTGCTCTTTAGCTGGTTGACGCGAGTCTGTAGTAGACGGCGATCGGTCTCAAGCTGAGTCTCACCCGGTCCACGCAGACCAATACCACCTTTTTGACGTTCCAAATGCGTCCAACCACGTACCAGACGCGTTGATAAATGGTTAAGCTGAGCCAGCTCTACTTGCAACTTACCTTCGTAGGTACGGGCACGCTGCGCAAAAATATCCAAAATTAAACCAGTACGATCCAACACGCGGCACTTCACTAGCGCTTCGATATTACGCTCTTGTGATGGCGACAGGCTATGGTTAAACAGTACGATGTCTGCTTCGTGTTCGCGTACCAACTCTGCGATTTCTTCTGCTTTTCCGCTACCAACGAAGTATTTGGCGTCAGGGCGTGAGCGTGATCCAGTGACTAATGCCAAACGATCGGCACCTGCTGAATCAGCCAACAGCTCAAATTCACTAAGATCATCAGGATCTTGAATTTGGCGGATGTCTAAATGTACTAAAATGGCGCGTTCGCCACCTTCATGTCTTTCAAAATAATCCAAAGAGTATCACCTATTTAATAAAGTAAATGTCTCGCCATAATCAGCTCAATAAGCTTTGACGTAGCGTTCATATGATTATCTATATATGGTCTTATCACTTGATATTAAAGCGTATTAGCATAATTAGCGATGGTTTTATGTTACAGCGTTTGCTGCGGATAATTTTTTTATAAATCTGCTTTATTACCCATTTGTATAAAAGTCAGCATTCACTGAGTGAACAAGCTATCACTGAGTGTGCGAACTTTGTTATACTGGGCTCGTTTTTTTGACTATTAAACACCCGTTATTTAATCATGAGGCGAAGATGAGCCAAGCTAAATCAAGCTTTTCACTCAGACGACAGTTGAGCCGAGGCAGACAGGTTGCTGGTATGACCACGACCATGGTCGGCGGCATACGCGCGGCGAAGCGTATCGGTGCATTTAAGCAGCCACCACGCGAGACCTTACCACGCTATATCCAGACATTCTGCCGCAAGATGGCAGGCTCTTTTGGGGTAAAAGTGGTAGAGGTGGAACCTGTAGAGCAGTTCCATGGCTTGTGGGTATCGAATCACGTGTCATGGATGGATATCCCTGTCGTTGGTACTGTGAGCCCAGCGTTCTTTTTATCCAAGGCTGAAATCGGTGAATGGCCTGTATTTGGCAAACTTGCCCATGCCGCAGGGACGCTTTTCATCGAGCGTGGCTCCGGTGATGCAAGCTCAGTATCGGCACAGATTGCTGACTTTTTAGCCAAAGGTTTTTCGATTATTTTCTTCCCTGAGGCGACGACCACTAGTGGTAAAAAAGTAAAGCGCATTCATGGAACATTGCTGCAAGCAGCCATTGACGCTGATGTGCCTATCAGACCGATCATCATCGCTTATGTCAATAAAGACGGCACACTAAGCGACGCATTGCCATACTATGGTAAGCTGACGATGAAAGAAAGTATGAAAAAAGTGCTCGATAGCAAAAACGTGACCGCTTATGTATTGCCACTCGCGCCTATAGATCCAGAGGGTCGTAACAAAAGCGAGCTGACCAATTTATTGCAAGCACGCATGAATGAAGGGTTGGCTGAGCTGCACTCAAGAGTACTTAGCGCACCAGTTGAAGACTGATTACTTATAGTTGAGCTAGTTAGAGTTGAACTAGTGCAGCTAATCTCAGCCAGTTAATAAAAGGGCGCAAATCGAAACGATTTGCGCCCTTTCTTATAGGAGATTTAATAGAGCGAACTTAATATTATTTATTCAGCAGGCTCTATTAACATCCAGTCTCTATAAAATACCAACTATGGTGATGGATTAGGTTGCTGTGTATGCACCGCTTCAATCGCTTCTAATACATCTGCTGTTAGCTCCACATTGACACTGTCGATGTTTGATTTGAGTTGCTCGGTCGTGGTCGCCCCAATGATGTTGCTAGTGACAAAGTGACGAGAGTTTACAAAAGCCAATGACATCTGCGCCATGTCCAGACCTGCATCAGCAGCTATCTTGGCATATTGCTCAGTGGCTGATTTGGCTTGCTCATTCACATAACGACCGAAACGATCATACATAGTCAGACGTGCACCAGTTGGACGTTTACCATCAAGATATTTACCAGACAATACACCAAAACCAAGCGGAGAATACGCCAGTAGACCAACGTTTTCACGATGGGCAATCTCAGCCATACCAACTTCGTATAAACGGTTTAATAGGCTATATGGGTTCTGCACGGTAAGTGGTGCAATTAGACCGTTTTTATCTGCTTCCCACAGGTAGCGCATGAGTCCCCACGCGGTATCATTCGATAAACCATAAGCACGAATACGACCTTTTTTTGATTTCATCGTTCAACGCTTGAATAGTCTCTAAAAATGGCGTTAAATCATCTAATGACTGTGCTGACATCTCTTCATCATAGCCGCGCTGACCGAAAAAGTTTGTTTTACGTTCAGGCCAATGCAGCTGATAAATATCGATATAATCAGTTTGTAAACGCTCAAGGTTGCCATCAATAGCGCTGCTAATATGCTCGGCGTTAAAGCGCGTTTGACCATCACGCAAAAAGTCCATTGGTGATATTTTGCTAGCAAGGATGACTTTGTCACGCTGTTTGGTTTTATCAAACCAAGTACCCATAAAGCGTTCGGTATCACCCTGTTTGTCTTTATCTGGTGGTGACGGGTACATCTCGGCGGTATCCCAAAAATTCACACCCTCAGAGAGTGCCATATCCATTTGCTCATGTGCTTCGGACTCAGTATTTTGCTGTCCCCATGTCATCGTGCCTAAACAGATTTTAGATACTTTTTCATCGAGTTGCGGTAAGGTTTGATACTGCATATAAGTCTCCCTTTTGGCTTTTTTTATCGATATTAATTTTTATCGTCGCGAGCTTTTATCTTAGTTAATGCCTAACGAGTTTTTGATAGTCTTTAAGTGACTACATCAATTTGATACCAGTGACACCGGGTGGTGTGACTTTGAAGATTTTTACTTTGAACAACACGTCTTGTCCAGCAAGCGGATGATTAAAGTCGACTTCGACTTGATCATCATCGATGGCACTGATCGTACCGGGCAGCGTGTTTTTACCTTTGTCTTCGAACTCAACCATCATGCCAATCTCTGGATTGTCAGCGACTAGCGCAAATTGAGTACGGCTAAAATGTTGGATGTTTTCAGGATTCCACTCACCAAATGCTTGCTCTGGTTCAAGGTGTGCGGTACGAGTGTCACCGGCGCGTAGATTCATCAGTACTTGCTCAAAACCAGGCAACAAGCTCTCATCGCCAACGGTCAAAGACACAGGTGCGTCACGATTAAAGGTTGAATCGATGATGGTACCGTTCTCTAGTGAAACTTCAAAGTGCAGCTTAACAAGGCTACCGTGAGCGATACGCGTGTCTTCGTTTGGATTAATAAATTGAGATTGAGTCATAATAAAAAACCATCGGTTACTAGAGTAAAAGAATAGAAAATAATGTGTTTGATTAAAGTGTTTTTAATTGCAGTATTATAGTGTAAGAAATAATAAGCCATCTAAGACCAGATGTAAGCGTCAATAATGTAACGCAGATGGTGTACTATAATTGGCAATTCTAAAAGATATGAGGTGTCGGTAGTGAATAAACAACAAGGCACTGTCAAAAAAATGGCAGGACGATAAAGGGTTTGGCTTTATTGAAACTGAAGCAGGCGAGTCTGTCTTCTTTCATGTGAGTGAGTTTAGGCTCAGCGCCGTCCTAATATCGGTGAGGCAGTGGTCTTTAGCATTGGACAGGATGCCCAAGGACGCAGGCGAGCCAAGCAAGTACAAGAGCTTGGGTTTGTGCAGCAAAAAATGGCACAAAAAAAATCAGCAGATTCGTCAGCGTAATCAGAAACGTAGCCACCAAGCGGAATTTGAAGCGGGTCAAAAGAAACGCTCATTTCTTGGACTGGCTTTTTATGGTGTCTTAGCTTTATTAGCAGCAACAGATAAACTAAGCTGGCTAGTGGTCGGCTGGTACGTCGTGCTAGGGATTATTACTTATGGCATGTATGCCAAAGACAAAGCTGCTGCGCAAAGTGGCGACTGGCGTACGCCTGAGTCTAAATTACATATACTAAGCGCGCTTGGCGGTTGGGTAGGCGCGCTATTGGCTCAGACGTATCTGCGGCACAAATCACAAAAGCCTGAGTTTCGGGTCACCTATTATTTGACCGTTGTCATTAATATGGCAGGCTTGCTGTTTTTATTATCAGATGGTGGGTTAGAGACTGTCACTGATTTACTATCAGCGTTGCTATAAATAATTGCATTCACGATTAGCAGTATTGCTACGTGTATGACGAAAGCACTAAAATGATCGACAAAAAAAGGTGGGTTACGACTGCGTAACCCACCTTTTTTATTTATAAATTGAATTAATGTCTCTAGCTATAGACGGTTATGAACGTGGCATTTCACGCTTCTTTTCCAAAAACAGCATATCGATGACAATCAGTACAACACCGATGGATATACCGATATCCGCGATATTAAAAATCGGATAATGCCAGACATCAGCATAATGCACATGGATAAAATCAATAACATGACCATGTAGTAAGCGGTCGATTAAATTACCAACTGCACCGCCCAACACTAAGGCTAGACCAAAAGATAACAGCGTGGCTTTGCGCGGTGCTTTAATCAGATAAATGATTAGAAATAGCGACATTAGTAATGCCAGTCCTGAAAAAAACCACTTCTGCCAACCGCCAGCATCCGCCAAAAAGCTAAATGCCGCGCCATAGTTATAAGCCAATGTCCAATTAAGAAATGGCTCAATTACCGGCACTGGATCATGAAAGGTCAGTTTGGTTTCTGCCAGCCATTTGGTCCACTGATCGATAATGACAACAACCAATGCCAATATATACCATACAAAAGCACGACTACCATTGGCCACCAGCTTTGGTGTCCTATTTGTTGACTTGGTCAGGCGACTTCTAGGCGTAGTTGAGCTACCTGTGGTTGCATGAGCAGGCTTAGGTGAATGGTCAACCTCAACCTGCGGCGGCTGGTCATGCTGGCTTTCAGGTGAGTCTGTTGGGTTAGGCATAGTGACGTACCTCGCCATCGCCACTGACATTGGTTACGCAGCGCGCGCATAGTTCAGGGTGTGCGTTATCTGTGCCGATGTCATCACGAATGTGCCAGCAGCGTACGCACTTAGTACCAGTAGCCGCGCTTACTTGGACTACTAAATCTACAGCTTCTTCGGTATTAGTGTCGGTCGCTTCTTCTGTCTGTGCGATGCTATCAGCAGGTGCTTCGCTCATTGGCTTTAGTGCAGCGTTACTAGTAATTAGTACAAAACGAAGCTCTTCATCAAGCTTGGCTAAGCTTTCATACATAGCACCGTCAGCATATAGACTCACGTCGGCAGACAAGTTGGCATTGATGATTTTTTCGCCACGTGCAGTCTCGATATGTTTGTTTACCATGTCTTTCGCGAACATGATGCGCTGCCAGTCATCATTGCTAATAGCACTTAGCTCAAACGCTGGGAACTCATACCACTCTTGAGTGAATACATAGCCGCCTTTATCTGCATCACGTTGGTTCAGCACTTCCCAAGCCTCTTGCGCTGTGAATGACAGGATTGGTGTAATCCAGCGAATCAGAGCATGAGTGATATGGTAGATAGCCGTCTGCGCAGAACGACGAGGTTGACCTTCCGCCTGCGTGGTGTACTGACGATCTTTGATGATGTCTAGATAGAAGCTACCCAAGTCTTGCGAGCAAAACGCCGTCACGTGCTGAGTGACTTGGTGGAAGTCCATCGCATCGTAAGCGCTAATGATTTGCGCTTGTACGGTTTGTGCGCGCTCAATGATGAATTTATCAAGGCTAACCAATTCATTGATATCAATGCTGTCGGTCGCTGGATTGAAGTCATCGGTATTGGCAAGCAAGAAACGTAAGGTATTACGGATACGGCGATACATATCGATCGCACCTTTAAAGACCGTCTTACCTGCGCTCATCTCATAACGATAGTCACTTGAGGCAATCCATAGACGCAGCATGTCTGCGCCTGTTTTATTGATTTCTTCTTGCGGGGTGATGATATTGCCCAGTGACTTACTCATCTTGCGACCGTTTTCATCGACCACAAAACCATGGGTCAATACTTGCTTAAACGGTGGACGCTCATACATCGCTTCTGACGTTAGCAGTGACGTCTGGAACCAACCGCGATGCTGGTCAGAGCCTTCTAGATACATATCAGCTGGATTGGTCAATTCATCACGCTGATCAAGTACCGCAAAATGCGTGGTGCCTGAGTCAAACCAAACGTCCAACGTGTCAGTTGCTTTGTCATAGTCAGCGGCTTCGCTACCTAAGAAATCTTCACAGCTAGCATCAAACCACGCTTCTACGCCGCCTTCATTGATTTTTTTGTGCCGCAGTTTCCATTAGCTCAAGCGTGTTTGGATGCAGCTCGCCAGTTTCTTTATGCGTAAAGAAAGTAATCGGCACGCCCCATGTACGCTGACGCGAGATACACCAATCAGGACGACCTGTCATCATTGCTTCGATACGGTTTTGTCCCCACGCTGGGGTCCAGTTGACTGTAGGAATATCAGCAAGCGCGCGAGCACGTAAGCCTTTGGTTTCCATGTTGATAAACCACTGAGGCGTAGCACGGAAAATAATTGGTGACTTATGACGCCAGCAATGCGGATAGCTGTGCTCAATTTTGGTATGGCTGATTAAATGACCATTGTCATGTAGGGCAGCGATGATTTTTGGATTGGCTTTATAGATGTGCTCGCCTGCAAATACAGCAGCGCTATCTAAATAAACGCCTGTACCGCTTACTGGGTTTTCCACTGGTAAGTTGTATTTTAGACCAACGATATAATCGTCTAAACCGTGACCAGGTGCAGTATGTACCAGACCAGTACCACTATCAGTAGTCACATGGTCGCCCAAGATGAGCGGTACTTGACGGTCTGCAATTAGTGGGTGCTGGGCATGTAAGCCTTCAAGCTCGCTGCCTGATACAGTTGCTAGGATGCCGTTATTTTCTAGTTTAAGTTCGTTTAGCGCCGTTTCTACAAGATCCGCTGCGAGTAACAGATTGCCTTTTTCGGTCGCAACCACGCTATAGTTATGCTCAGGATGTACTGAGATAGCTTGGTTGGCAGGTAGTGTCCATGGCGTAGTTGTCCAAATAACAGCAGCGATGTTATCTGCGATATCAGCCAGTGCGGCTACTTTATCCGTACCGAGCACATCAAAGCTGACATAGATCGCGTCAGAGACTTTGTCTTGATATTCTACTTCAGCTTCTGCTAGGGCAGAGCTACAGTCCAAGCACCAGTTGACCGGCTTCATACCGCGAGTCACATGACCATTGTCATATATTTTGGCAAGCGCACGTACGATGTTGGCTTCCTGATGGAAGTTCATGGTCAGATAAGGGTTGTCCCAATCACCAAACACACCTAGACGCTTGAAGTCTGCTTTTTGCAATTCAATCTGAGTGCTCGCATATTCGCGGCATAGACCACGGAATTCGGTAGCAGACACTTTTTGACCAACTTTACCAACCTTGGCTTCGACTTTTTGTTCGATTGGCAGACCATGACAATCCCAACCAGGGACATAAGGCGCATCAAATCCTGACAAGGTTTTTGATTTTACAATAATATCTTTTAGTACTTTATTGACTGCGTGACCCAGGTGAATCTGACCGTTGGCGTATGGAGGCCATCGTGCAAAATATATTTGGTCGCACCAGCACGCGCCTGACGAATTTTACCGTACACGTCATCTGCTTCCCAAGCAGCTAACCAATCTGGCTCGCGTTTGGCAAGGTTTGCGCGCATCGCAAATGGCGTATCCGCAAGGTTCAGCGTGTCTTTGTAATCTTGGCTTGGTGTGTCAGTGCTTTTATCAGTCATAGAAGGTATCTTTTTAAAAGGTAGGTTTGTGTGTCGGTTCAAAACCGGATACAAGGCTCGATGTTCAATGTAGTTCAATATAGTGCTGAGGTTAATGCTGTGTCGATATTATTCAATTACTAATAGTAGGTATATTGCTCATCATAGTCGGTTTATCAACCATCATGTCAATAAATACCCATTATCGCTCATTAGTCGGTAAATAGTTACGTCAATAATAAATGGTAACGAGACGATTGCAACATAAAATATGCTAGCAAAAATAATTCAAAAAAAAGATTTAGATCGGCAGCTATTATATGACAAAAAGGGTAGGGTAAAAAGAGCTGTGCGAGGTCAGCCCAATTTTGTCCAATATCAATCGTTTATCTACGTCGTATATCCTTAGCACGGACGTAACTATAAGCACTTTAAATAATGATTTATTGAAATATAAAGTACGGCTCAAGTGCTAAAAAACAGATGCTAACCACAAGCGCAGTTTCAATGACCATAATGGCTGAATCCCTGTTAGCCCTTGTGTCATCTCGCCATTCTCTAATACCACATAAGACGGTGTGACTTGTCCTTGCCAATCTGCAAAGATATTGCCTTGTTGATCGTTTATGGTGGTGAAGTCAAACTGATGTTGATCGAGGTAGCTGCGCAACTCTTGGTTTGAGCCTGACTGTACGGCAACAGTGACCACGGGATAATTATCTGCTGCTAACTTATTAATGGTGGGTGAGGTAAAGCTACAGACTGAACACCACGTACCCCAAAAGTATACCAGTGTCGGCCGCTCGTGACTCATCGCTGCTAGATCGATACTTTGTCCTTGGTAATCGGTCAGTTGCAATTGAGGATTGGCAGGCATGACAGGCTGTCGCCACCAATTGATCACGCTATAGATCACGACAAACATGAGACCGTATAACATTATCGTTTTAAGTATCGAAACTATCTTTCGCTTCGGCTGCTTCTTTGGCTTTACTTCTTTTTGCTCAATATCAGTCGTCATGACATCCGCTTTTTGGTTTGCATATTGTTCTCAGTTATTTTCAAATAATGGCTTATCGTCACTGCTTATCTTATCGTGATTGCCTATATGGCCATTGCACAAAGAGTAGACATTAGATAAAAATAAACGGCTGAAAATCAGCCGTATTATTTATAAAGTCTACTATAAGTGTGCTACGTCAACCTATTATGGCTTTTGTGCTCGGTTTTGTAATGGATCACCAATAAGCACGCTGCCTGAATTTTCAAGGCGCTGCTCATCACTCAATTTGCTCGCTGGCACTTTGGCCTTGCGCTTCCATTTTAAACTGAACAAATCATCACGGCGGTCGATTAAGTTATGTACTGAGCCTTCATGACGAACGTGAGTAAGCTTGTCTAAGTTTACATCAGAGAAGAATACCATCTCCGTGTTGGCAGTGGTCTCTGCCATAATCGCATCATGTGGGAACGCAAAGTCTGAAGGTGAAAAAAATCGATGACTGAGCATACTGAATATCCAAGCTCTCAACTTGCGGTAAGTTACCCACTGACCCGCAAATCATCACATAGCATTCGTTTTCGATAGCGCGGGCTTGCGCGCAGTGGCGAACACGTAGATAGCCGTTCTTGGTATCAGTCCAGAAGGGCACAAACAAGATATCCATGTCATCAAGTGCCATTAGACGTGCAAGCTCAGGGAACTCAACATCATAGCAGACCAAGATACCGATACGACCCGCATCTGTGTCGAATACTTTGACTTCATCGCCACCTTCGATTACCCAAGCGCTACGCTCATGCGGAGTAATATGAATTTTGCGTTGCTCTTCAACGGTGCCATCACGGCGGCACAGATAGCTGACGTTGTATAAGGTATCGTCTTCATCTAGTAACGGCATCGAACCGGTAATGACGTTGACGTTATAACTGACGGCTAAATGCGAGATTTCATTTTTGAACCACTCGGTATAACCCGCCAAAAATCGAATGGCAATATTTTGATCGGTTTCTTCGCATAGACCCATCAATGGCGCATTGAAAAACTCTGGTAAGCAGGCAAAGTCTGAGTTGTAGTCAGCCATGATGTCGACAAAGAACTCAACCTGTTGCAATAGCTCCTCAGGTGATTCGACTTCACGCATCTGCCACTGAATACCACCAATACGCACTTCAGACTTACGAGTATTAGGCTTATAGTCTTTAGGCTCATAGTAGATATTTGCCCACTCAAGCAAGGTAGCAAAGCCTTTTGATTGTTTATCATCTGGCAGATAAGCGGTCAAGATACGCTTAACGATAAAGCCATTAGATAGCTGGAACGACAAAGCTGAATCGTGAATTTCACGGCTTTCAACGGCATCAATATATTCGCCTGGAGTCAGATCCTTGTGATTATGATAGTTAGGTATACGCCCGCCAGCTAAGATAGCGCGGAAGTTCAACTGTCGGCATAACTCCTTGCGTGCATCATAAAGACGACGACCGAGACGGTAGCCGCGATAATCAGTCGATGAGTGCATCTAAACCATAAATGGCATCACCTTCTGGATTGTCTCTAATGATTTCTTTTTGCCCAATCAAATCATCATAGGTATGTGGATTTGAAAACTTGGCATAGTCAACGCGCATGGAGAGCACGATACCAATCAGCTGATCATGATCAAACAAAGCAATCTGACCTTCTGGAAAAGCATCGATTAAAGTATGAATGGTTGTCTTTGACCAAGCGCCACCCAAGTTTACATAGACACGATCCATCAAGGCTTTTAATTGTGGATAATCTTTTTTTCTTAATCTCAGCAATCGTGAGGTGAAAATCATCTAGTTTTTCCATCTTACTCATAATTTTCCTGTTTTAAATAGCTATTGAATGTAGTGTTATCAAATAATGGGGTCATAGCAAATTGATATGCCGATTTTTGTGCAAAAAAAGTAATAAAAACATTCCAATAGGAAGATATTGTCGTTACAATAATTTATTGCCGTATTTACAATAGGTTATGTTGATATCTTAGGCTGTTTTGCTCACTATATTTCGTAATGATTTTGGCTAATATAGAGGACTAAAGGATAGCGAACGCCGCATTCTATACCACTTTATACCTATTGGGTTTGTGAGCACCGATAAGCGCATAACCCTGCATTATCATTGTACCTGCGACTGTCTTGCTATTTATTATCTCAATATAGAATCTAAATAATATCTATCAGCACCTTTTGTTTTGCTTGTTATCATAGCAAGCTGTAACGGTAATAACAGTCTCACGTAGTAAATATTTGCTACGTTTTTGTGAGTCAATTTTTTTGGTTCAACTCAGGCATAGTATTGTGTTGCTTGTATCGTTTAGCCGTATCTCATCGGCTTCTTAGGATTATTTTATTATGCCTTTAAATCATACCAATAGAATCATGAAGTGGGATGACATAGATGACTCCGCTTTGGTTCAGTTGGTTTATGTCAGTACGCTGACTCTTGGCTCGCGTCTGAGCACCTCTATTTTTGATGAAGTAGAAGGCCACGCACGTAACTACAATCAGCAGCATAACATCACAGGCACGCTATGCTACGGCAATGGTCACTTCCTGCAATGTATTGAAGGTAAAAAGTCAGACGTATTTAATCTGCAAGAGCGTATCTTCGTCGATAGTCGTCATAAGAATGTAGAAGTATTGCTACTACAAGTTATCAATCATCGCAGCTTTGCCGACTGGCGTATGCGTTTGCTGTTTTTAGAGCGTTGGTTATGGTCGCCCGCAACCAAGAAACAGGCTGTACAATTATCTCCGTTTTTACCATTTGCGCCGCACGGTTGGTCATCTGATCGGACCGAACAGTTTTTGCAAATTATCAAAACTTTCGATAGTCCACCTCATATTAAGGCGGCAGGTATTACTTATAATGCATTGGGTAATATGGTGCGTCATATCGCGGCACCGCATCAGGCATTTCTGATTATTCAAGGGTTTTTGAGCATACTACTGGTCGTCGCATTGATACTGTTATATTTATAGATTGTAGTTTTTGCGAATTATAAAGCCAAAAAGACGCTAGCTCTCGGGTTAGCGTCTTTTTTTTGGGTTAAGCGTTTAGAGTACTAATCACATATCAAAAATTTTACCGCGGTTCATAATGTTATTTGGATCGAATACTTTTTTTGACTTCTCGTAAATAATCAATCTCCGTCTCACTGCGGCTATAGTGCAGGTACGGCTTCTTCGTCATACCAACCCCATGCTCAGCAGACACTGAACCGCCATATTTCTGTACCGTCTCAAACACGTATTTATTGACGACCTGACACTCTGCAAAGAAATCATCCTTATTCATATTCTCAGGTTTTAAGATATTCAGATGCAAATTACCATCGCCGATATGACCGAACCAACAGACTTCAAAGTCAGGATAGTTGCTGCTAACAATATGATCAATCTCTTCGATAAAGGTCGGTACGTGACTTATTAGTACAGACACATCGTTTTTATAAGGGGTGAATACTGAGATAGTCTCAGAGATATACTCGCGCAGCTTCCACAGCTCTGCTGCTTGTGTGAGGTTTTGGCTCATGACACCATCGACCACCCAGCCTTGTTCCATACAATGCTCAAATATGGCCATGGCTTTGTCCATGATTGGCTCATATGGTGCTTCAAACTCTAATAGCGTATAGAACTTGGTACGCGATTCAAACGGTTCTTGTACTTGACCATGTGCCATCAGCTTATCAATCGCCACATCGTCAAAGAACTCAAATGCCGTCAAATCAATCTGCGCTTGAAAAGCAGAGAGTACGTTCATCACATCGTTAAAGCTGTCCATGCCAAGCACCATGACGTTTAAGTCTTGTGGTTGACGCTCAAGCTTAATTTGCGCATGAGTGACAAGGCCAAGCGTGCCTTCACTACCGATAAACAGTTGACGCAAGTCATAACCAGTAGCGTTCTTTACCATACCGCGATTCAGCTGCAAGATATCGCCTTTACCCGTGACGACAGTCAATCCCATAATCCATTGACGGGTCATGCCATAGCGAATGACTTTGATACCGCCAGCATTGGTACCGATATTGCCACCGATTTGACTAGAGCCTGCTGAGGCAAAGTCGACAGGGTAATATAGGTCTTTGGATTCAGCGAATTCTTGCAACTGCTGGGTGACGACACCGGCTTCGACTTCAACTATTCGATCGGCAGGATAGAACTGTCCAATCTGGTTCATTTTATCCATACTAACGACTATCTCGCCATTAGCAGCCACGGCACCAGCAGACAGGCCTGTACGACCGCCACTTGGGGTGAGGACGACGTTGTGCTCATTGGCCAGCAGTACGATAGCCTGTACTTGTTCAGTGGTCTTTGGAAAGACGATGGCAGCAGCAGCAGGCGCAAAATGCTTGGTCCAGTCTTTGCCCCAATGCTCTAAACTTTCAGCATCAGTTTTGATTTGGGTCGGATCGAAATCATGGGTATCAGTGAGCGTGCTCAAGATGGTTTGCACGGCATTGGTTTCGGATGTGTTCTGAGCGGTAGTTGGCGTCATGGTCAAATCTCAATATTGGCGTAAGCACGATGCTGGGACTGCTTATTATATAGTGAAATAACTATAAATTCAGTGATGAGTCAGCTCGTAGAAGTAATAAGTGGGTGATAATTTTTACCTATAATAAGAGGTAAGTAATAAATAGTTGATTCGATCGGTTTCAAACAGAATAATTCACTATAGCATAAAAATTTTTCAGGCTTGATAACCAATAATTCATCTAATCTGCTAACATCGACCTCAAATTTTGTGTAAGATATCGGGACTGTTTTCGTTTCATCCATCATAGATTATCCAACAGGTAATCTTATAAAACAATTATAGGACAGTTCTCATATGGCGTTATCACTACAAAAAGACAAAATCCGGTTTTTATTGCTTGAAGGTCTACATGACAATGCCCTAAAAGTATTGGAAGGAGCTGGTTATCACAACATCGAGAATATCAGTCACGCCTTAGATCAAGACGAGCTGATCGAAAAGATCAAAGATGCTCACTTTATAGGTATTCGTTCACGCACTCAGTTGACGCGTGAAGTGCTTGAGCACGCACATAAGCTTATCGGCATTGGTTGCTTTTGTATTGGTACCAACCAAGTAGATCTAGACGCCGCTCGTGATCTTGGTATCCCTGTCTTTAACGCGCCATTTTCGAACACCCGTTCGGTAGCTGAGCTAGTATTGGCCGAAGCCATTATGCTGTACCGCGGTATTCCTGAGAAGAATGCAACTGTACATCGCGGCGGCTGGGGCAAGTCTGCGACCAATTCACACGAAGTGCGTGGCAAGACTATCGGTATCGTCGGTTATGGCTCTATCGGCTCGCAGCTGTCTGTCTTAGCAGAAAGCTTTGGTATGAAAGTCATTTATCATGATGCTGTGACCAAGTTGCCACTAGGCAACGCGGTACAGGTTGGTAGTCTAGAAGAGCTACTATCAACGGCTGACATCGTAACATTGCATGTACCTGATGTACCAAGCACTCGCTATATGATGAAAGCTGAGCAGTTCGCTCAGATGAAAGAAGGCAGCTACTTTATCAATGCGGCTCGCGGTACGTGCGTCGAGATTGATGATCTGGCGGATGCGCTTGAGTCTGGTAGAATCTTGGGCGCGGCTATTGATGTGTTCCCAAAAGAGCCAAAATCAGCTGACGAAGAGTTTGAGTCACCACTACGTAAGTTTGATAATGTGATTTTGACGCCACATATCGGTGGTTCAACACAAGAAGCACAGGCCAATATCGGACTGGAAGTAGCAGATAAGTTCGTTAGATACTCTGACCAAGGTGATACAGCGACTGCTGTGAACTTCCCAGAAGTTTCTATCCCGTTCAAAGAAAACTCGCATCGTCTACTACACATTCACAAAAACGTGCCAGGCGTACTGTCTCAGATTAACCGCTTATTTGCTGAAGCTGGCATTAACATCCTAGCGCAGAGCCTGATGACAGAAGGTGATGTTGGTTATCTAGTGATGGATGTCGATTACAATGATTCGACCGCTGCACTAGACCAATTAAAAGATGTAGAAGAGACTATCCGCGTACGTATCTTATTCTAATATAGTCACTCCATTATAAAATTGGATTAACTATATCAGTGCTAATAGTTTTGATAGTCACTAAAGATTTATCATAAAAAAGAGAGGTTCTATTGATTAGAGCCTCTCTTTTTTTATTTCACTTCTTTTTTTATTGTACTAATGCTAAGTTTAATTGGCTTTAGTATTGTTTGCAGCTTCCGCTTGTAGACGCGCTTCCGTCTTAGCAGCTTTACGTTTTTCGATTACATCCATCACGTCACTACCGATATGGGCTTCGCCACGCTTTTTCGCTAGCTGCATTTGGTGCTCACGCTCACGGAAACGGGCTTTCTGCTCGTCGGTCGCTTTGTCGATACAGTGTGGGCATGACTCGCCTTTGATATAGGCAGGGCTTTGCATCTCCTCAGCGGTGATTGGCATACGGCAAGCAAAGCATTGCTCGTAGCTGCCTTTTTCTAAGTTATGGTTTACTGACACACGGTTGTCAAAAACAAAGCAGTCGCCTTGCCACATAGAGTCACTGGCAGGGACTTCTTCAAGGTATTTTAGGATACCGCCTTCTAAATGATAGACCTCTTCAAACCCTTGCTCGCGTAAATAGGCAGTAGATTTTTCGCAGCGGATACCACCTGTACAGAACATCGCCACTTTTTTTTATGCTTGGTTGGATCTAGCTCTTTTGAAACGTATTCTGGAAACTCGCGGAACGTTTCAGTGTTCGGATTGACTGCATTTTGGAAGGTGCCGATTTGCACCTCATAATCGTTACGCGTATCGATCAAGGTGACTTCAGGATCTGAGATCAACGCATTCCACTCGCTTGGCTTTACATAGCGACCAACGGACTCCAATGGGTCGATATTCTCGACACCCATAGTGACGATTTCTTTTTTTTAGCTTCACCTTAGTGCGATAAAAAGGCTGTGCGTCAGTATAGGATTCTTTGAAGGTAAACGTACCAATCGCCTCAATACTACGCAGGTAGTCAAGTACGGCATCGATACCTTGACGCGTACCAGAAATCGTACCATTAATGCCTTCGCTTGCAAGTAACAACGTACCTTTCACATCGTGATCGAGCATAGTGTTTAGGATAGGCTCACGATATTGCTCAAAATCAGCAAAGCGCGTGAACTTATATAGTGCGGCAACGACGATATTATTAGTTACACTATCGTATACAGGGGCTGATTTATTGTCAGTTGTAGTAGGGCTGTGAGTGGTGCTATCTTGGATATTGCTACTTTGAGTGGTACTCATGTTTTTCTCCTGCTGGCTAGGTCGTAAACCTAGTGCGTTGGGTTAACAGTCTGGTTCAAACGAACACGTTATTGTGTCATCCTCGCTTGATGTACTTTGGGTACAATCTGCGCTCGGCTTTCTTATATCGCATTCATTTGAAATAGACTTTGTCAGTTCGAAATGGGTTATAACACTAGTCTAATTGTGGAATTGGCCAATGCGCGCGTAGTGTAGCAAATTTTAGATGGGTTTTGAATATTTTAAAAGTTAATAGCATCGTTAAGCGTATACATAACTCATTAAGTGATCTGCTCTAAGCTGTAATAGCTTTTAGGCGTTTATCCTATGAGTAGGGCTTGCTATAGTAGACATTTATCATTATCTGTTCTGTTTATTTCATGATAAAGGCAACTAATTATATTTATTTTAGCCATCACCATCGAAAATATATTAACAAGATCCATAGTTCCTTATAGAGCTATAAATCGTGCAAAATTTGTGACGAGTAGAAAATAAGAGATTGCATGCCAAAAACAAAACCTAATAAAGTTTTAAACCTAACTTGTCCTCATGAAAGTTGTCATGAGTCGTTTGCTGTCCCTTTAATCGAAAAAGGAATACTATTTTGTCCACATTGTAATCACAGTCTTTTGACGGAGAAACCAGTTGATGTAGATCAAATCAACAAAGTAAGTATCGTTGAAAATAGAAAATCTAAATCATTTTTACATCACTGGCCCTATTTCGCATGGCTGTCGCTATACGCAATTCTTTTAATTATGGCAAAAATATATAGTTGGACGGATATCATGGACTTATATCTGATTGCGATATTTCTTGTAGGTTCCATAATATTTGAGAGGTATAAATCTCATTATAACAGTGTGTTATACCGCCTAAAACATAATGAAGTTGAGTTCAAGGCTGGTGTTGATACCTTATCTAACATTAAAAGGTTTTCTGAAATTAATACTGATTATGTAAATAATGAGGGTGTATTAAACCATAGTAAGTGCCAATTCAATAAAGTAGAAATGCCAGTTCTAAAAAAACTGTCCCCATTGTAAGTCGCAAATGGTTGTAAAATTGCAGCAGATGGTTGATTGGCAGAAAAACCTTTACTCTAAATACGATATTTATCGCCCAAAAGGAGTTCCAGATAGTGAGTACTGCAGTGTCACAAGGCGTTATGTATCGAGGGATACCACACTGTCTAATATATTCCTATGCTTAAATTGTCACACTCATTATAGTTGGCTATATATTTCAAATGAGCATTCAACCATAGATGAGGAAGATGCACGACAATTATGCAAAATGTAGGCGTAAAATCCAAGATTTAAAGGTAGCTATCAAATAGACGTTATCGTTCTTCATTATTGTGGAATGTAGAATAGTAAGTCTTGTCCTAATCTACTTTCCGAGCGGTATAAGCAGAGAGGTCGAATATATCGATAAGACCAAAGCCAGCATACCGATCATACTAATAATGAGTGTTAAAGTTGATAAGAGCTTTGATGGGCGTTGTAGTGTAATAGCCGAAAGTGTTAAACACACAACAGGAACTATCGACCACCATTCAATGGTACTAAAAACAAACTTAGTATAAGCTGTTTGTTCTACGCCAAAGCTTATCCAAAGTGAGATAAAACGTTCAATGAATTGTGGTTGTGCTATGAAATAAATGAAGAATGACTGTATTGTGATACAAGTCATGATAAAAATCCAAAAAAATTACTTTTTTCATAATATGGTTCAGTACTGTTGAGAAGTAATATTAAAGGGTGTAATGCCTTAAATATAAAAAATCCAGCTCAAAGGCTGGATTTTTATTGCTAAAATAAATAGCTATAGATTTACTTACTCTGGAACCAAGTATCCGCTTTGCTACGGGCACTAGCAATGTCTGAGCTTGATAAGTTCAATGCCAACTGACCAATTTTGCCGCGAGCTTTGTTGCGGACTTTTTCATCTAGCATGCCATCACGGGCAGCCAAGTCATACCATTTATAGGCATCGACCAGATTTTTTTTGCTTTTCATCCAATAGTGCAAGCGTGTAACTGGCACGATTATCGCCACGCATTGCAGCTTTTTCTAACCACAGACGAGCTTGTTGTAAGTTAGGCTGTACGCCTTCGCCGCGCAAATACATGATGGCAAGATTCAACTGAGCAGGAGCAACGCCTTGCTGAGCCGCTTTTGTATACCACTGGATTGCTTGTTGGGTATTTTGCGCAATACCTTCACCTTTTTGCAAACGCTTGGCCAGATAGAACTGTGCGTGATCGTTACCTTGGGCGGCACGACTAGACAGCTCGCTCACAGGCATAAGCTCAAAACGTGAGGTATCAAGCGGTACGTTTGATATTAACTCAGCATTGGCTAAACCAGCACAAGAAAATAATGCAGTAAACAACGCAGCTTTTAATAATTTCATAGCAGCTCCAAAATTAGGCAGTTAATAAGCAAAAAAATTGTACCGCTAAACATTGTCTCGCGAAAGACAGTTAGACGGCGATAACAATTAGGTGGAATCTTGCGATATAAACATACCTAATCATTAGCAATTTGGTTTATCGTTTTGTCTGTGTTTTGACCATGACCAAACAGATAAACGGTTGTAATAGGGGTGTCATCGACACTATTTTGCTAGCTTAACACCCAAACTTACGAAACTCAAATACTAATTACAAGAATTAATGGCCGGCTATACCTTATTGTCTTCAATAAAATCATACAGTTACTTAAGGGTAAGAATAACTTAAGACTACATTAAGGTTTCAATTGAGCGTATTTGAGCTTTATTATCCATTTAAAAGGAGCATTAACAGTTGTTATTACTCTGGCTTTTGTTTGGTCACCCGATAGATGGCGACATCTGCCAATAGGTTAGGCGCTTGTCTAATCAATGAGGTCATCAGCGGTGAATGACCTCTGTCAGAGTCGCTGACAGCGAAGCGATTGATAATATGAATATCATGCTGCGCACATAACAGTTCAAAATCTTTAAAGGTACATAGGTGAATATTTGGCGTGTTATACCATTCGTAAGGAAGCGCTTCAGAAACGGGCATCATACCTTTTAGCCCTAAATGGATACGGTTTTGCCAATGCGCAAAGTTAGGGAAGGTGATAACTGCTTCACGGGCGACTCTCAGCATATCAAGCAACAACTCATCAGGTGCTTTTACTGCTTGTAGGGCACGTGCCATGACGACCGTGTCAAAGCTGTTATCAGCAAAGCGCGCTAGACCATCGTTGAGGTCCTGCTCGACAATTGATAAGCCATTACCAATCGCCTCATTGATTTTGTCTTCATCAATCTCTAGTCCGTAACCTGTTACACCTAGTTTCTGCTGTAAGTGGGCAAGCAGCTCGCCATTGCCACAACCTAAGTCCAGTACATGTGCTTGCGGCGCAATCCAGCGCTCTGCCAGTTGGTGATCCATTCTCATGAGCGTTCTCCTGTGGCTGAGCGGCTAGGGGTAATAAATGGCGCAGTCAAAAATCCTTTAACCGCACCCATGTAGCGAGGAATATCAAATAAGAAGGAGTCATGTCCGTGCGGCGCGTCAATATTGATATAGCTGACTGGTTTGCCAGTGGCCATCAGCGCATCGACAATCTCTTGCGAGCGCTCAGGTGCAAAGCGCCAGTCAGTGGTGAATGAAACGACTAGATACTGGCATTGTGTATGGGCAAAAGCTGCTTTGAGCGCAGAAAGCTCTTGCTGACGATCAGATTCAATATCCTCAATCGTCGTTACCGCATCTTCTAACTCACTCTGTGCATTCGCTTTGCTAGATTCGACTGACGCCGCGATTGAGTCTTCTATTTGCACTGCCGACTCTGTAGTATCTTTTGCTACCGTTGATGGATAGTCGCGTATTGGATAGTCGCGCGTCGGATCAAAGTAATCTAAGGCTTTGGTCATGAGCAGATAGGTATTGGCATCGAAGTTTTCACTAAAGCGTTCGCCTTGATAGCGTAGGTAGCTTTCGACCTGAAACTCGACATCGTAGCCATACATGAATTTACCTGATTTTAAATCACGGCCAAATTTGGCTTTCATCGCGTCATCAGTTAGATAGGTAATATGGCCAACCATACGCGCCAATATCAGTCCGCGACGAGGATAAGTGCCTTCTTGTATATAGCGTCCGTCTTTAAAGTCAGGATCGGATAATATAGATTGGCGCGCCACTTCGTTAAAGGCGATATTTTGAGCAGATAGCTTTGGCGTACTGGCAATGACCACACAGCGTTTTAATCGCTCTGGATAATCAACAGACCATTGTAGCGCTTGCATACCGCCCATTGAGCCGCCGACAATGGCGTGCCAAACGTCGATGCCTAAACGATCTGAGAGCATTGCTTGAGTTTTTACCCAGTCTTTGATAGTGATCAGCGGGAAATCAGGGCCATACACTTGCGGCTCATCGCTACTATTTGAATCAACGCTGTCCGAACCAACGCTATCAGGGTTAATAGTGGTAGGCCCTGTTGAACCAAAACAGCTACCGATATTATTGACACACACCACATAGAACTGATTGGTATCAATTGCTTTATTGGGGCCAATCATATTGTCCCACCAGCCTGCTTTTTTTGTCATCAGCACTATGGAAGCCAGCTGCATGATGATTGCCCGATAACGCGTGGCAAATCAGAATTGCATTTGATTTGTCGCTATTGAGCGTACCGTAAGTCTCTACCATCAAGTCAAACGAGGGCAGGGTACGGTTGCATTCTAACGTTAAGGGCTCAGCAAAATGAAAATTCTGGGGCGTAACGACACCCACAGATCCTACAGCACTGTCGGTATTGGCTGAGCTATTAGGGTGAGGTTGTGAATTAGGATGCTGGTCACTGGTATTATCAGAGCGTGCGTTCAAAGTTACCTCGCAAGACTACAATCATCAATAAAATAAAAGCAAAATGGCATGTTGTTAACAGGCTATTTTACCTACACGGTTTTTATAAACTGGGCCTGCCTATTGTATGGTGATGCGCGTTGGAGTACAACCATCGAGCGCGCCTTTCGAGCGCATCGATCATAGTTTATGTGTAAAATGCGCCATAGGCGAATAACGAATAAGTCGCAAGCATCAAGTAATCAAGAGTTAATAAATAGCAACTGCGTATCAAATTGTATAGGGGCGCTTTTAGCCCGCGTCATTAATGGATAAAATGCTACACTAATGAGATATCTATTCAACTATGTCTTAACAGTATCGTCTCTTATTACTTTGACCTAACCCTTAATAACTTACTGCTAATAAAGTGCTGCTATGAAACCTAAATTGCCCCCACGTATTGCCGTTTTGTTAGTGAATCTTGGTACACCAGATGAGCCAACGGCACCTGCCGTACGTCGCTACCTCAAACAGTTTTTGTCAGACCCACGAGTGATCGAGATTCCCAAATTTCTATGGGCTATTATTCTGAATCTATTTGTCTTACCTAGTCGTCCTAAGCGCGTAGCAAAGGCTTACGCCAGTATCTGGGAAGGTGATTCACCGATTCGTAAAATACTAAAAAGCCAAGTTGAGCTATTAGAACCACGTTTGGCCGATAGTGTGGCGCCATTTCGTGTCTCTGTGCATCCTGCGATGAGCTATGGTAATCCTGGTTTGCCTGATGTGATGGACGCGTTACGTGGTGAAGGGGTTGATCACTTTGTTATTCTACCGTTGTTTCCGCAGTATTCTGCCTCTTCAGGCGGTGCCGTATATGATGCGCTGACGAAGTGGACGCTCAAGCAACGCAACTTGCCAAATTATACGATTGTCAAAGACTACTTTGCCCATCCGCTATATATTCAAGCTTTGGCTGATTCGATTCGTCGCTTTCAAGCTATACATGGCAAGCCTGAAAAGTTGATGTTTAGTTTTCATGGTATTCCGCAGCCTTATGCCGATAAAGGCGATCCGTATCCTAAGCGCTGTAAATGTACCGCTGCACAAGTGGCGCATGAACTTGGCTTAACGGAAGATGAATGGATTATCAGTTTCCAGTCACGCTTTGGTAAGCAAGAGTGGGTTAAGCCGTACACCGATGTGGTGTTGGAAGACTGGGGTAAGTCAGGTGTGCGCTCGGTACAGGTGATCAGTCCGGCGTTTTCAGCAGACTGTCTAGAGACACTAGAAGAGTTAGCCATTGAAAACCGTGATAACTTCCTTAATGCTGGCGGGCAAGAGTATCATTATATTCCTGCACTAAATCTTGATGAAACACATATTGAATTGCTTGAAGCGTTGAGTTTGCCATTGGTGAAAGGTTGGGCTGGCACGCTAGATGGCTGGGTTTAGACAGTCGAAGTCGCTGTTTTAGTAAGTTGAATAGTAGAATGAAAAAAAGCACGCTTAATATAGTTAAGCGTGCTTTTTTGGTTTAGAGAGGTAAATTAACAATCGTATTAAGTTCTAAAAATCATCATCGTTGCTACGTTCAGCCGCTTCTCTATCAACAATATCCATCGCATCTGGATAATCGCTGTCATCAAGATTGTCCTGAACCAAAATCTCATCGACACGTGACTCATCGATATTTTGACGATGCGCAGGTGTCAGCCCTTGGGTCGCATCACTACCGACTTCTGAGTTATTAAATCCTGCACTATTATCAATCACATCATCGTTATCGATGGTATGCAGCATAGGATTATCCAAATCAACCAATTGGTTGTCTTGTTCATCCTGATTATTGTTATCTAAGTTATCGACGTTGTCATTATTGTCACGACGATTACCGTCAATATGATCCATCTCTTTTGGTAGTGGGTTTTTTGAATTTTCCATGAATAATTCCTTATTGTAGTTATTAGATGTCGCCATCATTAGAAATAAAAATATCGCGCTGACTTGTTAAAGTCATCGCTCATTGCACTGTAGATAATATGCTTCTCAGTTTGTACGCTTATTCAACTTTTCACTAGTAGTAAGGTGTGACAGGATGTTCAAAAATGTAAGACGATGATTAGAACGCAAAACGACTACTCAAAATGAGTAGCCGTAATTGTTTATGAAATTTCTACTAAGTCTTTGTACGATAGCCAGATCGCTACATAAATAATAAAACTTATAGTGTTAATTATTGGCGTGGTCGAACTTATAATTTAACTTCTGTACCAGACATGACTCATAGTCAGCCAGTTTAAATTGCCATAAATAGGTCAAGGCAATACCATAAATGGCAGTCTCAGCCAGCTCTTCGACAATTTCACCAAATGTATGCGGGAACATAATAGCGTTCTCGCCCATGTACTGAATGATAGCCAGTACAGTAACGCTAAGATAGAGCGAAACTGGCACGTTTTTTAGCACTGCCCATAGGTAATGCCTCGAGTAAACCAGCAAACCAAGCGCGACGAGATAGATAACGGTAAGGACGCTGTCCTCCCACCAGTCATAAGATTGACCAAGCATCGAAAAGTCGCTTGGAACTAGTAAGTCTGGTAGATAGTTCAACTCTCGACGAATGACAGAGACAAATATAAGTACGGCTGCCAGCCAAAAAGCCTTAATTTGTTTGACATGACTTTTCATAACATATTGTGAACTGCGAAATAGGCATATTATCAAAAGCATAATGCCAGGGACTTCAATGATGCCATCTGAACTCAAAATAACTGGCTCCTGCGTATCAAAAAGAATGTGTTAAAAACAAAAAAAAGTGAGCCCAAAGGCTCACTTTAAAGCAAAAATATCGAATAGTTAGTGTTTAACAGATGACCTATTATAAACCCCGTACCTAGATATTACTGTTATGAAATATAACTAACTGGTCATAAGTGATTGTTAATATAAACAATATATAATGACTCATTGTAGTATCAGTTATCAAAAACTCTCATATCTGCAAAATATATAAATAATCGTGCCTTACACGCTTGATAAAATGGCAGTTAGTGACAGTTAATGTCTAGTGCGCCTCATCCCAGTTTTGACCGCTATCAGTCTCGACCAATAAAGGCACTGCAAAGTCGACATTCCAGCCTTTTTCTACTGCCGTAGTTATCAATACATCTTGCATAGCATCGGTAATTAGCTGGCTAACTTCGTCTACTTTATCGGCATCCACTTCAAACACCAGTTCATCGTGAACCTGTAGCAGCATTTTGGCTTGCTCTTTTGGCAGCACTTTATCAACGGCGATCATAGCAAGTTTGATTAGATCAGCAGCAGAGCCTTGTAGTGGCGCGTTAATCGCCGCGCGCTCAGCACCTTGCTTGACCATACGATTGCTATGATTGATATCAGGCGTATAGAGCTTACGGCCCAATATCGTCTCGACATAGCCTTGCTCATAGGCGCTGGCACGGGTATTGATCATATAGTTTTTGACGCCTGGATAGCGCTCAAAGTACATATCGATATAGTCTTGTGCCTCGCCGCGGCTCATCTGTAGCTGCTTGGCAAGTCCGAAGGCACTCATACCATATAGCAAACCAAAGTTAATGGCTTTAGCATTACGACGTTCGGTTGAAGTGACGTCTGCGACATCCTTACCAAGCACTTCGGCAGCAGTCGCCGCGTGAATATCTAACCCTTCGTTAAAGGCATGAGTTAGGTTTTTATCACCTGAAAAATGCGCCATTAAACGCAATTCAATTTGTGAATAATCCGCTGCGAGAATCACGCGGCCTTCTGGTGCGATAAAAGCTTGACGAATTAAGCGACCAGTTGCCGTACGAATTGGGATATTTTGTAAGTTAGGATCTGTCGATGACAAACGACCAGTGCTCGTTAATGCCTGATGGTAGCTAGTATGCACACGATCGGTTTCGCTATCTGCGACATTATCCAGCGCATCGGTATAAGTACTTTTGAGCTTGGACAGTCCGCGATACTCTAGTGTAATATCGACCAATGGATGATCGATTTTTGAGAGTACCGCCTCACCAGTCGAGTATTGACCAGACTTGGTTTTTTTGCCACCAGCCACGCCTAGCTTTTCAAACAGCATCTCACCAAGCTGCTTAGGAGAGCCAAGATTGAACTCTTCACCAGCTACTTCATAAGCGCGTTTTTCTAAGGCGATAATTTCTTCATCGAAGCGTTTTGATAGCTCGTTTAAGAATGAACGTTTAATCAAAATGCCATGCGCTTCCATTTGGCAAAGTATCTCTGCCGTTGGAATTTCTAGCTCATGTAGCAATTTGGCATTATTGGCATCGTTAGCCAGCTCAACGCTGAACACGTCAAATAATTGATAGGTGATATCAGCATCTTCACAAGCATAGTCGCTCGCGATATCGATGGCCACTTGGTCAAAAGTAACTTGCTTAGCGCCTTTACCTGCTACGTCTTCAAAGCTGATGGTTTGCGTTTGCAAATAATGACGTGCCAAATCATCCATACCGTGGCGAGTAGCTGCCGCATTGATGACATAGCTGGCAAGCATGGTGTCCATTGCCCAGTTATTTGGCTGCTCATGTATGGCGCCAACTAGGTCGATATCATAGTGAGCGAGGATGTGCGCATCATACTTTAGATGCTGACCGATTTTACCGATATTAGGATTTTCTAAGACAGGTTTTAAGCGAGCTAATACTGTATCGCGATCAAGCTGCTTGGCAGTTAGCTCATCACCTTCTAGGCTATGCGTAAGCGGAATGTAATAGGCTTCGTGTGCTTGCAATGCGAAAGATAAACCGACGATTTGTGCATCACGCCAATGAACGCTAGTGGTTTCGGTATCAATGACAAAATGCGGAGCAGCTTCTAACAATTCGACCAAGCTATCAAACGCTGGCTCATCGAGTACAGTGTGCCACGCTTTATCATGGTTAGTACTGTCTTTGATGTTGTCAGTATTGGTCGATTGGAGCGATTTTGCTACCTGTGCCTGTGACTCAGTATTGGCTTGGCTATCAGCAACACTTTTAGAGCCATTGGCAGGGTGATTTGGATGATCGAGCGATGCCAGCTCATTTCTAAACTCAAGCTCATTATATAAGTCGCGCAATTCATCTATATGCGCACAAGGATCGGTATTGATTTTTAGATCATTCCAATCTTGACCGATGGCTAAGTTAGTGACGATAGTAGCAAGCTTTCTGTTAAAAGGAATATCGTCAGCATGCTCAATCAGACCTTTCGCCCCACGACCTTTGATAAAGCCAATGTGCTTGAGCATGTTTTCAATATCACCATACTCAACGAGTAGGTCTTTAGCGGTCTTTTTACCGATACCAGGTACGCCTTTGATACCGTCAGAGGCATCACCCATTAGCGTTAAGAAATCGATCATTTGATTTGGATTGATACCGAATTTATCGATTACCGCTGGCGTATCCGTGACTTTACCTGTAAAGCTGTCTTCCAATATTACGCAGTCGTTGACCAGCTGCATCATGTCTTTATCACCCGTTGAGATGACACATGATGGCCTTGCTCGACAGCACGATGGGCAAGTGTACCGATGATATCATCCGCTTCTGCACCCTCGATTCGCAACAGCGGAATACCTAATGCAGTGACCAAACGATGAATATAAGGAATTTGCTCTACTAGCTCGACATCGATAGGTGGACGAGCAGCTTTGTAATCAGCAGACATATGATGACGAAAAGTCGGTGATTTGGTATCGAAGCAAACAGCCATGTGAGTAGGATGATAGCGACGCATCAGCTTTAGTAGTGCGTTGAGTGTACCGCGTATCGCATTGGTGATTAGACCTGCGAGTTTTGCATGGTTTTTGGCAAGGCGTGATAAGTGCGGAACAGATAATAGGAGCCATCAACCAAAATAAAAGGTGGCTGATCTTTGTCTACATGACTGGTATCCATCAGCGCCACATTAGGCATGGTATCGAAGTTCGGTAGTGCTTTGGGGTCAAGCGCTTGGTGAGAGTTGTGGTCGTTATCGGTGGTATTGTCAGCTATGTCATCAGTCATAAAAGTCACTTATCAGCTATTAGATAAAAATATATACGCTTATTATAACGATAAAATCATCGTGTGCCGAACTGCTTAACCGTTACGAGATGTTCTATCGTGTTCTTTTTTATTGAAATCTACACTGAGTTTTCGATATTCTATTTCCGAGACAAATGAATTGGTAAAAACAAAAAAAAGAACCCAGATAAACTGAGTTCTTTTAATGTCTGATGACTATCAACTATTTGTTATTAAATAGTTGATAAGAAATCTTTGAATGCATTATTTTACTTCTGATGAGACTTCGACATCGATGTTACCGCTGGTTGCTTTCGAATATGGGCATACTTCATGCGCTTTTTCGACCAATTTTTGAATCTCGTCAGCAGATAGGTCTGTATTATCAGCGATGACGTGAATTTTTACGGCAAGCTTATATTCATGATTATCACCTTGTAACAGGTCTACAGAGTCTCAACAGTTGAGCCAAATGTTGCGCTTTCCATTTTTTTTGACCACGCCTAAAGCGCCATCAAAACAAGCGCCATAACCCATCGCCAGTAATTGCTCAGGGTTATTACCTTTTTCATTACCGCCTGGTGGTACCATATTGATTTCAAGGTCACTATCGCTTAAGGTTGCTGTACCCATGCGGCCGCCAGTAACAGTAGATTTGGTAGAGTATAAAGATTTCATGACACATCCTTTGTTGTGAGTTTTTATGTTTATATTTAAGTGGTAAATCTTAATATGAGACCTAGCATAACAAATCGCTCACGCAGCTCAGTGCATAGAGAGTAAATATATACTGCTAGTTTGTAAATGAGATTTCGGGCTCAGTTTTATTCGTTTTTAGATTTACAATCTTATCGTACAGTTGTCAAAGAGGTACAATAGCGGTAATGAGCCATATATACGTTATCAGTACAGATAATAGAAATCTGAATCATAAGGACATTGTTTGATGAATAGATGGATTGCGATACCTAGTGTTTGCTTTTTGACGACGCTCGCTTTGATAGGGTGCGAAGAAGAAGACGGCGCTTATGGGACGGCTAGTAGCAAGATTACATTGACAAGCTTTGCTAATAGTTATGATAGCAAAGCCAATGCTACGGCAATTGCGCGAATTGATGAAACGTATCGTACTGGTGCGCGCGAGATCAAAACAACCAATCTCATCAACAGTTATAGCAACCAAAGCCTGAATGATTTAGATAGAACCGTGCTGGCAGATGACTTCGAGGGTCGACTTGAAAATAAAGACATCGAGGTTAATAATCGGACGGTCAAACGCCCCATCTATGAAAAAAACACCAATAACCAGCTAGACTATCAAACTACTTATAAGACGCTCAACTTATCGGGTTTGCATGCGAACAGCTATGTTGCTAGTACAAACGTGAACAATAGATACGGTATTATTACCGACTTAAATAATTATTCTGAAATTCCGACCAATGTTGCTTTTCCTGAAGGGTCAGTTTGTTATATCCCTGTGGTAACCAGTGAGCGTTCGTTTTTGGCTTTTAATGATAAAAACAAGACTGGATACGCCTCCATAGAGAGGTGGATTGAAGTGGCCAAAACCCGCTTTAGTGCTGATAGAGATCATAGAACTTCTCAGTTCGGAGTGGGCGTAGGCAATCAGCAACAAGCCGCGCAAGTCATGTTTTTCGAATACGATGATCAGCCTGCTTATGAATATAACGGTGTTGAGTATGGAAAAGACGTCTATGAGGCAAACTATGTCGCCAAAGGTAGCACTGACCCGAACACAGACAGTCGTTTTGACGTAGTTGATTGTATAATCGTCAATGAAGTAGCTGGCGACTTCTTGGCTGAGCAAATAGAACGCTACTATTGAGATGGAGTGATGGTTATTAGTCGCGCTAATTAAGCAGGATAATCGCAATTTAAAAGCCCAAAAACACGCTTCGTTGAAATAACGGAGCGTGTTTTTTTATACGCTAATTCTGCACCCTGATGCTAAATCCGCTACAATACGCCCATTATTTATTTTATTTATTTAGAGTCACTTCTAAATCACATAACTGTTGAAGCTGAAAATTATGAGCGTAGATCCAAAGAAATTAAACAAAGAAGTTGCTAAGCGCCGCACCTTTGCCATTATCTCGCATCCCGATGCTGGTAAGACCACCATGACCGAAAAACTCCTGTTGTGGGGTCAAGCGATTCAGGTAGTGGCGAAGTAAAAGGCCGTAAGACAGATCGTCATGCAACCTCAGATTGGATGAGCATGGAACAAGAGCGTGGTATCTCGATTACGACGTCTGTCATGCAGTTTCCGTATAAAGACCATATGGTCAACCTACTAGATACCCCAGGTCACGCCGACTTTAGTGAAGATACCTACCGCACTTTGACCGCAGTGGATAGTGCGCTGATGATGGTCGATGGCGCAAAAGGTGTCGAAGAACGAACCATCAAGCTGATGGAAGTGTGTCGTATGCGCGATACACCTATCATCTCATTCGTCAACAAGCTAGATCGTCAGATTCGTGAGCCGCTTGAATTGCTTAGCGAAATCGAAGCCGTTCTAAAAATCAAATGTATCCCAGTGACTTGGCCTATCGGTATGGGTCAAGACTTCATCGGTGTCTATCATCTGACTGAAAATAAAACTTACTTTTATGAAAAAGGTAATGGCGGCAAGATGACGGTCTCTGAGACCCGAGAAGGCTACGATTATCCAGATATCCGTGAGCGTCTAGGACAGTTGATGTTTGACGCTTTTGAAGAGTCGCTTGAGCTGGTACAGATGGCGTTAGAAGAGTTCAGTGTTGACGCATTTTTGGCTGGCGAGATGACGCCAGTATTGTTTGGTACGGCATTGGGTAACTTTGGGGTAAACATGGTACTTGATACCTTAGTCAAGTATGCACCGCCGCCAAAAGCTCATCCAACGACTGAGCGTGAAGTATCAGCCACCGAGACAGATTTTACAGGCTTCGTCTTTAAGATTCAGGCCAATATGGATCCGCGTCACCGTGACCGTATTGCGTTCTTGCGAGTGTGCTCTGGTAAGTACGAGAAGGGCATGAAAATGAAACATGTGCGTCTGGGGAAAGACGTACGTATTGCTGATGCGCTGACCTTTTTAGCAGGTGACCGCGAGGCGCTAGAAGAAGCCTATCCGGGTGATATCATTGGTTTGCATAACCATGGCACCATCTCCATCGGTGACAGCTTCACTGAAGGCGAAGAGTTAAGCTTTACCGGTATTCCGCATTTTGCTCCTGAATTGTTCCGCCGTGTGGTACTAAAAGATCCGCTTAAATCAAAAGCTCTGCAAAAAGGTCTTCAACAATTAAGCGAAGAGGGCGCAACGCAGGTCTTTATGCCGCAGATTAATAATGATTTGGTTTTGGGTGCGGTCGGTGTCCTACAGTTTGAGGTGGTCGCGCATCGTCTCAAAGAAGAGTACAAGGTTCAATGTACCTTTGAGCCAGTATCGATAGCTACGGTACGCTGGATTCATTGCGATGATGAAGTAGCATTGGCGAAGTTCAAGAAGAAAGCTCATGACCAATTATCAATAGATGGTGGTGGTTATTTAACGTACCTTGCACCATCACGTGTTAACTTACAGTTGATGCAAGATCGTTATCCAGAAGTGACTTTTAGCAGTACGCGTGAGCATTAAAATCAGCCACATCGCTGTATTGTTTATCTATTAAGACACGCTAGCCGTGTCTTTTTTTATTGTCTGTTATTTATGTGATAAATGCGAGGAGATAAGCATTTAATTGTCAACAGAACCTTAAAAACACAAACAGTGTTCCTACAATACAGTGCAATTGTTACGGTAGAATGATAAACAACATTTTATATTTATAAAAGAGGACATATGCACACTACGACTCAAATTGATGATAAATCTATATCGGCTGATCTATTTTCGATAAAGGTAAGCCAGAGACGTTCAATTGCTATGTTGACTGGCAGCCTATTATTAAGTGCCGTTAGTATGTCGGTAAATGCAGGAAGCTTTCTTAGTAGCACTGAATATCTACCGTATCAACTACCCAGTAATATACAAGAGACATGTGACAAGCGTGATAACTGTCCAGAGATTGAAGTTAAATATCTCAAAAGCAGTCAAAACTGGATAGATGAGATTGCCAATGCCCGTATCGATAATATGGTCGTTAATAGTCAGATGACAGAGTCAGCACCTATCAAGGGTAAAATCAGCGAAAAAGAAGTTAAAGATGCTCTTGATAGCTTTGTGAGTTCGCAATTCCAAGATATGCCTGATGATGTGTCGTGGGGTTATAATCTGATGGTAGCGCCCAATTATCTAGGTCATGTCGATGACTTTGAACTGTTTGAGATAAGCTCTTACGTCTATACTGGCGGTGCACACGGCATGCCTTATAGCGAGTACCTAGTATTTGACCCAAGTACCAAAAAGCAAGTCACGCTTGACGACATGCTTATCTCAGGTAAAAAACCTCGTTTTGAGGCGCTTGCCTATGATGCGTATAAAGTGTGGGTCAAAACGGTTGCCGAAGACGTGAGCAGTTATGAGAAAAACTGGCCATTTACGTTGAGCGATAATGTGACCTTGACTGATACAGGCGTTAGCATTCGTTACCAGCATTATTCTATCGGCCCATATGCTTACGGTATGCCTATTCTTAATATCCCCTATAGCAAGCTTGACAAAGTTATAAAACCTCACTTTATACCAAAGTAAATACTGTATGGTGTCTGAGGAAAGTACTTAATAAACCGTGCTAGGCAAATATTATTAAAGAAATAGCGACAATACTTATCATCAATTGGCAGTAATATTTTAGAGTTATTATTTTTAGCATCATTGGATATTCAATAGAAAAATAAGGAGTTATAACATGACAAACGAGACAGAAAGTACGAATACGGCAGCAAGTACAACTTGGCAGCTGAATGCATTGACCGAAGCGCTAGGTGACCTAACACTGACGGTTAGTGATAGCTTATCTATAGGTCGTGGTAGTGATAACGACGTAGTCCTAGGTAGCAAGCAGGTTTCTCGCAATCACGCGGTACTCAGTGTGTTAGACGGTCAGCTGTACGTAAAAGACTTAGACTCTTCTAATGGCACGTTTATCAATGAGCAACGTATTGCAGGTAATGAATCTAGTCATCTCAAAGCAAATGATACGCTTGGCTTTGCAAGTTTTAGCTTTCAAGTACAGGCATCTGCTGCGCCAGTGACCACAGAGGAGTTAGTAGCAGATGCACATGAAAATGCTGACACAGCTGCCGTGCTGGAAACTACTGCTAGTGAGCCTGTGACTGAAGAGCAGATAATTGAGGAAAGCGTTCTTGAGGAAGAGCCGATCATAGAGCAAACAGTTAATGAGCCAGTGATCAAAGAGACTGGCATCGAAGAAATGTTACCTGCTACAGATGATACTGTACCTGTAGAGCCTTTACCTGCAGATGCCGGCTCAGATATGACCGAAGAATCAGTAACCCCTACGCACGAAACCGTTGAACCAGTTGTTGAAGAACCAGTTGTTGAAGAACCAGCTGTTAAAGAGCTAGCTACTGAAGAAGCCGTTGCTACAGAGCCAGTTGTCAAAGAAACAGGGATTAATGAAGTACTGTCTGACGCGGAAGCAGCATCGCCTAAGCCAGTAGAAGAAACGCCAGTTGCCACAGAAGGGGTGGATGACACATCTGTACCAACAGCAACTGAAATAGAGGCTGTGACGTCTACAGAGTCATCACATGCAGCATCTACTGATAGCGCGCCAGTGGTAGAAGAGCAGCCAGCAGTGCATGAAGAGCCAGCAGTGCATGAAGAGCCAGCAGTGCATGAAGAGCCAGCAGTCCAAGACGAACACGACAAAACAACAAAAACAGAGTTACAAGAAGAAGCTGACCCTGAAGTTTTAAAAGCCAAACAAGCAGCTAGTGCACAGTTTTCAGGCACGGCTAATTTAGGGCAGCCGCGCGATCTTGGTACCGAAGGCAACAATGCGATGGATCAAGAAATCAGCAACCCTGCACATGCAGGTCATGTAGAGAAAAAAGCGAGCGGCGGCTGGTTTATATGGGTATTTGTGACCATTCTAATTATCGGTTTGGCCTTATGGTTGTTTAATATGGGCGGTGCATAATTCAATTTTACACTCGGTCTTTGTCGTAATTTTTGATAGAGAGCCTTATTGTGCTTACCGTTTTTTTAAACAAATGACTCATTATAGCGTCGATATTTTAGCGAATATTGGCGCTATATTTTATAGAGCAGCTTATAGTTTTGTTATTGCCTATAAGGTGCTAAGAGAGCGCTATTATGATGACTTTTGAAGAATACCAAGCTTTTAGAGATAGAGGCTTTAGTCACGCACCGCTGGTAAAAAAGCGTCTGATGGATGCGCAGACTCCTGTATCTGTATTCTCCAAAGTACGTGATCTAAATGGCTCTGCCTATCTGTTTGAGTCTGTGGTAGGCGGTGAGCGCTGGGCACGGTACTCCATGATTGGATTGGGTAGCGATCTGATTTTGCAGTACGCTGATGGCAATATGACGACCAAGCGAAACGATCATATTGATACAGAGGCAGTAGAGAATCCCTTTGATTACCTGCGTGAGCTGATGGCGCAGTATCATATGCCAACCGCTGAGGATGTGCCAACAATGCCGAGCTTTAGCGGCGGTTTAGTCGGTTACTTTGGCTACGATATGGTACGTGTTATTGAGCCAAGTGTCGGTTTATCTGATGCGCCCAATCCAATGTCGATGCCAGATATGTGCTGATGCTTTCGATGAGCGTTATTGTATTTGATAATTTAGAGAATACGCTATCAATCATCGTCTATGCTGATTGCCAGTCTGAGGATGGCTACAGTTCAGCTATCCGTGAGCTAGAACAAATCGAAGAAAAGCTAGCAGAGCCATCCAATTTGCGCGCACCTGTAATGCCTACGCCTAAATTTATATCGCAAACAGGTGCCAAAAAAATACTGTAGCGATGTCAATAAAATAAAGGATTACATTGCCGCAGGTGACGTCATGCAGGTAGTGCCAGCGCAGCGATTGACAGCGGACTATACAGGCGACTCTCTAGCCGTCTATCGTGCGCTTCGCTACCTTAATCCGTCGCCTTATCTGTTCTTGGTGCATGGCTACACACTCGATGATCACAAACGCTTTGATATTATCGGTGCTTCTCCTGAAATCTATCCCGTATCGAAAATGGCAAGGTGACGGTAAGGCCGCTAGCAGGGACACGGCAACGTGGCCGAGATAAGGCTGAAGACCTCGCGCTTGAGCAAGAGCTGCTAAATGATGAGAAAGAAACAGCGGAGCATTTGATGCTCATTGATTTGGGTCGCAATGATCTTGGCCGCGTTTGCGAATATGGCAGTTTTAAAGTCACAGAAAAGATGTTTATAGAGCGCTACTCACAAGTGATGCATATCGCATCTAATGTTGAGGGTACGATACGAGCTGATAAGGATGCACTAGATGTGTTTTGTGCCACTTTCCCAGCTGGGACGCTATCGGGCACACCCAAAATCCGCGCTATGCAAATTATCGATGAGATAGAACCAGTACGTCGAACAGTATTTGGTGGTTCAGTTGGTTATCTAGGTTGGAATGGTAATATGGACACGGCCATTGCTATCCGTACTGCGGTGATGCGCCGTGGTGAAATACATATTCAAGCCGGAGCAGGGGTTGTCGCTGATTCTATTCCAGAAAAAGAATGGGATGAAACCAATAAAAAAAGCATTGGCATTAATAAAAGCGGTAGAAATGGCCTGTAATGGCTTGCGTATTCGCTAATTAAATAGCCAGTAATGTGACAAAAATAAAGGCTACCAGTAAAAAGCCAATTTATCGTCATATTTTTATTTATAAAAAAAACCAGCTTAATCAGTGACTTAAATATTTATATCAAATTAATTTAAAAAAAAGATGAAAAAGTACTTGCGCATCTCAAAAAAATTTGATAGAATAGCCACCACTTTAAGAGAACAAGCGACTTAGCTCAGTTGGTAGAGCAACTGACTTGTAATCAGTAGGTCGCCAGTTCGATCCCGGCAGTCGGCACCATCTCTCTTAAAGTAGCTTTTTATGAATTTGTCTTAAATGTAAGTCATTTTTGTTCAAAGCAACCTAAGGTGGGGTTGGGGAGCGGTCAAACCCAACAGACTGTAAATCTGTCGCGAAAGCTTCGAAGGTTCGAATCCTTCCCCCACCACCATATTTTCTAAAGTTTGTCATAGCGCCAAGCATACTCTCTATATCTCATAACTCTCGATTAGAGTTATCCTGAATAAGAGTAAATGCGGGTGTGGTATAATGGTAACACCTTAGCCTTCCAAGCTAATGACGCGGGTTCGATTCCCGCCACCCGCTCCATATATACACCATCGCAAAGCATAACAATAAATCATCACGAGAGTCAGTAATTATTGCTGCATCGTGATATTTTTTTAGTGCAACTCAAAGGTTTCAATATACGCTCATATAGCTCAGCGGTAGAGCACTCCCTTGGTAAGGGAGAGGTCTCGAGTTCAATTCTCGATATGAGCTCCATTTATTGTTTATACCTTTTATGCTTGTTTTGCTATTTATATAACTTTGCGTCGATATCGAAATTATAGAATATTGAAATATATAACAGTAGTGCGGTAGACAATGATTCAAAGGTGACACTGAGGTGTTGCCTTTTAGTGCTGTCAGTATATTAATAAATATTGGTTTTGATGGTCTTATATAGAGAAGACTAAAACTAATAGGTCAGTATGCAGACATTAATACATTATTTTTTTGCACTTTGGTTTTCCTCTTTTTATCGCGATTGCGTTTTTTTAGAAAAGAGTGGAAAAAAGTATATCTGATTTTGCTTGCGACCATGCTGGTTGATATAGATCATCTGGTAGCAAACCCAATATTTCAGGCAAATAGATGTAGCATTAATTTTCATCCGTTACATACTTATTATGCGATGCTAGTGTATTTTGCTTTACTCTTTCTTCGTAAGCCTCTTAATATCATTGGAACTGGACTGCTGTTCCATATGTTAACGGATTTTACGGATTGTTTGATGATGTCGGTCAGCTAATATCGCGACCTTGCATATCAAGATAATTATACGGTTATAAGAAAGGTTATAATCAATCGAGCTTTATATCTACTAGTTAGAGAGAAGTTGATTTCGATTAAGAGATGTATGACTATTTAAGACAAGTCAGCGTATAATAACGGATACAAGAATTAGTTCGGAGCATTGTTTAAGCAGTGGTTCGTGCGGTTGATAGCTAGGTTTATGATGATTTAATTCTATTATGAGCCATTAAACAGCTTTTTATTGATCATTCACC